>ONGA01000002.1 GCA_900317285.1 uncultured Bacteroidales bacterium | reverse complement strand
TGCCTTGATGGAGTTTTGCCATGACGGTATGTGTTTAATTTTTATTCAATTACGGGTATCAACTCTTACTGATGTATTACTGAAGCCTTACCTCGCTTCTATATGTATGGATAACGGCAGGGTCGGGGAATTATTGTTCATGAATAGAAAATTGAGAATTGAGAATTGAAAATTGAGAAGACAACGGGATGTGTTTTTTTTAACGACAACAGAGACAACGCGGACAACGGGCTCAGTGCAACACGCACTGAGCTGGGCTGTCGCAAAAGAATTCATTGCCCTGCAGGCAGAGATCCTATAAATCTAGTAGAAATGGGACAGAGGGTTCACTTCATCCCCTGTTCCAACCGAAATATCCATACCTCGTTAATTCGTCGCGTTCTTTTCACGGTGAAACAAAGGGGTAAAACCACACCCTTTTCGTGCGGTTTACCCCTTCGGTTTTATGCTATGACATTGTCATTTCAGCCGTAGGTGTGCTGTTCCCATGCGTTCACGTCGACCGTCGAGGCGTTGCCCGTCATCTTCAGCGTGCGCTGCCCCGTATGGTATAGGATGTCCGTTTTATGTGCAAGAGGAGTCAATTAGTTGTTGTTTTCATCTGGTCTTTTCCTCCGGACTTGCACTATAGTCTATTGTTTCTTTCGGATAATAGCATCTCCCCCTAATTTGGGGAGAAGTCATCAGTTGGTTCCAAATGCTGTCCCTGGGTATTGTTATGAAACTGCCATCTCTCTTGTAAAGAGTATCATACTGTATCTCTCTATTATAATTATAATTGTGATGTTCTCGAAGCAACCAAGCTCCATAATATGGAGTTAAATCTAGGTCAAAAATGTCACCAATTTTTATTAGAGTCCCACTGGCTGTGGGGTCGTCAACAGTTACTATAGTTAATGGAATGCCATAATAATTTTTTTTAATCCAAAATATTCCACCCCATTTTAAATCAATCGTATCTATACAGTAAACATAATATAAAATAAACTCATCCACGGTATAAATGCTATCTACTTTGAATCTTCCTGTATACGGTTTTGATTTGACGCACTCCAATTTGTTATTCACATCAACAGGTGAAGATGGTGAATTGTTTTGAGAAAAACACTTGGGAGTCAGAAAAATACAACTTCCGACTGCAATAATAAACCAATATTTGACTTTCCTCTTCATAATAAAATGCTATTTGTATAAATAAAAAACTATTTTAAGTGTTCTATCATTCCTGATTGGGGACCAAATTCATGAAGCTCTGCTGGACCAACTCTCTCGTGCACAGACATACTACATGCCACTCTAATTAATGGGTCTTTGCCCTTCTTGCCTTCTTGTTGGTATGCAGGTTCGAAGTCAATCTTTAATTCAGTAGATATAAATGCCAGGATAAACGCCTCTATAACCTCATGAGCCACACCTTGATCATACCCATTTTGTTCAATCAGTATTGGGTCAACAAATGATCTTGACAAGGCGGATTTTGTTGTCGCATCATACTTTGTACCCATGGCCGAACCACCTAGTAGTGTTGCCTGAATATTTCCATCAAAATAAAAACAATCCTGTCCGGGGGTATTTTTAAAAGTCCGTTCTGCTGTTATTTCTACATGGCAGGTCCTGCTAGATTCTCCACAGATAGCTTCATACAAAAGTGCCTCGTGTTCAAACAAGTCTTTTTCGGAATAGCCCTCTTTTAATGATGCTGATAGAACGCCAGTTTGAGGGTCACGGCTGAGATTAATGTGTTTTGAGCGTAATCGTTCGACACAATCATCTGCCAATGAGCCTTTAATTACAATGGTATCTCCATTAGGATCCGTTAACTTGATCGGATTCCACGCGCAGTATGC
Source organism: uncultured Bacteroidales bacterium (assembly GCA_900317285.1). Classification (GTDB taxonomy): domain Bacteria; phylum Bacteroidota; class Bacteroidia; order Bacteroidales; family P3; genus Colimorpha. The sequence goes on along the minus strand of ONGA01000002.1, from coordinate 176,779 downwards.
ATACGGAGATATGAAGGGATATTTGGATGCATATCTGTCGACGGAGATAAACGACGTCATCAAAGTATAATCCATATACCTAGCTCCAAAGTAGCCGTAGCCTGTTTCTTCATCCCTTTCTTTCCCGGTGAAAGGAATGGGGTAAAACAGCATAGTTTGAGTACGGGTTACCCCATCAATTGTTATGGTGTTCATAAAACTTATTCAAGAAAAGAATAGGTTACGGATTACTAACTGTCTTTTCTCCAATTATTATGTGCAACTCCGAAGGTTTCGCCGGCCTGCCTTTTGCAAGAATCCACATCATCTTGTAAATAATCGGCGATACAGTCTCCCTGGGAGTTATACACATATAAGTAAGCACCAACATCTGGCAAATCCTCTTCGATTACCAAACTCAATTCTTTTGTATTAGATATGTATTTCATGCTTTATTGTTTAGGATATGATCAGGCAGGGGACAATCCCTGGCTCCGGGTTGCTGATGTGTTACTGAAGCCCTGTATCGCTTCGGTGTCTTTAAATAACGGAGGGGGAGGGGAATTATTGTGGCTGTTTGGGGGTTGGAGAAAATAAATTTGGTGGGATGAAAAAAAAGTTGTAACTTTGCAGCGACAATTGAGCTATGAATAATTAATGTTTTTTAAGTTTTTGTTATGACTCTTCAAGATATAGTAAGGAAACTGGATGCCACGGTGGCTCTCGGCGAGGACCGTCTGGACATGGAGGTGGAGCACGCTTTTGCGTCGGACCTCATGAGTGATGTGCTGACGCTGAAGGATACGCCGTTGCTGGTGACGGGTCTGTGTAATGTGCAGACTATCCGCACGTGCGACATGGCGAACCTGGAGGCCGTGGTGTTTGTGAGGAACAAGAAGCCGACGGAGGACATGATCGAGTTGGCCGAGGATAACGACATGGTGCTGATTTGCAGCACGTATTCGATGTTCAAGACCTGCGGCCTGCTGTGGGATCTCGGAATGAAACCGCTCTATTAAATTGAGAATTATGCATCAGGAATATACAGTAGTTGAAGGCGATTTTGTGAATGCCGGGAAGGCGTCGAGTTCGGTGAAGAAGACGCTGAAGCAGTTGAATGTGAACCCGCAGGTGGTGAAGCGCGTCGTGGTGGCGTTGTATGAGGCGGAGGTGAACGCAATAGCGCATGCCTACGGCGGCAAGGTGCTGGTGGATATCGAGCCGGAGAAGATCAAGATGGTTGTGGCCGACAAGGGGCCCGGAATTCCCGACATCGCGTTGGCGATGCAGGAGGGCTACTCGACGGCGCGGCCTGAGGTGCGCGACATGGGCTTCGGTGCCGGCATGGGTTTGCCGAATATGCAGAAGAATGTGGACAAGATGAATGTCACGAGTGAGGTGGGCGTCGGCACGACGGTGGAGATGGAAGTGAATTTTCAGTAAGGTTTACGGTTTAATGTTTACGGTTTAAGGGATGCTACGCAGTTCTAAAACCAGGGACCTTAAAACCAAAACATTAAACAAAAAACCTTAAACTTTTAACCTTAAACCAAAAGAAATGGCTTTTTACCACGCTCTCCAGGTTGATGAACCGCGCTGCATAGGGTGCTCGCGGTGCATGAAGATATGCCCCACGGAGGCTATCCGCATCGGTGGCGGCAAGGCTGCCATCCAGGAGCACCGCTGCATCGACTGCGGGAGGTGCTATGAGGTGTGCCCCGCGCAGGCCATCAGCATCAAGGACGACGATTTCGGGATGTTCAGGAAGTATCCCCATTCGGTGGCCCTGCTGCCGTCGGTGTTTCTGGGTCAGTTCCCCGATGATATCAGTGTGTCGAAGGTGTATGCCGCCCTCTATGAGCTGGGGTTCGCACATGTGATGGAGGTGGAGAGCGCCGCCATCATCTACAAGGAGGCGAAGGAGAAGTATGCCCGCGAGCATCCCGACATACGGCCGTTGATTTCGTCGTTCTGTCCCGCCATTGTGCGGTTAATACAGATCAAGTATCCGTCGCTGGCCGAGAACGTGATGCCCATCAAGGTGCCGCTCGACCTGAGCGCCATGTATGCCCTTGAGGAGTTGCAGCGCCGCGGTGTGCCGCGCGAGCAGATAGGCCTGTTCTATATCACCCCCTGTGCCGCCAAGGTGGCGGCCGTGAAGGCCCCGGTGGGCGAGGAGAAGTCGATTATCGACGGCGTGATTAATATGAATATGCTCTACAACGGTGTGTACAAGCATATCAAGAGTATGGGCAAGAACCACCAGTATCCGCCCGTCACGCGTCACCGCCTGAGTGCCGACGCCGTGCTCTCGACGCTTACCAACGGCGAGCGGCGCCTGTGCACGGCGAAGCGTAGCTATGCCATCGACGGCATACAGAATGTGATGGATTTCCTCGACAAGCTGGAGAATGACGAAGTGGAGGGCGTGGAGTTCCTTGAGCTGAGGGCCTGCGACCAGAGTTGCGCGGGAGCGCTGCTGAGTTGCGACAACCGTTTCCTGTGTGGCGAGAGGATGTATGCCCGTGCCCGCCGCGCCGCCGACCGCGAGCGCAACGGCGAGATGCCGCGCGACCGCGAGATGGACGAGTACAAGGACTTTCTGATTGACAACGCGACGCTTGACGAGGTGCAGCCCCGCTCGATGATGGTGCTCGACAACGATATCTCGAAGGCGCTGGAGAAGATGGAGAAGATAGAGCGGATGAAGACGCACCTGCCGCAGATAGACTGCGGTCTGTGCGGAGCGCCGACATGCGAGGCCTTCGCCACCGATGTGGTGTGCGAGAGGGCTGCCCTGCAGCAGTGTGTGTTCTATCGCCTGCATCTCGAGGCTCAGGGGAAGATGACCCTCGACGAAGGGCGCTCCAAGATGTACTCGGTGTGGGGCGACGACCGCATCGACGGCGAGATAGAGGGTTGAAGAAAAAAAACAGGAAAAAGAGGAGGGCCGCCCGTTGACGGGCGGCCCTCATTATTGCTGGCAGGTTTCCCGGAAGGGAAATTATAGGCATTTCAGAACATAGCGCAGCACAAACAGGATGGCGAGCACCCACATGGTGACGCTGATTTTCTTCAGGTTGGCCTTGCCGGTGCAAGCGTTGAGCACCACATAGGTGACGATGCCGAGCATGATGCCGTCGCTGATGCTGTAGCACAGAGGCATGAGGAGCATGGTGACAAAGGCCGGGATGGACTCGCTGAAGTTGTCCCACTCAATCTTGCTCACACCAGAGCACATCATAACACCCACGAGAATGAGGGCGGGACCGGTGGCCTGGGTGGGGATGGAAAGGAAGAGCGGCGCGAAGAAGAGTGCGAGTGCGAAGCAGATGGCGATGGTGAAGGCAGTGAGGCCAGTGCGGCCGCCCTCGCCCACGCCAGCGGCGCTTTCGACGTAGGTGGTGGTGGTGGAGGTGCCGAGGCAGGCGCCGGCGGTGGTGGCCACTGCGTCGGCCATGAGCACTTTGCCAATACCCTCGATCTTGCCGTCCTCTTTAACATCGTAGGCTTTCATCGAGACACCGACCACGGTGCCGATGGTGTCGAACATATCGATGAAAAGGAAGGTGAAGACGACGATGAGCATGTCCCAGGTGAAGATGTTGTGCCACTCGAACTGGATGAAGATGGGGGCCACGCTGGGAGGAGTGGAGAGGATGCCGTCGAAGTGGGTGATGCCCATGGGGATGCCGATGACGGTGGTGGCGAGGATGCCCCAGAGGATGCCGCCACGGACTTTCTGGATGATGAGAACACCAGTGATGATGATGCCGATGATGGCGAGCAGGGTGGCGCGGTCGCTGAAGTTGCCGAGAGCCACGAGGGTGGCCGGGTCGTCGACGACAATGCCGCAGTTCTTGAATCCGATGAAAGCGATGAAGAGACCGATACCGGCGCTGATAGCTGTCTTGAGGCCGGTGGGGATGGCATCGACAATCAGTTCACGGATTTTGAAGATGGTGAGCAGGATGAAGATGATACCTTCGAGGAAGACGGCTGTCAGGGCGAACTGCCAGGTGTAGCCCATGCCGAGGCAGACGGTGAAGACGAAGAAGGCATTGAGACCCATGCCGGGGGCAAGGCCGAAGGGTTTCTTGGCATAGAAAGCCATCACCAGGGTGCCAATGATGGCAGCGAGGGCTGTGGCGGTGAAGACGGCGTCTGTGGGCATGCCCTGACCCGCCAAGGGAGCGAAGATGCTGGGGTTCACGGCCAGGATGTAGGCCATGGTGAGGAAGGTGGTGATACCGGCCACGATCTCCGTGCGCACCTTATTTTGTGCGGGGTCGAACCCGAAAAGTTTCTGTAACATAACTCTTGACTTTTAACTCTTAACTAATTAGAAAACCCACTTGATGCCCAGGCAGGGAGCGACGCTGAAGTCCTTGTTTTTGGGGAAGTCGGCACCACTGTGCCAGCCACCGGCAAAGCCGTAGGACAATTCGATCTCGCCACCGACGTTGAGGTTGGGGCAGCCAAAGTGCTGGCCGATGTTGTACCAAATCTGCGGCTCGCTGAGGATGACCCAGTCGGTGGTCTCGGAGCCCCAGTTGGTCTTCTCACCCCAGATATCCAGGAAGCCGCTGAAGGAGAGGCCTTTGACATTGAAGATATCCTTCATGCCCCACACAAAGGTGAACTGCAGGGGGACATTGTCCTCAGCCTTCTGGATGTTTTTGTACATCAGCTCGAAGGTGAAGGTGTTGCGGAAGTCGGCGCTGTGCAGGAAATACTCGACACCGAAGAGCCAGGCGTTGTTGGCAAACTCGCCGCCGTTCCATTCCACATGGAGGCTGAAGTCGGCCAAGCTGGTGTTTTTCCAGAAGTTGAGTGCACGGGCGATTTCGGTGTAGTAGCCGGTGGGGGCGATTGCGCCGCCGTCGGTGGGATGGTAGATGTCGTTGAAGAAGAAGGTGGAGCCCCAGTCGTCGGCGTAGAAGCCTTCGATGGTGGTGGTGAGATGGCCGCGCTGGAAGTCGTACATCTCCTGGATGTTGGTCTGGGCGTTCACATAGGAAACGGTACCAAGCAGCATGGCTGCAACGAATAGGATTTTCTTCATGATGTTTTGGTATTTAATGGGTTAACAAAAATTAAATAAATTTACACAAGTGCAAAGGTACACATAATAATAATAAGATGCAAATTTTTTTATTAACAGGCCCCGATAAACTCGCCGTGGTGGCGGAAATGCTCGATGAGTTGGCGATAGAAGGGGTGGCGTGCGAGGGTTTCGGCGTTGCCGACGATGATGAGTTTCATGCGGGCGCGTGTCATGGCGACATTCATGCGCCGCAGGTCGCGCAGGAAGCCGATGGCGCCGTCGGCATTGTCGCGCACGAGGCTGATGACGATAACGTCGCGTTCCTGACCTTGGAAACCGTCGACGGTGCCGACAGCGATGTGGCGTTTCAACTTCCTGAAATAGTGCTGCATCTTGAGCAGCCGCCGCAGCAGGCGAGCCTGTCCGCGGTAGGGGGTGATGATGCCGAAGTCGATGCGCTCGCTTTCGATTTTCTGAGGCGAAATCATCTCGATGTAGTCGCGCAGGGCGTGTATGACGATGCGGGCCTCCTGGGCGTTGGTGATGGAGCCGGATTTAGTTCGGAGTTCGGAATTCGGAATTCGGAGTTTGCTGCCGCACTCGGATAATTCTGAATTCTGAATTCCGAATTCCGATTTTTCCGAAGTGTCTATCCATGTCAGCGGGGTGTCGAGCGGGCTCACCTGCCGGTGGGCGGCTTCGGGTGCGGCCTGCAGGCGGCTGTGGTAGAACCAGCGCGAGGGGAACGCCATAATCTCCTCGTTCATGCGGTATTGTGTGGTGAGCAGCGTGACGCATCGGGGATGCAGCTTCACCACTTTCTGCATCAGCGTCTCCGCCAGCCCTCCTTTTGCGGCATCGAGGCTTTTCACCGTGGGTGGCAGCTGCTGGTGGTCGCCGCCCATCACCACGCGGTCGGCCTTGAGTATGGCTGCCCAGCAGGCGGGCTCGAGAGCTTGGGCGGCCTCGTCGATGAAGAGCGTGGAGAAGTGGCGGCGTTCCATGAGTCGGTAGGCACTGCCGATGAGGGTGCAGCTGACTACGCGTGCCTGCTCGAAAAGGTCGCCGTTAATCTTGATTTCCAGCTCCATGGCACGCTGCTGGAGCTTGTGTTTCCGTTCTCCTTTGACCTCCCCTTTGTCTCCCCGCAACTCTTTCCTGATGTTCCACAACTCGTGGTAGTCGGGGTGCGCCGAGTAGCGGCGCTCGTAGCTGCAGTCGAGCATCTCGTCGCTCATCCTCAGCGGGTTGCCGATGCGGAGAACGTTGACGCTGCGCCGCATGAGTTGCTCGCTGATCCAGTCGACGGCGGCATTCGAGGGGGCGCAGACCAGCACTTGAGTCTCGCGCTCAAGGGTCTCGATGATGGCTTCCACCAGCGTGGTGGTCTTGCCGGTTCCCGGAGGGCCGTGGACAATGGCGACTTCCTGTGCCTCGACGACCCGCTGGATGGCGTCCTGCTGGCTGCGGTTGAGCCAGGGGAAGGAGAGGGGTGGGAGGGATCGGAATGTGGGTTGTGTATTGCCTGTCAGCACATTGCGCAGTCGCACGAAGCGCTCGTCCTCTTTCCTTTCGGCTTCGACGAGGGCCTCCTGCATGACGCGGTAGCTGGTGTTGTCCACTCCCAGCTGCACGCCGATGAGGTGGCGTTGCGACAGGTCCTTGAGGCTTTGCAGGGCGGCTTTCGAGGGCAGGCTGACGCTCATCACGCCGTCGCCCACAGCCTCGACATAGCATTGGTGCGGCAGCTCTTTGGCAGTGTCCCCCGCCAGGTGGAACAGCGTCACCGGCTTGCCGGGCTCGAAGTCGAGCTCCACCTCGTCTTCCTCCACCTCATAGCGCAGCTCGAGGGTGAGCTGCCCCAGGGGGTTGTAGGCGGTGTTGCCGAGACGCACGGGGTAGCGGCAGGCAGGCTCATGGATGCTGCCCGTCAGCGAAGCGCCTTTGGCGGCAAGGCTCCGTTGGTAGGCCTGCTGCTCCTCGCGGAGCTCCAGCGCCACCAGTTCGCGCAAATGGCTGAAGTATGTGCCGGTGTTCACCACGTGATGTTGTTTTTTTCGGACTGCAAAAGTACGAAAAAAAATATTTTTTGTATCTTTGCAGTCCCAAACCTGATGCTCCGATGAAGAAGTTTTTTCTCTTACTGACTATAATATCGACTGTTGCCGTTTCCCAGGCGCAGCGCCTTACCCCCCACCGCGGCGAGGTGCCCAACGCCTACAACTTCTGGTTCTACGAGCCCCCGGCCGATACCCTCGCCGCCGCCAAGCCCCTCATCGTCTTCCTCCATGGCCGCAGCCTTTGCGGAAACAACCTCAACCGCGTGCTCCGCTATGGTCCCATCGACGCCCTCGAGAAGGGTATGGTCATCGACGCCTTCGTCATGTCGCCCCAGGCTGCCGGCAGCTGGAACCCCGACAGGGTGGTGCGCCTGGTGGACTGGGCGAGAGAGCATTATGCCGTCGACACCAACCGCATCTACCTTATCGGCATGAGCCTCGGCGGCTACGGCACCCTTGATGTCGCGGGCACCTACCCCGACCGTTTCGCCGCCGCCATGGCCCTCTGCGGGGGCAGCACCCTCAAGGAGCATTGCGGACTCAACCGCTTGCCCCTCTGGATACTCCATGGCACCGCCGACCGCGCCGTCGGCATCAGTGCCTCCCAGCGTGTGGTCGACGCCATGCGCAGCTGCGACACCGCCAGCCGCCTCCTCTGGACACCCCTTAAGGGCGCTAGCCACGGTCGCCTGGCACGCATCTTCTACCTCCCCCAGACCTATGACTGGCTCTTCGCTCACTCCCTCGCCGACTCCTCGCGCACCCTTTGCCGCGACTTCGACATCACCATGGACGACCTCTCGGGCAAGGATGTCTACCGCGCCGTGCGCAGCGGCGGCAACAAGGTGGTGAGAATGCATGGCGCCACGGGAACACAAGAGGACGTGGCAAAGGGAGCGGAAGAATTCCACACCGTCAAGAGGGGCGACACGCTCAGCGCCATCGCCCGCAAAAACCACACGACGGTCAAGAAACTCTGCCGTCTCAACGGCATCAAGGCCTCAGCCAAACTCCAGCCCGGCCAGCGCCTGCGGGTAAGGTGATGTCCATCCTCCCCAACGACCCCTGTTAAAAGCCACAGTGAAAGCCCCGTCAGGGGCGCCAGTCCCCGTTTTTTGCCCTCTTAAATACTGATTAAATTTTATTTAGTATATTTGCACCCGGAAAAAATATTCCCAAAAGGTATTAGTAGGCTGAATAACAATAAGATGAAACAAATTCTACTGGTCAACGACGTCGTCGGGTACAGCCATGTCGGCATGGTTGCCATGCTCCCCATTCTCACCTACCTCGGCCACCCCGTCTACAACCTCCCCACCGCCCTTGTCTCCAACACCCTCGACTACGGGCACTTCAACGTCATGGAAACCACCGACTACATGCGCGGCACCCTCCCCGTATGGAAGAAGCTCGGTTTCCGCTTCGACGCTGTATGCACCGGCCTGATGTTCAGCGAGGAGCAGGCGCGCCTGGTCTCCGACTATTGCCGCTCCCTCCGTGCCGAGGGCACCACCGTCTTCGTCGACCCCATCATGGGTGACGGCGGACGCCTCTACAACGGCATCTCCGACCGCCAGGTCGAGCTCATGCGCGACATGGTCAGCGTCGCCGACCTCACCTTCCCCAACTACACCGAGGCCTGCTACCTTACCGCCACCCCCTTCCGCCCCGACGGCATGTCCTGGGACGACGCCTGCCGCATGCTCGACGCCATCGTCGCCCTCGGTGCGCGCAGCGCCGTGATTACCAGCGCCCGCGTCGACGACTCCCACTGTGTGGTGGGCGTCAAGGACGGCGACTACTTCCGCTTCGACTACGAGGAAATCCCCAAGGCGTTCCACGGCACCGGCGACATCTTCTCCGCCGTCCTCATCGGCCACCTCATGAACGGCCGCGGGCTCCAGGACAGCACCCGCACCGCCATGAACGTCGTCAGCCGCCTCATCGAGCGCAACCTCGACCAGCAAGACCTCTGCCTCGGAATACCCATCGAGTGCTGCCTCGACCTCCTCGAAAAATGACTTTTCCCTCACATGTAATTTTTTTTTCATATTTTTGCACCCGGAAATCAAGATAAAATACTAGCCTAATGAACTGGAAAGAAGAATATAAGCGCAAAGTTTCGAAACCCGAAGTTGCCATCCGCGACATCCACGACGGCGACTGTGTCGTCCTCGGCCACGCTGCCGCCGTACCTAAAATCATCCCTCAGGTCATGGCCGACCATTGCGACGACTATAACGACGTCCTCATCTTCCACATGACCACCCTTGGCGACAACCCCCTGCTGCATCCCCGCTGCTTCGGCCACTTCCGTCATGTCTCCAACTTCCTCAGCGGCAACTCCCGCGAGGCCGTCAACCACCTCAACGGCGACTTCTTCCCCGCCTACTTCCATGACGTTCCCGAGATGATTGGCGACGAAATTCCCTGCGATGTCGCCGTCTTCCAGGCCACGCCCCCCAACGAGGACGGCTACTGCTCCCTCGGCGTCAGCTGCGACTATGCCCTCGCCGCCATCCGTTGCGCCAAGAGCGTCATCATCGAGACCAACGAAATGATGCCCTTCACCTACGGCAACACCATGATCCACGTCTCGCAGATCGACCACATCATCCCCTGCGCCTATCCCCTTCCCGAACTCCATAGCGAAGCTTCCTCCGACGTCGAGAAAGCCATCGGCCGCTACTGCGCCTCCCTCGTCGTCGACGGTTCCACCCTCCAGCTCGGCATCGGCGGCATCCCCAACGCCGTCCTCGCCGAACTCGGCGACAAAAACGACCTCGGCATCCACTCCGAGATGTTCTCCGACGGCGTCGCCGACCTCATGAAAAAAGGCATCATCAACGGTCGCAAGAAGTCCATGCACAAAGGCAAAGTCGTCACCACCTTCATCATGGGCACCCGCGACCTCTACGACTTTGTCGACGGCAACGAGGACATCGAGCTCTACCCCGTCGACTATACCAACGACCCCATCGTCATCGCACGCCAATACCGCATGGTCTCCATCAACTCCTGCCTCGAGGTCGACCTCATGGGCCAGGTGGCCTCCGAAACCATCGGCATGCGCCAGTACAGCGGCATCGGCGGCCAGATCGACTTCATCCGCGGCGCCTCCATGTCTCGCGAAGGCAAGAGCATCATCGCCATGCCCTCCACCGCCGCCAAGGGCACCATCTCCCGCATCAAGCCCTTCCTCACCCCGGGTTCCGCCGTCTCCACCACCCGCAACGACGTCAACTACCTCGTCACCGAGTACGGCATCGCCCGCCTCAAGGGCCGCACTCTCCAGCACCGCGCCGAAGACCTCATCCGCATCGCACACCCCGACTTCCGTCCCATGCTCATTGAGGAATACGAGCGCCGCTTCCAGTGCAAATACGTCGCCGAATAAAGACCCCTTTTTAACACTCTCCGCCTCCTCCGCCCGCAGGGTGGGGGAGGCGGCTCCTTTTTCACCCCCTACATAGGAGCAACATATACGCATCATATACGCATCATAGGAGAATGATAGTACAACCATAGGACAACCGATATAGAAAGGTAGTAAAACGGTAGTACAACCATAGGACATTTTCCACCCCGACATAGGAGGATTTTTCGCCCATACGTCTTAAAAATTGTTAAAATCCCACTTATCCCACCCCTCCGCATTTCGTCCCACCCGTCCCGCGTTTTCTCCTATCTTTCTCCTATCTTCTCCTATCTCACCCCCTCTTGGTTCCCTTCGCCGCGGCACCCCGTCCCGAAATGTTAAAAAAATAGATACATTATTTTTTATTCGTACTTTTGCACCGCTTTTCACAAACCCTACGATTTATGAAACGACGCATCCTCCTCTTCGCCCTCGCCCTGGTGGCTGGCGCCCTCCTCTCCCCGGTCGCCACCGCCAAGCCCGTCTCCACGAACGACGCACGGCGCGCCGTCGCCGTCTTCCTCCATGTCGACGAGGGCGCTTTGACCCCGCTCCACTCCCCCTGGTCCACTCTCCACCTCTTCGCCGTCGACGGCCGTGGCTTCGCCATTGCCGCTGCCGACGACCGTGTGCTGCCAGTCCTGGGCTACTCCCTGAACGCTCCCCTCAAGGATGCCGACACCCCGATACCTGAAAACATGCGCCATTGGCTCGATGGCTACGACGCACATATACAGGCTGTTACCGCCGACGAATCGTTGCCGCCCCACCCGCAGTGGGCGCTGCTCCTGGCAGGTTCGGCGCCCAAGGCCGTCTACAACACCGCCGTCGGACCCCTCATGACCACCACCTGGGGGCAGTTCCCCTACTACAACGACCTCTGTCCCAACCTCCCGGGGTCCGGTGAACAAACAGTCACCGGCTGCGTCGCCACCGCCATGGGACAGGTGATGAAGTATTGGAACTGGCCCGCCTCCGGAGTGGGCAGCCACCAGTACACCTGCCCGCAGACCGGCAGTCAGAGCGCCAATTTTGAAAACACCGTCTACGACTGGCAGAACATGCCCGATGCACTCACCGCCCTCAGCGACAGCGCCCAGGTCGCCGCCGTCGCCACCCTGCTCTACCATTGCGGCGTCTCCGTCGACATGTACTACGGATCCGAAAGCTCCGCCTACGATGTGACCGTCGACGGGGACCTCGACCTGCCCTGCGCCGAAAATGCGCTCCGCACCTACTTCAAATACTCTCCCGCACTGTTCGGAGTATGGAGGGAAACCACCACCGACGACGAGTGGACCGCCCTCATGAAAAACGAGATGGACCACCGCCGTCCCGTCCTCTATGGCGGCGCAAGCCAGTTGCTGGGCGGGCACGAGTTCGTCTGCGACGGCTACGACACCAACGGCTTCTTCCACTTCAACTGGGGCTACGATGGCCTCTACGACGGCTTCTTCAGCCTCGCCGATTTGACCATCGAGGATGCGGGAAACTTCAACAGCGACCAGGCCGCCATCTTCGGCATCGAACCCGACACCCTCTTCGGCTCTGCAGGGCTCTGCACTGTGACCGCCGTCAGCTCCGACCCCGACAGGGGCTCCGTCTCCGGCGGTGGCACCTATGCCTACCGCGACACCGTCACCCTCGCCGCCACTCCCGCCGAACGCTACCGCTTCTATCGCTGGAGCAACGGCTCCACCTTCAACCCCTACCCGATGCTGGCCCACGACGCCACCCTCGAGGCCCTCTTCGTCCCGGTACTGGTCGAGAACAACGATACCCTCTCCTACACAGGTCCGTCGATGGATAATCGTGATTTCTATTCCATCGCAACAAGCGACCGCTACGGCATCAGGATTCCCGCCGCCGACCTGCGTGGACACGATACCCTCAAGGCTGTCGACCTTGCCTTGCGTGGCGGCACGGTGGTCGTGAATGTCCATTTCGGTGGCAACGATGCACCGGGTCCCGTCGCTCATGTCCAGCAGTTCTACGCCGGCAGCGCCGACGAGTTCAACTGGTTCCGTATCGTCCTCGACTCGGCATTGTACATCCCTCGCGACAGCAATCTGTGGATCACGGTCCAAATCTTGGAACGCAGCATCATTTACGGAGCCCTCGGAATCCATGTCCCCGATGCCAACTGGTACTCCAACGATGGAGGCACCACCTGGGGGCATCTGACCGACTATGACCCCACCTTCTTCCTCAGCAATCCCAATGTCTCCTGGTATATCCGCTGCGTCACCTCCTCTGCCGGCGAGCCCGTCGGCATCATCCCCGTCGCCGCGAGTTCCTCGCCCCTTACCTGCTATTTCGAAGGTCTCAACCTCAGGGTGGAGAACCCCGGAGGTGAAACGCTCCGCCTCTACGACATCACCGGTCGCTGCCTCTCGGCATCCAGCGCCGCTCATACCTCATTCAGCGTCCCGGCCCCCGGAGTCTACATCCTCTGCGCCGGCACCCGTCCCGCCCTCAAAGTGGTGGCGGTAAAACAGTAAGAAATAATCATTTAATAAGTTGAACATGAAGAAATTCCTTCTCCATTTTGTTTTGTTCTGCCTCGGCTTCGCCGCCGTCGCGCAGAACTTGGATACCGTCCCCTATTTCAGCGACGACGAGATGCCCGATGCGGGCCTCTTCCTGCCTCCGCCCCCCGACACCTGCAGTCAGCTCTTCATCGACGACTTCTCGCAGTGGCTCTGGGGCAAGAGCATGCGCAACACCCCCCGTGGCCAGCGCGCCAGCTGGGAGTCGCTCTACAGCGAGGGACGCATGTGCGAAATCTATAGCCAGGCATTGGGATTCACTGTCAGCAAGGAATTTACGCCCGCCATCTACCGTCTCATCTCGCGCGGCCAGAGGACGGCCGAACAGGCTGTCGACCGCGCCAAGGTGCGCTACATGCGCAAACGCCCCTTCGCCAGGATGAACGAGCATGTGTTCGGTGCCTTCGACGACGAAGAGTTCCTGCGTGGCAATGGCTCCTATCCCTCGGGACACACCTCCCTGGGTTGGACCACCGCCCTCATCCTGGCACAGATGGCCCCCGAGCTGCAGGACACCATCCTCCGCCGCGGATGGGAGTACGGCGAGAGCCGCGTCATTGTGGGTGCCCACTGGCAGAGCGATGTCGATGCCGCCCGTCTGGCTGCCTCCACCGCAGTGGCACGCCTGCAGGCAAGTCCGGAATACCTCTCCGACCTGGCTGCCGCCCGCGAGGAATTCCTGCTTTGGCATGGTGCCGTGCCGCAGAGTGTGGGCTATCCCGACGGCCGTCGCATCCTGCCGCCCCCCATCGACACCGCCGACCGCCGCTATCAGGGCGACGTGGCTGCCCACTGGGCGGCAAAGGCCGACCGCACCACCCCCCGTGGCGCGCAGGCTGTGATTGATGCCAGATACAAAGTCAGCGACTTCCTCGCCCAGTTCTCCACCATCCTCAACATGCAGATCGACTCTGTCAACACACCCCACATCACGGCCTACCTGACCTATGTCAGAACAACCCTTAAAAAGGAATCCACCCGTCTGAAAAGCACAGGTTTCCGCCGCCGCCCCTACGAGCAACTGGGCGAGCGCACGCTCATCGCCGAAGAGGAAGCCTCCCATTTCGCCACCACCTCATACCCCTCGACCCATTCCACCCTGGGGTGGGGCATGGCACTGGCTATGGTGGAGCTCACCCCCGACAGCATGAATGCCGTTCTGCAGCGTGGATTCGAGATTGGACAGAGCCGCGTCATCGCCGGCTACCACTGGGCCTCCGACGTGCTGGCAGGCCGCCTGGTGGCATCCTACACCCTCGTGCGCCTGAACAATGACCCCGAGTTCCGGGCACTCCTCGACCGCGCCCGTGCCGAGTATGCGGCCAAGCGCAGGCACTAGGCCCCGTGAATGCCTCCCGACGGGGGCTGTCTCGTCCCCTTTTTTACAGATTACTCCCCCTCACCAGAAATGGTGAGTTTTTTTTGTTAAAAGTGCCATTATGTCATTTTTATTTTGTATATTTGTCCCGTCATACATAAGTCTTGGCTTGTGTATGGTATTGATAATTAGTTAAATAATATAATATTAATCCTAAAAAAGTCACTCTATGACAAAAGTTAAATCTTTGGCTGACCTGAAAGCCATGCGCGAGAAGCTCCAGTCCAATCTCGACATCCGTGAGAAGGCTGAGAACCCCGAGAGCCTGGTGCAGATCAAGGTCGCTATGGCCACTTGCGGTATCGCCGCCGGTGCCAAGCAGGTTATGGAACACATGATGCAGAAAGCTGACGAACTGGGCATCCAGGCCGTGTTCACCCAGACGGGTTGCATGGGCTACTGCCACGCCGAGCCCACCCTCGAGGTGCGCGTCCCCGGCAAAGACCCCATCGTCTTCGGCCACGTCGACAACAACCGCGCTGATGAAATCCTCACCAAGTACGTCCAGAATGGCGAACTCGTCGAGGGCATCATCCCCGTGAACTACGAAACCATTGACAAGTAAATTCAGTTTTAGTTATTAGTTTTCAGTTTAAGCAGTCGGGACCAGCCCTGCCGCAAGAACTAAAAACTTAAACTAAAAACTTAAACTAAAAGATAGTATGGCAAAATACAAAATGCATATTCTGATCTGCGGCGGTACCGGATGCAAATCCAGCAACAGCCTCCAGATCATCGACAATTTCCACAAGATTCTCGAAGAGAAGGGTCTGAAGGACGACGTCCAGGTCATCAAGACCGGTTGCTTCGGCTTCTGCGAGAAGGGCCCCATCGTGAAGATCATGCCCGACAACACCTTCTACACCCAGGTGAAACCCGAGGATGTGGAGCGTATCGTCAACGAGCACATCATCAAGGGTCGTAAGGTCCCCGAGCTGCTCTACACCAACCCCGAGAACAAGGAGCACGTCAGCGACTCGAAGCACATGGACTTCTATCGCAAGCAGATCCGTATCGCCCTCCGCAACTGCGGCTTTGTGGATCCCGAGAACATCGAGGAGAGCATCTCCCGTGGCGGTTACGAGGCTCTGGCCAAGTGCTTGACCGAGATGACCCCGCAGCAGGTTATCGACGAGGTGACCAAGTCCGGACTCCGTGGTCGTGGCGGCGCTGGCTTCCCCACCGGCGTGAAGTGGGGTCTCTGCGCCAAGAACCAGGCCGACCAGAAGTATATCATCTGCAACGCCGACGAGGGTGACCCCGGTGCCTTCATGGATCGTTCCATCCTCGAAGGTGACCCCAACAGCATCGTCGAAGCTATGGCCATCGGCGGCTACGCCATCGGCGCCACCAAGGGTCTCGTCTACATCCGTGCCGAGTATCCCCTGGCTATCGACCGCCTGAAAATCGCCATCGAGCAGGCTCGCGAGTATGGCCTCCTCGGTGAGGACATCCTCGGTAGCGGCTTCAACTTCGATATCGAGCTCCGTTACGGCGCCGGCGCTTTCGTCTGCGGCGAGGAGACCGCTCTGATCCACTCCATGGAAGGCCAGCGCGGCGAGCCCACCCTGAAGCCCCCATTCCCCGCTGTCCGTGGTTATATGGACAAACCCTCGAACGTCAACAACGTCGAGACCTTCGCCAACATCCCCGTCATCATCACCAAGGGCGCCGACTGGTTCCGCACCATCGGTACCGAGAAATCGCCCGGAACCAAGGTGTTCGCCCTCGCTGGCCAGATCAACAACGTGGGTCTGATCGAAGTTCCCATGGGCATCACCCTGCGTGAGATTATCTACGAGATTGGTGGTGGCATCAAGGATGGCCGCGAGTTCAAGGCCGTTCAGACCGGCGGTCCTTCCGGCGGCTGCCTCACTGCCAAGCACCTCGACACCGAGATCGACTACGACAGCCTCGTGGCTGCTGGCTCGATGATGGGCTCCGGCGGTATGGTCGTCATGGACGAAACCTCTTGCATGCCTGCTATCGCCAAGTTCTATCTTGAGTTCACCTGCGAAGAGAGCTGCGGTAAGTGCAGCCCCTGCCGCATCGGTAACAAGCGCCTCTGCGAGCTCCTCGAGAAGATCACCAATGGCAACGGCACGATGGACGACCTCTACGCCCTCCGCAATCTGGCCGCCGTCATCAAGGACAGCGCCCTCTGCGGCCTCGGCCAGACCTCGCCGAACCCCGTGCTCAGCACCCTCGACAACTTCTGGGACGAATACGTCGAGCACGTCGTCGACAAGAAGTGCCGCGCCGGCGTCTGCAAGAAACTCATGCAGTACGTCATCGACCCCGAGAAGTGCATCGGCTGCGGCAAGTGCGCCAAGAACTGCCCCGCCGAAACCATCACCCGCACCGACTACATCGCCCCGGGCCACAAGCTCGCCTCCATGGTGATCGAACAGTCCAAGTGCGTCAAGTGCGGTGCCTGCTACCAGAACTGTAAGTTTGGTGCCATCTCGATTAAATAATCTTTAAAAGAATATTAGAAATGATTAATGTCACTATAGATAACAAAGCGATCCAGGTCCCCGAAGGCACCACTATCCTGAAAGCTGCCCACATGGCCGGTATCGATATCCCGACGCTCTGCTACTTCGAGCTCGACGGAATGAAATTTGAAAACAAACCCGGCGGATGCCGCGTCTGCATGGTTGAGGTCACCAAGGACTTCAACGGCAAGCCCCGCCGCAACCTGGCCCCTGCCTGCGCCACCGACTGCGTGGAAGGCATGGAGGTCCTCACCGCTTCGCCCCGCGCCCTCAACGCCCGCAAGACTGTCCTCGAGCTGATCCTCAGCGACCACCCGAACGACTGCCTCCAGTGCGAGAAGAGCGGCGACTGCGAACTCCAGGCCCTCGCCGCCAAGATGGGCATCCGCGAGATCCCCTTCAAAGGCGAACAGAGCCACTATGAGAAAGACACCACTCTCAGCGTCTACCGCGACATGGACAAATGCGTCTACTGCCGCCGCTGCGAGACCATGTGCACCAAGTTCCAGAGCGTCGGCGCCCTCTCCGGCGTCAACCGCGGCTTCCCCTCGGTGGTGGCTCCCGCCTTCGAGCAGAAACTCGGCGACAGCTCCTGCGTCAACTGCGGTCAGTGCGTCCAGGTCTGCCCCGTGGGTGCCCTCACCCTCGTCGACAACATCAACGACGTCCGTAAAGCCCTCGCCGACCCGACCAAGAAAGTCGTCGTCCAGACCGCTCCCGCCGTCCGCGTCGCCCTCGGCGAAGAGTTCGGCATGGAACCCGGCACCATCGTCACCGGCAAGATGGCCGCTGCACTCCGCCGCCTCGGTTTCGACTATGTCTTCGACACCGACTGGAGCGCTGACCTCACCATCATGGAAGAAGGCACCGAGCTTCTCGGCCGCGTGAAGAAGCTCCTCGCTGGCGATAAGGACGTCAAGATGCCCATGTTCACCAGCTGCTGCCCCGCTTGGGTCACCTTCTATGAGAAGAACTTCCCCGACCTGCTCGGTCATCCCTCGACCGCCAAGTCGCCCCAGGGTATGTTCGGCGCTGTCACCAAGAACTACTTCGCCCCGAAGATTGGCGTGAAGCGCGAGGATGTCGTCTGCGTCTCCATTATGCCCTGCCTGGCCAAGAAGAGCGAGTGCGCCCGTCCCGAACTCGGCAACGGTACCGACCAGGATGTCAACTTCAGCCTCACCACCCGTGAGCTCGCCCACATGCTCAAGCAGAGCAACATCGACCTCAACAGCATGCCCGAGGAGGACTTCGACAGCCCGCTCGGCCAGTCCACTGGTGCCGCCGTCATCTTCGGCGCTACCGGCGGCGTTATGGAGGCTGCCCTCCGTACCGCCTACGAGGTGCACACCGGCAAGACCCTCCCGAAGATTGACTTCGAGGAGTGCCGTGGCATCTTCGGCGAGAGCATCCGCGAGGCCACCGTCGACTTCGCTGGTCTGCCCGTCAAGATCGCCATCTGCTACGGTCTCAGCAACGCCCGCAAACTCATGGAAGAAGTCCGCGAAGGCAACCCCAACGGCTACCACTTCATCGAGGTGATGGCCTGCCCGGGTGGCTGCATCGGCGGTGCTGGTCAGCCCTACCACCACGGCAAGAGCGACATCATCAAGCGCCGTATGGACGCCATCTACCGCGAGGACGCTGGCAAGCCCATCCGCAAGAGCCACGAGAACCCCGACATCATCGCCATCTACAAGGAGTACTACGGTGAACCCTGCGGCCACCTCAGCCACGAGCAGCTCCACACCCACTACTTCGACAAGAGCGACAAAATCGAGGCAACGAAATAAAGTAACAATAGGATTGGATAGAAGCAATAGAACCTATAGAAATCTATCGTATCTATCGCCTCTATCCAATCTATAAAACCAAGAACAATGGCAAACATCAAAATATCCGAAGAAAAGATCAACGTTATCAAAGACATCTGCAAGAGCTTTGGTAACCGTGCCGGTGAGGTCATCAACGTCCTCCACCAGGTGCAGGGTAAGTTCGGCTACCTCCCCGCAGAGGTCCAGGAAGTCGTCGCCCACGAGTTGAACATCCCCGTGGCTAAGGTCTATGGCATCGTCTCCTTCTACAGCTTCTTCACCATGGAGCCCAAGGGCGAGCACCCCATCGACATCTGCCTCGGTACCGCCTGCTACGTGCGTGGCGCCGAGAAGGTCCTCGATGCCTTCCAGCGTAACCTGGGCATCCAGGTCGGCAAGTGCACCCCCGACGGCAAGTTCTCCCTGAACACCCTCCGTTGCGTCGGTGCCTGCGGTCTCGCCCCCGTCGCCATGATCGGCGACAAGGTCTACGGCCGTCTCACCCCCGACATGGTCCCCGGCATCATCGCCGAGTACAAATAATCCCACCAAGGATTGACAACAGCAAAGGGCGCCCGGAAGGGCGCCCTTTCTACTTTTTTAACTCATTCCCAGCCCCCGTCAGGGGCGCCAGACCTTAGCCGTGGGTGCAAGCCCACGGTATCAGAAACGCCCCCTCCTATAGAGCCCCTTCGGGGCGACACACCACATACTTTTTCATTGGCTGTCCTTTATAATATATATTCTTCTTTAGAAGAATATATAAATCAACAAGTTGCGGATATTATCAAAACCATACCATCCCTATGCCAAGCCTATACCATCTCTATACCAAGTCTATGGTAACAAGGGAGTACCTCCGGTGTACCGCCAGTGTTCCTTCGGTGTTCCTTCGTCCTTCCGATACCCTAGGCATATCCATCCCTCGCTCTACCCTTACCCGTTGGGTATGCCTAGGGTATGCCTGCTCCTTGGCTACTGCCTGCCTGCAGTATGGATGTGGCACAATAAAACCGCTCTTCTGACGTTATTGTCCTAAAACACAGTAGTTATGGCAAGGAAACAGGGCGATTCCGAGAGCGGGAAACTCGGCAACAAGATATACTACACCTGGCATGGGCGGCAATGCGAGCGCTCCATGCCCACCTCTGTGGCCAATCCGCAAACCGAAGCACAGCAGGCCTACCGCAGCAACTTCGCGATGGTCTCCAAACTCTCGTCCTACATGAAAGAGGCCCACCTCATTGGACTTCATTGGCACGCCATCAGGGAGCACAACAGCACCTATGCCATTTTCCGTAACCTCAACAAAGACTGCTTCACCCCGGACGGCGAGATCAACCTCCCGCGCGTCATCGTCAGTCGCGGTTCGGTGGAGCAGGTGGAAATCACCTCGGCCACCATCGACAACGGTGCCCTCACCGTCACGTTCGACACCCGTGTCTATGGCGGCAAAACCACTGACGAGTTCTACCTCTTCGTTTACTGTCCCGTCCTCTGCACCGGCCGTCTCGCCACCCCCGTCCCCCGCTCCTCCGGCCTCGTCACCGCTATCCTCCCTCCAGAATGGCTCCAACCCACAGAACCTACTCAGGCAATCCCACAATCAGACAGCCATGCACTCCACCTCTACTCCTTCCTCCGCTCCACTCGCGGCCGCACCTCCGACACCATACATATATCCTTACACGTCTAATAAAACATTAGTCCTTATGATTACTCTGCCCAAAAACATTACAACGAAATCTTTCAATGTAGGCAAAAACATTGTTCGGCGTTGCTATGGTCAAGATGAGATTGTATTAGATAATAGCAATACCGCCAATATCAGATCTCGTAATCCTTTCATTGTTGAGCAAGATGGAAAAAGAGTACTACTTACGTCCAATCCCACAGACGCAATACCGGAAGACTGTGCTTACGCTGTTCTAGTGAATAAAAAGTCGACAACACCATTATATAGAGACAATGAATTGAAATTCTTATGGTGGTTGAAACACCCTGCCATAAACGACACCCTCTCTCCCGATGAAGTGGCAAAAACTTGGCGAGGCAAGTTTACATATATCGAAGAGGACAAGGAGACAAATACTGGTGGCCTGAGAATACCACAAGCAGGAGCAATTCATGCTTGGCTTTCTACCCAACATACGAGAAGAGATCGTGCGACTATTGTGATGCCGACAGGCACAGGAAAGACGGAAACGATGCTTGGCATTATGATTGCAGCCCAATGCAGGAAAATCCTTGTAACGGTTCCTCACGACGCTTTACGCGAACAGATATCCAATAAATTCCTGACACTTGGAAAACTCCACGAGTTTGGCATAGTGACTCAAGACTGCAAGAATCCTTATGTGGCAGTGATTAATAACGGAATGGAAAGTCTCAATGAATGGCGGACAATTATTGAACATTCCAACGTGATTATTACGACGATGGCTTTGCTGGTAAAAGTGAATGATGACGTCAAACGCCTGCTATCCAATTCTGTATCTCACGTGTTTGTTGACGAAGCTCATCATGTTGAGGCTGCTACATGGAGCACATTCTTTGACGGTTTTGAGAGAACAAAGATAACTCAGTTCACAGCGACTCCCTTTCGAAACGATGGCAAAAAACTAAAAGGTGACTTTGTCTATACATTCTCTCTCCGTTCTGCTCAGCAGCAAGGATACTACCAAAAAATTAATTTCAATCCCGTATATGAGATTGAAAAGGACAAAGCCGATAAAGCAATAGCGCAACAGGCGGTTGCTATTTTGCGTGATGACATTGAAGTCAAGCACAAGGACCATATCTTGATGGCACGTTGCAGGGATACTCACCGTGCCGAACAGGTATTGGCCTGTTATAGTGAATATGAGGAATATAAACCTGTGGTGATTCACAGCAGGATGCCTGGTAAATCTGCCATACTTGAAGAAATCAAACGGGGTGAACATCGGATTATTATCTGTGTGAATATGTTGGGTGAGGGATTTGATATGCCTCAATTGAAAGTGGCGGCCATTCACGATGAGCGGCAAAGTCTTCCTGTCACGCTGCAGTTCATCGGGCGTTTTACACGCACCGCTGACGACAGCATAGGAGAAGCCAGTTTTGTGACCAATATGGCCTATCCTCCAATGGCCGACGAAATTCGTGACCTGTATCTTAAGGATGCCGACTGGAATACCATTATTCCTGGTCTTAATGACAGAACAACAAGAGAGCAGCAGGACTTCGCAGAGCTTCTGAACGATTTCCCCGACTTGAACGAATCCGAGATTCCTTTTCAAAGTATCAATCCCGCGCTAAGTACAGTCATTTACCGTCTTGACCACTTTGAGTGGACTCCTGAAAACTGGCAAACCGTTTACACAGAAAAAGACTTTGACTATCGTTATGCAAGTGTAAACGAATCAGGTGATATGATGGTGATTATTCTGGGCAGTATTGAGAGTGTTGACTGGACAAATTTTGAAGGGATACAGGACCGGAAATGGAATGTGATTCTTTTGCATAAATTTGATGCCGAAAACTATAAGCACTTATACATCAACTCTTCGTTTGGGAAACCTTCATTCGACAAACTTGTTGAAGCATTGTTTGGCACCAAACAGACTAAGATTGACGGCGATGTGGTTTTCAGGTCATTCCATGGAATGAACCGTTTGCTGGTTCAAATCTTCGGAGGACGCAAGGCCATATCTGGCGATGTGTCATTCAAGTCATACGTCGGCAGGGATGTAGAAAATGGTTTGAGTCAACTCTCACAAGGCAAACTGACGCAAAACAATATTTTCGCTTCGGGCTATTATCAAGGTGAACGAACCACGCATGGATGTTCGAAAAGTGGTAAGATTTGGAGCTATCGTCGAGGCAACCTGCTTTCCTTTAAACGATGGAGTCATCGGATTGGGGCTTTGGTGGAAGACCCTACAATATCCACTAATGAGATTTTCAAACACACCCTGCGAGTTAACCCCGTTGCAACAACACCTCACGCTGTCCCGATTGCTGTTGACTGGGACGATGATATTTACAAGAATGCAGGATATGACCAGATGTTAAAAATAGACGGTTGCGACAACGAGGTGTACCTGTTTGATGCTTCAATAGAGTTGACGCCTCGAAGGTTTGACACGACAAATCTTCCTTCCGACATATTATTCCAAATATCATTTGAAGATTATTGTACGAAATACCGAATTACATATACAAGCACTGTTAACGGAGACAAAACAGAATATGGTTATCTCATAGAAAAGATTGCAGGTCCAACGATAAGTTTCCGTCGCCGCAGCATATCGTTTGGAGATATCTTGGACTATTTCAACACAGACAAACGTTCTCCCGTTTTCTTCTTCGCTGATGGTTCCATGCTTTATGCCAACAACCTTGTGCAGCTACGCGACGAAGTCATTACTCCGTATAGTGTCAATGATTTGATTGACTATGGCTGGGAAGGCGTTGATATTGATGAAGAGTCCATGGATTGGCCACATAAACACAATACAATCCAGTATTACATCTGGCAGCAGATAAAAGATGATTATGAGTTTGTGTTCGATGACGATGGACGGGGTGAGGTCGCGGATTTGATAGGAGTTCGGCAGGATGTCGATACGATTTATGTCAATCTTTACCATCTGAAGTTCGCCATCGACAAACGTACTTCTCGGCGCATCGACAATTTCTATGAAGTATGCGGTCAAGCCGAGAAAAGTCTCAAGTGGCGGAATGGCAATATGGATGTTTTCAAGCACCTTATTTCGCGTGCCACAAATACTCAGAAAGGAATAAACCGGATTCTGAAAGGCGATATTGAAATGTTGCGACAATTCGACCAAGATGCATCCGTCTTAAAAAAGGTCAAATTCCATCTGCATATAGTCCAACCTGGTTTAAAAAAGTCCGATGCACCTGCAGATATTTTGCATTTGCTGGGTGTCGTACAAAACTATGCCCATGAAGTATGTAATGCAGAATTGACGGTGCATTGTAGTAGATAAAGACAGCATTTGAGCCTTGTTTTTCACACGGATTTCACATCCGTGTGAAAATTATTTTTGTCCATTCCTGAAAAAGTTCGTATTTTTGCAAATGCTAATTATATACTATACACACGCGAATTTTAAAGTATACACGCGATGGGAAAGATAGACAGGGCTGCGTTGAGGCAGCGGATACAGACGCTGGAGGGGCTGACCGACGAGGAGCGGGCGGCACTGCTGGAATTGGCAGCCACGAAGCGTTACGGCCTTGTGTGGGAGGAACGCGAGGAGGCTGTCGAAGAGCGGCTGCGCAAGGAGCTTCCTGTGCTGGTGGAGGACAAAGACTTGGCGTTGCTTGACGGCGGCAAGGATGCCCCGAACCACATCCTCATCGAGGGCGACAACCTGGAGGCGTTGACCACGCTCTCCTACACCCACGAGGGAAAGGTGGACGTAATCTATATCGACCCGCCCTACAACACGGGCAACAAGGACTTCGTCTACAACGACAGCTTTGTGGAGAGCGAGGACAGCTACCGCCACAGCAAGTGGCTCTCCTTTATGAGCAAACGTCTGCGCATAGCCAAGCGTCTGCTCTCCGACCGCGGGGTTATCTTTATCTCCATAGACGACAACGAACAAGCTAATCTGAAACTGTTGTGTGATGAGGTGTTCGGGGAAAGGAATTTTGTGGCGCAAGCAATGTGGCACAAAAACTATGCATCTGCCAACGATTCTAAAACATTTTCTAGTGTCCTTGATTATTTGTTGGTTTATAGAAAGACTGATAAGTTTTTACGAAATTTACTGCCAAGAACAGAGAAGCAAAATCATCTATACAAATATGATTCCAATGACGGAAAAGGTAGATGGCGTCCTGATAATTTATCTGTGAGAACATATTCTGCAAATTATGATTATCCTATAACGAACCCTAATACAGGTAAAGAATATAATCCTCCCAAAGGACGATCATGGATGACAAATAAAGAACGGGTTGAAGATTGGATTAAAGAGACGAGGGTATATTTTGGATTGGATGGGAAGGGAGCACCCCAACTAAAAAGATATTTGTCGGAAGTGCAACAAGGAGTTGTGCCAACCACTTATTGGAGTTACGATGAGTGTGGTCATAATGATGAAGCAAGAAAAGAACTAAAAGATATTTTTGGACATCCTCCTTTTGATTCACCGAAACCAACGAGGTTATTAAAGCAGATAATTCAAATTGCTTCTGCTGATAAGAATATAACCATTCTTGACTTCTTTGCTGGCAGCGGTACCACGTTGCACGCCGTTATGCAGCTGAACAAGGAAGATGGTGGCAAGCGACAATGCATTCTGGTGACGAACAACGAGAACAATATCTGCCGCGAGGTTACCTACGAGCGTAATCGGCGTGTGATTGAGGGCTACACCACGCCCAAAGGCACACAGGTGGAGGGCCTGCACGACAACAACCTGCGCTACTACCGCACCCACCTGCTGCCGCGTGAGCGCACCAACCGCAATATGCGCCGCCTCGTGGCTGCCAGCACCGACCTGCTGTGCATAAAGGAGAACATCTTCGATGAGTTTCAGGGTTCAGGTTTCAAGTTTCAGGCTCGCGACGCACGTCTATTCTCGGACGGGGAGCGGGCGATGATGGTGATATACAACGAGGAGGCCATCCCCGACATCGTCGACTGGCTGCAAACCGCGCCAGCCAACTCTCAACTCTCAACTCTTAACTCTCAACTGAAGACGTATGTCTTCTCGCCTGGCGCCTACGCTTGGGACGATGACTTCGCTCCCGTGATTGACAAAGTGGAACTCTGCGCCCTGCCCGAGGCTATCTACCAAGCCTACAAAAGCGTGCTGCCGAAGAAGAGGGTCCGCCGAGAGACCGCCGAAGGATCGCCGAAGGATGCCGACAAAATAAATAATAATATCCAATAGAAACAGAGCCAAGTCATGAGCGAAGATTATGACAAATACAATCAATCAAAGGCAATTGTTGTCGAAGAAGAATTAGAATATGATGGAGAAGTCATCACTCAACCTTTTTCTCCATCAGACATCTCTTTGTCAACACCGCCAATGAATTTGGGGGATTTGATTGACATGATTAATGAGGGGTGGATTAATTTCGGTACAGATTACCAACGTTCAGAAGATTTATGGCCTCCTAAACAACAAAGCCGTTTAATAGAATCCGTTTTACTTGGGTTGAGACTTCCTGCTTTTTATTTCGAGGAAGTCAACAAGCGGAGTTGGAATATCATAGACGGTCTACAACGGTGCTGTGCCATTCGAAATTTTTGTGTGAAAGAAACGCTCGCATTATCAGATCTGGAATTTTTGGCAGAGCACTTCAATGGAAAAAAATATAGCGAATTTGATTTTCCGACCAAACGTGACATTCGAATGCTCCCCATTACGGTGAATCTATTGGAAAAGGGTGTACCTGATATGGTAAAGTATATTCTATTCAAACGTCTGAACACTGGCGGCATTCCCCTCACTCCACAAGAAATTAGGAATGCTGTTTTCTCTGGGATTGCGATTGATACTATATATGCAATGTCGACAAGCAAAGAGTTCCGGGACGCGACGTTGTCTTCCATCGAAACAACCCGAAAAACAGATATGGACTTCATTTCCAGATTTGCCGCTTTTTATATTTTGGGATGGGAAGCATATAAACCTGACTTGGATAGATTCATTAACGAAGCGATGGAATACCTGAAAAACGAGTCGGACGAATCGTACAGAAATAAAATGCAGAACGACTTTAAGAAAGCCATGACCATGTCTCTGACTTTGTTTGGGAAGCGCGCATTTAGGAAAATGACATCTGAGAAAGACAGGAGAGGCCCGTTAAACAAAGCATACTTTGAAGTTATCAGTGTTACGTTTGCAAAGCTGAAAGAGAATGAAAGGATGTCCATTCTTGAAAAGAACAGCTTGCTTGAGCAAAATATGATGACTGCAATGAAATACTCAAAAACATACTTTAATTCATTTTCTGGAGGTACTGGTGATCCGTCATCGGTTAGAACAAGATTTTCCTGGATGGAAAGAATTGTGTATTTTACTTTGCAAAATAAAAAAATAAAAATCTATGATAACAAAATTGAAGCTGAATAATTTCAAATCACATCGGCAAACAATACTCAACATGAGGCCATTAACACTGATTTCCGGCGTAAACAACATTGGGAAATCAAGTGTGCTTCAGTCGCTGCTTTTACTTAGACAAACCTTTAAAAAAGGCATACTGAACAAAGGCCTTGATTTGAATAAGCCACTAGTTTCCATTGGAGTTGGAAATGATGCATTATACAGACTGGCAGATGAACCTTACTTATCGTTTGAAATAACCTCGGGAAATGCCAAACACATGTTTACGTACCGTGTTGATGAGAATGCTTTGGATGCATCTTTTCTCCCATTATTCGAAGAATCGCTTTTACCCATTGAAGATTCTCCAAACGAGCAGGCATTATCGTTGTCAAATTCTCTTTTTGGCGCTGATTTCCAATATCTCAGTGCCTCGCGTTGGGCAGGAGTAAGCGACTTCCCCATTGCATCGTACGAGGTTAATACAGAACGCCAGATTTCTTTGGAAAACGGACAAGGCGAACTACTTGGCAACTTCCTTTATGCATATCGCGCTGAACCCACGTTTAACTACATCAAATCAGAAGATAATCCGATCTCGCTAATCGAACAGGTCATTTATTGGGAGCAGCAGATTAGCACGGGAATAACCATTGATGTACAACAAAAACCAGACAAGACCGGATATAGAATCATCTATGGTTCCAAAGGTGTAGAAGGGAAAAAATCAATTGAAAATCTTCGTGCTGAAAACGTAGGATTTGGCGTCAGTTATTCCTTGTCAGTTGTAACCGCGCTACTCTCTGCCAAACCTGGAGCATTGATAATGGTAGAGAACCCCGAGGCACATTTGCATCCTGAAGGTCAGGCAAAATTGGCAGAACTGATGTGTCTGGTTGCCCAAAGAGGTATACAGGTGGTGGCGGAAACTCACAGCGACCATATCATCAACGGCGTATTAGTGAATTGCAAGCGTTTTGAAAAAGAAGGTTGTGGAATTGACCGTAAGAATGTCTCCATATACTATTTCGGTGGTCAGGACGAGAATCATGCAGTGATTTACAAAGAAATCAAATTATTATCCGAAGGAGAAATAGAATATCAGCCTAAGGGCTTCTTTGACAGAATTGAAGCTGATAGAGAATATCTGATAGGAGGCTAAGTCCATGGTTATTGTTTTTGTCCCAGAGCTAACCCCAACAATACGTTCTATTGTTAAAGAATTGAGAATGGAGCGTCGTAGAAATATGCGTTTATGCATGCCTTGTGCAGTCCTTGAAAATGACAAAGCCCTTAAAACAGCTTTGGATATTAGGAAATTGGAAAAAGGCGTTCATCCAGACATGAGTGTTTGTTGTTTTGAATGGGATTATAGAAATTCTCTTGCACAGCCAATACAACCTATTGACTCTATGTATAACTACTGTGTGGAGCAGTCGAGCGTAGATGTATATGATTGGGCTATATTAACAGAACGGGTCTATCCCAAGAAAGCAATGCACATTTTCCAAGATGCCCCACACAAGTTTCATCTACCTGATGATTGGCATTGCTATCCTTGTTTTAACAACAAAAATGACTTAATCGCCTATTGTGACAAAATAGAGGCTCCGATTTATAAATTAAGCGGAAATCCGTTATTTACACCATCCTCCGACAAATACAAGCACACTCGTGGTGCCCAAGTTTATAAAGAGAATACTACAGGGAGATTGTGGTATTTGGATACCTTGCACAAAGATCATTTCGAGATATTTGACGGAACGGGTATGACTCATTGGGGAGAAGCTGATCGAGCGACAGGTACTCCTAACCCAACTAAAGCTGACCCTGATAAATTGCCAATAAAATAGCCAGATGATTGAACTGAAAAACTACCAGCGGACGGCAGTACACGAGCTGAAGGAGCGCGTGGTGAGGCTGCTGAACTTCGGCGGACAGCGGAACAAGATGGTGTTCAAAGCGCCCACGGGGAGCGGCAAGACGGTGATGGTGAGCGCCATGATGGACGAGTTACAGCGCGAGCTGAAGGAGAGCGGCGAATGCAAGTACACCCGCGTGGCGTGGGTGTGGATAGCGCCCAACAAACTGCACCAGCAGAGCTACCGCTCGATGCGCAACTTCTTCAGCGAGACACGAAGCCTGCGTCCCGTGATGTTCGACGAGTGCGAACATCTGGAAGGGCTGCGCGACGGCGAGGTGCTGTTCCTCAACTGGGAGAGCATCAACAAGGACAATGCCGTGCTGATACGCGACAACGAGCAGAACCGCACCCTCTACGAGCTGTTGCGCCGCACAAGGATAGAAAACGGCATCCCCGTGGTGGTGATTATCGACGAAGAGCACATGTTCGGCGGGCGCAACGCCGTGAAGAGCGAGAAGGTGCTGGCCAATA
This sequence comes from uncultured Bacteroidales bacterium, assembly GCA_900317285.1. Classification (GTDB taxonomy): domain Bacteria; phylum Bacteroidota; class Bacteroidia; order Bacteroidales; family P3; genus Colimorpha. The sequence continues at coordinate 147,560 of ONGA01000002.1, read as the reverse complement.
TCAACCCCGACATCGAGCTGCGCGTATCGGCCACCCCTATCACCGGCGGGTGCGACACCGTGGTGGTGCAACGCCAGGAGGTGGTCGACGAGGAAATGATCAAGAAAGGCGTGCAGCTGAACCCCGACGTGAAGAGCGACCGCGAGCAGAGCGACCTGACGGTGAACCAGCGGCTGCTGAAACGAGCCCTTCAGAAATGCGACGACCTTGCCAAAGAGCTGAAAGAATACGGCATCAACCCCCTGCTGCTGGTGCAGCTGCCCAACGACAGTAGCGAGAGCCTCAGCCGTGAGGAAACGACCATAGCCGACGAGGTGAAGCAATATCTGGCCACTCCCGGCATCGATATCACAGAGGACAACGGCGGATTGGCCGTATGGCTTTCGAAAGAGAAGAGTCCCAATCTGGCCAATATCGTCCACAACGACGACACCACCAAAGTGCTGCTCTTCAAACAGGCCATAGCCTTGGGGTGGGATTGCCCGAGGGCGGCGGTGCTGCTCATCTTCCGCGAGTTGAAGAGTATGACCTTCACCACCCAGACGGTGGGACGTATACTACGTATGCCCCAACAGCATTTTTACAACGACGACAACCTCAACTACGGCTACGTCTATACCAACCTCTCGGCCGACATCATCAGCGTGGTGGGCGACGATATGAACTACATCAGCTCGGTGTATGCCAACAGACGAGAAGGGCTGACCAACATAGAACTGCGCAGCGTATATATGGATCGCAACGAGCAGCGCAACCGTCTGGGAAGCGGCTTCCGCAAGGTGCTGTGCGACGTGCTGGAAAACAAACTGAAACTACAGCAGGCGCAGTTGTTCGACCCGCTGGCGTTGGACAGCGAACAGGAGGAGGGACAGCAGACGAGCCTCCTGGACAACGAGAGGGCGCAGAACCGCGAGAAAGCCCGCAATGGAGGCCTGACCCTCGATGTGGCGCGAATCTTCATCGAGATACCGCAGGACACGCAACTCACCGGCGCCGACGGCGAAGTGGTGGTGGTGAAGAAAGCCCGCATAGCGAGGAACGCCTCGGAGTTGGAATCGCTGTTCACCCTCTTCTGCCGCAGCCATGTGGGCAGTTACGCCCGTTACGACAGTACGCCCGTATTGCGGGGAGCGCTGCTGGACATGATGGAAGCCTACTTCGGACACTTCGAGACAGAAGCCATCAAGGTGCTGCTCTACAGCGGTAACCGAGGCTTTGTGGAGGAGCTGATACGGAGTGCCCTGTTGCGATACGGCAACACCCTGAAGGCGAAACCTGCCGCCATGCGCGACTACAGCGTTGGGCGGTTCGAGATACCGGCCACGAGAATCTACAACTCGGCTGTGGTGGCTCCCGTCGACGACATCTACAACCACGCCTTGAGGCCCTACTTCGAGCAGTTAAATGCCTCAACCCCCGAACGAAACTTTGCCCGCTGGATAGACAAGCAGACGGAACAGGTGGATTGGTGGTACAAGAACGGCGACGAGGGCAAGCAGCACTTCGCCGTTCCCTATACCGACAGCGGCGGACGGAAGCGTTGTTTCTACGTCGACTTCATCATCCGCCTGAAGAGCGGTACACTCTGCCTCTTCGACACCAAGACCCCCGGCAGCGACGAGGACTCGCCTGAAAAGAACAACGCTCTGTGGGAGTATTGTCAGGAGAGAAACGGAGAATCCCCGCAGCTCAACACCGACGGACAGCCTACTCGTGGCTACCTTAAAGTCACTGGCGGCATTCTGGTGCAAAAAAGTGAGAACTGGTACTATCCCAGCGGCATCATTGAGGACGACAAAACCACCGACGGGTGGACATTATTAGATTTGAAAAACCTATAAGATTATGCTTACACATATAGAATTTGAAAATTATCGTATTTTCAAGAAGCGACAGGCTCTTGACATCAAACCGATAACCATACTCTTCGGCAAAAACAATGCAGGTAAGAGCGCGGTGTTGAAATTGCCCATGTTAGCTTTATCCATTCATCATTCGGAAGAACCAATGTACTTTTTCAATTCATATAATGGAGTAAAACTTTGTGAAGACTATCTTGACCTGGTGTATAGAAAAGGTTCAAGTGCTGTGTATATTAAGTATTCGAATGGTGTAAACGAAAAGGAAATCAAATTTCATGTAGATATTGATAAACCCGTTTTCGATTTATACGAGGATAGGATTGAAACCAAAGGCCGTTCCACTCGAATAGATTATATTGGTCCATTCAGATGGCAACCGAATTTAGATTTACGAATAGATACACAAACGCCAAAAGTGTCAGGAGTAGATGGGATTAATTTATACCAAACATTATTGAGAGATGCAAAAACACCAACTCGTTTTTTGTGTGGTAAAGTTTCAAAATGGTATCATGATAATTTTGAAGGATGGTCAGTTGAAGTAAATGTTGACCAAGACCCTGTGTTTCATGTTGAAATGAAAAACAATGGATTTGCTGTACCTCTTCAGGATTGTGGAACAGGTATCATTCAGTCGTTGCCAATAGTTATCCGTGCATGTCAAAAAGCGGAAGAACCCACCCTTGTTGTTCTAGAGGAGCCAGAGTCTCATCTCAATCCGGCAGCCCATGCAGAATTGTGCCAACTAATTGTCGATTCAACAATAGAAGATGAGAATAAAAGATATTTGATAGAGACGCACTCGCACACTTTTATTCTGAGATTGCAGAGATTGCTAGCAGAGGGGAGAATCAATGTCAATGATGTTGCTCTATATTATGTGAAATATGATGAAGATGAAAAAAGCAGCTCTCTAAATAGAATTGAGACGAAAGAGGATGGTAGAATTCCTCAGTGGCCAGAAGGATTGTTTGAAGAGGAAATGGAAGAGATTCTTGCCATTAATAACCAAAGAATTCGCGAAAGAAAATGAATATATCCATTGACAAAGAGGTTCTGTTGGATCTTGGATCCGCTCAATCCAGTAGTGACGACTTCAACGAATTGTTGGGCCTCATACCCTATAGATGTATTATCTTCACATCCCAATCCATTGATTCTAAAGATTTGACAAGATTGAACCATTTGGATAAAATTCGTTTTTTGGAACTACTAAACAAATGCAACAATAGTCCTCATACTTCCCATAAAAGTGACTGTATTGTAACCTTGAATGGAGAAAGCGAACTAACTGAAAGGCTATTTAGTCTATCGGAAATATGCGAATATGTGTCATTTGGAGCTCGAATTGTGTTGGAAGATGCAACAAACGATGGCTTTTTTATTAAAGTTGTCGAAAAGTATTTTGACGAAGACATAGATTTTGAACGGCTTGTATCAAAAGACATCGTAATAATTGATAATGCAGGAGGATCTGGAGCAAAACGTAGAGTGGAAGAATTTATTAGAAATCATCACGGCAAGCCCAAGTTTCTACGTTGTCTTGTTATCGTGGACGGAGACAGACGTTATCCTAATGACACAGAATACGAAAATTATGACAAACAGAATAACGAGAGAATTTTTTTTAATGAAAGAGGTGTTCAATACTATGTACTAAATAAACGAGCGCAGGAAAATTACCTACCAGATGAAGTTTTCGATTCAAATCGAGATAAATTTGGGGAAGAATGGGTAAATGCCTATTTAAGACTATCAGCCCCCCAAAAAGACTATTATTGTATTGCCGAAGGATTTTACAAAGACATACCTAAAACGAATAAACAGAACAAGCAACTTGAGTTTGACAAACTACCACAAGGTATAAAGGATTTATTCAATGGCATTTCTTCTGGGAATTATCAACACCTGTTACATGGTCCAAATCTACACGGTAGTTTTAAATCGGAGTTTCCAAAATTCTTTAATGACCCACATATTTGTAAGGAAGCACTAAATAATCGTGTGAATCATCCAGAGTCAGCAGATCCAGACGAATTGATGCATATAGTAGAAGAAATAAGACAATTATTATAATATGGCGCAAAGACTTTCTATTCGAACCAGCAACAGAACTTTGACTAGCCTGTTGCAATACATCAAGCAAGGGAGTATACAAGTTCCCCAGTTTCAACGTGGTTTTATCTGGGAAAGAGATAATGTGAAAAACTTGTTTGATAGCATCAATAAAGGCTATCCTGTCGGAACAGTTTTTTTATGGAAGCCTTCTGATAAATCCGACAATCTAACGCAATCTAAACTTGGGGCTTATACAATACCAAGAGAAGGACAACAAGATTATTATGTTTTAGATGGTTATCAAAGGTTGTCATCTTTGTTCAGCTGCCTCTATAATGGAGATACAGATAGTATATCCTGTGATAGTGATATGTTGGGGAAATTCTTCTCTTTGTATTATGATGCAAATTCTAACGAATTTGTATATATCAGCAGAAAGACAGAACCCAAATATTGGCAATTTCCATTAAATGTCATGCTGGTGGCGAGTGATTTTAGAAAGTACTATAGAGAGCATTTGGAAATTGAATGTAAAGACGAGGAAGAAAAAGAAAGAATTCTTGATCAAGCAGATGGTTTCTGTAGCCGCCTTCTTGATTACAATATTTTGTGTACTGAAATAGAAAATGCTGACATTAACCAAGCTGCCGACATTTTTTCCAGAATTAATAAAGAGGGAACAAAGGTTACAATCGACTGGATGATTCATGCACTTTCTTATGACAAAGAAAGTGGCTTCAATTTGGCACAAACAACAGACGAATTACTTAATTCATTACAAAAATACCATTTTGAAGATCTTAGTAGAAATGCCATCTTCCGTTGTTTCCAAAGTTCTTTTGATGATAAAATATATTTTGACCAAGATAAAATTGAAAGATTAGCAAGAAAAGATAATTTTAGAAAAGTTATTGTGGATGAGTCTGTTCCTGCAATTAAAAACGCAGTACAGTTCCTATATGAGGATTTACATGTAATCGATAGAAAACTTCTACCGTATAATAGCCAATTGATTTTTTGCATGGAGTTCTTCCGCCGGATTAAAGAACCCTCTGCAGAACAAAAAGACTGGATGAAGGAGTGGTTCTGGTTAACTACTTATTCCAGTTTCTTTACAAACAACTCATTAGCAGATCAACGAAAGGAATTTCAACATTTTATTACGTCGATAAATAACAAAGACTTTTCTAGACCTTTTGCTCATTATATTTTCTTGAAACAGTGGTCTCTCCCATACGAATTCAATATAAGAGGAGTAAGGTCTTGTGCATTGGCTTTGTTCGTTATTAATAACATTTTTAAGAATTGTCCTGAGTGTATGCAGGATGCCATTTTCCGTCAAACTTTCACTTCTCCATGCGAACCGAGCCACGCCCCTTGTTGTACATTATTTACGGATGTAGAGACTAAAGCGTTTAATAGGATAAAGGGGAACAGCATGGTATATTATCAAGAGAACAAATCATTATTCCCGTATCAAATCTCCTACAATATTGAGACGGATAAAAAAATACTATCTGCGTCTTTTTTCAATGTAAATAACGTAGACGATTTTAATGAAAGAGGAAAAAAGATGTTAGAAGAAGAGATAAAATTTATTCGAGAGTTGGGTGTTATTCTTGATGAGGAATAATGAAAAACAAACGTAAACGAATGTTGGAGAACCTCGCGTTCTACAGCTATGGAGATAAGAAAGATATGAAGAAAGGACTTGACCGCACATTCCTGCACTATGGCATCAGGCAGGAGGACATGAACATCATCGAAGATGCCGCCCGAGGAGCCGACATCGACCCCGACTGGCTGAAGGAAAATATCCTGAAACCCTACAATGAGGCGCGCAACGAGGAGGCCATCGATGAGAAGAAACTTCGCAAAATCCTTAATAAAGCGTTAAAGGAGGTACAGGCATGAAGATAACACATATCTACGCGGAGAACTACAAGACCTACCGTCGGCTCGACCTCGACCTAAGCGCCGACGAGGATCGTCCCATCATCCTGATAGGTGGCGGTAACGGCTGCGGAAAGACCACCCTCTTCGATGCCATCTACCACGCGCTGTACGGCTTGGAGATAAAGACTGCACGCCAGTTTGACGAATACTTCAACGCGGGCGTAAAACTGGAACAGGGTGTGGACAACAAGAGCATCGTGCTGGAGATATCGTTCAGCGGCCTAGTGTTGGGTAACGAGACCCCCTACAAGCTGAAACGCAGCTATCAGCTCATCGACGGCAAAGTGCGCTGGAATGTGGAATTGAACATGAACGGCAACCGTTTCACTTATGGTATTGTCACTCCGGCCGCACAGCGAGCCGACAAGGAGGAAATGGTGAACAAAATCATCGCCGCCAACCTGCCGTCGGAGCTGAGCAACTACTTCCTTTTCGATGCCATGAAGACCAGCGAGCTGGTGAAAGAAGAGCAGATAAGCAAGCTCATCATGAAGAACATCAACTCGGTGATGGGTTTCAACAAATACTACCAGCTGCAGGAGGCAGCCGACACCTTGTTGGCAGAAAAGAAGGCTGCCAAGTTGGAGAACGAGAAGCAGCGTCAGGAGTATGAGCAGTTGGGACATCAGAAACAGGGCAAAGAGGCCGAACTGAAACAACTGCGCGAGGATTATGAGAAAGCTCTGGAATATTCGAACGACAACCGTGACCGCTACGAACAGTTGAAGCAGGGGCGCAACGCTGACAACGTGACGCGCGACCGCATCAACAAGCAGAAAGAAATCATCAAGCAGGTGGAGAACAAAGCTGGCGAGTATCGCGAAAGCGTGGACAAGGTGGTCAAAGACCTTGAGCTGAATGTGCTCTTCCCGGCATTAGCCCATCGCATACGTCCCGAGGTGGAGATGATAGTGAGCGAACGCAAGCGGCTGGCCGAAGAACGCGGTGAAGAAATCAGCGACGAGCAGCTGGCGAGAATCACACGCGACATCGTGGATTATCTGGCCGAGAAATACAAAGAACTTGCCGGTGTGAAGGTGGACGACGTGGTGCGCCACATGCAGAAAGGACGCAAACACGGCGATGTGCTGGCCGAGAAATATCCCTATTTGAACGATGCCAACGTGGAAGTGCTGGAGAAACTGATAAGCGATGCCTACGTCAATCAGTTCCTGCAACTCGACAACGAGCGCGAAAGCATAGATATGGATGTGGCCGAGTTGCCCCATAAACGTGAGCAGCTGCAGAACTACGAGCGTGAGTTGAGCGGATTGGATTACAACCTCATCACCACCTACGAGGACAATGAGAAAAACATGAAGGAACTCAACGGCAGGATAAGCGAGACAGAACGTGAGATACAGCGACTGACAGACAAAATCGCCACCTTCGACTACGACATACCGCAGATTCCCGACCCGCAATACGACATGCTGTGCAAACTGCCCGGATATTTCAAGACCCTTGCAGCCAAACTGTTGGCTTCGAAGCGTCGGAACATCGAGCAGATGATGAAAGAACAGCTGAACCTGAACCTGGTAGTGTATGCCGGCGTGATAGGAAGGGTTGACCTTTCGGCAGAGAATGGCGAGGAGATGACCTTCAAAATCTATCACCAAAACGGCAACGAGATATACCTGAGCCAGTTGAATGCCGGTGCCAAGCAGACGGTGATGCAGGTGCTGCTGAAGGTGCTCTACGAGCTGGGTGACTACAACCCGCCGGTGATGATAGACACCGTGATGGGTGTGCTCGACAAAGAGAGCCGCGAGGTGATACTGGAGCACTACTTCCCCGATTTGGCTCACCAAACCATCCTGCTCAGCACCGATACGGAAATCACCACCGAGCGCGACTTCAAGAAGATTGCCCCCTTTGTGGCAAAGACCTACACCCTGCACCGAGACAAAGAGGCGCAATGCACCAATATCACAAATGACTATTTCGGTATCACCATTAACGATTGAGAGATATGACAGTAGATAATTTGGTAATCAACAATACCATCAAGTCTTTCGAGGGAATGAACGAGATGACAGCCGACGTGAAGGCAGCCCTCGAACAAAGGATGAACCTTAAGGAGTATCCTAACGACCGCCCTGTGGTCATCTCTCAGAGTGTGGTGATGAGGATGTGTCTGTTGGCTGGATTGGCCGATAAAACACCTCGTACAAGTGACGAAGTGGCCAATATCAACCTGTCGCTTACCAGCAGTCCTTATTCCAGCACCTTCTTCACGAAATACAATATTGGCCAATATGTAGAGGCTCTGCTTAAGATGCGCTACCACGATGTGGATGCCGACTGGAAAACACCTGCTGTTGTGAGTCGTGTGATTGCCCACGAGATTCTTCGTGGACGCGACATCTTGATGAAAGAAGGCGGTATCGACGATTGGCTGCGCTTCTCGCCTCTGCGTGGAGGTGCAAGTGCCAACGACATTCCCGTGCTGAATCTATGCATCGGCAGTTACGGAGACGATATGCCTGCTACACTTGACATCAATAGTAGGGCGATTGCGAACACCCAGATACTGGTGGCCGGTACCACAGGTAGCGGCAAGAGCAACCTGCTGGCGGTGTTGCTGCAACAGATGCGCTCTGCATCGAGCGACACCCACTATCCGGTCAACTTCCTGCTCTTCGACTACAAAGGCGAGTTCTCCGACCCCGCCAATGCTGCCTGGCTCTCGCTGTTCGATACCGACAGTACAGCCATTCTCAACCCTATGGAGCGTCCACTTCCGTTCACACCCTTTAAAGACTTTACAGGAAAGCCCGTTAACGAACTGAACCTCTATTCCACCACGATGGCGACAGCGTTGCTGGCCATCAGCTCAGGGGCGAAAATCAGCGCCAATATGGACAACCGGCTCAGCGAGGCCATCGTGAACGCCTACAAGGCCAACCAGATGAAGCCCGTCAACTTCAAGATGATATTCGAGCACTACAACCGTCTGCTGCCCGAAAAGAAACAGGGCGATATGGACAGCGTGAAGTCGGTACTCAACCAGCTGGTGAACAATAACATCTTCGCCGACGAGGACAAGATTGACTTGGTGCACACCTGCAATATCATCAATCTGGGACGTTTCGAGAAGAACGGTATCATTGCTAAAGCTATCGTCTATTTCGTCATCTCAAAGTTGAATAACATCTACGAGCAGCTGCCCAAACAGGCGATGAATGATGAGCGGGTGGAGATACGCCACTTCACCATTATCGATGAGGCTCACTATATGCTCGGTTTTGAGAATAAACCCCTTCAGAACCTCATAGCTGTGGGACGCAACAAGGGCATGAGTATCATTCTGGCCACACAGAATATGGAAGACTTCAAGAGCAAGAGCATCGACTTCTACGCCAATGCGCAGTATCCGCTTATCATGAAGCAGCAACAGCAGAACGATTCGGTACTGAAAGACCTCTTCGGTGTAAGTGGAAGCCAGTTGCAAGACCTCAAACAGGCAATCACCGGGTTGCAAAAAGGCGAACTTATCACCCGCGACAGCTCGCTTGCCGAATTAGGTTTAGGTCCCAGCTGGAAGAAAATCAAGGTAACCCATTTGATTTGAGGATATGGATGCAGAAGCCACCTTCGAGCATTATGCAGAGTTGCTGTCGGGTATGAATAGGGCTGTTGTGAAGGGCTATCGGGCTCCTCACAAGTTGGTGCTGCTGATGGCTATATGCGAGATGGTGGAGGAAGGCAAAATCACGGAGAACAAGGTTTTTCTGAATGCAGATCTTGTAGAAAAGTTCAAAACGCTTTGGAAGGAGTATGTCGACAGCGACGAGGAGATGCCTCACGACCGTGTGGCGGAGGAGTTGTTTGGAGGCGAAAAGAAAGCCTATCCCTTTAAATGCAATATCGCCAATCCGTTCTATCATCTTTCCGGGGAACCATTCTGGACGCTCAAAAAGTCTAAAGAATGGAAGCAGCGGACGTCCTGGTCGGTAGCGGCATTGAAAACCGATTACGAATACGCAATCATTGATGAGGAATTGTTTGAACTCATAACAAGCGAAATAACGAGAGACCGCATTATGTCTTTGTTGCTTTCTATGATTTAAACACAAAAGAGAGCAGACTCATTTGCTCATATAAAATAATGTGTAAGTATTGAACAATTGATTGCTTAAACTGAGGTCGGCGACCATGTGGAGCCAACGTGTAACTAAACCATGTGGAGCCAACGTGTAACTAAACCATGTGGAGCCAACGTGTAACTAAAACACGTGGAACCAACGTGTAACTGAATAAAAGAATGTGCTAATGTGTGAGTAACCGTAAAAATTTTAATGTCAGGATTCGCGAATAAATATAACGGCAAATGAGCAATAAGGTTTCTATACGATTCTATAAAGACCATAAGGTCCGCGCCATCTTGGACGAAAAACAAAACCAATGGTGGTTTTCGGTTCTCGATGTGGTGGGTGCCATCAACGAATAAGATGACCATGAGAAGAAACGCAACTACAGGAAATACCTTAAGGCTAAATTAAAGAAAGAACAAAATGAGGTGGTGGGTTGCACTACCCAACTGAAGGCAATATTGGGATGAATAACCATCGTGTGATAGGTATCGGAGAAACGGTCCTTGACATTCTCTTCAAGGAGGACCAGCCGCAGAAGGCTGTGCCGGGAGGGTCGACGTTCAACAGCATCGTGTCGCTCGGACGGGCAGGCGTGCCGTGCGCTATGGTGACGGAAGTGGGTGGCGACCACATCGGCGACATCATCTGCCGCTATCTGCAGGAGAACGGTGTGTCGGACGAATATGTCTGCCGCCACGAGAACGTCAAGTCGCATATCTCGCTGGCGTTCCTCGACGAGCATAACGACGCGCAGTATATCTTTTATAAAGACCACGCTTCGGTATCATTGGACGGGCCGCTGCCGACCTTCGGTAAGGACGACGTTGTGCTCTTCGGTTCCTTCTTCGCCATCAACCCTGTGATACGCCCTGTGGTGGGACGCTTGCTTCGTGAGGCCCGCGAGGCCGGTGTATGGCTCTACTATGATGTCAACTTCCGCAAGAACCATATCGCTGAGCTGCCGGAGGTGATGCCCAATGTCGAGGAGAATATGCGGCTGGCCGACGTGGTGCGTGGCTCGACGGAGGATTTCGGTTTCCTCTACGACCTGCACGACGGCGATGCCATCTACGAGCGGGTGCGCCGCTATTGCCCGACGCTTATCCTGACCGACGGCGCGCGTCCGATACGCCTATATACGCCCGAGGGCTGCGAGAGCTACCCGGTGGAGCCCATCGAGACCGACAGCACCGTAGGTGCCGGCGACAACTTCAACGCTGGCTACATCTACGCCAAACTTACCTCTCACCTTTCACCTTTCACCTCTCACCTAATAGAGATGGCCCAGCGCTGGAGCCAGGATGTCTGCCGCCAACTCGGCAACAACATCAGCGACGAGCTGGCTGAACTTTTGAAAATATACATAAGATGAGAAAGATACTACACACATTATTCGCATCCACATTGCTGCTGGTCATGATGACCGGCTGCGGTAACGGCAATCAGGATCGTAACGACACCGTCCCAGAGACAGCGCTGGAGGAGACAAACCCTCTGGTATCATTATGCTTGGAGGACACATCGCGCAACCCGATAGAGATACTGGAGCGACTGATGTCGCAGCCGGAGTGCCACATGCACGGCCCTGAACACCATGTGCTGGTCGGAGCCGCGCTGCTGACGGCTTACAACAACTGTCTGCCCGACAGCAGCAAACTTGACCTCGAAGAGGCCCTTGCCGAGATGCGGGAGCGCGGCGAGCAGGTGCCCGGCGGCGCCTGCGGATATATGGGCGCCTGCGGCGCGAGCATCAGCACCGGCATCTTCCTCTCCATCGTCACCCGCAACACCCCCTTCTCGACCGACACCTGGCGCCTCTGCAACCTGATGACTGCCCGCGCGCTGGAACAGGTGGCGGAGAACGGCGGCCCCCGCTGCTGCAAGCGCGACTCCTACCTCTCGGTGCTGACGGCCATCGACTTCGTCAAAGAAAACCTCGGTGTGGAGATGGTGAAGCCCGAGGTACACTGCACGCGTAGCCAAATCAACGAGCAATGCATCGGCAAAAAATGCCCATTTTCACCACAAGAATAAAACTATTCATGCGTTACTATATAGTCGATGCTTTCACGGACCGTCCCTTTGGGGGGAATCCCGCCGGAGTTGTGCTTCTGGGTGAGGAGGCCTTCCCCGATGAAAGTCTGATGATAAAGGTTGCGGCGGAGCTGCGCTATTCCGAGACGGCTTTCGTGCAAAGGTTGTCGGCAACGGAATACCATCTGCGCTACTTCACGCCGAAGGCTGAGGTGGAGCTGTGCGGCCACGCTACCATCGCCACATTCTCGTTGTTACACAGTCTTGGGATAGCGGAAGGTGAATGCCGGTGTCGAACTTTGGCGGGAGACCTCTGTATTGAGGTGGGCGAGAAGGTGCTGATGCAGATGTCTGCGCCTCGCATTGTTAAGACTATTGCCGACATTGCTCCAATCTACAGAGCGCTCGGCATCAATGGCTACATCCCCTCGTTGCCCGTTCAAGTGGCCTACACCGGTTTGGAGGATATCATGATACCCATTCAAGATGTTGAAGCACTCAATGCTTTGCATCCCGATATGGAGGCTGTCGCTGCGCTGACGGAGAAGCACAAGGCCGTCAGTTTCCATTGTTTTGCCCTCCCCACTCAAACATTTAAGCAATCAGGCAATCAAACAATTACAGCCCATGTGCGCGACTTCGCCCCCTCGTATGGCATACCGGAGGAATCGGCCACCGGCACAGCCAATGCAGCCCTGACACATTATCTGTCAACCCTCGGCGTGATTCCCGCAATGGGTGACTTCTCATATATGCAGGGTGAGGCGATGGGAAGGCCTTCGTCGGTGGCCACACGTATCTCTGCCGACGGCACAATCTATGTGGGTGGCACCGCCGCAATCGTTGCAAAAGGAGAAATTAACTGCTAATGGATATGGCAAGGATTAAGACATACTATTTCAGCCCTACGGGTGGCACACGGCAGGTGGCGCAGCATCTTGCAGAAAGGCTGGGCGCTCTGCTGCACGCCGAGGTGGAATACCATTCCTACACTTTGCCGCGCGAGCGTGAGGCGCTGCCGGTATTCGATGCCGATGATATCGTCCTCTGGGCCACACCCGTCTATGCGGGAAGAATTCCCAATAAGACACTCAACTATGTCCGTGCCGCCATCACCCACTCAAGCCATCAGGCACTCAAGCCATCAGGCATTAAAAGCATCGCCCTTGTGACTTTCGGCAACCGCGCCTACGACAATGCGCTGGCCGAGTTGGTGGGCCTGATGGAGGAGGGCGGCATGAAGCCCGTGGGTGCCGCTGCGATGGTGACTCGCCATTCGTTCAGCGACACCCTCGGTGCGGGGCGCCCCAACGAGGAAGACCTCGCCGCCCTCGACCGCTTCGCCGAGCAGCTGTCCGCAAAACTCTCAATTTTCAATTCTCAACTCTCAATTTTAAAAGTTCCCGGCGAGGCTCACCCAGAGAAATTCTACACTCCGCTGAAGACCAACAACGCCCCTGCGGGCTTCCTGAAGGCGAAACCCTCGTGCAACCCCGACCGCTGCACGCAATGCGGTAAGTGTTTGGAGATCTGCCCGATGGGAAGCATTGGCGCTAATGATGGAATACCGGCCTTCGACGGCATCTGCATCAAGTGCCAGGCCTGTCGCCGCCGTTGCCCGACAGGAGCCATCGCCTTCACCGACCACGAATACCTCTCCCATGTGGCCATGATAGAGCGCACCTTCGCCGCTCCAAAAAAGCCAGAGTTCTTCTGCTCGGAAACGGTACAATCCAGGCAGATTCGGACGGAATCTCAAAACAAATTGTCTTTATGAGCGACAAGATGACAACTATCGATACAACCAATATGTGTTCGCACCTGCAGCGGAAACTCTTCGACGCAAACGGCGAATATCATAAGATATGGCTGGCCCTGCAGGACGACCCGGAGCTGACCGCCGTGGTGCGCTCACGCCAGCTGCATATCTACCGTGACGGGAAAAAAATATTGGTGCTGGCCGGCAAGTCGGCCCCCAAGATTCTCCGCGAAGATCCCGTCTGCGAGATACTGAATAAATAATGAAGAGGGCATGTGACCTTTTTTGAAAGAAACAGACAACGACAATGGATATACAACAGGAGAAAGCGCTGCAACTGGCCACCGATGCTGGCCACATACTGCTCGAGAACGGAGCCGAGATTAACCGCGTGGAGGACACCATGCAGCACATCGCGTCGGCCTACGGCATCGAGGGCGAGAGCTTTTATGTGCTCAGCAATGGCATCATCTCTACTGGCGAACATTTTGCCCGTGCCGAGTTTATCCCCATCAGGGGTACCCAGCTGAGCCGTGTGGTGGAGGTGAACCAGCTCTCGCGCGAGATAGATGCTGCCGCACCGATGCCGCTCAATGAGCTTGAACGCAGGTTGCGGTCCATCCGTCAGAGTCCATCCAAGCCGTGGTGGGAGCTGGTGGTGGGCATTGCACTTGGGGTGTCGTCGTTCAGCATCTTGTTCGGAGGTAGCCTCGTCGATGCGGGAGCCACCTTCGCGGCAGGCCTGTTGCTTGGCCTCTTCATGACCTTTGTCGGAAGTCGTCTGAGCCGCATCTTCAGCAACCTTCTGGGCGGCCTCGTAGGAGGTCTGTTGTGCATAATGTGTGTCCGCTTATCTCAATTTTCAATTTTCAATTTTCAATTCAACCTTCATCTGCCCAATATGATTATCGGCACCATCATCGCCCTTGTCCCAGGAGTGCCGTTCACCAACGGCATGCGCGACCTTGCCAACGAGCATTACCTCGCAGGCACCACCCGATTGCTCGACGCTTTCCTGGCATTCCTCTGCATTGCCCTCGGTGTGGTGGTGTCGTTGCTCGCCGACGGTATGTTCGCCGGAGGTATGGTGCAATTGGGAGTACCTGTGGCCGATGCCGTCACGCAGCACTGGTATGTGCAGCTCCCGGCGGCTTTCATCGGCACGATGGGCTTTGCTGTGCTTTTCGGAACGCCGCGCCGCTACTATCTCACCTGTGGCCTCACGGGGATGGTCGGCTGGGCGGTGTACATCATGCTCAACTCTCAATTCTCACTTGCCGGTGCGGCTTTCTTCGGGGCGCTGGCGGTGGCGCTGACCAGTACGCTGCTGGCCGTATGGCGCAAGTGTCCCACGACGGTGTTCCTTATATGCGGCATCATACCTCTTGTGCCCGGAGGTGGCATCTTTTGGACGACTTATCATCTTGTGGCCAATCATTTGCGGCTTGCCGCCACCACCGGCTTCACCGCTATCAAGGTCACTATCGCCATCGCTGGCGGCATTATCATTGCTGCAGCCATATTTAACTTTATCGGCAGAAAAGAAAAAAGATTGAAAAAGGTGTAACTATTATCTTAGGCCTCCTGCTTGTCGCCGCTGGATATCAAATAGCAAAATGACAATGGAAATCACCAATCTGCTTGACGTTCACTCCCGTGAGGAGCTTTACCGCTGGTATCAGGATAACCACGACAAGGCCGCCGACTTCTGGCTGCGCATCAACCGCGCGAAAGCCGACTGTGAGGGGGTGGTGCGCTATGTCGATGCTGTCGAGGTGGCGCTCTGCTTCGGGTGGATTGACAGCACCATGAAGCGCATCGACGACGGAAAGCCCATACAGCGCTTCACGCCGCGCCGCAAGGGAAGCAACTGGTGCGAGCAGAATCTCGTGCGTTGCCGCCGCCTCGTCGAGACGGGCGAGATGATGCCTGCAGGACTTGCGGTAATCCCCGATATAGCCCCGTCGCATTTCGTCTACGAGGATTGGGTCATCACCGCCATCAAGGCCGACAGGCAGGCCTGGAAGCATTATCGCTCCTTCCCCGAGAACTACCGCCGCATCAAGGTCGATCGCATACAGCATTACTACCACACACAACGCGAAGATTATGCCTTCAAGACCCTGCGGAAGTTCATTGAAGACTGCCACAACGGTAAGATGCAATCCGGCTGGAGCGATTTTGGACGGCTTGGATAGATAAAAACAGAGGACACTATGGAAGAACAAAAAACAATGAAGCAAGTAGAGACCACAGAGCTTTTCCGCACATCTCAAAGCTGGGACGGGGCGGAGCTGCCCGACTACCCGCAGGGACGCCCCGAGCTGGTGGCGGTGAAATATGAGATTCCGCAGGGAAGCAAGCTCGGCTGGCACCACCACGACGCCATGAACCACGGCGTGCTGGTGCAGGGCGAGCTGACCATCGTCGCTATCGACGGTACCGAGAAAGTCGTCCACGAGGGCGAAGCCGTCGTCGAGATGGTCGGCACCGTCCATCACGGCGAAAACCGCGGCACCAAGCCCGTCGTCCTCTATATGTTCTACCTCTCGCAGCAAGGACAACCTTTGTCCGTGCCACATCCCGAAATACCAATAGGGTAAAAAATGAAAAAGCAACTTATCATATACGGTAGCCGGTATGGCTCGGCGAGGCGTTATGCCGAGCGGCTGGCGGAGATGACGGGCCTTGAGGCCGTCGAATACAAAGCGGTGAAAGACCTGGGCGATTACGACAGGATTGTCTATCTCGGCAGCCTCTATGCCGGTGGTGTCACGGGGCTTAAACAGACCGTCGGCAAGATGTCCCCGCAGCAGGAACTTATTGTGGCGACTGTCGGCTTGGCCGACCCCACGGACGCCGCCAATGTTGCCCACATCAGGCAGTCCATCAAGGGCTAGATTCCGGCGCATTTCTACGATGAAAGCAGGCTCTTCCATCTCCGCGGTGCCATCGACTACACAAAGCTCAACCTCAAGTACCGCCTGATGATGTCGTTGCTCGCCAAGAAAGTCGCCAAGTTGTCCGAGGAACAGCAGAACGCCGAAACAAGGGCCATGCTTGATACCTACGGCAAGCAGGTGGATTTCGTGGACTTTAGCTCGTTGCAGCCAATCGTGGATAAAATCAAATAACCATTAATCATGAAGAAAATAACATTAATCATTGCCGCTTGCTGCCTAATGCTGGGCGCTTGCGCACAAAATCCAAAAGGAAAGGAGAACAAAGAAATGAAAAAGACTTTAGTAGTTTACTTCTCGGCCACGGGCACCACCAAGGCTGCAGCGCAGAGTCTCGCCAAAGAGCACAATGCCGACCTCTACGAAATCGTCCCCGAGCAGGCGTACACTGCCGCCGACCTTGACTGGCGCGACAAAACCTCACGCTCGACGCTGGAAATGAAAGACAAGAGCTCGCGTCCCACCATCAAGGGCCGCTGCGAGAATATCGCCGACTATGACACCGTCTGGATTGGCTTCCCCGTGTGGTGGTACACCGCCCCCACCATCGTCAACACCTTCATCGAGGCCCACGACCTCGGCGGCAAGGTGCTCAATGTCTTTGCCACCAGCGGCGGCAGCACCGTCGACGGCTCCTACAACGACCTGAAGAAAACGTACCCGCAGTACACCTGGGGCGAGAAACGACTGATGAACTAACGGGATGAACTGGATAATCCTTGTCATAGCGGGCCTTTGTGAGACGGGCTTCGCCTTCTGTCTGGGGAAAGCCAAGCCGGCGGTGGGCACGGAATGGTGGTGGTGGATAGCGGGCTTTGCCTTCTTCTACGTGCTGAGCGCCGTGCTTTTGGCGAAAGCCACACAGACCATCCCCATCGGCATCGCCTATCCCGTGTGGACGGGCATCGGCGCCGTCGGCGCGGTGCTGCTGGGCATCTTCGTCTTCCACGAGCCCGCCACCTTCTGGCGCCTCCTCTTCCTCAGCACCCTGATCCTCTCCATCGTAGGTCTGAAAATCGTGGGAGAGTAATGGACAGCACGTACATTGCTTTTGCGCCGTTGCAGGGGTATACTGATGCGGTGTACCGGCGGGCACACTGGGAGTGTGTCGGCGGGGTGGACGAGTATTATACGCCGTTTGTGAGGATTGAGAAGGGGGAGGTGCGACGGAAGGGTCTAAGGGATACCGACCCTGAACGCAATGCTGGGGTGCCCACGGTGCCGCAGGTGATTGCCCGCGACGGCGACGAGTTCGCACGCCTGTGCGATGCGCTGCAGGGGCAGGGGTGGGAGAGGATAGACCTCAACATGGGCTGCCCGTTCCCCATGCAGGTGAAGGCCGGACGCGGAAGCGGACTGCTGCAACATCCCGAACGTGTGGAGGAGATTTTCAAAGAGATGCAAAGGCGACCGGAGGTGGTTTCCTCCGTCAAGATGCGGCTGGGACAGGAGAGCGAGGAAGAGGGGATGAGGGTGATGCCGATTGTCAATGAGATGCCTCTCATTCATGTCACGCTGCACCCGCGATTGGGGCGGCAGCAGTACAAAGGCGTGGCCGACAAGGAGGCGTTCCTGCGGTTCGCGGAGGTGTGTCGGCACCCGATGGTGTACAATGGAGACGTTTTGGAATTGAGAATTGAGAATGGAGAATTGAGAATTGGGGCTGACTCGGTTGAGTCCACAAAACTAAAGGGTGTGATGATTGGACGGGGATTGCTTGCGCGGCCGTGGATGCTCAGCGACAAAGAGCCGCACGAGGTTATCAAGGGGATGCACGCCATCGTCTACCGTCACGCTACGGAGACCCTTTGCGGCGACAGCCAGATTCTGTCGCGGCTGCATGCCTTCTGGGAATACCTCGACATCCCGCACAAGCAGAAGAAAGCCATCATGAAGGCTACCACGTTGCCACGCTACCGCGAGGCGGTGGCTGTCTACAACTCCACCGCGGGCCAGCCGTAATCTTGATAGCAGCTGACCTTGAGATTGTTTTGTTTCACATACTCCCGCAACTGCTCCTTGCGGACGGCCTCGCGCACCTGCTCGTTGGAGTGCATGTTCTGGTAAACGTAGTGTTTGCCGAATATCTCGCGGGCGCTCTTGTCGTTGCCTGCACCGTCTTCCACGGGGTCGTATCCCATAACGTATAGGGAGTCGGCAAATTCGCTTATCTGCAGGCGGCACGGATGGTTACCTCCGGAAATGGTCTTGAGTGTGTCGCCAGCAATTTTGTAGTTGAACACCCAGAAGTCGCCCCACACCCATGCAATCTCGGTTTCGCAATCTTCTTCAGCCACTATCATCAAGACGGGTATGCATAGGTCGCCCTGCGTGTATTTTGTCCCGAACTCTTCAATCAGGAAAGAGGTTATGCCAGCGCGCAGCTTTTGTTCCCAACGGTTGATGGCGATATGGCGGATACAGTCGGCCTTGTGCTCGTCGAAGTCGGATATCAGCCACCGCCCATCCACCTTCTCCATGTAGAGACGGTGTTCCTCGATATCGGAGGAGGGGTCGAACGAACCGTCTTCCCATTCCTGGCGCACGCTGATGGTGGCCACGGCGTGGGTATTGTCTTGTTGTTCAACGCCGGTCACCTCGAAATCGGCTATCGCTCCTCCGTTGCCGGTGACGAAGTAGTAGAGCCACTCGTGGTCCATCGCCTCGTGGTTGGGCAGGTGGTTGAACATCGTGTCGAGCACATTGTAAAAATCCTCCGTCATGTAGTCGCGCGACTGCTCCAGCAGCTCGTGGTCGGGGATATACTTGCACAGCTCCGCAGCGCGTTCCATCAGTTGCTTCTCGCTGTCGCCGCAAGCCGAAAGCAGCAGCACTGTGGCCAGTATCAAAAGTGTTCTTTTCATAATTGGATTGTGATGTTCTTCTGATTATCTCAGTGAGAAAGATATAGGCAGATTGAACTGCACACGGACGGGTTTGCCGCGCTGTTTGCCGGGATTCCATTTGGGCATGGCTTTCACGACGCGGATAGCCTCGGCACCACAGCCGAAGCCGATGTCGCGCAGCAGTTTTGGGTTGCCGATGCTGCCATCTTTCTCGACGACGAAGGTGACGTATACTTTGCCCGAAACATCATTGTCTATGGCTTGGGTGGGATAGTGCAGGTTTCGCTGAATGAAGGCATACATTGAATCCATACCGCCAGGGAAGGAGGGCTCTTGCTCCACTACGACGAAGATTGTTGATTCGCCTTCAATTTCCTCATCGTCCACTTCACCCAATTGAACAGGACAGATTGATATGGGCAAAGAATCATCGGGTGGTGGAGGTGGTGGAATCTCTAAAGAGTCAGGAGTCAGTAATATTAGGCCTGTGGTTGTTACCTCAGGATACACAGTATCCTCATCGGGAGAGGCGGTATCGGCAACAGGAAGGGTGTCGGCAGCAAGGCTGCTGTCGGTGGTGAGAATTGTGTCGGTGCTTCTGTCTTGCCCGCCGCAGGCGGCGAGGCCGAGGCTGAGGCCCGCCACGGTGGCGACGCGTCCCAGACGGATACGCTCTGTTAAAGCTTTCTCGATGTATTTCATCTCGGCCTCGCAGTGCGGACAGGTACCGCGGCAGGGGCCGTCATAGGTGCATTCCTTCTGTTCCAGCGGTATACCGTTCTCGTCGGCAATGCGTTTGCGTACCGCTTTCAACTGCTTGCATTTGTATTTTCCCCGTTGCATAGTCTACAGTATCTGCGAGGTGTGGTCCTTGGTGTTCACTTTGCCGATGGCGTCGACGATGATGCCATTTTCGTCGATGACGTAGGTGGTGCGGAGGGTGCCCATGGTCACCTTACCGTAGTTTTTCTTCTCGCCCCAGGCTTCGTAGGCTTTGAGGATGGTGAGGTCGGTGTCGGCGATGAGGTGGAACGGCAGCTGGTATTTCTCGATGAACCGCTGGTGGCTGGCGGCGCTGTCCTTGCTCACGCCCAGCACGTTGTAGCCTAGGGCGAGGAACCGCTCGTAGTTGTCGCGGAGGTCGCAGGCCTCGGCGGTGCAGCCGGGGGTGCTGTCCTTGGGGTAGAAATACAAAACCAGTTTCTTGCCCTTGTAGTCGGCCAGCGACACGCGCTCGCCCGTCTCAATGACGCCCTCGAAATGTGGGGCTTTGGTGCCTATCTGTAGCATGCTTTATCCTTTTATTTCAGTAAATCTATTATTTTAGCCAAGGCCTTCAGTCCGAAGGTGGTACCAGCGTTCTTGTGGGCGGGGGTGTCGCCGGCGGGGCCGATGGCCTCGATGTCCTTGTCGATATTGGCGGAGGGTAGGCCTTTTTCGATGAGGAAGTTGTACATGTTCTCGGTGTTGACCACAGGCACGATGTCGTCCAGGCTGCTGTGGAAGAGCATGATTTTCTCGTTGCCGCGGGGCGTCCAGCCATTGCAGAGGTTGTCGAGGTCGAGGGCCGCCATCATGGCATGGGAGAGGCTGCTGGTGGTATCGTGCATGGTTTCGGTGGTGTACTGTTCGACGGAGAGCGGGCCAATCTTTTGGTCAATTTCCTCGCGGGTATAGTTTTTGCTGAGAATCCAGTCGTCGATGTGGCTGAGTACGGGCTCGGTGAACATGGCCTCGCGTGCGATGCCGAGGTTTTTGAACTGGTTGTAGGCGAGCATCACGCTGACGACAGTGCTGGGTGCGCCCGCGATGGTGGCGGAGATGAACTGGCGGTAGGTCTCGGGGAGGTCGTAGACACCTGCACCGGCGAAGGTGTAGGTGATGTCGATGTCGGGATACCTTTCTGCCACCAGGCGCACCACGCCCATGGCGGTCTGCCCACCCTGCGAGTAGCCGAGGTTGAACAGCCGGTCACCCCAGGAGTAGCCCTTGGCGGCCATGATTTGCTTGGCGGCGAGCAGGGCATCGACAGCAGCCTGGGCGTTGGCCTGCGAGATGCAGTAGCCTTGGTTTTTCGACTCTGTGGCGCCGAAGCCATAGTAGTCGGGCGAAATGGTGATGAGACTCAGCAGCGAGAAGTATCTCTGCTCCGACAGGTTCCCCTTCGACGGACATTGGTCGGCACGGTAGACTGTGTAGTGGTTGTAGAGCAGCAGTCCCTGGGCGTAGGCGCTGTCTTTCACCTCGTTGCCGACGGTGATGGTGCCGGAGAGCATTACGGGGTTGCCGTAGGGGTCCTTCGAGGGGTAGACGAAGTTGTAGGCAGTGAAGTGTTGGTCCGAGTAATAGGTTGAGTCGGTGATGTAGGCCTCGGTAATCACATAGGGGTCGAAGCTGCTGAGGGTGGTGTCGTCGTCTTTGGCGCATCCGACGAGGGCCAGGAGGGTGGCCAGGAGTATGCCGGGAATGATTCTTTTGGTGTTGGACATGGGCGTTTTTTGTTTGTTTTCGGGTGCAAAGATACAATTTTTTTTGAAATTTGCAAAATGTTTTCGTTTTGAGGGGGTTAGGTGCCAGGTGTGGGACGAAGGATAGGAGAAAGTGGGACGAAATGCCGAAAAAACGCCTCCTATGCTTGTACTACCATTTTCCTATGGTTCTCCTTTGCTTCTCCTATACCGCTTCTTAGTTGCTTCTTAGATGCTCCTATGTCGGGGGTGGAGGAGGAAAATTTTGCGGTGTCGTGAATTTTTTGTATTTTTGCAGTCCCAAATTTGAATCGATATGTTTCTTTTAGATGACAACACTCCCGCCTTGCTCGCCGCCGCCGCGGCGAAGCCCACGGGTGCCGTTCCCAACGACGAGTTCGCGCAGACGGCGAAGGCAGCCGACAGTATCCACCGCACGGTGACCGACAGCCTTAAGAATATGAATCTCACCGACATCAAGGATGTGATTACCGGCGAGAACACTATTGTCCACGACGGTGTCAGGGCCCTCACGGAGCTCACGGTGCAGTTCGTCCCGAAGTTGCTGGTGGCGATAGTGATACTGTGGGTGGGCATGAAGCTGGCGAAGATGCTTAAGCGTATCATTATCAAGGCATTGGATAAGCGTGGCGCCGAAGGGTCGCTGAAGACGTTCCTGGGGAGCCTGGTGGACGTGCTGCTGAAGGCGATGATAGTGATTATGGCGATGGATGTGGTGGGCATCAAGGCGACGTCGTTTATCGCGCTGCTGGGTGCCATGGGTCTCGCCATCGGTATGGCATTGCAGGGGACGCTGCAGAATTTCGCCGGCGGCGTGATCATCCTGCTGATGAAGCCGTTCAAGGTGGACGACTATATCGAGTGCGGCCAGTATAAGGGTTACATCAAGGAAATCAGGATTTTCCACACGTTTATGCGCCCGTTCAACGGGAGGACGATTATCATTCCGAACAGTGAGTTGGCAACCAAAAGCCTCATCAACCACACGAAGGAGCCGCAGATAAGACTGGATGTGGTGGCGAGTGTGGCGTACGGTAGCGACCTGGCGAAGGTGAAGGAGGTGCTGTGGGAGGTGATCAAGGCCGAGCCGCTGGTGAAATGGGATCCGAAGCCGCCGGTGATAGCGGTGAGCGAGCTGAACACGTCGTCGGTGGACCTGAGTGTGTGGCTGTGGGTGACGGTGGAGGACTACTGGGAGGTGTGGAAACATATCCGCGAGGACATCTACATAGCCTTCAATAACGCGGGTGTGGAGATACCGTTCCCGCAGGTTACTGTGCACCAGAGCAAAGATGGCGAGCCCATCCACATGGAGCACCGCACGGCGGTGGATCGTCCGGAAAGTGTTGAGGGTGAGAGGATTGGAACAGGGAATTGATATGAAATTTAAATGCAGGCGAGACGCCTGCGCACCCGGTGATGGAAATGCAGGCGAGACGCCTGCGTACCCAGTGAAATTGAAAGTTATTGACAACATGAAACGTAACGCAAAAATTGTATTATTGGCCTGCGTCGGCCTAATTTTCAATTTTCAATTTTCAATTTTCAATTCCGTTCAGGCGCAGGAGATGCCGTTGAGCCAGACGGCTGTGGCGAGTGTGCTGACCTGCGGACCGGGCAATGATTTCTATACTACCTTCGGACACAGCGCTATACGTATCTGCGACACCGCCCAGGGAATCGATCTGGTGTACAACTACGGCACGTTCGACTTCGACACTCCGCATTTCTACTGGAAGTTCATGCGCGGACAGCTCGACTACATGCTGGGGCGGTCGTCGTTCAATGGCTTCATGGAGGAGTATATCTATTACGGCCGCGCCGTATGGGAACAGCGGCTGCACCTCTCCCCACAGGAGGTCAACAACCTCTATCTTATGCTCGAATGGAACTACCAGCCCGAGAACCGATACTACCGCTACGATTTCTTCCGCGACAACTGTGCCACCCGCATCCGCGACATGGTGCGCTTGTCGCTGGGACATACTGATACGCTTATTGCTGACTATGAGGGCCCCGTGAGGACCTATCGCCGCTGGGTTACCCACGAACTCGAGGGCACCCTCGAGTGGTGGCGACTCGGCATCGACCTCCTCTTTGGCCTCCCGGCCGACCACCGTTGCACCGACGTCGAGAGCATGTTCCTCCCCATCGTCATGCACGACATCTATGCAGGCACTTACCCCAAAGGCACGGACGGCCCCATTGTCGACGAGTCCGTGCAGCTCCTGCCCGAAAAGCGCGCCCCGCTGTCGCGCAGTTTCCCGCCAGTGGTGGTGTTTGCACTTGTGTTTGTGGCTGTTGCGCTGTTGACATGGAAGCAGAAGATGCCGCGTTGGGCCGACAGGACCTTGTTTATTCTGGCCGGACTGTTGGGCTTGGCCCTGCTGTTCATGTGGTTCGGCACCGACCATTACTGCACGGAGTGGAACCTGAACATCCTGTGGGCGTCGCCGCTGCTGATACTCATCGCCATACGTCTGGAGCGCAGTCCGAAATGGGCTTTATGGCTGCAGGAAGGCTGCTTCGCCGTGGCGGCGGTGTGGGTGGTGTGGTGCGGACTGAGCATGGCACTGCTGCCGCTGATGCTCACGCTGGCGTTGCGTGTGGGCGTGTTACTGAAGAACTGACTTGATTTTGTCGAAGACCATCTCGGGGGTGATTGCCGCCAGACAGCGGTAGTCGCCGTAGCGGCATGGCTTGCTGCCGAATGCCGAGCAAGGCTGGCAGGGGAGGTTGGCGACGAGGGCGTTGTCGCGGTTCTGCTGCTGGGGGTAGAAGCCGAAATCGGGATGCGTGGCGCCCCAGATGCTGACCACGGGGACTCCGAGGATGCTGGCAAAGTGCATGTTGGAGGAGTCCATGGAGACCATGAGACTCAGGCTTTTGATTATTTCCAACTCTTCCGCGAAGGATTGTTTCCCCGCGAGGGAGGTGACGTTTGCTGAGGCGAGAGTTTCGAGCTGCGGTGCTTCTTCCTTGCTGCCGAAGAGAAGGATGCGGAAGCCGCTGGCAGAGAGCATGTTGACGAGGCGGCAAATGTTTTCCCAGGGCCAAATCTTGCCTTGCTGCTGGGAGAAGGGGGCGATGCCGATGGTGGTCTCGGCTCCAACCTTTTTTTCAGGGGAGAGGGGAGTGGATGCCGAGGCGGGACAGGGGGTGAGCCTTAATCCTGCTCTCTTGAAGACTTCGTCGTAGCGCTGGTACTGGGGTTTGCGGGGGTGGTGATAGAGGTGGTGGAGGTAGAGCCAGCGAGTGAATTTGCCCTTGCGGAGGGCGCGGAGGCGGAAATGGGGATTGAAGAGTTGGCGGAGCTGGAGGAGGGTGAGAGCGTAGCCTACGCGGTTGACGCGGTGGAGGTCGACGACGGTGTCGGCACCGACGGCGAGGAGCGCCTTATAAATCTTGATGAAACTTTGTTTCTTTTTGAGCCCCAAGTATTCGACATTCTCCATGCCGACGAAGAGAGGGGCGAGCAGGGGAGGACCGGCGACGGTGAAGCGGATGCCGGGGTTGTTGGTGGCATAGTCGTGCACCAGGGGAGCCATGAGAGCGACATCGCCCAGGGCGGAGAGACGTATGACCAGAACGTGTTTCAACTTGAGATGGGTTACTTCTTGTAGAGGGATGGGTTGAGCGACGGGTCGTTGTACATTTTCATCTGGCGGTAGAGCTTCATGCGTCTGCGGCCTGCGGCGAGGTCGGCGAGAAGCTGGTCGATGGCCGAGGAGAGGTCCTCGCGCTGGGTGAGGAGGGTGTCGAGCTTGGTCTGGCATTTGGCGCGGTGCTCACTGTCGCCGCGGTTGGCTTCGATGCTGAAGTGGTAGATTTTGAGTGCCAGGATGGAGAGGCGGTCGACAGCCCAGGCGGGAGTCTCGGTGTTGAGGACGGCGTCGGGGAGAAGGGCGACATCCTTGAACAGCATCATGTAGTGGTCGTCGATGCGTTCGACGAGGTCAGTGCGGTGCTGGTTGGAGCGGTCGATGCGGCGTTTCAGCTGGAGGGCATAGACGGGGTCGACGTCGTCGGGGCGGATGAGGTCCTCGAGGTGCCATTGCACGGTGTCGACCCACGATTTTTCCCAAAGAATGGCTTCGAAAGTGCCCTCTTGGAAGGGGCAGTTCTGTGGTGCGTCGACGTTGTCGGTCTTGTGATATTCAATAATTTGCCTCTCGAAGAGGGCGTACATGTCCATTGCTTTCATGGTGCAAATATACGAATAAATTGGGAAATTGAAAGATGATTTTAGAAATTGTGACCGATGTTAATGTAGAGGTTGAGACCGGGGGCAAGAGTGGAGTAGCCGAGCTGGGCGGAGATGGGACCGAGGAAGGACCTGTAGGCGTAGCCGAGGGAGACGCCGTAGATGAAACCCGACCCTGCGAGGTCGATTCCAGAGTCGAAGAAGGAGGTGAGTTCATCGACATGGCGTGCGGCGGCGATACTGCCGAGGATGTAGTGGTTGCGGGCCACCTGATGCTGGGTGGACAGCTGGATGCCGACGATGTAACGATGTGCTTGCACAAGGCTGTGGACACCCGGGAATTCGAGTTGCTGCTCGACAATCTGCTGTCTTGAACCGAGCACGTTGCTGTATGCCAGAGGAATCTTGTTGCTGAAAAGCATGCGGGAGAACAGGGAGGGCTGGAAAGTGAAGTTGTCGGAAGGGGAGAGGTTGACGCGCCAGAGGAGTGAGAGGTCGGGTATGCCGGGCTCGTCGTCAAGGGTGACGAGGTTGTCGGTGTGGTAGGAGAAGTTGATGAGGAAGTTGATGCCGGAGGTGGGGAAGTAGTAGTCGTTCTCGTTGTTGAGAAGAGACTGGAAGAAGTAGGAGAGGTAGCGATGGTTGGAGAACTCAATGGTGTTGGCGTTGGCGGAGAGGATGGGATCGTAGTAGTCGTAGTAGTCGAAACGCAGGCCGGCACGTATCTTGTATTGGCGGAAACGCGAGTTGATGGGGGTGAGGTTGATGATGTGCTGGCTGTATTTTGTGTTGTAGGTACGAACTCCCTTGTAGTAGATGTCGATGTCGTTGAGCAGGAAGGTGTAGGAAAGAGAGGGGGAGGTGATGCTGCGTGGATAGAAACGGTGTTCGATGTTGAACTGCAGGCGTTTGCCGAGGCGCAGGCGTGCGGCAAGTTCCATGGGGACGTGCCATGAGAAAGGCATCTGGGCACCGATTTGGAGGGCACCGGTCTCTTCGTTATCGAAGCGGAAAGTGACGCCTGCCAAGGGGTTGGTGAGAAGGGGGTAGGTGGCGGGAGTGAGGGCGTTGGGATTCCCGGAGTTGCTTGCTTTGTTCTCCTCGCTCACCTGGGGATGAGCGTAGATGACGCTGTCGATGCCGTTGCGGCGGCGCAGGTCGAGGAGTGCATCGCGGTGACGGGCAGCCTCCTCGGCACCGCGGCGAAGGAGGGTGTCGATGGCAGCATTGGTGAACGAGGCGGCGGAATAGCCGGAGACGTCGACACTCATCACGAGGTCGGACAGGGCGATGTTGTCGTTGTATTTGTTTTTGCAGTTGATGTCAATAATCTGCATGAAGAGGCCGAGGGGACCTGTGATGTCGTCGGCGGTAAGGGTGTCGCCCTGGACAGTGACGCCGATGATGATGTCGGCTCCCATCTGACGGGCGATATCTGCTGGGTAGTTGTTGCGGAGGCCGCCGTCGACCAGCAACCGGTTGCCGATGCGGACGGGGGAGAAGACGCCCGGAATGGACATGGAGGCACGCATGGCCTGCTTGAGATAACCGGAGCGGAAGTCGATTTCGGTGTTGGTGACCACATCGGTGGCGACGCAGGCGAAGGGAATGGGCAGGGAATCGAAAGAGATGGAGTCGAGATAGCCGTCAAGAAGCCTGTCGAAGAGCCTGTCGAGGTTGATGCCCCGGATGACGCCTGCTCCCTCGTTTTTAGTGCCGTTGAGCACGAAGGAATGCCAGAGGGGGTAGATGCTTTGGAGTCGCCGGGTGTCGATGTCGAGTGCTTCCGGACGTGCCCGGTCGGTGAGGAGGAAAGACCACTCCTGATTCCGGACCAAGGAATCGAGTTCGTCGCAACTCCACCCCACGGCATAGAGACCGCCGATGAGAGATCCCATGGAGGTGCCGGTGATGATGTCGATGGGGATGCCTGCCTGCTCGATGGCACGGAGAGCACTGATGTGAGCCACACCTTTGGCTCCGCCGCCAGAGAGGACAACAGCCACTTTCGGGCGTCCCTTCTGCGCCTGCAAAGAGCATGGAGCAAGGAGTAAGATAATAATAAGACTGATGCCAATCCTCAGAATCATATGTCTAGTCCGAAAATTCATCATCATCTTCTGTTGTTTAGTGGAAAAGTTTTAAGAGGTATTCAGAGAGGCCGGTGTGGTCGTAGCAGGTATAGTGGCTGTGGTAGGAGCTTCCGTGACGGTATTCGAAGCTGTAGCGGTTGCCGTCGATGTCGGTTCCCTTGGTCTCCCAGGGGAGGGTGTCGATGGCGGTGGCCAGGCTTATTATTTCCTGCCACTGCGATAGCGAGAGTTTGAGCTCTTTGGTTTTATTTGCGACGTAGGACCATTCCTTTTCCCTGTAGATTTGGTAGCCTGTGCGGAGGAAGGCAGTGGGCTGCCCGTTGAACATGCAGACGCGTATGAGGTTGAAACCTGTACCTGGCAGGTAGTGGACGACCATGCGGATGGCTGTGCCGTCATTGGAGTGCCACAGGTCGGGTTCGCCGAAAGTACTGAAGAGCTCTGTGTAGTTCTGACAGTGCAGGAGAGCCCATTGGACATGGGGAAAGAGGTACTGACCATAGTTGGTCTCCCAACCGGGACCGAGGTCGTCGTAGGTGCCGCTTTGCAGCGGCATGTAATATTCCGAGGTGTCGGGAGGAATGATGGCGTCATCGTGGCGACGGCCGAGGAAGTGTTCGAGTTGGACGATGGGGTAGTAGAGGTGCTCCTTGCCGTCCTGCCAATAAAGACGGGAAAGGATGGCTAGCGCACTATCGGCACTGTATGGGTAGATCTGGGTGCGATGGGTGTCGGCCAGATTGTAAAAAGGGTCGTAGGGACTATAGTAGCCTCCGTGAGCGTAGACGAAGTCTTGGTAGTAGATCTCGGCGCGGGTTTCGGGAGTGGCGGCTTCTCGCAACCGCTCGTTCATATAGTCAAGCTGAGTGCTGTCGTTCTGCGCCTGGACTGAAGTGAAAAAATTGATAAGTAAACTCACGCAAGCCATTTTACACAGCCTGCTGACCACTGACCACCTACCACAGACAACTTTCATTCCTAATTCTTATTTTTTAATTCTTAATTTTCCCATATATGTCTTTCCGGAGTCTCATCCATTGTAGCAGGCCGCGCAGGGTGAGGAAGACCATGAAGGCGGTCCAGAGGATGTTGTTCCACACATGTTCGTCGGCGGTGCCGAAATGATATTTCAAGCCGTAGTAGATGGCGAAGAAGGCTGCGGTGGCGATGAACATGGCATCGCGCATGGTGCGGGTAGCTGTGGCGCCGATGAAGATGCCGTCGAAGAGGAAGGCTGCGAAGCCACAGACAGGGATGGCGAGCACCCATGTCATGTAGTCGCCTGCCGCGGCGATAACATCGGGTTTGTCGGTGAAGATGTGCAGGAACTGGTTGCCGAAAGCAGCATAGAGACCTGTGAAGACCACTGTCAACGCCAGTCCCCAAAGGATAAGCAAGCGCATGGCCAGTTTGAGGTGGCGCAGCTGGCGGGCACCAATGTGACGACCCACCAGGCTTTCGCCGGCATAGGCGAAACCATCCATGATGTAGCTGAAGAGTGTGAAGAACTGAAGAAGTAGAGCATCAACGGCAAGAATCTGGTCGCTGATGTGCGACGACGCTGCGGTGATGAAAGTGAAGACACCCGAGAGGCAGAGCGTGCGGAGGAAGATGTCGGAATTGACTTTGAAGAAGCGGCGCATCTCAGTCCAATGGAGAGCCTCTTTAAGAAGTGAAACGTGAAGAGTGAAAAATGAGAAGTTCTTGTCTTTTCTTATCTTGCGGCGGAGGAAGATGATGCCCAAGAGGAGACCTGTGTAATTGGCGATGACGGTGCCGAGGGCTACGCCGAAGATGTCCCAATGGAGGACGATGACGAATAGCAGGGAGGCGACGATGTTGACGCAGTTGAGGGCGATGGCTATCCACATGGGGGTCTTGGAGTCTTGCATGCCGATGAACCACCCCTTGATGGCATAAAGTCCGAGGGTGGCCGGTGCGGACCAGATGCGTACGAAGAAGTAGGTCAGCGCAAGGCTCATTACATGGTTGCTACCTTCAAAGATATGTGGTACAGCCAGCGATATGGGCCACTGCAGAATGATGAGTGTCAGCGCGATTCCCAATGCGATGGCGCAGGCACGGATGAGAATCTTGATGGACTCGTCCCATCGTTCGGCACCGAATGCCTGAGCGGTGAAACCGCTGGTTCCCATTCGCAGGAATCCGAAGTTCCAATAGATGAGGTTGAAAATCTGGGTGCCAATGGCGATGGCACCGATATGGTCGCCCGAGAGGTGACCCACAATGGCCATGTCCACCATGCCGAGCAGAGGCACGGTGATGTTGGTGACGATGTTGGGTAGCGCAAGCCCCAGGATGCGACGGTTCATGATTATATGGTGTTACGGGTTGGTGATGCGGCAGGAGGCGGCATTGAGTACTCGCCGGGTGTTTTTGTCGCTGACAAAGACCACGATATGGCTGTTGGCAAGTTTGATGGAAGGAGAGGGGGAGAAGGAGAGGGTGCCACGGAGTTTTTCGCCAGCGATGCCGGCACAATCTATCTCACGACCCCAGAAGCCAGTGATGACCTTGCGCAGCATGTGGTTGTGCACGTAGTCGTCGACAGTGACGTTGTGGTTGTTTTGTTTATAGACAAGGGAGTCTTCGGTGATGAGGGCTGTTAGTGTCAGTTTCGATGAGAAATTCTGCAAGAGGTTGACGTCGACAGTGATATCTACACTGGTGTGGTGGATGGCTGACACCTGAATGGCGACAGAGGGCTTTTGTTGAAGGAGAGTGTTGATGTCGGTGATGATGCTGGGCATGGCTCCGAGGTAGTGCTTGTCAGTGTTACGGTTGATGAAGGCCGCCGGTATGGCGTTGATGCCGTAGTGTTCATCCCAAGCATTTCCTCCGTCAGTGCGCATGTCTTCATCTCCGGGATAAGGTTCGCTTTGAGAACCTGAGCGGTGGTTGATGGTGACAATGATGAGACTGTCGCCGAACTGATGATGTGCGGTGTTGAGTGTGGCATCGGCATCGGGACAATTGGAGCAGTTGGGGCCGGTGTATTTCTCGACATAGGCACGCTGGACGGTGTCGAGAGTGAGGTTTGACGCGGTCCAACTGATGGAGGCGCCATCGTAGACGGTGTAGTCCTCGGGCTGGATTTTATCGCAGGCAGCAAAGAGAAGTGCGGTGGCTGCGATTATGAATTTAGAATGATGCATGATGTTTTTCATGGGGGATTAGAAACTGGTGGTTAGACTGAAAGTGAGACCGTTGGAGGCCGGAACCCGTCGGCAGACACCGCCAATGCAGAGGAGCCCCTCACGCTGTTTTCCATATCCAAGCTGGAAACGGGTGGCTCCATGGGTGTATCCGACGGAGAGGTTGTAGTAGTTGCCGATGCCGTTGTTATAGGCGTATTGGTCGGAAGCGGAGACGAACCAGTGGGTGCCGATGTTCCATTCTGCAAGTCCCATGATCCAGTCGCCGCCGCGACGGTCGCGATGGTTCTCCTCATCGGCGTTGTAGTAGCTGTCGCTGCCGAGCCATTCGGCTTCAAACCGGAGAGAGTGGACTTTGTTGATTTTCCAAGAGAGGTCGGCAATTAGAATATTGTTATGGATCAGGGAACCACTTTCGCCTTCCACGACGGGATTGAATACCTGATAGGCATAGGTGGCGATGAGTTTGACGGTTTTTGAGAGTTTTTTTGAAACCTCGACAGAGAGGTCGCCGTAGTAGGTGTCTCCGAGGAATTTGTCGAGAGTATAGCCGTCGGTACCGGCGTAGCCCATAACAACAGTGTCGAGGCCCATGACCACGGAAGAGTTAAGGTGAATGTCGGTGCCGTATTTGCCACCGACGAGAGTCCCTTTCTTGAATTTGTACATGATGTCGCCCTGAATTCCTTGCTCACCGTTGACTTGGGTGGCATAAGGATACATGGCGAGGAAGGCATAGGTGTGGTTTTCGGTGATGGGTGGGAGGTAGTTGATGAAGAGCATCTGACCGCTTTGGCTGCGGACGGACTTGAATCCCATGTTGTCGATTCGTTTGGCTTGGATACCGGCGCTGAATCCATGCTGGGAGTAGTTGAGGTCGAGTAGGAATGCGTTGCCTTCGCGGAAAATGTACTTGTTGTCGGCCCAGGGGTCCTGTCCTTTGTGGGCATATTCGGTCTGTAGGCTCCAGTTGCCGTAGGCGAGATCCATCCTGAAGGATGCGGCGCCTACATTGAGAGGCAGGTTGAGACGGTATTCCGGATTCAGAGAAGAGGGGATGGTCTCGTCATCCTCGTATTTGCTGACAAAACCGGCTCCGAGAGTGACATGGAGCTTGCTGCCCTGCATGGGATGGATGATGCTGTTGAGATTCACTTCGCCGTCGATTCCGCGCACGAGGCTCTCGGCATAATCCCAGTAATACCGCTGTCGTCCAATCAGGGCTTTAAAGGTGATGCCGTTGATGGGGCGGAACGTGGCGTTGAAGCCGAAGAGGGAATTGTCGAGTCCGAGGAAGCGGTCCTCATAGGTGCGAAGAATCATGCCCGAACCGAACTGCTCATAGAAATTACCGGCGGTAACGGTCAGCCGTTCGGTGCTGTAGGAGACAAAGTAGTTTGCCAACCCTTGCCCTTGTTTCCATTCGTTGTCGAATCCGAGGAGAGGGTTCTGATACATCTCGAAGCGTATGCCGGCGCTGAATCCACCATTGGTATAAAGGATGTCGGCTCGAGTATTGAGACGCAGTTTCTCGGGGACATCGTCTGCCCCGATGACGTCGTCGGCGTGGCTCATCTGGCCGTCGACTTGCACGTCGCCAGTCACGTGACCGCCCAGTATGCCTTGCGCTGAAGCCAGAGAGGCAAAGCAAGAAAGGAGCGTGGTGAGGATGAATTTGGAGTATTTCATGGCTATTGAAGCAGTTCTTTTACCTTGTCAATGACCTCCTCTTCGCCACCATCCTGGTAGCCGGTGTGCTGCCAGACGATTTCGCCTTCTCCATTGAGGATGAAAGTGTGGGGCACGTTGACGACACCCATGGCGCGCTTGAGGTCGCTGTTTTGGTCGATGTAGACTTCGTAGGGCCAGTCGTTGCCGTCGACATGGGGCTTGACGCGAGAGGCGGAACGGGCATCGTCGATGGAAATGGCAATGAGTTTGACGCCGGTTTCTTCCTGCCACTCCTCGTAGACATCCTTGATGTTGTTGAGCTCGCGGTTGCAGGGTTTGCACCAGGTGGCCCAGAAGGAGATGATGACGGGTTTGCCGTCGTTCTGGATAACTGAGGACTGCACGGATTCTCCGTTGAGATTCTTAAGGGTGATGTTTTCGGGCATCTTGGCGTTTTGGGCAAAGACGCTTCCCGCCATCATCAGAGTGCAGAAGAGAAAAAAGATCTTTTTCATATTGTTGAGTGTGTTTTTAATTGATATTGAAGTCTAAACGATGGTTTAATGCATTGAGGGCCGCTTCTTCCTGGCGGATGAGGTCGGCGGTGAATTCGTTGTCCTCGCCATCGGTCTGGTCGTCGCGGAGCTGAAAGAGACGACCATAGTGGAGACCGTATTCTTCGTAGTCGGGATTGCCGAGGGCGCAGGCGGTGGCGAAAAGACGTGCCGTTTTTCCGTCGATGATGCGTAGGTAGCGTTCGGCAGTCATCGTGGTGGATTGCCATTTGCCATCAATCTCCTGTGCCAACAGTTCGCTTTCGACCATTTCCATGACGGTCTGGTTGATGAGGCGGGTGGCGTTGTGGTCGTTCACCTCGTCGAGGAGATTCATGATTTGAGCCAGGTGGTAGTCGCCCACGAGTACGGCTACCCCGTTGTTCCACTGTGCATTGACAGAGGGTCGGCTGCGGCGGGAGTCGGCATGGTCGATGACGTCGTCATGCAGGAGGGATGCGTTATGCAGCATTTCGACACATACGGCAAGCAGTAGGGTCCGACGGGAATTGAGACAATCCTCGCCGAGAGTGGCTGCGGCAGCAAGGAGCATCTGCGGTCGCAGCATTTTGCCGTTGCGTCCAGTGACGTAGCCCTCCACCTCGCGCAACAACTCTCCGTTGCCGCGAGTCATCCGCTGCAGGTATTCTTGGCGGACAAGTTGCAGGTTAGCCTCTAAATTCATTGTACAGGGTGCTCAGTTTGTTGCTCAGAGGTTTGGATGCTTTGACCAGAGGGAGTCTCAACACGTTGGTAATCATTCCCTGGAGTTCAAGGAGTGCCTTGATACCGGTGGGGTTGCCCTCGTCGAAGATAGCGTTCATCAGGGGAAGCATGCGATAGTGCAGGGGTTGTGCTTTTTTGAAATCGCCTTTGAGTGCGAGATGTACCATGCTGGAGGTCTCTTTGGGGAGTGCATTGGCGATGACGGAGATGACACCGTCGGCACCCAGAGCCATCATGGGGTAGGTGAGGGAGTCGTCGCCCGAGATGACACGGAAGCCCTCGGGACGGTTGCGAAGGATCTCCATGATTTGCTGCATGTTGCCGCTGGCTTCCTTGATACCGATGATGTTGGGACATTCGGAGGCGAGGGCGAGGGTGGTCTCTGCACTGAGATTAACGCCTGTGCGTCCGGGGACATTGTACATGATGACAGGGACAGGGGACGCTTCCGCCACATTGCGGTAGTGCTGGAGGAGTCCGCGCTGGTTGGGCTTGTTGTAATAGGGTGTGACGGAGAGGATGCCGCTGATGCCGTCGAAGCAGATGCGGTTGATGGTATCGGTGACGTTGAGGGTGTTGTTGCCGCCGAGACCCAGCATGATGGGGCAGCGTCCGGCGACGGTTTCGACGATGAATGCCTGTACGGCGGAGCGCTCGCTCTCGGTCATGGTGGCAGCTTCGCTGGTGGTGCCGAGGGCGACGATATAGTCAACACCATTGGTGATGATATTTTCGATGAGTGCTTCCAGTTTGGTAAAGTCGACGGTTTCCTGTTGTTTTCGGAACGGGGTAATGAGGGCTACGCCCGTGCCGGTGAAAATGGGCTGTTTCATTGGTTTATTTTTTGATCATTCCGAGATATTCGATGACGTTGTTGAAGAAGCTTTTGAGCTCCACGCGGCCGTCGCCGCGGATGATGAGGTCGAAGATTTCCGTGGGGTCTTCTGCCGGTGTGGCGTAGACGGTTTTGAGACGTGCCGGGGTGCGCAGGGCGACATATTGCGAGAAGAAGTTTTCCTCGCCGATGGTGTCTATCAGGAGGTCGTACTCGTTTTCCGCAAAGCTTTTGATGGCGTCCCAGCTGGGGATGCCCCAAAAGTTGAGGTCGGTCTTCAGGCGGCAGATGGTGGTGGCCTGGTGGGTGACGACGAAGTTGATGTCTTGATCTTGAAGGGCAATGATGTGGACAGACTTGCCCTGGTTTTCCATCACTTTTGCGAAGTGGTGCAGCACATTCCAGTTCTGCTCGTTGTCCAGCCGACAGATAACACCGATGCTTTTCACCTCCACGATGTTGTCGATGCGGGTGTTCCGTTCCACATGTTTCAGGTCACGGATAATCTTTTTGCGTCTGATGTTTTTTATTGTGTCCAGCATAATGAATGTTGTTTTTTATTCGAAGAGGGTGTGTTGTTTGTAGAGAGAGAAGGAGCGGCGATGGTAGGGAGAGATGCCATGTTGCTCGATGGCGCGGTAGTGGTCGGCAGTGGGATAGCCTTTGTTGTGGTCCCAGCCGTAGAGAGGATATTCCTGATGGAGGCGGCACATGATTTCGTCGCGGTAGGTTTTTGCCAGGATACTGGCGGCGGCGATGGTCATGAATTTGGCGTCGCCTTTGATGATGCATTCATAGGGCAGGTCGGTCTCGTTGTAGAAGCGGTTGCCGTCGATGAGAAGGAATTCCGGTTTCTTCTTCCCGAGCAGGTTTCCTCCGGAAATCACATGTCCTTCCTGTATGCCGGAGATCGCTTTCGCTGCCAGGCACATGGCGTGGGTGGAGGCATGCAGGATGTTGAGCCGGTCGATTTCTTCGGGTTCGACGATGGCTACTGCCCAGGCGTCGGCTACTTGCTCGATTTCTTTCCGCAGGGTGTTGCGCTGCGACTCGGAGAGTTGTTTGGAGTCGTTGAGCAGGGCGTTGCGGTAGTCGTCGGGCAGCATGACGGCGGCTGCGGTGACCGGTCCAGCCAAGGGTCCGCGTCCCGCTTCGTCGCATCCCGCCTCGCGGCGGCCTTGTATTTTGTATGCTGCCAACATGCTATGCCAGAATTGCCGCTATGATGATGAGTATGAAAAGGATGTCGTTGATGTGCTCTCGCCATTGGCGTTTGCCGTGTATGGAGCGCCGCCGTTCGGGGAGCAGCAGATGGGTGCCGCAAAGGGCGAAGGCGAGGGCGAAGAACTGCAGGTTCACGGGGAAGAGCTGCGTGTAGAAGAGCATTGCCGTGCCGGTCACTGCCGTCAGCATGACCGTGGCGGCGTTCTTTTTCCATACGACAGTTCTCTCTTTCAGATGGTTCCAGAGGTTGAAGATGCTGGCTGCCAGCACCAGTGCCAGGGAGAGGTTGGCGAAGGCCGACAGGGCGTGGTGGTCGCCGATGGTGCGGTGCACCACCTGCAGTCCGCGAGTGATGGCCTGCAAGTTTTCCATGAGGCTGCCTGTCATGAAGAGTATGGTCCAGAGCAGGATATAGGGTGCCAGCAGCCCGAGGAGCATGACCATCGCTTCACGCCAGTTGTAGAGGCGATAGTTCACAGCCACAAGGAGGTAGGTCAGCAAGAGCGACAGGGCGGGGAGGTAGAACAGGGAGCATATCCCGACGAGCACGGCGGCGCCGCAAATCTTTGATGGCGGAATGGCGAGCAGGGTGCCGTGGAGCATGAGCATGCTGACAAAGGCGATGTCGAGCACGCCGACGATGAGCGTCGGGGTGAGGGTGGTGGCATCGGCGCTCATGAAGAGGATGTAGAGCAGGGCGGGCAGTAGGCTGTTTTGCGACACCAGTCCCGCGTTGGCGAGCATCAGGTTGAGCAGTAATCCTCCCGCCAATACCATCAGCATGGCGAGGATGACACCTACCAGAGGAGGCAGGGAGAGGTTGTAGAGCACCTCATAGAGCGGGCCGTAACTGACGGGGGCGGGCATGGGCACGGGGTGGAGCAAAGCGCCGCCCCAAAGCAGTACCACTGCCACAAACAGGACTATGACCTGCAGGATTGTGCTCTTCTCGAGGTATTTCAGCATGGTGTTATTTTACTATCAGTTTTCCGGTACGACTTCCGATGCGGACGATGTATACACCGCGTTCCCAGCGTGAGATGTCGAGGACGGCTTCCATGCATACGGGTGTCTGGAGCACTCGGCGGCCGTCGATGGTGTAGACCGACATCTGTTCGCGTTCGCCGCAGCCTGTCTTCACCACCACGCTGTTGCAGGCGGGGTTGGGGTAGAGTGTCAGCTTGCGGCCGAGGGTCTCGGCTTGGTTGATGCCGATGCGGCTGACTGCTTCGTTGACGGCAGCCAGGGCGTCGATTTTGCCCCATCCCCAGCGGAGGTCGTGGGTGTTGGTCTCCACCAGGGGACCGGTTTTGTCGTCGTTGCGGGCGGTGGTGCGGATGATTTCCCTGATTTGGCTGACGGTCAGTGCGGGGTTGGCTTCGAGCATGAGCGCAACGACGCCGGTGACGGCCGGACAGGACATGGAGGTGCCGTCCATCTTGTCCCAGATGTATCGGTTGATGCCGAGGGTCCAGGACATGACGCCGTCGTAGTGTTGGTCGGTGAAGAAGTTGATGGAGGAGACGACAGCGACACCGGGGGCGGAGATTTCGGGTTTCAGGGTGCCGTCGATGAGGGGCCCGCTGCTGCTGAAGGAGGCGATGTTGCCGGTGATGAAGCCTGTGGTGTCGCTGTTCCGTTTGTCGGAGGTGTGTGCCGCCACGGAGATGTTCTGGGCGGCGCATGCGGGTTCGCCGATGCCATAGAGTATGTCGCCGTCGGTGAATCCCTCACGGTTTCTCGAGGTGAATCCGCAACCCTGGTTGCCAGCCCTGTTGGCGAGGGTGGCGAGGTTCCAGGCGTGGACGGTGCCTTCGGTGGCGGTGATGAAGAGTTGCAGTTCAAGGTTGGATTTGGCGACATCGATCTGCATGTGGGGACGGTTGTCGAAGGGGTTGGCATGTTCGATGAGTGCGCGGTAGGCGACGTTGGTGCCGTTGCAGTGGATGGTGTCGTAGATGATAGTGTCGGAGGCGGTGGTGAGCATGGGACTCTGCCAGATGTTTTCGCCCTGC
Source organism: uncultured Bacteroidales bacterium (assembly GCA_900317285.1). GTDB lineage: Bacteria > Bacteroidota > Bacteroidia > Bacteroidales > P3 > Colimorpha. Next base: position 109,001 of record ONGA01000002.1, on the reverse strand, counting down.
TGGAGACGGACGCCTGCGGAGAAGTCGTGGCCTTCGGTGCCCCAAAGGATGAGCGACTGGCCGACTTCCGTGATGACGTAGATTTCGCTGGCACGTCTAGCTATGGTGCGGAGGGTGTCGATGGTGTCGTTGCGGAAGGTGCGGCTGACGTGGAAGGCGCTGTAGGGCTGGGTGCCGTTGTTGCCGGCGCTGGTGCAGAAGACGGTGCCTTCGTCGGACCAGTTGTTGATGGCCTGGCTGAGGAGAGAGGTGCCGTCGAGGGTGCTGAAGGAGTACATGCCCCAGCTGCTGTTGACGACGAGCCTTCTGGCGCTGTCCTGTGCCACTTGGCGCATCCATGCGACACCGTCCATCCACTCGGCCTCGCTGAGTCCGAAGGTGCAGAAGAGGAGGTTGGCGTCGGGAGCCTGACCGACCTGGTTGCCTTGTTTGCCGCGTCCGGCGCAGATGCCTGCCACGTGTGTGCCGTGGGTGTGGCGGCCGTAGAAGTTGATGGTGTCGCACTGGTAGCGGTGGAGGTCGGTGGTGCCGGTGATTTCGGTGCCGTAGTTGAAGCCCTGCGGTGCGGGTCCTTCGAGGCGGAAGTGGTCCCAAGCCTTGACGACGCGGAGATTGGTGAGGCCTGCCGAGTTGTAGTTGGGGTGGGTGTAGTCGAAGCCCCAGTCGGTGATGCCGATGTAAACGCCACGGCCGGTGTAGGTGGTGTCGCCGAGGATTCCCCAGCCGTTCTGGACGCTGTCGGTGCGGGTGTCGATGCGATTGTTGTTGCAGAGGGGCGCGGCGATGCGGTGGGAGATGCTGTATTGGAGGATCTGCTTGTTGTTTTCGAGGAGGTCGAGCTTTTCCACGGGGACGGTGAGGGTGACGATGTTGCCGGCCCGGGCGCCGACGGTGATGCCCTCTTTTTCGAGTGCGGAGGGGTTGAATCCAGGTGCCAGTTTGGCGAGGAATCTGATTTGTGTGGCTCCGGAGGTAAGTTCTTCTGCCACAAGTGCGCGGGTGTCGATGCCGCACTTGGTGGTTTGGGCGGCGGCGCCCATTAATGCACTCATTGTTAACAATGTAAGCAGTATGCGCTTCATGATATAGGTTTTATTTATAAAATGCAAAATTACATGTTTTTTTTCAATTTTGCAAAAAATAATACAGAAGTACTGGTTTTCAATGTGTTGTGTACTGCTTTCGGTTTTTTGACAAAAAAATGCAAGGTGGTCGGAAAAGTGGCATTTTTATGGTTTTGTAAACAATTGATTCTTATATGGTTATACATATCAACTCTTACTCAACTCTTACCCCTCTCCTATGTCTCTCCTATGTCGATGGTGAGGGGGGATAAAAAAGGAGAGGCTCCCAATTCAGGGAGCCTCTCGGATGGGTTGTGCTATGGGAGGTGGTTAGACTTCCCAGGTGTCGCCGCTGTTGAGCAGGTCGTCCATGCATTTGTATTTGCCGGTGGCCATCTGCTCTTCCATCTGCTCTTCGTAGAGCTGGGTGTAGGAGACTTTCTTGACGTTGCGGATGACGCCGAGTGCGACGGGGAGGTCGCCGCCCATGTGGGCGAGCATCATGTGGATGCCGGTGTCTTCGGTGGTCTCGTCGTGGACCATGATGTCGTCGATGGTGATGCCGTTTTCGCCGAGGGTGACGACTTCGAGCTGGCGGCCGTTGAAGCGGAGGCCTTTCTCTTTGTTCTTGCCGAAGAGCATGGGTTTGCCGTGCTCGAGGACGATGGTGCGGTCGTCGCGGACAGCGCGGTCGGTGATGGCGGCGTGGGTTTTGTCGTTGAAGATGACGCAGTTCTGGAGGACTTCGACGACGGAGCATCCGTCATGTTTGGCGGCGCGGGTCATGCAGTCGGTGGAGAGCTGCGGCACGCAGTCGAGGGTGCGTGCGAAGAAGGTGCCCTGGGCACCCATGACGAGCTCGCCGGGGTTGAAGGGGTAGTCGATGGTGCCGTAGGGCGAGGTCTTGGTGACCTGGCCGAACTTGGTGGTGGGACTGTACTGACCCTTGGTGAGGCCGTAGATTTCGTTGTTGAAGATGGTGATGTTGAGGTCCTGATTGCGGCGCACAGCGTGGATGAGGTGGTTGCCGCCGATGGCCATGGAGTCGCCGTCGCCCATGTTGACCCAGACGCTGAGTGCGGGGTTGGCGAGTTTTACACCCGTGGCGATGGCGCAGGCGCGGCCGTGGATGCTGTGGAAACCGTAGGTGTCGACATAGTAGGGGATACGGCTGGAGCAGCCGATGCCGGAGACCATGCAGACGTTTTCTTTCTTGTAGCCCGTCTTGGGGAAGGTGGCGAGCAGGGCGGCGAGGATGGCGTGGTCGCCGCAACCGGGGCACCACTTGACCATCTGGTCGCTCTGGAAATCAGCCTTGGTGTATTCTTTATCCGCTTTGGGAACAAAATGCTTTTCCATATTTCTTTTTTTTCTTTTTCAATCAGAACTATCAGAACCATCAGAACTTTCTTTTTGTTCTTTTCGTTCTGATTGAGATTAAAAACTTTATTTCTCAAGGAGTTTGGTGAAGTGGTCTTTCAACTCGCCGACCTCGAAGGGCAGACCCATGACTTTGTTGTACTGGGTCATGGGGCACTCGGGGAACTGGGTGCGCAGGTAGCCGGCGAACTGACCGTTGTTAAGCTCGCAGACGACGATTTTCTTGTATTTGCGCAGGATGTCGCCGGTGTTCTTGGGGAGCGGGCAGATGTAGTTGAAGTGGGTGTAGGCCACTTTCTTGCCTTCGTTGTTCATCTCCTCGACGGCGAGGGTGAGGGCGCCGCTGGTGCCGCCCCAGCCGATGACGAGCAGGTCGGCGTCGGGGTTGCCGGTGACTTGCTGGTCGGGGATGTAGTTGGCCACGCGGTTGACCTTCTCCTGACGGTTGCGGGTCATGAGGGCGTGGTTCTCGGGGTCGGTGCTGAGGGGACCGTCGGGGCACTTCTCAAGGCCGCCGACACGGTGGCTGAGGCCTTCCATGCCGGGCAGGGCCCATTCGCGTGCGAACTTCTCTTCGTCGCGGCGGAAGGGACGGAAGTTGGGGTCGTTCTCCTTGGCGAGACGGGGTTTGATTTCGGGCATGTCCTTCATGCTGGGGATCTTGAAGAGCTGGCTGCCGTTGCCGAGGTAACCGTCGGTGAGCAGGATGACGGGGGTCATGTGCTCGAGGGCAATCTTGGCGGCGTTGAAGGCCCAGTAGAAGCAGTTGGCGCTGGAAGAAGCGGCGACGACCACGAGGGGAGCTTCGCCGTTGCGGCCGTAGAGTGCCTGGTCGAGGTCGCTCTGCTCGGTCTTGGTGGGCAGACCCGTGGAGGGACCGCCGCGCTGGACGTCGACGACGACGAGGGGAAGCTCGGTCATGACGGCGAGACCCAGGGCTTCGCTCTTGAGCGAGAGACCGGGGCCGGAGGTGCTGGTGCAGGCCAGGGCACCGGCATAGCTGGCGCCGATGGCGGAGCAGACGCCGGCGATTTCGTCTTCAGCCTGGAAGACGCGTGCGCCGAGGCTCTTGTGCTTGGCGAGCTCGACCATGACGTCGGTGGCGGGGGTGATGGGGTAGGAGCCCAGGAAGAGGCGGCGGCCGCTCTTCTCAGAGGCTGCGAGGAGACCCCATGCGGTGGCGACGTTACCGGTGATGTTGCGGTAGCGGCCTTTCTCCATCTGGTCGGCATGAGCCACCTCGAAGATGTGGGAGTGCATCACCTCAAGTTTGTCGGCATATTCGTAACCCTCGGTGAGGACGGCCTTGTTGAGGTCGACGACGGCGGGTTTCTTGGCGAATTTGCGCTCAAGGTATGCGAAGGTGTGGTCGAGAGTCTTGTGGGTGGAGTAGAAGATGATGCCGAGGGCGAACATGTTGCGGCTCTTGTCGGCGGTCTTCTTGTCGACGCCTTTTTCCTCGCCGATGCGCTCGGTGAAGGAGGTGATGGGGGCCTTGATGATGGTGTAGGCGCGCTCGAGCTCGTCGGTGAAGGGGTTGCTGGTGTAGCCGGCCTTCTCCATGGCTTCGTCGGTGAAGGTGTCGATGTCGACGATGACGGTGGCACCCTTCTTGGCCCACTTGAGCTGGGATTTGAAGGCGGCGGGGTTCATGGCGACGAGGATGTCGCACTTGTCACCAGAGGAATAGATGTGGTTACCCACGTGCACCTGGTAGCCGGAGACACCGGCGATGGTGTTGTGCGGGGCACGGATTTCGGCGGGATAATCGGGGAAGGTGGCGATGTCGTTGCCCGTCAGTGCGGAAGCGTCGGAGAACAGGGTGCCGCTAAGCTGCATGCCGTCACCGGAATCGCCAGCAAATCGGACCACGAGGTCCTCTTTGTTAACTATTTGATTTTCTGACATGTTATTATATATTTATACTTGTTTATTTTAAAATAACTGGCTGCAAATGTACAAAATAAAAATAACCCTACCAAATTTATTTGTCCAAAAGGTGGGATAAAATCTTTTTGGGATTGGTTTATAGTGTGTTACTTCACAGGTTCCACGTGGAGGGTGATGTGGGTGCGGTCGCCGAAGCGGGCTTTGAGTGCCTGTTCGATTTCGCAGGTGCGAGCGTGGGCAGCGGCGAGCGGGAGAGTGCCGTCCATGCGGATGTGGAGCTCGATGGCGTAGCGGCTGCCGATGCGACGGGTGCGCAGGTGGTGGGGGTCGTGCACGTCGGGGAAAGTGTTGACGATTGTGAGGATTTCTTTCTCAATCTCGTCGGGTAGCGAGGCTTCCAGGAGTTCGTCGAGGCCTTGTTTCATGAGTTTGTAGGCTACGCGGAGTATGAAGACGGCGACGATGAGGCCTGCCAGCGGGTCGAGGACGGTCCAGGTGTCGCCCAGCAGGATGGCGCCGCCGATGCCGACGAGGGTGCCGAGCGAGGAGAGGGCGTCGCTGCGGTGGTGCCAGGCGTTGGCTTGGACAGCGGGTGAATTGAGGTCGCGTCCACGCCGTACAGTGTACTGATACACAAGTTCTTTTATGGCTACCGACACCAATGCCGCCCACAATGCCAGCATGCCGGGAGCGGGAAGTGTGCCGCCGTGGTACCAGAAGAGCATCGCCGTTGCCGCATGGTAGCCGATGCCTACGGCCACCGCTGCGAGGGCGATGCCGATGAGGGTGGTGGCGAGGGTCTCGTATTTGCCGTGGCCGTAGTCGTGGCCGCAGTCTTCGGGCTTGCCGCTGATGCGTACGAAGAGGAGCACCACGGCGTCGGTGAGCAGGTCGGAGAGCGAGTGCACGGCGTCGGCAGTCATGGCTGCGCTGTGTCCCACAATGCCGGCGACGAACTTGAATGCCGTGAGCAGCACGTTTGCCGCACTGCCCACCAGCGTTACCTTGTATATCTCGCGTTCCCGGTTCATTCTATCGTTTGATTATCTTGCCGATGGCATCCGCGGTGCGGAGGAGGTAGATGCCTTGCGGCAGCGGTGAGAGGTCGAGTGTGGCACCCTGGCTCTGCATCAGCAGATGTCCTTGGATGTCAAGAATTTCAATCTTTTCGTTTTCTTTTATTCCAGACAATAACACCTGTCCTGTTGTCGGGTTGGGATAGGCGGAAAGTTGTTCGGAGGTGACGGCAGGGATACCGACGGAGGTGGGCAGCGTGTGGATGGCCTCCATGTAGGTGATCAACATCGGTGCCAGGAACTGCCAATATTCAGGCAGTCGGTTGGAACTCAGTTGCTTGTCGACTGAAATCTCCATCGTGATTTCGAGGCATCCGAGTGCTTGGTTCACGTAGTCCTGGCGTCCGCCCCCGATAACGTACCAGTCGCCTCCGGCAATGAATCCGGAATCCTCGACATCGTCGAAAGTGCCGTTGGGGTAAGTGCGCAGAGTGTCGATACACTTGCGGCAGAGGGCTTTCCACCATTCGGCGTCGGGGTGCGGACGTTCGAGTGAGGTGAAACTGTCCCAGGGGTAGTTCAGCACCTCGGCACCTCCATGCAGGTTGGCGCTGAGACTGAAATGATGCCGCTGCATGTAGTTGATCATCAGTTGGTTTTCTTGCGGGATGCTGTAGCTGTAGTTGCGGAAAGGGTCGGGGTAGCGGCGGTTGAGGTCGATGTTGCGGGCGTTGTAGCGGCGGGCGTTCTGCACGCTGTTGTTGCCGCCGTAGTAGGTGCCGTCGGGGTTGGCTAAAGGATTGATACAGATGTGAGTGCCATCAAGCAACGCAGTCAGACGTTCGCTCTGTCCGTAGCTCGAGAGGAGGGTGTCGATGAGGCGCAGCATCATCACGAAGCCTGTAATCTCGTCGCCGTGGATGGTGGAGGAGTAGAAGAATTCCGGTAAAGTGCTGTCGTTCAGTGCTGACGATAGCTCAATGCTGAGAATGAGACGCCCGTTGATGGATGTTCCGATGGTGTCGAGACGGCAGAGTGCCGGGTAGTCTGTAGCCCATTGCCGCATCATGGACAGATAGGTGGAGTAGGTGGGGTAGCGATCCCATCCGGCCATCTCGGCGGGTGTGGATGCCATTGTCAGGGCTTTATTGCCTGATTTGGAAATTGTTTCTACGGGCGGAAAAGCGTCGGGACGCAATTTTTTCTGTCCTCTTGCGGGGGAGACCATTCCTGCTGCTAGTGCAATGAGTAAGATGCAGATTTTCAGTTTCATGTGTTTGTGTTTTTGTTGTATTCCGGCAGGGAGTCAATCCCAGATGCCTTTTTCTTTTTTCTTTGACTCAATGGGTTGAAGCAGTGCGCCCTCAACCTGCATCACCATGCAGAAATCCAAACCTGTGATGCTGATGCAGAAATTGCCCTCTTCGCAATTGCTCACCAGGTCGCCCTCGAGCCCTGCGAACTGACCGCCTGTAATCTTGACGTGTGCCCCCTTTTTCAGTAACTCATTGTTTCTTATGTATACTTCGGCATCGGCATCGGCAATGCGGCGTATGGCTTCGATTTCTTTGTTTGAGATGATGGCGGGCTTGCCTCTCCATGACACGATGTACGATACTCCGTCGGCAGCACGCACAGGTACCACATCACGAGTGCATATCTTGGCGAAAATGTAGGAGGGGATCATGGGTACTTCGACAATTTTCCAGCGGTCGCTCCATCGGTGCTGTTTGTGTAGTAAAGGTAGATATGACTCGTAGCCAAGCTCTTGCAGTCTTTCGGCAGCTTTCTTTTCGGCACGGGGATTAGTGTATATTGCCACCCACTGGTGAGTATCGTTTTGCATAGAGTGATCCTTATTTGTGCATGGTAACGTCGAACATGATAAATTATTGTATATATAATATATAATTTGCTGCAGAGGGAAATGCTTCCGTCAGCATAATAATATTTTACGAATGGCGTTAATAACCAAAAACGACAAAAATGAGAAAGATATTTGGAATACTGATGGCTGCGACCCTCGTTTTGGGTATGGCTGCCTGCAGCGACAAAGACAACGACAGTGACAAGGATGCCGACACCACGTCGGGCGCCACCAACGGACATGGTCACCACGATAAGGTGGGCGATGCCGCTGCAATGGTGGACTATAACATGCAGAAATAATTTACCAGCGTCGGGCTCTTCGGTTCACGACAAGAAAAAGGAATAAGATAGCTGTGGAAACTAGGATTGTTGCCACTGGTCTGGGATTTAAGCCCTCAATAGAGGCACCTGGCAGTCCGGCGATGCCTTGCGTCAGCCAGTCGCATCCTTGCAGAGCGAACCTCAGCGGACATGCCGTCAAGCAGCAGGGTATAAGCATATAGGATAGCGACAGAGCTAGGATGAGGCTTGCCAGGGGGACGATGATGACGTTGGCAATCAGAAAGTAAGGGTAGAATCGGTGGAAGGTGGCGAGAGTGACGGGCAGCGTCGCGAGTGTGGCGGCGAGGCTCACCATAGAGGCTTGCCAGAGGAAATTGCGCTGAAGGCCGATGACGGGCCGTGCTAGCAAAATTCCGGTAACGGCGCTGAACGACAATTGCCAGCCGATGTCGAAGAGCAGCATGGGGTCGGAGTAGAGCATGACGATGGCTGCCGCTGCCAGCAGGTTCATGGTGTCGGTGCGCCGATTCATGATGTTGCTGACGATGAAGAGGCTGAACATCAGGGCGGCACGTACTGTTGCGGGAGCCAGGCCGGTTAGTGCCGCAAAAGCCCAGATAACGATTAACTGGATTGTTCCGCGCAGGATTCTTCCTTTCCGTTCGCGTCCCAGCCATCGCAAAACCCAACCGACCATCGCCGCCAGCAAACCTACGTGTAAACCGCTGACGCACAGTAGATGCATGATGCCGGCATCGCGGAACTGTCCTTGGATGTCTTCTTCCAAGTCACCTCGCCAACCTGCCGTCATGGCCTCGGCGATACCCCGGTAGCGTCGCTCCAGGGGTCCGGCTTGCATGCGCCGCAAGAGTTTCATTCTCAATGTCTCGCACCGGGATCTGAGAGAGGTGCTGTCCCGTCCAGTGAGCAGATAATGATCGCTTGTGGAATACAGGGATCCTCTTGCTGTGTCAGCGTATCCGTGCACCAGAAGTCGATCCCCGTAGCGCAGTGTCGCCGCCGTGCTGTCCTTGCGCAGATAGAGCCGAAGGCTGCCATGGGTTTCAATTCCGTCCACGCTTTCGACATCGGCATTCGCGCGCCAGCTCTTCGCCCGAGGTACGGGTGATTCCGTCAGTCTCAACGACAGGAAGGAGGGAGCGCTGCAATGTCGGCTCCAATGTTGTGTGTCGAGTTGAGGATTGCCCATCCCACTGCGTATTCCGCCCAGGGCGAAGAACGCTGCTATGAGTAGTATGGAAAAGAATGTGGTAGGATATTCTTTCCTGAAAATCAGGAGTATGCTTCCAATAATGGCTGCTGAGCAGAGAAGTGCCAGCCACGCTATGGTGGGAATGCCACTGACCGTGTTGGCTGTAATGATGCCGACAATGGTCGCCAGGGCTAACGGTACCAAAGGTGCCCTTCTCATGGCAGAGGAAAATTATTTCAGCAAGAGGTCTTTCGTGCGAACTTTCGGCACATAATGGATTCCGTCGCGGCGGTAGTAGGCGTGGCTTTCGTTCTCGTCGATGGGCGTAAGCTCGATGTGCTCGGCTCCTTTCCCAATGGCAATTACCAGCAGGGGAGTGTGGGGGAGGTCAAATGCTTCACGAAGTTTTTCCCGGTTGAAGGCTCCAATAATCAGTCCGTTAAGACCCATCTCCACGGCTTTCAACAGCATGCTCTGTGCGGCGATGCCGAGGTCGATGTCTACTAAAGGGCTTTCCTTTATGGTGGCGCAGCAAATGATGAATGCTTCGGGTTCGGTGCCTTCGAATGGTAAATGGAGTTCGGGCAGGGCGGCTCCCATCTTGATGAGCGGCAGTACGCGTTCGGCACCGCTTTCGTGGGTTACTAGCTTGAATCTCAATACTTGTTGGTTGCATCCGGAGGGAATCTTGTTGCACACGCCGACAATGCGTTCCAGTTCGGACAGGCTGACCTTGTAGGCTTTCTTGTACCCACGCATGCTACGGTTACGTTTCAGCAGGTCATCCACGGTGAGTCCGATGCGTTTCACTTTTGGCTTGTTTGCTCCGAGAGTTTCTTCGTAACGTTTTTCCAAATAATTGTCTGCCATAGGGATGTGCTTATTTTTTGATTTTCTTCCAGTAAACGGTCTCTCCGATGCCCAGGACCGACCCTCTCACGCTGAGGCGACCATCTTTTTCGAAACGTGCCACCATTTTCGCCTTCATGCCCCGCTGGGGGTCATAGATCTTGGTTCCGTTCCATTCTTTGTCCGAAGCATCGTATTTCAGTCCCGAGAAGAGGATGATGCGGTCGCAGGGTGTGTTGCGGAGACTCTTGTCGGGGTTCTTGGTGTCAAGACGTTTGTTCCCTTGAGCATCCGTGTCGTGTTCCATCCATATTACCTGACCACGATAGGTTCCATTGGCTAATTTTACGATTTTTACGTTAAAATTATCCCCGTTTTGCGTTCCTAAATAGGTTCCGACGATGTTGTCGGCAGCATTGTTCAGCGTATTCTGCGCTCCCAATTGAAACGATTGGAAGGTTATGATTATCAGTATGATTAAAACTTTTTTCATTCTGTTGCTGTGTTTTATTTTAGTGCAAAGATACATTTTTTTTCAAAAATAATTTTGTCAGTTTGAAAAATGTTCGTATTTTTGCACCCGCTTTCGAGAGATTTGAAGCCAGAATTGATCTGCTAGCTCAGTTGGTTTAGAGCGCTTGCTTGACAGGCAAGAGGTCACAAGTTCAAATCTTGTGCAGATCACATGGAGACAACCTTAAGGTTGTCTCCTTTTTATTTTATAGTAAAGTCCAGATAGGGTGTGAGTCGGGTGAGCATGGTATCGGTGCAGGAGGGGATGGTGCGTAGGTCGTCGGCGGATTCGAAATGCATTCCGCGGGAGCGAAGGTTGACCAGGTCGCGTGCAAAATAATAATCTACATAAGGATGTTTGATCAGTTCCTTTAGCGTCGCTGTATTGATAGGGATTTTCTTGAGATTTTTGTTGTCCAGTTTGATGTGTGGGGCAATGTGGTTGAGTAGTTGGGGTGTGAATCCGTAGACTTCCAATAGTTGTTCTATGGAGTAGAATCCTCCGAGACGATTGCGGTACTTCACTATGCGTCGTGCGAATGCGGGACCGATGCCGTGCAGGAGCATGAGAGTTGTAGAGTCGGCTGAATTGATTTCGACAGACAGAGGTTGTCGGGTAGGTGCTGGTGGCGTTGAGGAATAAAGAGGTGTTGTGTCACGGCTTTGGGTAGGATAGTAATCTCGCTTCCTGGCGTTTGTATAGTGTCTTCTGCTACGGTATACAGAATCCTCCTTTTTTTGTAAAATGGAGATGTCTTCTTGCTGAATACTATCGGTAACGATGCTATTGGAGGCTTTGGGATGAGAAAAAAATATGATGATGAGGATTGTGGTTAATGTAATTGTAATCCAGATGATTCCGTTGATTTGGGAATGAGTGAGCCGTTGCTTTTTATGTTTCATTGTGAAGAAAAATTTTGTCAGGTCAGTTTTTCTTTGTACTTTTGCACCCGCTTTCCAAGAGAAATGGTCTGTTAGCTCAGTTGGTTCAGAGCGCTTCCTTCACACGGAAGAGGTCGAGAGTTCGAATCTCCCACAGACCACCCTGAAGCCCCTTGCAGAGGGGCTTTTTTGTTTTTCTAAACTGCTGGTTTCCATGTTTATTTCTGTGTTTTTTCGTTTTGAACCGTTCTTTTCTTGCACACGCTAATCGAATTGCAAATATACAAAGTTTCGTGCAGATAAACGAAAAAATATTCTTTCCCCTATATGGATTAATTTTTGTATCTTTGCATTTTTAAAGCATGGCGCTCCTATGACAGACAAGTTTGAGAATACGATACATAAAAGTCTCCACCAGTACCTCCTCGGCGTGAAAGAGGTCGACGAGATGCTGCCCGATTGTCCCGACGTGATGGAGAAATGGGAGTCGATAGGTAACTCGTATATCCCCGACGGGGCACGCGAGTTCCGCGACTATCCCGTGGCGAGCCTCGGATGGATGATGTATATCGGAATGGCGGTGGCCAAACTGTGGGACGACGAGTGGAATATCTACTCCCAGATAGAAGACCTCTACCTCTATATGCGCGACAAACGCGGCTACGATGCCCTCGACGAATACATCCGCGAGGATGTGCTGATGCTGCAGGGGAAGGCGTCCGACGACACTGAGGCGCTGGTGAGCGAGTGTGCCACCCGTGTACACTACGACCTGATGCGTGAGCAGATTGAGCCCGGCACCAAGGAGGCCTTCGAGGCCTACGTCGCCAGTCTCCGCCAGCTCTACCTCTTCGGTGTCGCCATACAACTCCACCGCATGGGGTATCATATGGAGAGAGTCTAGAATTGATTTTTTTCCAGGCGCATGATGCGGACGGGTTTGTCGGCGCCGAGTTGGAGACGGCTGCAGCGGTTGATCATGCCGGTGTCGCGGAAGCCGCATTTCTCCATCACCTTGCCGCTGGCGGGGTTGTCGGGGAAGAAGTCGGCCCAGAGGGTGCGGAAGCCTTTCTCACGGAAGCAGTAGTCAATGAGCAGGCGCAGGGCTTCGGTACAGATGCCGCGGTTCCAGTAGGGACGCGCCACCCAGTAGCCCACTTCCGCGTCGTTCTCGCCGATGTCGATGTTGCTCTCGCTGTGGACCATGTAGCCCATGCAGCCGATGGGCTCGCCGCCCTCGCTTGCATCTTTTAAAACGATGGCCCATATATGGTCGCTGTGGAAGATGGTGCGGATAATCTCAAGGCTCTCCTCGACGCTCTTGTGCGGCGGCCAGCCAGCCCGCGGTCCCACCTCGGGGTCGGAAGCGTAGCGGTACAGCGTTTCGGCATCCTCCTCGCTCCACGGTCGCAAAAGTATTCGTTCTGTTTCCATTTTAGTCATGATAGTCACTGCTTTCCATTCAAATTTTATCGTTTCCGGCACGAAATATTTGCCTGTCTTGCAGCCGCGACATGAATTGCTTGTGGGGTATAAGAAATGGTCGTATGATATTTGCGAAATTCAATAGAAGATGACGTTTATTTGTTGGTAAAGATTTTATATTGTCAAGGTAATCTTTCTCCACTTGGCTCAATGTGCGTTGCTGGTACTTTTTGTATTCTTGTGTGGCATGGTCGATGGCTTCTTGGTGCGATACCTTGCCTGCACCTTGGAGCAGTTTTTCGCCACTCATTGTCAGAATGTTGTCCAAGTGAGTTGCCCAATCTTTCATCGTCATGGCTTTTTGCCGTTCGGCCTGACGCTCGGCGAAGTCAAGGTATCCCGATACAATCTGTCCCATCAGTAGTTGGTCGGTTTGGTAGAAAAATCGGAATTTCCGATTTTTCTTACCGACTCGTCTCGGCTCAGTTCACCTTCTTCGAAAATATGCAGGATATGTTCGTTGATGGTAGAACGCGACTTGCCAAACAGATTGACCATTCCGTCAATGGTCAGCCAGACTGTCTCATCGGCCATCTGCACATCCACCTTCACCGCCCCATCCTCGGATTGGTAGATAATCATTTCCTGCGGGACGATAGTCTTTTTATTATCTATATTGTGTGATTCCATTTTGGCGTTTTTTTATTCTTTGGGGTGGTGTAGTTGCGGTATGTATTACTTGTGGCGTAGGATGGAGTTCATGCTTTTTATAATTCGATTCGTGCTGCAAAAATACAACTTTTTTTTGTATGGGCAAGTTATTGTGACGAAAAAAGCCCCTTCTGGTTGAAATAAGAGGCTTTGTCGGTTCTATGTTGAAAATGTTATTTGTTGCCTTTTGCCCGGTTGTGGGTAAGGCAGAGCATTTGGCAGTTGTCTTCAGTGGTGGAGCCTCCTTTGCTCCAAGCTTCCACATGATCGGCATCCATTTCCTTTTCTGTCCAGATTTTGTTGCGACGGGCTTCATGGCCCATGGCACACAGGGGACAGTTGCTAATACCTCTGCGGCGAGCGTCTTCGGTTTGGCGTTTGTAGACGCGCCGTTTGGTTGCATCGTCAAAAACGCGGACATCCAACAATCGGGTATCTTGTTCGCCACCCAATAGGTATTCGAAGATACCTTTGTGGTTTTTCACACAAAGGTCGTCCATCAGTTCGGCAGCTTTCCTTGTCATCTCCTTTTGGTTATATGGCGTGTTGTGGTATTCGTCATACAACTGTCCCCACTTCAGGCCACACATTTCATTGTAACAGTCTGCAAATATGCTCTCCACCCATGCAATTACATCATTGAAATGTGCTTGCAACTCATCAATCTGTGTGTCGTGGCGGTGAGTCTGCATATATTCCTCCACTTGATCGTGACTTACCCAGCTAAGGGCGGTGTTTAGAATTTCCTGACGCTTTACAGAACCACGAACGTATGCACTCCATTTCTGAACATTGGAGTTGCGACTATTGGAGAATACAGAACGAGCTTTGGTAACAAACGGGCCACTATAGACGGCGTTCAGCTCCTCCTGTTCGTTAAGTGGTATGCCTGCAATGTTGATGGTCTGAAACCATTGCTTTATCTCGCTTTCAGTACCCTCGCACTCATACACAAGCAGTGAGGTATTCTCAATCAGCGTCTGCTTGTCTTTCGGCAGGGCATGAAAGCGATAGGGTAAATCGTTGCTCATCACCGAAAACTTGTCGGTGAGGAAACGTCCAAGCGAAGTGATACGCTGTTGTCCGTCTAGCACCTCCAACCTGCCGTCAGGCAGACGGTTGAAGTAAAGCAATCCCAACGGATATTGTTTCAACACGGAGTCAATGACAGCCACCTCCTTCTTGCCGTTGTCCTCGGCATACAGATAATTTCGTTGGTACTCCGGCTGAATGGTTAACCTGCCAGAAAGACCATACAGACCTTTCTCCTCCAGTTCGTTGTACACAAACCCGTCGCACAATTCGGCGATGGTGTACTGTTTCAATTCGGTCTTCATGTCTTAAATCTCCTTCAGGCTGTCGATGGCCTCATCAAGACCGGTGCAAGCGTTTTCCAGAGCGTCGATGGCTTCTTGCATCTGTTCGCCGCGCTCGCTGTCTTGCAAGCCTTCGGGCATGTTGTCATACTTCATTTCCTCGTCGTCCCTCATGGAGTCGAGTTTGTCTTTGATTTCATTTAGCGAAGCAATGTACTTCGCAATTTCTTTTCTTCCTTGTGCGTTCATGATATTATTGTTTTTTGCGGATGATTATTCTGCGGTATAATACTTTGCCATACAGGCTTGGACCCTTGCCACGCCAGATGGGTTTGTCGTCGTCAAGGCCGATAATGTCGTACTGCTCAACGCAGTGCTTGTCGAGAAACGAGATAGGCACACCCATCATCCCCTCATATTCGGCAGGGATGGCATCGGAGTATGGCACCTCTATGGCATCGCAGTTGTCGTACTGCTCATAGGCATGCTTCTCCTTGAGGTCTTTGTGTTTGCTGTATTTGAGGTTGTCCTCCATTGTCATAAGTTCTAACGGCTGGTGACGGCGACCGTGGTCGAGGTTGGTGAACCACACACTTGGAGAACGGCCTAATATCTCTCCATTTACCACCTTGTATTTGCTTCCTGCTTTTCCGTCAGTAACGAATTGCTGTTGTAGTTCTAGTGGAATTTTGAACAATATATCCTGGCTCATTGATGTCTTTCCTGTCCACATTTGACCTGCTTTAATGTAAGGGAACACCTCTTTATAGGTGATACAATTTTTGTTGCTAATCAACAGAAATTGTTTGTTTGAATTAATAATCCAAGCAAAGAACTCTCGAAATAACGAGAACGGCGGATTAGTAACAATGACATCTGCTTCATCACGGAGCTTTGTTACCTCTTTGCTGCGGAAATCACCGTCGTCTTTCAGGTAGTCCCACTTCAAGTCGTCTATATCGATACGACGGTCTCCATTTTCATCACGGTCAAGGACAAATATCTTGCCATGAGAACGTGTTTTTTTCTTGTCATATTTTGGCGATTTGGTTTCGAATTCTGTCTCGAAAAGCGAGAGTTGCACCCCGTAGCGTTCCTGCTTGCGCTCTACAGCATAGCTGGTGCTGATGAGTTTCTTCAGCCCAAGTCGTTCGAAATTCTGAGCAAAGTACTTGGTGAAATTGCTCCACTCCGGGTCGTCGCAGGGCAGCAGCACGGTCTTGCCCCTAAAGACATCAGGGTTGTAGTCGAGGTATGCCTCCACCTCGCGCTCTATGTCGTAGTACTGAGTGTAAAACTCATCTTGTTTTGCCTCGCGGGCATTGGTCAATGTGGTATTTGCCATATTGATTGGTAGCGTTTTGTGCATTGCTACCAATCACTAATGACGGATATAAGAAAGGTGCAGACCTTTCTATCGCGTTCACGGGGAGCGTAGGAAGAAACCCCGCTGTACTGTTAGAAGCCTACACCTTATAGGTGCAAGCATACGGTCATACAGTACAATAGGAGCACGTCCACTCTCCGTGAACTATTATCCGAAATTAAAATCTCCAGTTTCCTACGCTTTTGATTTGAACGCGAATAATAGTAATGCTGTTAATAATCATTCTTTCAGCCTCTCACTCTCGAGGCATTTCGGGTGCAAAAATACACTTTTTTTCTGGAATGGCAAAATGTTTTTTTTTCGACGGGTGTTGGAAATGGTAATAACGCGATAAAATGGTTGCCGAGGGGCTGGCGAGAGACAGGGACTTGCGGTTACCGTCGTGATGGCGTGAGTAAATATCGATAGATTTTCTATGGTTTATGTCTGCTTCCTGTCTACATTTTTTGTAGTGTTGATGTAGAGAAAAGGTAGAGAAGAGGTAGAGAGGAGGTAGAGAAGATAGTATAGGGTGAATCATCTTTTCTTTCACGATGTAGAGATATGTTTTTTTCTCCGTTTGGCAAAATATTATCTCAACGGTGGTTGAAAATGGCAGTGTGGACACCGAAAGGAGAAAGAATGCGTGAATGTGGGAATGCATTAATGCAGGGGGCGTTAGGGGAGAATAAGGCGTAGCAAAGGCAAGAGCGCCATCGGCTCCGCGCTGATACGGCTGTCCCGTTAATCGTGGTAGTCGGAATCTTTCCATTGGAACCGCACCGTCTCGGGCACCAGATAGCGGCCTATCTTGTAGTCGATGTTGGCTTTGTGGGCCTGGCTGAGCTGGTGGCAGCGGCGCACACGGTACAGCTTGCCATCCTTGACGAAATGGGCACCCGTCTGGTGGAAGCGGAATGGGACGCCTTTCGCCACGCACTGCTCGCGGAGGGAGATCACCCAGTCGTAGTCGCATGGCCTCGCGTCGGCACCCGACTCGCCCCCTACAGACACCTCCTCTATCGTCTCGTCGAGCCACGGCGTGAGGTTCATCGCAGTCAGCAGCGGCGAGGCGATGATGGCCTTGTGGCGGATGGGCAGCGAGCGGAAGATGGGCAGGCGGTAGTCGGCCATTGCCTGGTTCTCGACGGTGCAGCCCACGATGACGTTCTCGTAGCCGTCGCCCCAATCGTCGGGCACGCACTGCATGAAGCGGTCGATGCGCTTGGTGAAGAAGAAAAACCAGAGGTCGCTCCGCAGCCGCATCATCTCCCAGCATTCGGGGCGCCACGGGTCGGCGTCCTGCAGCAGGAAATCGGAAGTGAAGCAGGTGAAGACCACCTTGCCGCCCGCTATCTTCCACGACTTGTCGCGCTTTTTCTTAATGGGAAGGTTGAAATTGCCGGTCTTCCTGCACTCACTGCTCGATATCTCGCTGCCATACATCTCGTCCTGCCGGTAGACATAGCAGTACTTGCATCCAGGGCTGATCTTGGTGCATCCGTGCCACGGGTTCCAGTCGGCGTATATCTCCCAATGTTCGGACATGCAGTATTAACGGAACGCTGATGGTTTTTATTGTAGCAGTAGACGAAAGCCAAGGCTGTTTCTCGCCTTGGCTTTCGAATATCAACCACTCACTCTATGGGTATCTGTATCAAAGACAGCCACTTCTCGGGGTCTTTCTGGTTCCAGGCACCATCGATGTAGCATGTGCGGTGCTGGCCGACAACCCGGTAGCCTTGCTCCTCAATGTAGCGGAAGGCCTCGACATACGACTCGTAGAAACGTTCGTAGGGACCGACGTGCTTCATGCAGAGAGCCTTGGGTACCTCGGGCAGCCGCTTGAACTGGATGATGGCGCTGTCGGTGCCCATCTCCTCCACCTGCTCGCAGTACTCGATGTCAATGTCTGTCGGCGTGTACTCCTTGTTGTGCTCCACGGTGAAGCAGTAGCCCAGCGGCGGACACTTGCAGCCGAGGCGCTGCATCTCGGGACCGATTTTCTCGTAGCACATCGGACCGATGGCGGCGTAGTTGGGGATGACCTCGCGGTGCGAGGCAACGATGATTGACGGGAGGCTTTGAATGCTAAACTTTTCCATTGTTGTGATTTGTTTGCGGGAGTCCCTCCAGCTGAGCAGCTTTTCGCGACGGGCAACCAGTTGCCGTAACTGCCGTTCCGTCTCGCTGATTTTCTCGTCCATCTGCCGGATGCTGGGCGTGGACGAGTCGTCGTCCAGCAGGTCCTTGATTTCCTCAAGCGAGAAACCGAGGCGCTGCAGGTCGCGGATGTTTTGCAACCGCTGCATCTGCTCGATGCTGTAGTAGCGGTAGCCCGTCCACTCGTCCACCTCGTTGGGCAGCAATAAACCCTTCTGTTCGTAGTGGCGCAAGGTTTTTACGGTCGTCTGCATCAACTTTGAGAACTCTCCGATTGTTAGTTTTTGTTTGTAAATCATCATCGTACGATAATAATGCTTGTTTGATATCGGCTGCAAAGTTAATGCATGACCTAAGGGACGAGTCAAGGACTTTAACAAACTTTAACGTTTTTTCAATCTGTTCGTTTTATGTTTGCATGTCTTGTTATTCGGAATGTACAGCGGTCGCTCCCCCTAAGAATTGTATTCTCAATCTGAACCTCGAAATGACTGTTCGGTTCAAGTTGCGACAGGATATATAGAATGCTCTGTCGTGAGCACTCACACTGCTGTGGATGGGTTCTCAGCCCACATTTAACTTTAGGGCACGTACATTCCAGATAACTCAGTTCATAAATCTTTCCTGGCTCAATCACCCTACCCGTATAGGACTTGTTGTTGTACCCCTCCGTATAGATTCTGTCAAAATCCCCATTATATTTGGCATATATTTGCTTGTGTATCTGGAGAACATGATCCTTTACACATTCGATGGCCTCTTCTCTATAGCACATATTCATTTGTATTCTAAAAGTTTCTTCACCTCACAGCCTTTGCTTTCGTAGTAGGCGAGCATCTCCGGGAGCTTCTTCATGTCGTAGCTGGTAACGCAGTCGGAGAGGACATGTACCGTGAAACCAGCTTTGGCCATGTTGAAACACGTCGATTTCACGCAGGCCGTAGCATCAGCCCCAGCCACGTAGAACTCATTGATGCCGTTCTTTCTATCCTTCATAACCTAACTGTCCTGGCAGGCGGAGTTTCTCCTTTGGCGGGAAGGTGGATTCGTATGTCTCGAAGGCTTCAGGGTTCTCGTCGGCGACGAAGTAGCCCTTGGGCGGGCAGTAGGTACCCTCGCGGTCGCCCCAGTAGCCAGTGATGAGCTCCTGGGCAAGGAAGAAGGGAACCTCATCCTCCTTAGGCATCTCATGATAGTGGATACGGTGTTTGCTGGCGAGGTCGAAGCCTGCGTGTCGGTAAAAGTCGATATTGCCCTCCATCTGCAACAAACCAATGCCCATCGCTTTGGCTCTTTCAATTGCATAACTCAGCAGCTTCAGGCCGTAGCCCTTGCGCTTGTAGTCGGGGTGGATGCTGATGGGACCGAATGTCCAAGAGGGGAATAGCGTCCCATCGTCGAGGGTGATTGCAGCCTTCGAGAACATGATGTGGCCGATGATACGGCCGTTTGGCAGGCGAGACGCTTGCGTACCCGGTTCCTCCATCACGAAGTCCAGCTCTGGGATGAAGTCGGGATTGTTTCTATATTGTTTGAGCACATAATGCTCGGTGCATCCCGGCCTGTAGATGTTCCAGAACGCTTCTCGCGTGAGGTTTTCCACCTCACGCCAGTCACTTGGTTGTTCTAATCGTATGTTCATGATAATTTTTTTTTTTCTAAAACCTGCGGGTGCGGCGGCGGTAGGCGTTGTATTCCTCGCCGAAATCGCGGCTCAGGCGGCGCTCCTCGCTGACTACCTGCACCAGCATCACCGCCAGGAAGGCCAGCCAGACCACTGCCGCCTGCCAGGTCCACAGCCATACCACCACGCCGGCGAGGTAGAGCAGCGTGCCGGTGAGCATGGGGTTGCGGTTCAGGCGGTAGGGACCGTCGGTCATCAGGTGTTGCGTGCGCGGCGCCACCTCGTGGCCGAAGGCGTCCATCGGGTTCCCCTTGCCGCGGCGCTTCATATAGACGATGGTCCAGATGCTTAATGCTAGACCGCCCATCATCAGCAGCCCTGTGATGGAGGCCCTCAGGGCACCGATATGCACTATCGGCGGCATTCCCGACACCAGCCACATCACCGTCGGCATCAGCCCCACAAAGAGCACACCTCCGAGCAGATAACCCAGTATTTCGCGAAGTTTTTTCATTTCCTATAGAATTGCCATGTGTCGCTGTGGCCGTCGCGGTAGGTGAAGCTCCACTGTAGCTTTTCGGCCGTCAGCGTGTCGAGGTGGAACTTGTATTCGTAGTCGATGCTGCCGCTGTAGGTATCGGCAATCTTCTGCGTCAGTTCCGTTGCTTCGCCTTCCACAACCTCCATGCGGAAACCCTCTTTGGCTCCGGCGAAGAAGAGGGTGTCGCCATCGAGACTCCAACGGCTGGGACTGATGTAGTTGTATACCCACGTCACCGTGTCACCGTCGGCAAGCGTGGCGGTATACACTTGCCGCGCCGAGTCGAGCGCCGTACCGTCGGCATAGAAATCCATGGTGCCGGTCTCGCTCACGTCGAAGTGGTTGCCTTCGTAATCGTAGTTGAAGGCGTGCTCATAGGTGTAGTGCCCTTCCACCTGCGGGGTTTCCTGTATCCGTCCGCAAGCGCTCACGGCGAGTAGCAATGCAATTCCTAATAATCTTTTGCCTTTCATATTTTTGACTTTGAATTTGGTTGCAAAGATACGAAAAAAACGGCACATGGCATATTTTGTGCGTTTTTGCGGGAGGGAAGTGCAATAATTAGTTGCCTGTGGCGTTATTGTTTCAAACTCATTATTCTATGATACGCGAAGAAACAGTTTTTGGCCCTATTTTTAGTCGACGTCTTGGTAGTTCGTTGGGAATCAATCTTCTGCCAGAGAAAGGCAAGATATGCAATTTCGATTGCATCTACTGCGAATGCGGCTGGAACCGCGACGGTCGCAACGATACCGTCCTCCCCACGGCCGAGAAGGTGCGCACCGACCTCGAACGCATGCTCATAAAACTCGCCCATGAGGGTACGCCTGTCGACAGCATCACCTTCAGTGGTGACGGCGAACCTACCATCAACCCTGAGTTTCCGCAGATTATTGATGACACGTTGCGTTTGCGCGACCAGTATTATCCCCAGGCTAAAGTCAGTGTCCTCAGCAATGCCACTCGCGTACATGTCCCTGAGGTTTTCAATGCCTTGCGCAAGGTCGACAACCCTATCATGAAAATCGACGCTCCCACCAACGAGTTGATAGAGAAGATAAACATGCCCGCACCGGGATATGATATAAATCGCGTCATCGAAGCCCTTAAGCAGTTCAATGGCAACTTCGTCCTCCAGACTTGCATGTTGCGTGGCAACGGCTTCGACTCGTCGAACCCCGAGGTCATCGGTCCCATGATGGATATTGTCCGATTGTTAAAGCCCCGCGAGTGGATGGTCTACACCATCGACCGCGCCACCCCCATGCAGGGCCTCGAAAAATTCTCCCCGCAGGAAATGAAAGCCCTCGTCCAACCCATCATTGACGAAGGATTTACAAAGGTGCAGATCAAGGGTGCCGTAGAGGATAACTAGAGAACTAGAATCCAGTCGGCAATGGTTTCCATGGTGTAAAAATCGAAGGTTTCTTCGATGAGCATGTATTCGTCGGGGGAGCCTGTCTCGCAGTGTTGGAAGAGGTGGTTCAGCCACCGCTGTTGATTGCACACGGCACGACCACCGGTGAGATCCTCGATGCGATTAAGGTTGGGCTCGCAGAGCACCTGGCAGTCTTTCCATCCGTTGAGTGCCAGTATTTTGCATTTCACTTTCGGCAGGTATTCGGCGGGGTCGAGGTGCAGGAAGGTCTGCATCCAGCGTGTGCCGAGTTGCTGTTTGAGGGCGTAGGCGGTGCCTTTCTTGAGGTCGATGCTGTCGATTTGCTCTTTGCTGAGACCGGAAGTGTGACGTAAGATAACAGCTTGATAATCTTTTACCGAGCTCTCTTTTGGCAAGTCGAATAGTTCACGCATACATCGTGTGCGGACGGCCACAAGGCTGTCGCTGACACCCTTGACATGGTAGAGCGCTTCGTTCTGTTGCATAAGGACTTCCAGACCCGTGCAACCTTGTCCTGCGAGCATGACGACAAACTTCACATCCTTGTTCCTTGCAGCCACCATGGGCGCGATGGCACCACCTTCGCTGTGGCCGCCAATGCCGAGACGAGCAGGGTCGACATGGGGATTGTTCTTTAGGGCGTTGAACATCGCTTCGGCATCCTCGGCAAAGAGATAGGTGTCGGCACTGTCGAGGGGACCTGTGCTGGCACCCACGCCACGGTCGTCGTAGCGCAGCACGGCGATGCCGCGCGATGCCAGATAGTCGGCCAGGACGAGGAAGGGCTTGTGGAAGAAAAGTTCCTCGTCGCGGTTCTGCTGGCCGCTGCCGCTCACCAGCACGAGGGTGGGATAAGGACCCGCGCCTTTGGGGTAGGAGAGGGTGCCTTCGAGGTGCACTGCATTCCCTTGTGAGTCAGTGTAATCGGCAGTGATGGTCTCCTCGTCGAAGCGGTAGGGTGGCTGCGGCGTTTGTGGGCGGCGCAGTTGATAGAGGGTGTCGGCAGGGTGGAAAGTGATGGACTCTTTCAGTAGCCCCTGCCTCCAAGTGCCTGTCCAGCTGCTGTCTCGCTTGGTCAGTGTGGCTTTGAATCCGATGGAGGCACATTCCAGGCGCAAGGTGTCGTTGTGCAGCGACCATTTGCTGACGGGGATGGGGTCGGAGGTTTGCAGCGGGCTGTAGAGTTCGAAAGAGTTGTCGGTTTGGTGGATGCATAGGGCGAGGCTTGTCTGCTGGCTCCAGCCGGTCCACCACTGTGCGTGAGCCGTCAAACCTACGCACATCAGAAGAAAAAAGGATACCTTACGCATTGAGTTCGACTACTATTTGCTGAACATGATTTTCTCGCTGTTGAACATGCGGGTGAGTCCCCAGACGGCGATGCCGGTATATACCACGTTGGCAGCCAGCGTGATGATGACGGGCATCCACTGCATCTCGTGGGCGAAGACGGCGGTCATCACTTCGATGCTGTTATAGAAGGGGATAAGGTAGATCACGAGGTTCTCCGATGCTCCGGTTTGGAACATGGGCAGCAAGCCGCAGAGCATCACCACGAGCATCAGGGGCAGCACCATGGTACCGGCGTTCTTGACGTCCTTGGCGAGGGCCGAGAGGAGGCTGACGGCCGAGGCCATGATGAGCACGGTGGCGAGGATGGTGAGCAGCAGGACGAAGTAATCGCCTGTGGCATAGTGGAATCCAAGTGCTGAGGTGTCGACATCGCCCTGAATCATCTTGGGGAGCGAGAGGGCAATGCCGATGAAGCTGGAGATGCCGCTGAGGAGTGCTATGCCGCTGAGGGAGACAATCTTGCCAAGTGCCAGCTCGTTGCGTCGCATGGGGGTGACGAGCAGGGTGGCGATGGTGCCGCGTTCCTTCTCACCGGCGATGGCGCTGGGGGCGATGGCCATCACGCCGCTGAAGAGCATCATGAGGATGAGCATGGGCAGGATTTTGCTCCAGATCATGGCACCGATGTTGTCTTCGGTGGCTTGGTCGAAGGAGACTGGCTCCTCTTCGTCCGTACTATCCACGCGGTTGATGTCGAAGCGGTTGCAGATGCTTTCCTCATAGACGGTGAGCATGGATTCGAGCATCGAGAAGACGCGCTGGGTGGCGTTGTTGGTCGAGTTGTAGTAGATTTCGATGTTGGGTGCCAACTCTCCGCTTTGAGGGTCGTAGGTGGCGAGCTGGGTGTCGAAGTCGGTGGGGAAGCGCATCAGGACGGTATTCAAGTCCTTGTCTTCCAGCTGGTCGATGTCTTGCTGGGTGAAGGGGCAGGGGAGGACGGTGATGTTCATGCTGTCGGCACCGTCGAACATTGGGGCGATGCTCTGGGGCATATTCTCCACGCGCACAGTGACTTTGTCGTTTGCCCCTTTTTGTATCATGCTCTCGATGCCTGTGCCCATGAAGCTGTAGATGAGGTAGATGAGTAGGCCTGGCATGATGATGGCGGTGAATATCAGTTGGCGGTCGCCAAAGAAGCGTGCGAATTCTTTCTTAATGATTGTCAAGGAGTTGCTTGTTCTCCGCTTTGCTATCGAAACGTTCACTGAAAGTTTCTTCATGCCTCACCTCCTTTCTGTTCTTTGTAGATTTCGAAGAATCGGTCTTCGAGGGTCATGCCGTTGCAGACTTCCTCGAGGGTGCCGCAGGCAATCATGCGGCCGTCGATGATGATGCCTACGCGGTCGCACAGGCGTTCCACAAGGCTGAAAATGTGGGTACTGAGGATGATTGTTTTGCCCTCGGCACGCAGTTCCTGCAGGTAGTCGGTCACCGTGCGTGCTGTCAGCACGTCGAGTCCGTTGGTGGGCTCGTCGAAGATGATGATTTCGGGGTCGTGCACCAGCGAGATGACCAGCGAGAGTTTCTGTTTCATGCCGGTGCTCAAGTTGGCAACCTTCACTTCGGCGAATTTGTCGATGCCGAAGCGCCTGAACATCCGCTCTTTGCGTTCGCGCATGGTGGGCTCGTCAACGCCGTGGAGGCGGCTGAAGAAGTCGAACAGGTAGTTTGGCGTGAAGAAGTCCTCGAGTTTGAGCTCGGAGGTGAGGAAACCAATCTTGGCACGCACGTTTTCGGGCTCTTTCACCACGCTGCAGCCGTCGAGGATGGCGTCGCCCTCGTCGGGACGGATGAGGGTGCTGAGCATGCGCAAGGTGGTGGTCTTACCGGCGCCGTTGGGACCCAGCAGACCGAATATCTCGCCTCGGTAGGCGTTGAAACTCAGGTGGTCCACCGCCGTCTTCCGTTTGGCGGCGGTCCTTTCGATTTTCTGTTGTTTGCGCGAGAGCGTGAAGGTCTTGCACAACTCTTCGGCGCGTAGGATTTCTTCCATGATAGTAGTTTTTTGGGATTGCAAAAATACGAACTTTTTCCATTCTGTAAAATAAAATCTGCTTTTTTGAGTTATGGGAGTAAACTATCATGATATGACGGCACGACTTCTCTGCTTCCTCGCACTCTTCCTCTCTCTGGCACTTCGTGGCAGCGCCCAGGGCGATTTTAATGGCGTGACACGTCAACTGGGTGAAAACGAACATTATACATTCGCTATCGTTCTCGAAACGGGCGACACCATTCCCCTCTACCAGCTGCGCGAGGTAACGGTCTACTCTTCCGGCATGCTGCTTACTTCCAGGGAGATACGCAAGAATGCCAAGCTCATCCGCAATGTGCGCCTGATGCTCCCCTACGCCCGCGAGGGAAAACACCGTCTCGATGCCCTGGAGGTTGAGATTGCCCACATGCCCAAGAAACAGCGCAAGGCCGCCATCAAGGCCGCCGAGAAAAAACTGCTGGCCGACTACAAGGGCGAGCTCTCCAAATACACTTTTTCCCAGGGTCTTGTGCTTATCAAACTCATCGATCGCGAGACCAGCCGCACCGCCTACAACATTGTCGGCGAGCTCCGCGGCACCTTCCGCGCCAGCCTCTATCAGACGTTTGCGCGTCTCTTCGGTTTCAACCTCAAAACCAAGTTCGACCCGCAGCACGACAAAAAGGACGACCTCATCGACCGCATCGTGCGCTCCATCGAACGCGGCCAGTTATAGTTAAAGGTAATATGAAAGGATATTGTTTTCTGTCGGCAGTGCCCATGCGGGCCCAGGCTAGCGACCGCGCCGAAATGGTGAACCAGCTGTTGGCTGGCGATACGGTGGAAGTGATTGAACGCCAGGAGAAATGGTCGCTCGTCCGTTGCGAGTACGACGGCTACGAGGGCTGGATTGACAATAAGCAGTATGTCGCTTTTGACTCTGCCGCCGACCTCGCCGAGCGCTGTTTCCTCGCCACTCCCTACCTTTGGGGCGGCCGTTCGCGTGTCGGCATCGACTGCTCCGGTCTTACTCAGATATGCTTCAAAGCCAACGGTATATGGCTTCCTCGCGACGCCTCGCAACAAGCCACCTGTGGCGTCGAGGTCTGCTTCTGCGACATTCAGCGCGACGACCTTGCCTTCTTCCAGAACGCCGAGGGCCGCATCATTCATGTCGGCATTTGCATGGGCGACGGCCGCATTGTCCACTCGTCAGGCTATGTGCGTGTGGACCAGCTGGATACAAAAGGAATCTTCAATGGTGTGGAGTATACCCACCGCCTCCATTCCGTTCGTCGCGTCGTAGGCGTTTAGTTGCGGCAAACGATCTCTCTTTCAAGGTATTGGAATGCGTAGTTCTTCACCCGCTCCTGGAGGTCGTCCAGCGGTTTGTCACTCAACGCCTCCTCCTTGCTCCCCTTCAGGTTGTCGACCTCTTTCAGCACCTGCTTCATCATCTCCTTGTGAGACAGTACATTGATATCTTTTCCCGGACCAACGGCAACAGTGCATCTCTCGTCGGCGGTAATGTGGTCGCGGCGGTCCTGCAGTTGCTCCGGGTCGGCAAAGCGGCGTCCGGTCTCCAGCAGTGCTTCAAACGACTCCGCAATGTTCGCCAGGTCGATGGTGAACACCTCCTTAAGGGTCTCCATCTGAGGCAGCAGCAGTTTGAATCGATTTAGCAACTCGCTGTTTTCCAGTATTAAAATGCGCACATTGGCGTCTTGCATCAGTTTCAGGTAACTCTCCGCGTCGAGTGTCGTCTCCATGGGCATCAGTGCGGCACCCACCTGCATCGCCCCCATGTCTATCATGTTCCATTCCGGACGGCTGTGCGCGATGAGGGCAATGGTGTCGCCCCGGCGCACGCCATAGTGCAGCAGCGCATAGCTGATAAGGTCGCATTTCTCCTTGTATTCCTCTCTGCTGCAGCTGCTTGTCTTTCCGTCGCGCAATATGCGGAATGCCGTCTGCTTCTTCTTTCGTTTGCTCATCTGCCAGTCGACCAGGTCGAACAGGCGCATCGGGGTTTCTATCTGTTTCATGGCTTTGATTCAATTTTTCGGATGCAAAATTACACCCTATTTTCGTCCCACGGAACAATTTGTGACCCTTCCTTTCTGAAAGTGACAAAAAACCGATTTTTGGTGCCAAAAATTCGTATTTAGGGATGAAAAACCGATTCTGGCGGTTCGTCCCATGGAAATTATTTCGGAAAAACATCCCAAAATCGCCCTTCCGACCCCTGACATAGGAGAAACATAGACGCATCATATACGCATCATAGTAGAATGATAGGAGAACCGATATAGAATGGTAGTAAAATGGTAGTACAACAATAGGAGGAAAATTTTTCGACATAGGAGAAAATTTTCCTGCCGCCACCCCGACATAGGACAATTTTTCTCTCCTACATAGGACACCTGTTGGGTAAAAACGCGTTATTTTGGGTAAAATTCATTCCCTCCCCGACGCGATTTCCGGTCTCGGGCGTGCCGTTTTGGATTATTTTTTATATATGACACAATATATTTTATATTTTTGAGTTAATCAAAATCAAAGTAATATTTTAGCATCAAAACCGAAGATAAAATGGCTGAACTGTCAGAACAGGAACAAATCCGCAGAAATTCGCTCAACGAGCTTAAGAACCTGGGTATCAATCCCTATCCCGCAGCCCTCTATGAGGTCAACTGCAAAAGCGCCGACATTCTGGAGCAATTCCCCAAGGACAACTCTCTCTTCCAGAACGTCTCTATCGCCGGCCGCATCATGAGCCGCCGCATCATGGGCGCCGCCTCGTTTGTCGAGCTGCAGGACTCCTACGGCCGTATCCAGCTCTATATCAAGCGCGACGAGATATGCCCCGGTGAGGACAAGACCCTCTACAACACCGTCTTCAAACGCCTGCTCGACATCGGCGACATCATTGGTGTGACGGGCTATGTGTTTGTCACCCAGATGGGTGAGACCTCCATCCATGTCAAGAGCCTTACCGTGCTCAGCAAGAGCCTCCGTCCCCTGCCCATCGTCAAGGAGAAGGACGGCGTGGTCTACGATGCCTTCAGCGACCCCGAACTCCGCTACCGCCAGCGCTACGTCGACCTCATCGTCAACCCCCAGGTGCGCGAGACCTTCGTGCAGAGAGCACAGATTGTCAACGTGATGCGCACCTACTTCAACGAGCAGGGCTACCTCGAGGTCGACACCCCTGTGCTGCAGAGCATCCCCGGCGGCGCCGCCGCGCGTCCCTTCATCACGCACCATAACGCCCTCGACATCGACCTCTACCTGCGCATAGCCAACGAGCTGTATCTCAAACGTCTTATCGTGGGTGGCTTCAAGGGCGTATACGAGTTCAGCCGCAACTTCCGCAACGAAGGCATGGACCGTACCCACAACCCCGAGTTCACCTGCATGGAGATATATGTGGCCTACAAGGACTACAACTGGATGATGACCTTCACCGAGAACATGCTCGAGCGCATCGCCCGTGCCCTCCACGGCGACACCAAGGTCAACGTCTGGGGCAACGAGATCGACTTCAAGCCCCCCTTCCGCCGCGCCCCCATGTGCCAGCTCATCAAGGAAGAGACTGGCGTCGACGTGTCCGGCATGAACGAGGACGAGCTCCGCGAGGCCTGCAAGCGCCTCGGTGTGGAGACCGACGCCACCATGGGCAAGGGCAAACTTATCGATGCCATCTTCGGCGAGAAATGCGAGGGCAAGCTTATCCAGCCCACCTTCGTCACCGACTACCCCATCGAGATGTCGCCCCTCTGCAAGCGCCACCGCGACAACCCCGAGCTCACCGAGCGCTTCGAACTCTTCGTCTGCGGCAAGGAACTCGCCAACGCCTACTCCGAGCTCAACGACCCCATCGACCAGCTCGGCCGCTTCCAGGAGCAGCTGCGCCTCAGCGAGAAAGGCGACGACGAGGCCATGTTCATCGACATGGACTTCGTGCGCGCCCTCGAATACGGCATGCCGCCGACCTCCGGCATGGGTATCGGCATCGACCGCCTTGTGATGATGATGACCGGTGCACAGAGCATCCAGGATGTGCTCCTCTTCCCCCAGATGAAGCCTGAGGTGCACGAGAAGAACGTCGAGGATGAAGGTGCCGACCTCACCGCCCACGGCGTCGACGAGAACTGGGTGCCCGTGCTGCAGAAAGCAGGCGTCAAAACCTACGAGGAACTCAAAGCCGCCAACCCCAACAAGCTCTTCAACGACCTCGGCGGCCTCCGCAAGAAGATGAAACTCGACATTCCCGCCCTCAAACGGGAACAATTCGACGCTTGGTTTAATGATTAAGCAGTTCACGTTCAATCATTTCGGGGTTAACTGCTATGTGGTGGTCGACGAAGCCACGAAGCAGTGCGCCATCGTCGATCCCGCCTGCGAGGCGTCGTTCGAGGACGCGCAGCTGACGCAGTTCATCGAAACGGAAGGATTGAAACCCGTAATGGTTTTGTTGACCCACGCCCATGTCGACCATATCGCCGGCTTGCGGCAGGTGTGCGAGCACTACCGGCTGCCTGTCTCCATGCACGCCGAAGGGCGCAAGCTACTGAAGCAGGCCGAGGCCTACGGCAGCATCATGGGTTTCGCCGTCAACAACATGGATGACCTCGAGGTGAACGAAATCAACGACAACGACATCCTTTCAATTGAAAATGGAAAATTGAAAATTGAAAATTCGGCTGGCGCAAGCAATAATTCTCAATTCTCAACTCTCAATTCTCAATTTATAGAGTGCCGTTATGTCCCCGGTCATTGCCCTGGAAGCCTCTGCTTTGTGCTGCCGCAGGAGAACGCCGTCATCACCGGCGATGCCCTCTTCCACTTCAGCATAGGCCGCACCGACCTTCCGGGCGGCGACTACCCCACGCTTATCGAGAAACTCAAGACCCGCATCCTCACCCTCCCCGACGACTACCGCGTCCTTCCCGGTCACGGCATCCCCAGCCAAATTGGCAAAGAGCGCAAATACAATAGTTTCCTGGTATGAGTGTGAAGATTGACCCCTCCTGGTACGAGGTGCTGAAGCCGCAATTCGAGGCACCCTATTTTGCAGAATTGAAGCAGTTCCTTGTCGCCGAGCGGCAGCAGTATACCTGCTATCCTCCGGGAAGCCTCATCTTTTCCGCTTTCGACCACACCCCCTTCGACAAGGTCAAGGTCGTCATCCTGGGTCAGGATCCCTATCACGAGCCGGGACAGGCCATGGGGCTCTGCTTCTCCGTCCCTCAGGGCATCCAGGTGCCCCCCTCATTGGTAAATATCATCACCGAAATCAACTCCGACCTCGGTACCTCCATCCCCAAGACCTGCGGCAACCTCAGCGGTTGGGCCGAGCAGGGAGTGTTGCTCCTCAATGCCACCCTCACCGTGCGTGCCCATCAGGCTGGCAGCCACCAACGGCATGGGTGGGAGGTTTTCACCGATGCCGCCATCCAGGCGCTCAGCCAAAAACGCAATGGCATAGTCTTCCTGCTTTGGGGAAGCTATGCCATTGCCAAGAAATCATTGATTGATACCGCGAAACACTTTGTGCTGACGGCACCCCATCCCTCGCCGCTCTCGGCCTACAGGGGATTCTTCGGCTGTCGCCATTTCTCTCAAGCCAACAATATCCTCGTCCAGCAAGGACTTCAGCCCGTAGACTGGACGAGGATAGGTTGAACCTCCTATCTGAATTCGAAGAGGTTGGTGAATCCCGTCATGGAGAAGACATTGCGGATGTCGTCGTTCATGCCGGTGATGTAAACGTGGCTCCCTTTGGCTTTCGCCACTTTCAGCACGCCGAGGAAGAGGCGCAGGCCGCTGGAGGAGATGTATTCCAGCTTGTTGCAGTCGAGCACTACATTCTTTCCGCTACAGTCGGACAGGGGTTGCATGTCTTTTTCGGTCTGTACTGCCGCTGCAGTGTCGAGACGTCCGTCGAGGATGGCGACAAGTTCGCCGTTCTGTTCGTTAATGGTTGTATTCATATCTTGTATTTTTATTTTTTGATTCGTTTTTTGAGTGTGAGAATATTATGTCCGTTCTCGTAGCGATAGTCCAGGGTGTCCATGAGCTGTCGCACGAGATGGATGCCCAAACCGCCAATGGGGCGGTCTTCGGCGTCGAGGGAGAGGTCGGGCTCTCCCTTCTGGGTTGGGTCGAAGGGAATGCCGCTGTCGGCAATGGAGAAGGCTATCTCCTCGTCGTCCACCTCGGCAGTGATGTCGATGTTGTTCACCGATTCTTTGGGGTAGGCGTAGTTCATCACATTCACCACGGCTTCCTCCATGGCCAGGTTCAGATTCATGCTGGTGGCCATGTCGATAGCGTGGTTTTCGGCAATCTCCTCGATGAAAGTTGCCAGACGCGGAATTTCCTGTACGTCGTTGTGGAGAGTTAGTGTGTACTGTTTCACGATTGTGTGGTTTTTGTGAGTTGTACTGCCAGCAGAGTAAGGTCGTCGCTCTGTTCGGCCCCGTTGACAAAGGTGTGTACCGCTGTGGTCATGTGGTCAATCAGTTCGTGCGGATTATTGCGGAGGTCTTTGTTTATCTCTTCCATCATCCGCTGCTCACCGAACTGGCCGTGCTGGGCGTTCTCGGCTTCGGTGAGACCGTCGGTGTAGATGAAGACGGTGTCGCCGGGATGAAGGGTGACTTCCTGCTTGGTGTATTGCCAATTGGACATCAGTCCGACCGGTATGTTGGCATCCATGGTCATCAGGGTGGCTGCCTCGTTGAGGATGACGGGAGGGCAGTGTCCTGCATTGCTGTAGGAGAGTATGCCGCTACGCAGGTCAAGCACCCCGATGAAGAGCGTGACAAACATCGAACTCTCGTTCATCTCCGACATGGCGTTGTTCATTCGCATCATCACCTCCTCGGGACTGTCGGCATGAGCCGATACGGAACGGAAGAGGCTGCGCGTCACCGCCATTACCAGCGATGCCGGTACGCCTTTGCCACTCACGTCTCCCACGCAGAAGAACAATTTCTCGCCCCTCACGTGGAAGTCGTAGAGGTCGCCCCCCACCTCTTTGGCAGGCACCAGTGTGCCGTACATTGCCACCTCGTCAAGGTCCGGATAGGGAGGGAAGGTTTTGGGGAGCATGCCTTTCTGTATGCCACTGGCAATACGCAGCTCACTGCCGATGCGTTCTTTCTCGGCATTGACTTTCGCCAGCCGATTGTAGCCGCGCACCGTGCGCCACATGATGAATACCATCAAGGCAAGTCCCAGGAGCAGGAAAATAAGAAGGTTGTAGCCCACATGGTAGAGATTTTTGTATATCTCTCTATCGGGAAAGATTACAGCCATTGACCAGCCTGTGCCGCCTTCCACGGGGGTATAGTAGATGTAGCATTTTTCGCCGTTATTGTCGTGGATTGTTGCCTCGCCGCTGTCACCGGCAAGCATGGCGTCGTTGACGTGACCAATCATCGTGTCGGTGAGCTGTTGCGTCATCTCCTGGATGGTGGTTTTCATGATCATCGTCTTGTCGGGATATGCTAGAATACGTCCCGTCTTTGAGGCAAGGAAGGTGTAGGCGTCATTCTGCTCCCCGAAGAGGTCGACCAGCCACTCGAGCGACACGTCACTGCAGAACACACCCACAACACGCCCGGATGGGTCGCGGATGGGCATGGTATAGGAGCAGACCATCATCTTGGAACCAGCATCGTCGATGTAGGGTTCGGTCCAAGTGCCTCCCATTGAGGTCAGTCCCTCGCGGTACCACGTGGCATTATGGTAGTCGTGCTCCGCCGAACCGATTTGACGGTACACGATGGCTCCCGTCAGGCCGTTCTCACGTCCCGCGAAGGGCTCGTACCAGCGCCCATGCTCGGGGAAATAGTCTGGTTCGAAAGCCATGGCGCATCCTGTAATGATGGGATTGTTCTTGATGATAAGTTGCAGGGTGCTGTAGATGGAGTCGGGATTGTAGACGGCCCAGTCAATGATCCACTGCATGTTGTTGATGGCTGTCTCCACGTCCGATACCACGTTTTTGATTTCGAGGTTCTTCAATTTGAGCTCAGTACGGGCCCGCTGCTTCACCTCGTTGCGGATGCTGTTGCGAGCATAAAAGTATTGGACGGCTCCGGAAACCTCGATAAGTACTGCTGCCGTAAGCAGTAGGGCAAGGCTGCTGCGTGTTTGTATGGAATGGTACCAGTCTTTTAATTTGTTTCCCATGGTATATGAATGTTTACATTTGGAATGTCAGTTTGATGCCTTCGGGGGTTGGCTCAGTCTGGATGTCTTTGCTCATGCCGCGGATAATCATCACAGCCAGTTCGTCGGAATCGGGTCTCTCGAGAGGGGAGAGAGTTTCCCCCTTATGCAGGATGACTACCGACGAGGAATAATCCAATTCGCTGTAGTTTACCTCAATATGGACGGGTTTGTTGTATTGGGCAAGCAGGTTTAGCATCTCTTCGACAACATGGGTGATGGGGTTCATCTTTTCTGGTATCGAGTGGCGGATGCAGAACTGCTTGATTTGCGATGTCATGTCGTAAAAGTCGAAGTCGCGGCTGGCGATATCGAACACAAGACTGCGGATGCGGTGGACGAAAGTGCGTGTGGCAGGGAGCTGCGGGTGGTTGAAGATTTGTTCGGGTGTGCCTTCTTCCAGAATGACACCCTCATCCATGAAAAAGACGCGGGTGCTGACGTCGCGGGCGAATTTCATCTCGTGTGTGACGATAAGCATGGTCATTTTGTCTATCGCCAGTGTGCGGATGACCCCTTGCACCTCCCCGACCATCGTGGGATCAAGCGATGACGTGGGTTCGTCGAAGAGGATGGTGGAGGGTCTCATGGCAAGGGTGCGGGCGATGGCGACACGCTGTTTCTGGCCGCCGGAGAGCTGTGACGGCATGGCATCAGCTTTCTCGGCCATACCTACTTTTCGGAGGTATTCGATACCCTCCTGTCTTGCTTGCTCCGGACTCAACCCATGAAGTTTCATGGGTGCCAGGGTGACGTTGTCAAGGACAGAAAGATGCTCGAAGAGGTTGAAGTTTTGGAACACCATGCCCATCTTCTCACGATGCTTGTTGACGGGAAATCCTTTGGACAGGATGTTCTCCCCGTCAACGATGATCTCTCCTGACGTGGGAGGATCAAGCAGGTTGAGGACGCGTAGCAGGGTGCTTTTGCCTGACCCCGAGGGCCCGATGATGGAGACAATCTCGCCCTCACGAATCTCACAGTTGATGTCGCGCAGCACCTGCAACGGCTTGCCGTTGGGAGTTGGGAAAGTTTTGGTGACGTGGCGGACAGAGATCATAGGCGGGTGGTTTTGCGTACAACGAAATCAAGTCCTTTGCAGAGCAACCAGGCGAGGATGAAGTAGATGATGGTGACGAGGAGTAGTGGAACAAAGGAAATTTGGGCATCGTTACGGATTGCCTCAGTGGCTCCCGCGAGGTCCAGTATGGCGACATAGCCGACAATGGAGGTGCTTTTCACCATCGACACGGCTTGGAATTTGTAGGCGGGAAGGGCGTTTTTTAGTGCTTGCGGTGCCACGATATAGCGTAGGCACTGCATCTTGCTGAATCCGAGCGCGCGTCCGGCTTCCATCTGGTCAACCCCGACCGAGTCGAGGGATGACTGGATTAGGGCGCAGGCAAGATTGGAGAAGTTGACGGCAAAAGCGGCGACAGCTGCGATGATGCCATTGCCCCCGGAAAGGATTACGTAAAAGAAAAATAGCAACAGCACCAGCAGGGGGGTGCCGCGTACAATGTAGCGGTAGGTGGCGGCAAACTGGCGCAATCCTTTGCTGTGGCTGAGGGTCATCAGGTAGATGAGTCCGCCGAGCAGTGTCCCGATGAACAGCGAGAGGACCGTGATGACAACAGTGGACCACAATCCATTAACGATGAGCATCCATCGTTGGTCGGCAATCAGTGCCTCATAGAAGTGGTTGAACAAGGTCGTCATGGTTAGAAGGTCATTGTGGCGCCGAAACAGACGAGGATGGGCAATTGGTTAACCCGCTCGAATGTGGTGCGGTTGAAATAGAAAATGTTTTCACGGCTGTAGACGTTGGTGGCACTCAGGTTCAGTTCCAGTATGGAATGGGTGCCGATGGAGAATTTGCGCTTCACACCGAGGTCCAGGCGGTGGTAGCTAGGCAGTCTCCCTTTGTAGAGTTCTGCATAATGCAGGCTATATTCACCGCTCTCCCGCGTGTAGTCGGTCGCGATGTTGTTGCCGAAAAGCAGCTGTTGGTAGACTCCTTGCGTCTGCGTGTAGGGGAATCCGCTGCCGAACGACCAGCGGGCGCTGATTTCCCATTCCCGCCATTCACCCAGGGCGTAGGTTGCCAGCAGGTTGACGGTATGGCGACGGTCGTAGTGAGGGCTGTAGGTGTAGGATTCGTCGGTAATCACTTTGTCGGTGACCTGTCCCTTTCGCTCCACGTACCCAAGCGAATACGTCGCCCAAAGGTACAGTCTTTCAAGGTCGATGGTGGCGCTGATGTCGAATCCTGTCGCCATGCCTTCCTCAATGATGTAGTCTTTCATCAGGTATTCCGACTGCTGGTACGGGCTGCCGGGTTGTGTGTAGACTGGGTCGTTGTCTTTGTACATCTTGTTGCGGTTGGCGTTCAGCAACTGGTCGAAATGTTTGTAGTAGAACTCCGCATTGAGGGTGATGTGCTCCGTCAGGTCGTATTCCGCGCCGAGTACCAGGTGCTTGGCTTTCTGTACGGTGGTGGTCACCTCCTTGCCAAGGAAGGTGCTGGGGACATGAAGGTCTCCCGAGCCGGTAAGGAATCCGGAGAAGAGGTTGACGATGTCGTTGTCAGAACGGGCGTCGAGGAATATCTGGCTGTAGAAACCGCCCGCCATCTTGAAGCGCAGGTTGTCGGTGGCATTGTATTTGGCGGCAAGGCGCGGCTCAAGGTTGAAACTCTGCAGGGTGGCGTAATAGACCATGCGCACGCCTGGATCGGCAATGAATTTGCCGGCATTCAGGTTGTAGGTGCCATACATGGAGAGCGTGGTGCTCGGCTCCCGCTGCTCGATGGTGTGGCTGTAGTCGTTGACAAATCGGTAGTTGGTGGTGTAGCCCTCGATGCTCAGGCCATACTTCATCTTGTTCTTTCCGAGGAAATTGGTGATTTGCATCGTCATGTTGAATCCGCCAATCTCACTGAATTTGTCGTCTTTGCTGCCGTCGTCCAGGGTGATGTTGTATTTCGAATAGGCAATGCTGCCGTCCAGAATGGCCGACGCACCCGTGACAAGCATGAAGTTGGTGCCGGCACCGATGTTCTGCCAATGGTAGTCGGCGATGGCTTGGTAGCCGTTCACACGGTCGTCAAAGCGGAAACCGAAGAGGTTCAGCTTGCTGCCGGTGCCGGAGTTGAAGGAGAGTTTGCCGTAGAGGTCGAGGAAGTCGAAGGGCAATCCTCCGTCCACGTAGTTGTAGAAAACCTTGGAACTTTTTGAGAGATAGGAATTTTTGGCGGTAAAGAGATAGGAAATGGTGGTTTTGGATTTGTCGCTCTCTTTTTTTAGGGGGCCTTCCAGTATCAGGTTGGCACCGAAGGTGTTGAGACCGATCTTTCCACTATGGCGGCGCTTGTTGCCGTCGCGTGTTGTGATGTCCATCACCGACGACATGCGTCCGCCGTATTCGGCACCGAAACCGCCGGTGTAGATGTCGGCGTTTAGGATGACGTCGGTCTCGAAGATGGAGTATAAACCAATGGAATGGAACGGGTTATATACAATCATGCCGTCCAGTAGGCAGAGGTTCTGTATCATGGATCCGCCACGGATATATAGCTGTCCGCCTTGGTCGCCGGTGGAACTCACGCCCGGCAGCACTTGCATGTACTGTGCGATGTCGGCAGTGCCGCCGATGGAGGGC
This sequence comes from uncultured Bacteroidales bacterium, assembly GCA_900317285.1. Classification (GTDB taxonomy): domain Bacteria; phylum Bacteroidota; class Bacteroidia; order Bacteroidales; family P3; genus Colimorpha. The sequence goes on along the minus strand of ONGA01000002.1, from coordinate 72,266 downwards.
ATCTGCTGTATCTGGCTGGCGGTCAGCTTCTCCACGCTCACCTGCGTCTGGGTGCGGCGTTCCTCCACCTTGTTGTCGGTGATTTCCACCGCTTTAAGCATTTGGGCGGCGGGTTTTAGGTGGATGGTTCTCGTGATGGTTTTCCCTTTGGCAAGGGTGATGACTTCCGAGTATTCTTCGTAGCCCATGTACTTTACTTTCAGCGTGTACTGTCCTGCCGGTATTTTGTTGATGAGGAAGAATCCATTGATGTCGGTAGCGCAGCCGTGGGAGGTTCCGTCGAGCACTACATTAGCGAACGGGATGGCCTCGCCGTTGCTTTCGTCAAACAGCACCCCCTTCACCGTGCACTGGGCTGAAACCCATTGAGAATTGAAAATTGAGAATTGAAATAGTAGGAATATGTATAGGTATTTTTTCATTTGTCCTGTCTCCTTGACTCCTGTTTCTTTGTTTTTAGTGTATCACTTTAAATATCAGTTCTTTCAGTAGTTCTCCGTCGGTAATGTTTCCGCTGTTGCGCACGCCTTTGCTTCGCAGGTCGGTCTCGTAGAGGTATCCGATGCAGGTCGCCAGTTTTCCTAGCGGGTAGTTTCCCGCCGCCACGGCGTAGTCGCTCACGAAACTTGGCGCGCACCCCAGCACTTTCGCCGCGTCGCTCTTGTTCTCCAGTTGGTGGAAGAACATCACTTTCAGGAAGTAACTGTAGAGCAGCGGCAGTACCTGTTGGATGGGGTTTTTCTTGGAATTGGCGGCGAAGTAGTTGATGATGCGGTTGCACATCACGGGATCACGTCTCCCGATGGCTTTCTGCAGCTCAAAGACGTTGTAGTCTTTGCTGATACCTATCTGGTCTTCAATCAGTTGTTCGGTAATGGCGCCGTGTTCCGGCAATAGGGGGTATAGTTTGGAGAGCTCGTTGGCTATCTTGCTGAGGTCGGCACCCAGGTATTCGCTCAGCATGACAGTGGCTTTGTCGCTGATGGTGAAGCCTTTGGAGGATACTTCCTTGGCTATCCAGCCCGGTATCTGGTTGTCCCACACCTTGGGTGTCTCATACACACACCCTTTCTTGTCGATTGCCTTATAGGCTGCCGTGCGTTTGTCGAGCTTTTTGTGTCTGTAGCAGAATACGATAACGCCTCTCTCGGCAGGGTGCTCCAGGTAGGTGGCGAGCGATTCCCACTGCCGCGTTTCCAGGTCCTGCGCCTCTTTCACTATCACCAGGTGTATGGGCGACATCATCGGGAAACGCTTGGCTTCACTTATGATATTCAGCATGTTGGTGTCACGTCCGTAGACTACCGTCTGGTCGAAATCACGCATCGACTCGTCGATGACCTTGTTCTCGAAATAATCCGACACCACGTCAATATAATAGTTCTCCTCGCCTGTGAGGAGATACGTCGGCTTGAATTTTCCGGCCTTTAAATCTTCAATCAGCTGTTTTTCAGTTGTTGCCATCGGTTCTCTGCTTTCAAAAGAGTGTCCAAAATTACTACTTTTTTCTGATATGGCAAAACATTTTATATAATTTAATCTATTATATGTTATCCTCTCGTTGTATTTCCCCCTCCTCCAGCCGCCCTGCGTCGTCGGAACGCCGTTCCTGTTTTATTCGTCCCAGGGTGCCGAAGTGGGTCGAAATTCTCTTCTTTTTGCATGGGATAAAATATTTTCCAAACTAAATTTCGTCCCTAAATGACGAAATTCGGCACCAAAAATCTGCATTTCGTCCCTTTTTTATGTAATTTTAACATTTTTTCATCCCCAAATCCAATTCTTATTCGTAAATTTGCATCCGTTTAACAAAAACAATCACTGTCTATGCAAGAACCTACTCGTTTGTTTGACTTGCTCGAGTGGAGGAAAGCCCTCCATCCCGAACGCCCCGTTTTCAAGTTCAAGGAAAACGGCGAATGGAAAGACCATTACATTGACGAATACATCGAAAAAGTCAATCTCATCAGCTACGCCCTGCTGCACCTCGGCGTGCAGCGCGGCGAGAATATCGGCCTCATCTCCGCCGGCCGCCCCGAATGGAACTATGTCGACTTCGGCGTTCAGCAGACGGGTGCCGTGCTTCTGCCCATCTATCCGACTATCAGCGAGGAGGACTACCAGTACATCCTCAACGACGCCCATGTGCGTCTGCTGGTGGTCGAGACACCTGCCCTGTATAAGAAAATCTGCAACATCCGTGAGAAACTCCCCCATCTCGAAAATCTTTGCACAATTGTTCCCGTGGAGGGCGTAAAATCGATGGAAGATATTTATGAGATTGGTCGCCAGTATCTTGCCGACCATTCCGATGCTTCCCAGCAGTTGCAGGCCATCAAGGACTCGCTGACCATCGACGATGTCTGCACGATGATCTACACCAGCGGCACCACCGGTGTGCCCAAGGGCGCCATGCTGACCCACCGCGGTCTCATCATGAACGTGCAGGAAATCAAGGAAAGCCCCGGAAAGACCTGGACCAAAGCCCTTTCCTGGCTCCCCATGTGTCACATCTACGAGCGCATGATGGGCTACCTCTACCAGTGGCTATGTTTCGAAATTGCCTATGCCGAGAGCATCGCCAAGGTGGGCGAAAACTGCAAGGAGATCTCCCCCAACATGATGGCGTGTGTGCCGCGCTTCATCGAGAAGGTCTACGACAAGATTTTCCGCAAGGGCGAGAAGATGAGCGGCATCGGCAAGAAAATCTTCGACTGGGCCATCGACCTCGCCTTCGAGTACGACCTCGACGAGTCGAAGCTCTCGGCATGGTACAAGCTGCAGAAGAAACTGGCCGACAAGCTGGTGTACAAGGAGATACGTGAGAGTATGGGCGGCGAACTCTACATGCTCGTCAGTGGCGGCGCCACCATCCAGCCGCGCCTCACGCGCTTCTTCTCCTGCGTGGGTCTCGACCTCTATGAGGGCTACGGCCTCACCGAGTGCTCGCCCCTCATCGCCGTCACCAACTCGAACAAGAAAGGCCGCAAGATTGGCTCCGTGGGCTTCGCCATGCGTGCCATCGAGGTGCGTATCGACCAGCAAACCAACGAGATACAGTGCCGCGGCGGCAATGTGATGAAGGGCTACTACAACCAGCCCGAGCTCACCGCCGAGGCCATCGACAAGGAGGGCTGGTTCCACACTGGAGACACCGGCTATTTCGACCCCGACGGCTACCTCTTCATCACCGGTCGCACCAAGAGCATGTTCAAGACCTCCATGGGCAAGTACATCAACCCCGAGGTCATCGAGGAGAAGATGAAGCAGTCGCCCTTCATCCTCGACATGATGGTGGTGGGCGACGGACAGAAGTTCGCCGCAGCCCTGATAGCCCCCGATTTCGACATGCTCAAGGACTGGTGCAAGCGCCACGGCGTCAGTGCCGCCACCCCCGCCGAGATGATTGCCGACAAGGCCGTCATCGCACGTTATCAGAAAGTTGTTGACAAATACAATGCCGAACTTGGCGAGACCGAGAAGGTGAAGCGCTTCGCCCTCGTCGCCGAGCCCTGGACCGAGGCGAACAAGTTCCTCACCCCCACGCAGAAACTCATCCGCCGCAACGTCGCCGCCGCCTATCAGGAGCAGATCGACAACCTGTTCAAGTAACGTTTAGCGATAAAAAGCACACCTTGCCCCCGACGGCAAAAACCGTCGGGGGCAAATTTTTTTTTGTCAGTTACAAAAATATTTATATTTTGCACTTTAGAAACAATGGCAATGGAAAAGCATGATATTCATAACTCGTTGATTCTCACCCCCCCCCCAGCAGGATTGCTTGAGCGGGGAAGCGTTGAGTTTTTCTAAATCAGAGAGTTGAGGCCGCCGAATCCGATGGGGTTCGGGCGGCTTTTCGTGTTATGCCCTTTAGTTAAAAAAATAAAAATCAAAAAAATACGCATGGAAAAGAAAGTGAAGAAAAATTACGAGTCTCCGCAGCTCACCGTGGTGACGTTCCGCACGGAACGGGGCTACGCCAGCAGCGGCATGGAGCGCGACGGATTCCTCAGCCTAATTTATCTGGGAGATAACGGCAGTGAAAATATTGAACCCCGCGACGATAATGGAAGTTACTGGGGTGGTAACGACTGGAACTAAAGAAAGGAGCATGAGAGATATGAAAAAGATATTTTTTGCTTTTGGTTTGATTGTCGCTGTGGCGATGACCGCCTGCACTCCCGAGACCCTTAACGAGCGGCTTGGTATACCCGAGGATGCAATCCTCCTTTCTTCAGAACGTTTCTCTGACCATGGCACCAAGACCTCCGTCAGTGATATCTCTGTCAAGTGGGTTAATGAAGATAAGGTGTACCTCAATGGTAGTGAGTATTCTGTTACTGTTGATAATAGCGGCAACGCCTATGTGAATGCAAGCGACGAAATAAGAAACAGCGAGGTGTATGGCTATTATGGTGTATTGGGAACACCCTCTTGGAATTCTTCAACAAAGAAACTGTCAGTTACTGTTCCTTCGGAGTATACTTCTAGTTATGATGGTGGTCGTCAGGTGATAGCCCTGCCTATGGTGGCTTATAAGTCCGGAGCCGCTAATAAGATTGAGTTTAAGCATGTCACTGCTGCCGTCAAGGTGCGAGTGAAGAATAGCACGGCGAATGTACTCTTTCTGGATAGTGTGATTGTCTCAAGTGACGAAAATAATCTTAGTGGTGATGTGGAACTTACTCTTACCGAAGGAGATCTTGGACTGACTGCTGCCTCCGAAGATGGTTCTGTGAAGGTTACATTCTCAAGTGCAAGTATAGCTGTTGGTGAAATATGTGAAGTACAAGTGCCTATCCTGCCGATTAGCGCAGGCGATCTCAGTATCAAAGTCTACACACATAATGCTAATATTACTGGATTGCCGATAACAGGGTTGACGCATACATTTGCCGCCACAAAAACAGCTCCTGCCCTTGGTCGCAATGTGCTGCTCACAGCGCAGGTGAAGATAGATCCAGTAAGTGCAAATGTTGTTAGTAAGGGTACTTTCTCTGTCAGTGCTGATAAGGCTGTATACTTCTCAATGGGCAACTTGAAATATTCCCGTGAAAGCACTAGCGATGATTGGTCTACTGGCACGTGGAGTTTTATGACGAACCAATTGGCTTTAGAAGAGACCACTTCGCTTACTGCTAACGATTATGCTGAAGCCACTGCAATTGGACTCTTCGCTTATGGTACTAGCGGAATAGCATATTCTGGTCATGCTACTATTTATCAGCCATGGTATACCAATACTACTGCTGGTAATTATTATACAGGAAGTCTTTCTGGTGAATCTGACTGGGGTTACAACACTATAACAAATTGTGGCACTGGTTGGCGTACACCGACAGGAGGAAACTCTGATGGTGAGTGGTACTACCTGATTAATACCCGTACAACTAGTACAAGTGGTTTGCCGGCAGGATCTGCTGGAGATAATACAAAAGCAAGATATTTGATGGTGAAAATTGCCAATACATATTGTGGTTTAGTAATATTCCCAGATAATTATACTCATCCTGATGTTACTATAGGAGGTACAATAAAATATAATACGGCAACAAACTATACAGCTACCATTAGTACTACTGACGACTGGGATAAAATGGCTGCAGCAGGAGCAGTATTTTTAAGAGCCGCAGGATACCGGAAGCCAGGATATAGTGGGAATGCTCATGAGCGTTTTATTTCAAACGTTAATTCTGTTGGATATTATAGGTCTACAAATTATTGTGATGGAACTTACTCGTATGGTGTGACATTCTCGTCTTCTGGTGTGACTTCAAAACCATTTGCAAATGCTTCAACAGGTCTTTCTGTCCGCCTAGTGAGAGATGCTAATTAGAATATATACAACCCATCAATACCCAATCGTGGGGGTGAATCTTTTCACTCCCACGGTTGCTTTATATAAACTACGCTGCGAAAAAAAACTATTCTCCGCAAAAAAAGCGGAGAATAGTTTGTGTTTTTGCCGCAAGAGCGGCTCTACTTCCGGCGGCGGGAATGACTCTTTTTCTTGTTCTCTTTGTCGGCAGGCGCCCCTTTCTTGCTGCGGGCGGGCTTGCCGCTTTTCTTTTTTGCAGATGTGGACGTCAGCTTACCCAGAGGCTCATCCTCTTCCACCAGGTCGAAGTCGATTTGCTTCTTCAATAAATCGACATGGCGGACGCGGATGTGGACGGGGTAGCCGAGTTTGTAGGTGCGGCCGTGGCGGCGCCCGATGACCTGGTAGTTGTCCTCGTCGAGCATGTAGTAGTCGTCCTTCAAGCTGCCGATGGGTATCATGCCCTCGCACTTGTTGCCCTCGATTTCGGCGTAGATGCCCCATTTGCTCACGCCGCTGATGAGGGCGGGGAACACCTGCCCCAGCTTGTCGGCCAGGAACTCCGCCTGCTTGTACTTCACGCTGGTGCGCTCGGCGTCGGCGGCTTTCTTCTCCATGAGGGAGCAGTGCTTGCAAGCCTCTTCGAGGAGACTTCGAGACGACGAGTCTACAAGACTTCGAGCTACTGCCACAGTCTCGACGTCTTGATGTTTCGATGTCTTGATGTCTTGAAGATAAAATTCCAGCAGCCGGTGCACCATCAGGTCGGGGTAGCGGCGGATGGGGGAGGTGAAGTGGGTGTAGTAGGGGAAGGCGAGGCCGTAGTGGCCGATGTTCTCGGTGCTGTAGTAGGCCTTGCTCATGGTGCGTATGGCGATGGTGTCGACCATGTGCTCCTCGCCGCGCCCGGCGATATTCTCGAAGAGTCGGTTGTAGCTCTCGGCCAGCGCCTTGCGGCTACTGGTCTTCATGCTGAAGCCCAACTTGGCGACAAACTCGACAAAGGTGTTGAGCTTTTCGGGATTGGGCTCGTCGTGGACGCGGTATACAAAAGTCTTCGAGACTTCGAGACTTCGAGACTTCGAGCCCTTGCTGCTTGATGTCTTGATGTCTTGATGTCTTGATGTCTTTCCTACGTATTCGGCGACGGTGCGGTTGGCCAGGAGCATGAACTCCTCGATGAGCCAGTTGGCTTCCTTGCTTTCCTTGATGTAGACGCCGATGGGTTTGGCGTTCTCGTCGAGCTGGAATTTCACCTCCTGGGTCTCGAAGTTGATGGCACCGCTCTTGTATCTCGCCGCCCGCAGTTTCTCTGCAATGCCATGCAGCTTCAAAATCGCCACGGCGACCGCGTCAGCCGAATTTTCAATTTTTAATTCTCCATTCTCAATTATCTCCTGCGCCTCCTCGTACGCCATGCGGCGGTCGCTCTTGATCACCGTTTTGCCCATCCAGCTGTCGTAGACCTTGCCTTTACTATCCATCTCCATTACGACGCTGAAGCAGAGCTTCTCCTCGTCCTGACGCAGCGAGCAGACCTCGTTGCAGAGCTTTTCGGGGAGCATGGGGATGGTGCGGTCGACGAGGTAGACGGAGGTGCCGCGCTCGTAGGCCTCACGGTCGATGGCGCTGCCGGGTTTGACATAATAGGAAACGTCGGCGATATGCACGCCCACCTCGACATGCCCGTTTGGCAGCTCCTGGAAGCTGAGGGCGTCGTCGAAGTCCTTGGCGTCGGCGGGGTCGATGGTGAAGGTGGTGATGTCGCGGAAGTCGCGGCGGCTGGCTATCTCTTTCTTGGTGGGCTTGCGGATTTTCTTCGCCTCTTCCTCGACCTCCTTGGGGAACTCCAGCGGGAAGTCGTATTCGGCGAGGATGCTTTGCATCTCGACATTGTTGTCGCCGGGCTTTCCGAGGCGTTTGATCACCTTGCCCACGGGGTTGTTCATGCGCTCGGGCCAGTCGGTCATCTCCACCAGCACCTTCTCGCCGTTCTCGGCACCGCCGAGGTCGTCGATGTGGATGAAGATGTCGACGGGCATGGTGCGGCTGTCGCTGACCATGAAAGCAAAGCGTTCCTGCTTCTGGATGACGCCCACGAAGCGCGTCCTGGCGCGGCGGATGATTTCCACCACCTGTCCCTCGGGCTTGTGCATCTTCCTTTGGGGGAACAGCATCACCTTCACCGTGTCGCCGTGCAGGGCGTGGTGGGTGTTGTTGGGGGCAATCTGTATGTCCTCGCGGCCCTCCTCTTCGGGTATCACGTAGGCTTTGCCCCCCTGCTTCATGTCGATGGTGCCGGTGACATAGTTCTGCGGCATCAGGTCGTCGTTGATGCTTTTGGGGTTGATTTTGTATTTGCCTTTGTGGCTGTCTTCGACGAGGTGTTTCTGCTCGGCGAGTTCCTGGATGGTGCGTATCACTTCCTGGCGTTCGGCCTTGCTGTTGGCACCGATGCGCGAGGCAATCTGCTTGTGGTTGTAGGCGTCGAAGGGATTGTTGGCAAAGATTTTGAGTATTTGTTTGGCTAAATTTTCGTTCATAGTAAATTCATTCTTTTAAGTAATGCTTTGTTGTCGGGCTCGCGGCCCATGAAATTCTTGAAGAGGACGGCGGGATGTTCGGTGCCGCCTTTCGACAGTATCTCGCGGCGGAACGCCGTGGCGGTGGCGCGGTTGAAGATGCCCTCCTGCTTGAAGCGGGAGAAGATGTCGGCATCCAGCACCTCGGCCCACTTGTAGCCGTAGTAGCCGCTGGCATAGCCGCCACCGAAGATGTGGCTGAAGTTCGTCGCCGTGCAGCATCCCGGCACCCGCGGCAGCAGGTTGGTCATGGCAGCAGCCTCAACGGATTCCGCTTTGAATTGAGAATTGAGAATTGGGAATTGAGAATCATTGTCCGCGTCAGCCAAATTATCAATTATCAATTCTCCATTTTCAATTTGTGCAGTGTGGAAGGCGATGTCGGTGTAGCCCAGGTTCAGCTGGCGCAGGCAGAGCCACCCCGCCATGTGGTTCTGTGCGGCGCGTATCTTGTCGATGTATTCCGTCGGCAGCACCTCGCCGCTCTGCCAGTGGCGGGCGAAGGTCGACAGGAATTCGGGTTCGTAGCACCAGTTCTCCATCACCTGCGATGGCATCTCCACGAAGTCGCGCTTCACGTTGGTGCCGCTCAGACTCTCGTATTGCACATCGCTCAGCATGCCGTGCATGGCGTGCCCCATCTCGTGCATGAAGGTCTCCACCTCGCTGAAACGCAACAGGGAAGGGGTGTCGGCTGTGGGCTTGCTGAAATTGCACACCACCTGTATCTGCGGCCTCACGGTGCCGTGCTGGCCGCGGAACTCCGTCATCCAGGCGCCGCTGCGTTTCGACGCCCGCGGGAACATGTCCAGGTAGAGCAGCCCCATCTCCCTCTCGCCGTCGAAGACGCGGTACACCCTCACCTCCTCGTGGTAGACGGGCACTTCGGGGGCGGGCTCGAAGCGAAGGCCGTAGAGGCGCCCGTAGAGGCCGAAGATGCCCTCGCGCACTGCCTCCAGCGGGAAATAGGGGCGCAGCTGCTCGCTGTCGAAGGCATAGCGCTGCTGTTTGAGTTTCTCAGAGAAGTAGGAGACGTCCCACGGCATAAGGCCCTTTTTCGAATACTCCGATTTTTCTGAGTATTCAGAATATTCTGACAGCTCTTTCAGTTCTGATTGGGCTTCGGGCAGCACCGCCTCCTTGAGCTCCTGCATGAAGCGCCTGAGGTTCGGCAGGCTCTGCACCATGCGGTTCTCCAGCACATAGTCGCAGTAGGAGGCGTAGCCCAGCAGCCGGGCCTGCTCGGCGCGGAGCTCCACGATGCGGCGTATCACCCCGTTGTTGTCGTGTTCGTCGCCCCGGCCGCCGATCGAGCCGTAGGCGCGGTACATCCGCTCGCGCAGGTCGCGCCGCTCGCTGTAGGTCATGAAAGGGCCGTAGGAAGGGTAGGAGAGGGTGAACACCCAGCCCTCCAGTCCGCGGCTCTCAGCCTCCTCGCGTGCTGCCGTGCGCACAGGCTCCGGTAGCCCCGCAAGGTCCTCTTCTTCGGTGAGATGCAGCGTCCAGCTGTTCATGTCGGCAAGGGCGTTCTGCGAGAAGCGCAGCTTCAGCTCGCTCAGCTCCTCCTCGTTCCTCTTGTAGCGCTCGCGCTCCTCCGGCGGCAGCGCCACGCCGTGGCGCATGAAACCCTTCAACGTGTTGTCCAACAGGGTTTTCTTTTCAGAATTTTCGGAATATTCAGAGTATTCCGATACCGCCTTCACTCTCCGATAAATTCTTTCGTCGGTCATCACCTTCATGCTGAAGCGCGTCATCAGGGGCTCTAGTTTCATCACCGTGGCCTGCAGCTCGTCGCTGGTGCAGCACTCGTTGAGGTTCAGCATGATGGCACTGATGCGGTCCAGCCGCTGCGAGGCGCTCTCCAGTGCCTCTACGGTGTTCTCGAAAGTAGGTGCCTCCTCCGACGTGGCAATGGCCTCCACGTTGCGCTCCGCCTCCGCGATGGCGGTGGACACTGCTGCCTCGTAGTCCTCCACACGGATGCGGTCGAACGGGGGCAGCTCCCAGTCTTGCAGCAGGATGTTCGTTCTGTTCATACCACCCTTTAACGCAAAAAAAACGCCCTTATTGTTTCCACCCCCCAAAAACACCCCCACATAGGAGAAACATATACGCATCATATACGCATCATAGTAGAATGATAGGAGAACCGATATAGAATGGTAGTAGAATGGTAGTACAACCATAGGACATTTCCGAAGTCCACATAGGACAAATTTCACTGCCGAATGTTAAAATTTACTTAATTTAACACTTCTGAGACCCCCTTTTAACACTTCCTCCGGAGCCGTATCCCCCTCACATTTAATTTTTTTTAACACTCGTGCGCGCAATAATAGATATTGGGTGCCGTTATAATATCGCCTTTCTTGGGTTGAAAGGCAAAAACAAAAACACGGAATATAAACTAAAAACAATAAAAGAAAATGAAGAAAATCTTTATGGCTATTGCCGTTGTTGCCGCCACCCTTACCGCGGTGTCCTGCAACCAGAAAGAACTCGAGCAGCAGAAAATGACCATCGACTCCCTCCAGGGCATTGTCGACTCCAAGGATTCTGAAATCGACGGTCTCTTCGCCATGCTGAATGAAATCGAGGACAACCTCTCCATGATCAACTCCAAGTACTCCAACGTCCAGGAGATGCGCCGCAACAATACTGAAGGCTCCTACGACCACAAGAAAGAAATCACCGACCAGATGTCCGCCATCGAGTCCATGATGTCCGCCAACAAGCAGAAAATCGCTCAGCTCAACTCCCGCGTGAGCAAGCTCAACAGCAAGAACGCCGACCTCCAGGCCTACATCACCCGCCTTGAGGAGCGCAGCGCCCAGCAGGAAGCCCAGATCGCCGAACTCCTCACCGAGCTCGAGAACAACAAGGTCGTCATCAAGGGCCTCAACAAGAACGTCACCGAACTCACCGCCTCCAACCAGGAGAAAGACCAGTACATCGCCCGCCAGATCGCTGACGCCAACCGCGCCTATTTCGTCGTCGGCACCTACAGCGAACTCAAAGAGGCCGGCATCGTCGCCAAGACCGGCGGCTTCATCGGCATCGGCCGCAAACAGGGCACCGTCGCCGACATGAACACCGAGCGCTTCACCGAGATCGACCGCACCAAGGTCTCCACCATCAACATCAACAAGAAGAAGGCTATGGTCATCTCCCAGCACCCCGAAAACAGCTACGAGCTCGTCGCCGACCCCGACGACAGCGGCGTCACCGCCTACCTCCGCATCCTCAACCCCTCACAGTTCTGGAAATACACCGACTACCTCGTAGTTTCCACCAAGTAACCTCCCCGGAGGCGCTTCGTAACAATCCTTTAAAGGGAAGGACTGCACCATCGGCAGTCCTTCTCTTTGGTTCAACATACAGAAAACAAAACCACCGCAATATATAATATGAAAAAAACTAATATTGTCTTCTGCATGCTTCTGCTCGCCCTCCTGGGTGGCAGCGTGCTGCGCGCACAGGGCTCCAACCTCAGGGTGACACTCGCCGTCGAGACCGTCGACCGCGCCTCCCTCCGCAGCGCCCGCATCTATGCCAACCCCAATCCGGGTCAGGACTACTACGTCGACGCCGCACACCTCGCTCCGGGCTACTCTGGCACTGCCCTGCCGGTCTCCTCGCTCATCGGCAACGAGGAACTCACACTCACCGTCGACGGCTTCCATGTCGAAGCCTACGTCGACTCACTCATCTATGCCGAGTCCTTCATCCTCGTCGAGGACACCAACAGCGTCTTCTACATCTACGGCCAGTCCACCAGCCTCGACCGCCAGACGGGTATCTTCACCTCGCGTGCGCTCTTCGCCGACGGCAGCATCGACGACACCCTCACCGTCCTCGCCAACATGCTCCGCCCCATGCCCTACGTCGTTGAAGACCTCACCGGCTACGCCTACACCTCGCTCGACCGCGCCGTCAAGGCCTGCCCCAGCGGCACCTCCCTGCGCTTCATCGCCGACGTCCCCGTCGACACCACCGTCACCTTCCGCCGCAACCTCACCGTCAACCAGAACGGCCACACCCTCGTCAGCAGCATCTCCAATGCCGAGACTCCCGCCATACGCATCGTCGGCGCCAATGTCACCTGGAACGGCGGCACCGCCTCCGACGCCACAGCCCCCGCCTCTGCGGGCTCCTTCTTCAGCATCCGCAACGGATCCCTCAACCTCAACCGCTTCTCCGCCAATGCCGCCACCAACGTCGTCTACGTCGGTAGCGGCGCCGCCCTTAACTTCAACGGCGGCACCATCGGCAGCCAGGCGCCCGCAGGTGCGGCCATCGTCATGGCCGACAACGGCAACGTCAACATCGACACCGCCTTCTTCACCACCTGCAACTACGGCATCCTCCTGGCCTCCACCTCCATTGGCAAACTCCATATCCTCTCGCATACCGTCGACAACAACATGACGGCTTGTAACATCCCCGTCGCCGCCGACGCACGCGTCAGCAAGAACGGCTACTACTACTACCGTCTCACCCTCGACGATGTCCTCCGCCGGGATGCCATCTCCGGCGACACCGTCACCCTTTGCCGCTCCACCGCCGCCACCCTCCTCGACACCGTCGCCATGCCCTTGGTGCTTGACCTCGACGGTCACGAGATGCAGGGCGACCTCTGCCTGGCGCACACCACCGGCACCGTCGAGCTCCGCAACGGCCGCATCGCCACTGTTGGCACCCTCGCCGGCACCTCCGGCGATGTTCATGCCGTCGACCTCGACTCCGTGGTCACCTTCGACGCCGGTACTCATCCCCTCACCATCGACGGCGGCCGCTACCTCTCCGTGACTCCCGCCACCGGCGCCTCCATCGTCATCAATGCGGGCAAGTTCACCCAGTCGGTCCTCGAGGGCTATGTCCCCGAAGGTCACCACATGATTCCCAACCACGACGCCGACGCCGCGGTCTTCCCCTACCTGGTGAAGCAGGGCTTCCGCGTGGTATTCAACAATTTCGATGCCCGCGGACATGACTCCGTCGCCGTCATCGCCACTCCCGACAACCGCATCGTCCCCGCTCCCGGACGTCCCACCTATGTCGGCAGCGACACCGTCTTCGTCACCTATTGGACCGACCAGACTTTTACCACTCCCTGGCAGTTCCTCATCGACACCCTCTCGAGCGACACCACCCTCTACGCCCAGTGGATTACCGACTTCAACCCCGCCACGCAGTATCACTACACTGTCGTCTACCAGCGCTGGAACTATGAGCAGGGCGCTCTCGCCCCCGTCTATTCCTATGCTAGCGTTGCCGACCAGGGCGTCAGCGTGAAGGTCCCCGTCCGCTCCTATGAAGGATGCTCTTTCGAGAGCTGCTCCAGCACCGCCAGCGGCAGTCCCACGCTTGTGGGAGATACCCTTGTCTTCTCCCAGATTGGCATGGAGAATGAGAGCATCGTGATTAGCTACGCTCTCAACACATACACCGTCACCTGGGATTTCAACGGCGGCACTGTCAGCGGTACCCCCCAGACCCAGTTCCACTACACCGAGCCCATCGCCTATCCCACTGTCACCCTGCCCGGTCACAGCCTCGCCTGGGTCCCCAACCCCGCCACCATGCCGGCGCGCAACCTCACCATCGCCGCCCACTACACCCACAAGAACTATCCCCTGACCTGGACTGGTGCCGACACCACGCTGCTCTACACCGCCAACCCCGTCAATACTGTCCGCGCCTACTACACTGATGACGACAATCTTCAGGTTGATGCGGTCCTCTCCTATACCGACACCAATAATACCGTTTCCGCCAGCGCCGTGAACTGCGGCAGATACACCGTCGCCGCCACCTCGGCCGACACCAACTATGCCCTCGCGGGCATCACCTCCACCTCCCTGACCATCGTCCCCGACACCGTGACGGTCATCGGCGTTGTCATCGCCAAGGAGAAGCTTGAGGATGGCACCGACACCGCACTGGTCGAGAACCCCGGTGCTCCCGACCATGTCCTCGGTAGCGACGACCTCGCTGTCAGCACCGCCGCCACCTTCTCGCAGGCCACCGTCGGTACCGGGCTTACCATCACCGCCCGCTACACCCTCACCGGCACCTCCGTCGGCAACTACACCCTCCGCACCGCCTCCGAGGTCTATGCCGCCGACGGCGAGATTGTCGCTCCCATCGTGATCGACATCAACGCCGCCACTGCCGACAGCGGCATCGTTGTCTCGCCCGACAACTACTGCGGTGGCGAGACAGGCACGGCAGCTTTCATCCTCGAGACCGGCAGCAACACCCCCGACCAGTACCGACTCTTCTTCTCCTCCGAGGCTCACGCCGCCGGATTTGTCGACGTCGACACCCCGACGCCCCTCACCACCGCCACCGACTTCAACATTGTCATCCCCGCCATGGCTCCCATGGGCAACTATACCGCCTACATCCGCTTGAGCAACAGCGCCTATAACGTGGGCACCACGCCTCGCTTCGAGAGCGACTCCATCCCTGTCCACATTACCGTCAATGTGCCCAAGTTCTACACCATGCCCATCTTCTCAGATGTCATCTCCATCGTCGACACCTGCCACTGCATCGACCAGAGCACCGTGGTGTGGTACCACAACGGCGTGCGCGTCGGCACCGGTGCCTACTACCAGGAGCCCTCAGGCACCCTTACCGGCACCTACCATGTCGAGATGGTGGTCAACGGTGTGCCCGCCAAGAGCTGCGAACAGGACGACATGAACACCATCGTCACCGATGCCGCCGTCGCCATGGTTACGGTCTATCCCAACCCCACCGTCGACAGGGTACGCGTGAAGGTCGAGAATTCCTTCTATCCCATGCATGTCCTCCGGGTCATGAATGTCATGGGTGTCACCATGCTCAACACTGTCTTCGACGGCAATGAGACCAGCATCGACTTCAGCGGCTTCGCCAACGGTGCCTACACCGTGAGCGTCGACGGTGTTGTCAACCGCGTCATCAAGAAATAAAAAAAATGAATAATTAAATGATATTTAACATGAAACGCATCTCTATCATCTTCGCCACACTGTTATTCTCGGTGGCAACACATGCACAGGTGAACGAGCACAGCAATTATGTCGGTCTCAACCTCGGAGGCGGCATGAACACGCTGAGCTACAAACCCGCCGATGGCGACTGGTCTCCCAAGCTGGGATTCCTTGCCGAAGTGAAGTACATCCACTTCTTCGGTGAGCATTTCGGTCTCGGTCTCGGTTTCCAGTTCAACAAGGTCAACAGCGCTGCAGAGTTCAACTATAAGCAGGTCACCAACGGCCTGACCCACCCCTTCAACGGTCTGACCTACGATGCCACCGTGGGCTTCAACAACTGGAAAGAGCGCCAGGGTGTGCCTGTGTTGGGCGTGCCCATCGAGCTCTACTGGCGCACGGCTCTGGCCGACCGCTGGCATTTCCTCATCGGTCTCGGTGCACAGCTCGACTTCCCCATGAAGGGTAGCTACACCGCCGACGAAGGCAACTATGAGGTTTCGGGTTACTTCCCCTCCACCCACGTCATCTACACCAATCTGCCTGTCCAAGGTTTCGATACCTACAAGGCTGACGAGAGCGGTGATGTCGAGCTGAAGAAGTTCGGCGTCAGCATCATTGCCGACCTCGGTCTCAACTATGCCCTCACCAGCAACTGGGGTCTCTACTTCGGCATCTATGGTGGCTACGGTCTCACCAACCTCATCGACAAGGCCGACAAGCCTATGATCGACGCCCCCAACGGCGCCATGGGTACGCCGGTGGTCAATTCCTACAACGGTGTCCTCAACTCCAATCAGGTGGACAAGGCTCACCTGCTCAACCTCGGTCTGAAAGTGGGTGTCAACCTCGGCTGGAACTGCCACGCCGACAAGAATGCCGGCGACAATGGTGAGAAAGCCTCCCTCGTTGGATACGATAACGACGGCACCTCTTACGGCAACCAGACCTACGGTAACGATGGTTTCGGCAACGACGACGCTGAGGCAGAAGCTGCCGACAAGGAAGCCAGATGCAACACCAAACGCATGAATCTCCCTGAACTCAAGGAAGCTCTGGAGAATATCGACAACGACCTCGAAGAAGCCGGTCAGATGGCTGCTGAAGCCGACAATGCCGACGCCAAGGCGGCTGTCAAAGATGCTAAGGCAAAGGCTGTCGATGCCAAGAACGCTTACAAGAAAGGTCAGTACTGCAAGGCTTACGACCAGTTCAACGAAGCTTACGCTCTCATTGCCGACAGCTATGCCGACGATGCCAAGATGTATGCCGATGGTGCCAATAGCGACGCCGCCAGTCAGGCTGCCGAAGATGCCGACCTCTATGCTGAGGCTGCCCACAACGACGGTCTCGACTGTGCCATGGCTGCCGGTCGCAACGCCCGCATCAATTCCGAGATTGCCCGCGACGCCGACAAGAAGGCGAAGAAAGACCGTGCCGCCTACAATGACCCCAAGTTTGCCAACACTCTGGCTCAGGAAGCCCTGACGATGGCCGGCAAGTCGCGCAGCAATGCCGCCAAGACCGATGCCAAGGATGCTTCCGGCAAGGCCTATCGTGGCAACTGCGCCGACAGCTATGCCGCCGCCGCCAAGTCCTTCGCCGAGTCGGCGGATGCTTTCGCTGCCAAGTCGAAAAACAACCCCGAGGCCAAGGCTGCTGCCGCTGAAGCCAACCGCTATGCCCAGGAGGCTGCCGAGGCTGCCCGCATGGGTGATGTGATTGCCGCCTACAGCGCCGCCACCAAAGCCCGCGACGCTGCCGTCCGCGCACGCCGTATCGCTTTCAACGAGCCCACTCCCGTATATGAGAAGAATGTGCCTGCCACGGGCAACACCTCCGCTGCCAACACCCCTGCCGACCGTCGGCAGGTGCAGGCGCTGCTCGACATGATTAACGCCACTGTCAACTTCGACTTCGCCGGTACCGAACCCAAGTTTGGCGCCGCCACCGACCTTGCCATCAATACCCTCTGCAAGGCTATGGCTGCCGACAAGAACCTCAAGGTTCGCGTTACGGGTCATACCGACGACCGTGGTACCGAAGCCGGCAACATGCGGTATGGTCAGAAACGTGCCGAAGCACTCAAGGCTCTCATGGTCCAGCGTGGAGCACCTGCAGCCAACATCAGCACCGATTCCAAGGGTCAGAACGAGCCCGTGGTCGACAACGACACCGACGAGCACCGTTACCAGAACCGCCGTGCTGTCATCACGATACAGTAATCAAATAGGCTGGAAATAGCGAGGCGGGCACCCGGAAGGGTGCCCGCCTCGCTTTGTCTCTATCGCGCTGTCTCCAGCAGCGTTTGCATCTCCTTTATCTCGTCGCGGAATTTGGCGGCGGCAAGGAAGTCGAGCTCTTTGGCAGCCGCCTGCATCTTGCGCTGTTTTTCGCGAATCTCCTTGCGCAGCTGCTCCTTGGTCATCTTCAGGTACGGCGACGGAGCGGCTTCCGCTTTCTTCCCGAATTCTGTCTCCTCCTCTGCCGCCATGGGCATGCTGCTTCCCATTTGCCAGCTTCCATTCTCCGGTTTCCGTTCACCCCTCTCCTCGGCGGCTCTTTCGATGATGCCGGTGGTGCCCAGGATGGCGTCGGTGCTCTTTACAATCTGGCGCGGCACGATGCCGTGCTCCATATTGTATTTTATCTGTTTCTCACGGTGGCGGTTGGTGATGTCGATGGCTCTTTGCATCGAGCCGGTGATGGTGTCGCCGTAGAGGATGGCTTTGCTGTGCACATTGCGCGCCGCACGTCCGATGGTCTGTATCAGGGCGCGGTCGCTGCGCAGGAAACCCTCCTTGTCGGCATCCAGTATGGCGACAAGCGACACTTCCGGCAGGTCCAATCCTTCGCGCAGCAGGTTCACACCCACCAGCACATCGAACACGCCCATGCGCAAGTCGCGCATGATTTCCACACGTTCCAGCGTGTCAACGTCGCTATGTATGTATTTGCTCTTGATTCCCAAGTTGATGAGATAGCTTGTCAGTTCCTCAGCCATGCGTTTTGTCAATGTGGTGACAAGCACGCGCTCTCCTTTGTCCACGGTGTTCTCTATCTCGTCCAGCAGGTCGTCCACCTGGCTCACTGCCGGGCGTACCTCTACCACGGGGTCTAACAGTCCCGTGGGTCGGATTACCTGTTCCACCACCACGCCCTCAGCCTCGCTCAGCTCATAGTCTGCCGGCGTGGCGGAGATGTAGATGGTCTGGCCGGTAAGGTTGTAGAACTCGTCGTAGGTCAGCGGTCGGTTGTCCAGTGCTGACGGCAGTCGGAACCCGTATTCCACCAGCGAGGTTTTTCGGCTGCGGTCGCCTCCGTACATGGCACCGATTTGCGGCACGGTGACGTGGCTCTCGTCAACCACCAGCAGGAAGTCGTCGGGGAAATAGTCTATCAGGCAGAAAGGGCGGCTTCCGGGCGCACGCCCGTCGAAGTAGCGGCTGTAGTTCTCTATGCCGGAGCAATAGCCCAACTCCTGAATCATCTCCAGGTCATAGTTGACGCGTTCCTCCAGCCGCTTGGCCTCGAGGTGCTTGTCGATGCTCTCCAGATAGTCGCGCCGCTCAAACATGTCGCGTTGTATCTGTAGGATAATCTCGGGCAGGTGGTCTTTTGAGGTGAGGAAATTGGAGGCTGGGTAGATGACCACCTCGTCGAAGCGTTCCATGCGTTGCCCGCTGACGGGGTCGAAACTCTCCAGACTTTCTATCTCGTCGTCCCAGAAAGAGATTCGGTAGCAGAAGTCGGCAAACGAGGGATACACATCCACGGTGTCTCCTTTCACGCGGAAACGCCCGTTGATGAATTCTATCTCGTTTCTGACATATTGCCCATCCAGCAGGCGCATCAACAGGTCGTCGCGTTTCAGACGGTCGCCCACATGCAGCTCCACGGTGCCGCGTTTGAACTCGTCGGGATTGCCGATGCCGTAGATACAGCTTACGCTCGACACCACGATGACGTCGCGGCGTCCGCTCAGCAGCGCACTCGAGGCCCGAAGTCTCAGTTTGTCGAGTTCGTCGTTGATGGCAAGGTCCTTTTCGATGTAGGTGTTAGTGGCAGCAATGTAGGCTTCGGGCTGGTAGTAGTCGTAGTAACTTACGAAATACTCCACCGCGTTGTCGGGAAAGAACTGTTTGAATTCGCCGTAAAGCTGTGCCGCCAGCGTTTTGTTGTGGCTCAGCACCAGGGTGGGACGCTGCAACTCCTGGATGACATTCGCCACCGTGAAGGTCTTGCCGCTGCCTGTCACACCCTGCAGCACCTGTGCCCGCTGGCCGTTGCGCACGCCCTCCACCAGTTGCCGTATGGCTTCCGGCTGGTCGCCCATGGGGGCAAAGTCTGATTTCAGCGCAAAGTTCATTTTTTGTCGCAGTTGGTGCTTCCGTCAAGCAGCATTTTCTGGCTGGTCTGTATCATGCCGAAGGCGTGGCGGCGCATGGCGGCGGCACGTTCGGGGTATTTGCCGATGAGGTCTTCGGTATCGCGCTGGGTGTAGCGGTAGAGGCTTTCGCGACCCTCCTGGTTGGCGCGGTAGAGGTAGAATAGTTCACCGTCAACCACTCCGATGCGATCGTCGGCGCTGAAATAGGCGTACGGGCGCCGGTGGTTCATCAGGTTTACTCCCAGCATCTTGTCTCCTGCATCGATGCCTAGCAGCCCCAAAACGGTAGGTGCCACATCGAGTTGCATGCCCAACCGGTTCACGAAATGGGGCTCAATCTGCCCAGGGGCATGGAAAATCAGCGGCACATGGTTGTATGCCAGTGTCATGTCGTAGATGGAATGCATCGACGAACCGTGGTCGGCAATGAATACAAACAAGGTGTTGCGGTACCACTTCCGCGAGGATGCCATCTGCATGAAACGACCGATAGACCAGTCGGCGTACTCCACTATCCGTTTCAGTTTGTCTGTATTTTTCGAGGTGAAGTCGATGCCGTCGGGTACGGTATAGGGTCCGTGGTCGCTGCAGGTCATGGCGCACACGAAGAAAGGTCCGTTTCCGGCCACGCTGTCGCAGTGCTCAATCACGTGGTTGAAGAGCACGTGGTCGGGCACTCCCCAGGTGCCGAGTATTTCGTGCTTGGGGTAGCTGTGCTCTCCCACCACCCGTTCGAACCCGTTCTGGAAGAGGAATCCACGCATGTTGTCATAGTCTTCGTCATGGGTCATGAGGTAGGTGGTGCTGTATCCCGCATCCCTTAAATGCTGTGGCAGACCGCACATGATGGGCATGGGCGTGTTTTTCAGTATCTGTCGCGCCATGATGGCGGGATGCCCGTAGAGGGTGGAGTAGATGCCGTTATGGGTGTGGATGCCAGCCGACCATACGTCGGTGAAGGTCATCGAGCGGCGCATCAGGCTGTCCAGATTGGGGGTGAGGCTCGTGGCGGGGTCGTAGATTCCCGTTTTGTCCACCGTCATGCTTTCCATCAGCACCAACACCACGTTCATGCCTTCCGGCAATCGCAGCGAGGCTTCCTCTAGGGTGCTGTCGACAGGCATGGCCAGGTGCTCTTGCAGCACGGCAGCCGCAGTGGCCTCGTCGGTAAGCGTCACCGGTTTGTTGGCGTTTTTGCCTGAGTCTTCAATGCTTTTGAAAAAGGTGAACACGGGATTGAGCCCTATCTGGTTCAGGAAGGGGTTGCCGCAGAAGTAGGCTGTACCTACGCGTATGGGACTTTTCTTCGACACTCTTCCGCGCATGCCTACAAAGCCTGCAGCCAGTATCAGCACTGCCATCGGTATGCTCCAGGCATAGGACAGGCTTTCATTCAGGTGCGCCAACAGCACGCGCCGGTAGATGAACCGTCCCAGGATCCACCAGCCTGCCGCTGCCGCAAGGAATACTCCCAGGTACATCACATACAGCGGTTCGGTGAAAATCATGCTGATGGTCATGCCTATCCCGTCGCCGGCAAGGGTCAGCGCCACGGTGTCGAGGCGTGAGAAGAAATAGCAGAAGTAGGGGATGTCGGCTGCACAGGCAAAGAGCGCCACGGTGTAGAGCACCATCAGCAGGTAGTGCACCACGGCATAGTAGGCTTTCTTGCGTATGCGTCCCATTTCGCCTATGATCATCAGCACCAGCGGCACCACGAGCAGGTAGGTGCTCACGGTGGTATCAAAGCGGAATCCCATCCACAGTGCTTTCCAGTACAGCCCGCCGAAGTCGTCGGGTCCCTCGGTGGTGGTGCAGTAGGCCATCGTCTCTATCAGGCGGAACAGGGTGAAGAACACTATTCCTGCCAGGTAGATGCAGAGAATGTAGTTGAAGCGGGCGTTTCTTTTTATTGTTGTCATTTGATGCTGTTTTTGTTACATTTTGTACTTCCGTCGAGCAACATCTGCTGGCTTGCCTGTATCATGCCGAAGGCGTAGCGCCGCATGGCGGCAGCGCGTTCGGGATACTCCCCAATGAGGTCTTTGGTGCTGCCTTCCTTGTAGCGGTAGAGGCTTTCGCGGCCGTCTTGCTTGACGCGGTAGATATAGAACAGTTCCCCGTCAATCACCCCTACCTTGTCGTCGGCGCTGAAATAGGCGTAGGGACGGCGGTAGTTGAGCAGGTCGATGCCCAGCACCGTGGAGGGTACGGGCAGCCCCAGCAGCCCCAACACCGTCGGTGCCACGTCAATCTGCAGTCCCAACCGCTCCACCCGGGCGGGCGCGATGCGTCCCGGGGCGTGAAGCAACAGGGGTATGTGGTTGTAGTTGAGTGCCATGTCGTAGATGGGCTCCAGGGATTCCCCGTGATCGGCAACGAACACGAAGAGGGTGTTGCCATACCAAGGTCGTGTGGACGCCATCTTCATGAACCGACCAATCGACCAGTCGGCATACTCCACCATCTTCTTGCTCATTTCCTTGTGGCGTGGCTTGAGGCTGATGCCTTCGGGATAGAGGAAGGGCGAATGGTCGCTACAGGTCATGATGCAGGTCAGGAAGGGACCCCGATGAGCCACGCTGTCAATATGTTCCAGGGCGTGGTCGAAGAGCTGGTGGTCGGGGATGCCATAGGCGCCGCGGGGTTCGTCGGCAGGGTAGTCCGGCAGGCTCACCACGCGCTCGAACCCGTTCTGGGGCAGGAATCCTGCCAGGTTGTCGAAGTCGGCTTTGTGGGTGATGAAGAAGGCGGTGCTGTAGCCCTCATCACGCAGCACCTGTGGCAGTCCGCACATGATGGGGATGGTGGTGCCGTTCATCGTGTGGCGTGTCAGGATGGCGGGATGCCCGTAAAGGGTGGAGTATATGCCGTTATAGGTATGGATGCCTGCCGACCATAGGTTGGGGAAGGTCAGCGACTCCTCCATCAGGCTGTCCAGGCAGGGCGTGAGGCTCGTGGCGGGGTCGTACAGGGCGGTCTTGCGCACCGTCATGCTCTCCATGATCACCACCACCACATTGGTGCCTTCTGCCAGTTGCGGCTGGCTTCCGGTCAGGGCGGGGTCGGGTGCGGCATTGCGCATTTCCTCGACCACTGCCTGCGCCGTTGCGGCATCCGTCAGCTCCACCAGCTGGTTCTCGTCCTTGCCCATCTCGGCAATGCTTTTCTCGAACGTGAACACCGGGTTGAGCCCTATCTGGTTCAGGAAGGGGTTGTTGCAGAAATAGGCGTGCTTCACATGGATAGGACCTTTCTCCAATCCTCGCATCCCTATGAATACTAATGTTGTGAGTGTTACCGCTATCGGAATGCTCCAGGCATAGCTTTGGCGCTCCTCCAGGTGCTTCAGCAGCACGCGACGGTAGATTATCCGCCCCAGCAGCCACCATCCGACGCTCACTGCCACAAATGCCAGCAGGTAGGCGACATATTCGGGGTCGCCGAATATCATCGCCGCCATTGTGTCGGGCGAGTCGCTCCACGCCAGCGCCATTGCGTCGAGGCGCGAGAAGAAGTAGCAGAAGTAGGGAATATCCGCCGCGCAGGCGAAGAAGCACACCGTGTAGAGCACCATCAGCAGGTAGTGCACCACGGCGTGGTACCACCGCTTGCGTATGTCGGCCATCTCTGCCACAATCAGCAGCACCAGTGGCACCAGGGCCACAAAACCGCTCACGGCGGCATCGAAACGAACACCTATCCACAGCGCCTTCCCGTAGAGCCCGCCGAAGTCGTCGGGTCCCTCGGTGGTGGCGCAGTAGGCCACAGTCTCCGCCAGGCGGAACAGAGTGAAGAACACCATGCCCAGCAGGTAGATGCAGATGAGGTAGTTCAGTCTCGCGTTCCGCTTCATTCTAGGAAAGGAAAAGGTCGATAT
Organism: uncultured Bacteroidales bacterium; assembly: GCA_900317285.1. Lineage (GTDB taxonomy): Bacteria > Bacteroidota > Bacteroidia > Bacteroidales > P3 > Colimorpha. The sequence continues at coordinate 48,613 of ONGA01000002.1, read as the reverse complement.
ATTGTTGCATGTGCTTCTCGTACGAGAAGGTGGCGGCGTAGGCGCGTTCCTCGTCGGCGCGCTCCTCGTTGAAGTTCTTCAGTCCTTCGCTCACCACCGCCGCCATGCGGTCGGGGTCGAAGTCGGTGAAATAGTGCGCATGCGTGCTCCCGATTTCCGGCAGCGACGTCTTGTCCGAGCAGAACACGGGCTTGCCCCACTGCATCGCCTCGATGACGGGAAGCCCGAATCCTTCGGCTATCGACGGGAACAGCAATCCCGTGCAGTGCGCATACAGCCACCGCCGCTCGGCGTCGCTCACCATCCCGATAATGTGCACGTTGGGGTGCGACGGCAGTTGTTGCCGCAGCCCCGCCGCGTATTCCGTCCCGTCGTTTCCCGCCACAATCAGGTGATAGTCGGGAAAACGTTCCATGAGCGGTAATAGTCTGTGTATCTGTTTTTTCTCTTTTACTTCGCCCAGTGCGAGGAAAAACTTGCCCTGCTCAATGTCGAAGCCCGTCCGTTCCTTCGAGGGGGCCTCCTGTGTGCCCACCGTCAGGTCTTCCACACCGTTGTAGATGATGTGCACTGGCTTGTCCTTCAGGTCGATAAAGCGGCGTGTGTCGTCGTGGGCGAAGCGCGAGATGAACGCCAGCTCGGTGGCGCGGTCGCACTTCTCCTGCAGGCGGCGCCCGTACTGCACCTGCTTCTTCGGCGTCTTCTCGTACAGGAAGTTGACATCGTGGATGGTCAGGATATAGCGTGTGCGGCGGCTCTTCGGGCGGAATGCCGAGTTCTGGTTGATGGCATGCCAGATGTCGAAGTACGGCATCGTCCACGGAAACTGGCGCCTCACGTCGTTGCGCTTCAGGTAGTGCACCTCGTTGCCGAAGGCTCCGATATAGTTCTTCGGCACCAGCAGCGTGATGTCAAGCCGGTCTGCCAGTTCCGACGCGTGGCTCTGGTACCACCGCCCGTAGTTCAGCCCTATCTGTCCCAGCCCGCACATCGGGTGGCGCAGAATGCTCAGGTCTATGAGTATGCGCTTCTTGTCCATAGATGTCTTTCGGTTTTGAATTTGCAAAAATACGAAAAAAAATCCGTCTGCCGACCCTCCATGCGAAAAATTCTTTTTCCCGCCCCCCGACATAGGAGCATCATATACGCATCATATACGCATCATAGGAGAACACAAGGAGAAGTATAGGAGAATGGTAGTACAACCATAGGAGCCACTTTCGTCCCATTTTCTCCTATCTCCGTCCCAAAATGGAATTTTTTCGTATTTTTGCACCCTCAAAACACACCCCGATGAGCGAAATCCAACTCGACCTCACCCCCGAGGAATACCATTCCGAACCCCTCCTCCGCGCCGCCCTCGCTGGCCGCCTCAAGGTCGGGGTGGACGCCCTGCCCCCGTTCCGCGTCACTCGCCGCAGCATCGACTGCCGCCGACGCAATGTGCTCTATCACTGTACTATAGCAATAGGTCTGAATACTCAGAATACTCCGATTATTCCGAATGTTCCAGCCGTCAATGCCCCCCGGGTCGTCATCGTCGGTGCAGGTCCAGCAGGCCTCTTCGCTGCCCTCAGGGCGCTGGAACTGGGGATGAAACCCATCATCGTCGAACGCGGCAAACCCGTCGAAGAGCGCAAGAAAGACATCGTCTCGCTCGTCCGCACCAAACAGGTCGACCCCAACAGCAACTGGTGCTTCGGCGAAGGGGGTGCCGGAACCTACAGCGACGGCAAACTCTACACCCGCTCCACCAAGCGCGGCGACGTCGGTGCCGTGCTCCGCCGCTTCGTCGACCACGGCGCCGACCCCGACATCATGGTCGACGTCCACGCCCACATCGGCACCGACCGCCTTCCCGCCATCATCTCGCGCATGCGCGAAACCATACTCAACCACGGCGGCGAATACCACTTCAACACCCGTGTCACCGACCTCATCGTCAAGGACGGACATGTGCGCGGCGTCGTCACCGCCGATGGCGACAGCATCGAGGCTTCCGCCGTCATCCTCGCCACCGGCCACTCTGCCCGCGATATTTACGAGCTCTTCAGCCGCCGCGGATGGCTCCTCGAAGCCAAACCCTTTGCCCTTGGCGTCCGCGTCGAGCACCCGCAGCAGCTCATCAACGAGATACAATACCACGGTCGTGGTTACTCCCCCTTGCTTCCCCCCGCCACCTACAGTCTTGTCACCCAGGTGGGTGCCCACGGAGTTTTCTCCTTCTGTATGTGTCCTGGAGGCGTCATTGTCCCCGCCGCCACTGCCGACGGCCAGCAGGTGGTCAACGGCATGAGCAACGCCGCACGCAATTCGGGCTTCGCCAACAGCGGCATCGCCGTCACCGTCAACCCGTCAGACGTGCATGGCGAGGACTGGCACGCATTGCTGGATTTCCAGAAAGCGGTGGAACAGCGCATGTTCGAAGCCGCCGGAGGGTGCATCGACGCCCCGTCGCAGCGCCTGGTCGACTTCCTCCACCGCAAACCCTCCTCGCGCCTCAACCGCAGCAACTACATGGGCTCCTGCGTCAGCGCGCCCCTCCACGAGCTGCTGCCTCCCTTCGTCGTCGACAGCCTCATACAGGCTTTCAAGGATTTTGACCGCAAGATGCACGGTTTCATCACCGAAGAGGCCTCCCTCCTCGCCGTCGAGAGCCGCACCTCCTCGCCCGTGCGCATCCCTCGCGACAAAGAAACCCTCCAGCATCCGCAGCTGCAAGGCCTCTATCCTTGCGGCGAAGGTGCAGGCTACGCCGGTGGCATCGTTTCCTCCGCCCTCGACGGCATCCGCTGCATCGAAATGCTCGCGGCTACCCTTCAAAGGTGAAGGAAAGCATAAATGTTCGGGAGGAAAGGTTGTCGAAAGACCGGATGTAGACGTCGGGGTCTTCGACTTTGAGGTCGACCAGACCGAAGGTCATTTTCAGCTCAATGGCGAATTTCACGTAATACAGGAAGACATCGAAACCCATGCCCAGGCTGTAGCGAAAGTCGTGGGGCTGCAGGCGGATGATGCTCTCGTTGGTTTGGTTCTTGTTTTTGCGCAATGAGGCGAAGTCGAACCCATAGCTGACGCCCGCGGTCAGGTAGGGGCGGAAGTTACCGTAGCGCATGGAGCGGAACTTCAGCTCGATGGGGATCTCGCCGTAGACGGATTCCACGTTGCGCCCATGTTCGACAAGGGAATGGGTGCTGGCGTAGCCGCTCTCCCACGCATAGGATACTTCGCGGGTGATGAGCGTGACGCCCGGCACCAGACGCAGGTTGAACCACTTGTTGAGGCGCAGGTCGGGGCAGATGGCGGATATATGGAATCCCGGGGCAAAATACGAGGTGACACCCTGGAGGCTCTGCCTTAAGGTGGGGTCTTCGTTGAAGTTCAGGTCAAACTTCGAAAGGGTGTAGCCCACCTGGATGCCGAAGTGTAGCCGGCGGTTGTCGAAATGCCCGAGGTTTCCGGTTTGGCAATGGGAATTGAAAGACAAGAAAGACAGCAAAGACAAAATAAGCAACCTCGTTTTCATGTCGTCGTTTTCTTGTTGTTTCTTGTCTCAAAAAGAAAAGGAGAGAGACCTTTACTCTGTGATTTCGCCGCGGAGCGACTGGCTGAGGCGCTCGCGGACGTGCTCCTTGCTGTCGGGGAAGTTGCCGAGGAGGTACATCAGCTTGGTGATGGCGGCCTCGAGGGTGATGTCGCCGCCACCGATGACGCCGATGCGGTCCATGTCGCAACTGGCGGCATACTGGCGCATCTTCACCGAGCCGGCTTTGCACTGAGTGACGTTGATGATGATGATGCCGCGCTTGATGGCATCTTCAAGGGCGGAGATAAACCAGTCGTCGGTGGGGGCGTTACCCGAGCCGTAGGTCTCGATGACCACGCCCTGCAGGTTGGGGGTGTGCAGCACTGACCCCACCACTTCAGGTCCGATGCCGGGGAAGAGTTTCAGTATCGCCACACGGGTGTCGAACTTCTTGCGCACCAGCAGGGGTGCCGTGGGCATGGGCAGGAAGAGGTGCTCCTTGAAGCTGATCTTGATGCCTGCTTTTGCCAGTGAGGGATAGTTGTAGGTCTCAAAAGCGTCGAAATTCTCGGCACTGAGCTTTGTGCTGCGGTTGCCGCGGTAGAGGTGGTTTTCGAAGAAGATGCACACCTCGGGAATCTGTGCCTGGCGTCCGGAGGCTATCTCGAGGGCACAGATGATGTTCTCACGACCGTCGGAGCGCAGCATGCCCAGGGGCAATTGGCTGCCGGTGAGGATGACGGGTTTGGCAAGGTTTTTGAACATGAAGCTCAGCGCCGAAGCGGTGTAGGCCATGGTGTCGGTGCCGTGGAGCACGACGAAGCCGTCGTAGCGCTCGTATTCGCGCTCGATGATGTTGGCGATGTCGACCCACAGGGAGGGCGTCATGTTTGAAGAATCAATGATATTGTCGAGGGTGACGGAATCGATGTCATACTCGCAGCTTTTGAGCTGGGGGACGGCGTCGTAGATGCGGTCGAGGGCAAAGGGATGGAGGGAACCGTTCTCGTCCTGCACCATGCCGATGGTGCCGCCGGTATAGACAATCAGCACTTTGTTCGTTTTCATGCCCCTATAACGCGTGTGCGGGATAAATATTGTATTGCAATAAAAAAAACAGAAGCCTCGGAGGGGGCTTCTGTGGTTGTCCTACCAGGATTCGAACCTAGACAAGCAGAACCAAAATCTGATGTGCTACCATTACACCATAGGACATTTTACGGGTTGCTTCGCTGCGGATGCGTGCCGCAAAAACGGATGCAAAAGTACTATTATTTTTCCATCTGACCAAATTTATTTTCTATTGGTTTGAAAATAAAGCCAGTGCAGGATGGGGGGATACAGGACGGCTATTTGTTGATTCGCTCGTAGTAGCGGATTATGGCGTAGGCGAGGCGTATGGCAGCGGTGGCGGTAGTGACGTAGGGCGGCCACTCGTCGTTGCGGACGGCTTTGCGTTTTTTCTTGGGTGAGGGCTCGACGTAGACGATGTCGTTCTGTTGGAGGTAGTAGTAGGGGGAGTCGAGGAGCTCTTTCTTGGAGAGGTCGACGGTGTCGATGGTCTGGGTGCCGTTGCCTGTGCGGACGATGACAACCTGGTCGCGCATGCCGTCGAGGGTGATGTCTCCGCATCGCGCGATGGCTTCGAAGATGGTCAGGCGGTCACCTTCGGAGTGGAGGAGTTGCGGCTGTTTGACTTCGCCGATGACGGTGACGTGGAAGTTGAGGAGGTTGACTGTTACGACGGGGTCGGAGATATAGTTTGTGTTGCGGAGTGTCTTCTCGAGCTGCATGCGGAGTTCCTCGCGTGTTTTGCCTGCAACGTGGATGTCGCCCAGTACGGGGAAGGTGATGTTGCCCTCTTCGGAGACGTGGTAGCCGTGGATTTGGGGAGTGGCGGAGCTTCTGATATCTCTGGACTTGTTGGTTTCTTCGTTGAAGGGGATGGTGGCGGCAGGGTTCTGGCTGGAGACGTGGATGTAGAGTTGGTCGTTGGGGTAGATGACGGAGGTGAAGTTGTTGACGATGTCCTCTTCCTGGTCGCGTGGTGCGTCCTGGATGTAGATGAGCTCGCGGTTGCCCCTGCATGCGGTGAGCAGGAGGAGGCAGAGGAGCAGGAGGTATGAGCGGCGAAGTTTCATGGTGCGCGGAGCGTTATTTTTTCCACGGCATGGTGGGGAGCTCGACCGACTTGAACGCCGAGAAGAAGGCGTTGGCGGCGGGTTTCTCCTTGCCGTAGATGTCGCTGACGAGGTCTTTGTATTTTTCCATGAGGGGTGCACGGCGGAGTTTGAGGGTGGGCGAGAGGAGTCCGTTGTTTGGAGTCCACTCGTCGGTGACGAGGCGGAAGAGTTTGATCTGCTCGTGTGGGGCGAGGGTCTTGTTGTAGACGTCGAGCACTTTCCTGTATTTGTCGTGGACTTCGGGCATGGCGATGAGCTGGGCGTTGTCGCGGTAGTGCAGTTTGTATTTGAGTGCCCAGAAGTGGAGGGTGTTGAAGTTGGGGGAGATGATGGCGGCGGCGCATTTCTCGTTTTCGCCGATGACCATGACCTGCTCGATGTATTCGGAGCCGCGGAGCATGTTCTCGATGAGCTGTGGCGCAACGTATTTGCCGGCGGAGAGTTTGAAGATGTCTTTCTTGCGGTCGGTGATTTTGAGGTAGCGGCCGCCGACGAGTGTGCCGATGTCGCCGGTGTGGAACCAGCCGTCGGGCTCGATGACCTGTGCGGTGTATTCGGGGTCTTTGTAGTAGCCCATCATGACGTGGGGTCCGCGGGTGAGGATTTCGCCGTCGTCGGCGAATTTCATTTCGACGCCGCTGAGGACGGGTCCGACGGTGCCGATTTTGACCATTTTGTGAGCGGGGTCGTTGACGGCGATGACGGGGGAGGTCTCGCTGAGGCCGTAGCCTTCGTAGATGTTGATGCCGGCGGCGGCGAAGACGCGTATCATGTTGGGCTGGATGGAGCTGGAGCCGGTGATGATGGTCAGGTGGTTGCCGCCGAATTTCTCGCGCCATTTGCTGTAGACGAGCCGGTCGAGTATTTTCTGGCCGAGGATGTACATGGGTGAGAATTTGCGGAGACCGGAGTAGTCGTAGTGTTTGCCATGGCGGAAGGCCCAGTCGTAGATCATCTTGCGGATGCCGGAGAAGTCTTTGCCTGCGGCGTAGAGTTTGTCGTAGACCATCTCGAGGACACGCGGCACGGCGCAGAAGCCGTTACCCTTGATTTCGAGCATGTTCTGCTGGATGGTGCCGAGGTTTTCGGCGTAGTAGATGCTGACGCCGAGGTATTGGAAGTGGTAGTTGAGGGAGCGCTCGTAGATGTGGTTGAGGGGGAGGAAGGAGAGGATGCGGCAGGAGCTGTCCATGATGTTGACCTGGGCGTGGGCGAGGAAGTTGGAGCAGAGGTTGCGGTGGCTGAGCATGACGCCTTTGGGCATGCCGGTGGTGCCGCTGGTGTAGATCATGGTCATCCACTCGTCGGGCTTGATTTCGCGTTTGCGGCGCTCGATTTCGGGCATCCATTTGTCGCGGTTGGCGATGCCGAGTTTGAGTATTTCGAGGGTGCGGTGCTCGCCTTCGATGTTGGCGAGGGTGTATACCTGGGGGTTGGTTTCGAGCTGGTCGAGGGCCGGGCGGAGGCGGTTGAGGAGCACTTTGGTGCTGACGAATACCGCGGAGGCCTCGCTGTGGCGGAGGATGTGGAGGTAGGCGTCGGTGTTGAGGGTGGGGTAGATGGGGACGTGGATGATGCCGCTCATGGCGAGAGCCATGTCGATGAAGTTCCATTCGGGGCAGTTGCCGCTCATGGTGACGACGCGGTCGCCCTGTTTGAGGCCCATTTCGCAGAGGCCGTAGGCGAGGTAGTGAGCGAATTTGTAGTAGTCGTGAGAGCTATATTTTACCCATTCGCCGTTGACTTTTCCGGCGAGGATGTCGTCTTTCGGATGTTGCTCCACCAGGTGGTCGAGCAAATCAAAAGTGCGTGTGATTTCTACCATGTTCTATTTTGTTTTAAAATGCAAAAGTACGAAAAATGGCTGACATGGCAAAATTATTTTTTCAACAGGGGGTGTTCCGGCGGGATGGAGTGGGGATTTGAGGGGCTTGGGGGTAAAGGATTGTAGATGAGGACGGATGGGATGAAGGGTAGGAGAAAGTGGGACGAAATCCGGAAAAAACGCCTCCTATGGTTGTACTACCATTCTCCTATACTTCTCCTTGAGTTCTCCTATGATGCGTATATGATGCTCCTATGTCGGGGGGGGTAAGGTTTAAAGTTTAAGGTTTAGGGTTTAAGGTTTAAGGTTTTTTTGTGGGGAGGGGCTTAAAGCATGCCCGACTGGCGCAGGTAGGCGAGGAGGTCGGCGCTGATGGCCTCGTTCTGGGTGCGCGGGTAGCGTTTGGTGGTGAAGATTTCGCAGTAGTTGCGGGTGCCGTTTTCGCGGACCATCTGTTGGTTGAAGGGGTCGTTGTCGCGGACGGCGTGAGTGCGGCGGATATCGTCGTCGGAGGGGTCGTGGTAGGTCTCGCTGTGGAGCACGGCGTCGGTGCCGAGGCGTTCGCTGAGACGTCCTTCCTCGGCGGGATGACCGATGGCCAGGGCGATGACGGGCACCACGCCTTTGGGGCACTGCAGCAGCTCGGCAATCTTTTGGGTGTTGTAGTTAACGGTGCCCAGATGGCAGAATCCCAGTCCTTTGGCTTCGGCAGCGAGGCAGAGGTTCTGTGCGAAGAGGGATGCATCGACCAGTGCCGAGATGAACCACAGGAGGTTGCCGTAGGGCTCGTCGCACTGGTTGACGCGGCAATAGTGGTGGTAGCGGTTGACGTCGGTGCAGATGGTGAGGAACATGGGTGCCGACGAACACTGGCCGAAGTGGAGCTGGCAGAGGTTGGTGCGGAGGGGCTCTTCCTGGGTGGCTATCACGCTGTAAAGCTGCATGTTGCCTGTGTTGGAGGCGCGGATGCCGCAGTTGACGATTTCTTCAAGGAGTTCGGGGCTGACCTTTTCGTTGGTGAATTTGCGTATGGAACGGTGGTTGAGCATGAGGCTGAGGGTGTCGTTTTCCATGTATGTATGTTTTTTTTGATGTTTTCGATTTGCAAAAGTACGAAAAAAAAATGAAAAGAAAGCATCCTGCTGGAGGATGCTTTCAATGTAGTGGTTTTCAAATGTTTAGAGAGAAAGACCGCCGTCGACGCAGATGACTTGGCCGGTGATGTATTCGGCGAGGTCGGAAGCGAGGTAGAGGGAGGTCTTTGCCACGTCGAGGTCGGTGCCGCCGCGGCGCAGGGGGATGTCTTCCATCCAGCCTTTGCGCACGTCTTCGGGCAGCTGCTGGGTCATGGCAGTCTCGATGAATCCCGGGGCGATGGCGTTGCTGCGGATGCCGCGGGAACCGAGTTCCTTGGCGAGGCTCTTGGTGAAGCCCAGGATACCGGCCTTGGAGGCGGAGTAGTTGCACTGGCCGGCGTTGCCGTTGACGCCCACGACGGAGCTGGTGTTGATGATGGAGCCGCTGCGCTGTTTGATCATCATGGGGGCGAAGGCCTTGCAGAAGTTGAAGACAGAGCGGAGATTGACCTCGAGGACGAGATCCCAGTCCTTGGGCTGCATGCGGAGGAGGAGGTTGTCGCGGGTGATGCCGGCGTTGTTGACGAGGACGTCGAGACGGCCGAATTCTTTCTGGACGATCTCGGCGACGCGGAGGGTGTCCTCATAGTCGGCGGCGTTGCTGGCGATGAACATCGAGCGCGGCTGGAGTTTCTGCAGCTCGGCGAGGAGTTCGCGGCTGCTGTCGTTTTCCTGTAAATCGGTGAAAATCACCGTGGCACCCTCTTCGGCGAAGAGTAGTGCGGTGCGGCGGCCAAGGCCGCGGGAGCCACCCGTTACGAGGGCAATTTTATTTTTTAACAGTTCCATGATTCTTTATTTGTTTGGGTTATCAATCAGAGCAAACGACAGGACGCCTTTGACGGCGGTTTTGCCGTTGACCTTGGCCTCGGCCTCAGCGTGGAAGATGAGACTGCGACGGTCGGTGATACGACCGCGAATCTCGATGGTGTCACCGGGTTTGACGGGCTGGCGGAAACGGGCTTCCTTGATGCCGCTGTAGAGCGGGAGCCGTCCGGCGGCGAGCTCGTCGCGCACGAGGATGCACATGGACTGACCCATGATCTCGCAGAGGATGACGCCCGGCACGATGGGGTTGCCGGGGAAGTGGCCCTGGAGGAAGTACTCGTCGCCGCGCACGTGGTAGTGGGCGATGGCGGTGTCGCCTTCCATGGTGACGTCGTCGACAAGGAGCATGGGCTCGCGGTGAGGCAAGAAGGTCTTGATTTGGTTTCTTTGTAGAATTTCCATAATAGTTTGATTTTTAGTGTTTAATGAATTATTGTTTTAGATTTTCCGGAGGGCGACGCAGGAGTTCTGACCGCCGAAACCGAAGGTGTTGCTGATGGCGATGTCGGCCTGCCACTGGCGTGCGGTGTGGGGGGTGTAGTCGAGGTCGCACTCGGGGTCGGGCTCGTCGAGGTGGATGGTCGGGGGAACGATGCCGTTCTTGAGTGCCAGGGCGGTGATAATCAGTTCGACAGCACCTGTGGCACCGAGCATGTGACCATGCATGGACTTGGTGCTGCTGATGACGGCTTTGCGGGCCTCGTCCTCGCCGAGGGCTTTCTTGATGGCGAGGGTCTCGCCCTTGTCGTTGAGGGGCGTACCGGTGCCGTGGGCGTTGATATAGAGATGCTCACCGGCTTTGAAACCAGCCTCTTCCAATGCCAGACGCATGGCTTCGGCAGCGCCGCGACCCTCGGGGTGAGGGGCGGTGTAGTGGTGGGCATCGCAGGTGTTGCCATAACCGCAGACTTCGGCGTAGAGCTTGGCACCGCGTTTCTTTGCAAGTTCCTCGCTCTCAAGGATAAGGACGCCGGAACCTTCGCCGAGCACGAAGCCGTGGCGACGGCTGTCGAAGGGCAGGGAGGCTGCCATGGGGTCTTCGGAAGTGGTGAGGGCTTTCATGTTGTTGAAGCCGCCGATTGCCATCTTGCAGACCGATGCTTCGGCACCGCCGGTGATGACGGCGTCGGCACGACCCTCACGGATGAGGCGATAGGCCTCGCCTACGGAGTGGGTGCCTGTGGCACAAGCCGTTACAACGGGCAGGTTGGGACCTTGGGCGTTGTAGGTGATGGCGACGTTGCCGCCTGCGATATTGGAAATCATTTCGGGGATGAAGAGGGGCGAGATGCGACGCATGCCGTACTGCATGAGGTTGGCGTGCTCGCGCTCGAAAGTCTGTATGCCGCCGATACCGCTGCCGATGGCAACGCCGAGTCGGCGCGGGTCGACGTCTTCACCCACTTTGAGTCCGCTGTCGTTCATGGCCTGGTAGGCTGCGGCGAGAGCGTAGAGGGCGTAGATGTCGTTGTGACGGATCATGGTCTTCTCGATGCCGTAGTTCTCGGGATGGAAGTCCTTGACTTCGGCGGCGATTTTGACGGGCAGGTCTGGGTCGTCGATTTTAGTGATGAAATCGATGCCGCATTTGCCGTTGACAATGCTGTCCCACAATGTGTTGATGTCGTTTCCGAGGGGGGTGATGCACCCCACGCCGGTGATGTATACTCTGCTCATATTTTATATTTGTTTTCTTTATTTATATTGGTTAATACTTCAGGATGAGGACGCCGGAGACGAATCCAGCGCCGAAAGCGCTCATGAGGATGGTGTCGCCCTGCTTGATGCGACCTTCGCGGATGCCTTCGTCGAGCAGCAGGGGAATGCTGGCAGAGCTGGTGTTGCCGAAGCGCTGCACGTTGGTGGGGAACTTCTCCTGAGGCTGACGCAGGTTCTCGCGGATAGCCTCGTTGATGCGGAGGTTTGCCTGATGGAGAAGGAAATGGTCGATGTCCTCGAGCTTGAGGCCAGCGTCTTCAGTTACCCGGGCAATGTCGCGCGCTGCCGAGGTGACTGCCATGCGGAACACCTCGCGTCCCTTCATGACCAGGGCGCTGTGGGTGTCGATACCCTCCCTTGTCTCGAAGGGTGTGGCTTCCATGGGGTTGCGATAGACGATGACGTCGGGCATGGGAATGGTGGTGATTTTGCTGGAGATGAGGCTGTTGCCTTTGGTGAGCACCACCGCACCGGCACCGTCGCCGAAAAGAACCGCGCAGTTGCGGTCGTTCCAGTCACAGAAACGGGTGCATTCCTCGGCGGCGACCAGCAAAATGTTGTGGGCGCGGCCGGTGGCGAGGAGTGCGTCGCAGACATCGAGACTCTGGACAAATCCCACACAGGCGGCGTTGACGTCCATGGTGGGGCAGACGGGACCTTTCATGCCGAGGTTGCCCATGATGATGCTTGAAAGATGCGGAGTGATGTAAAGGTTGGAGACGTTGGAGCAGACAATGTAGTCGATATCGTCGGGGCAAAGTCCTGCGGCGTCGATGGCTCGGGCCGCTGCCTCGGTGGCAAGGTCTTCAAATCTTTCGTCGGTGATGATGCGTCGTGTGGAGATACCAGTACGAGTAGTGATCCATTCGTCGCTTGTCTCAAGGAAGTCGGACAACATGTCGTTGTTGACGACTTTTTTGGGTAGAGCGCTTCCTGTTCCGATAATTTTCATGTTAAAATTTATTAATTTTCGGGCTGCAAAGAAACACTTATTTTCAAAAATATAAAAGTTAATTTAAGTAAAATGCACAATATTTTGGGTAAAGTATCGTTATTTTGGGTAAAAATTGATTATTTTGGGTAAAATAACATTTAATTTATGATAGAAAATACATCTTTTTTGACGTTTGCAATCTTTGGGCTCCTATTATTGATGATGGCGGCATCGCTCTTTGTTGTCATCTTGCAGGCTGCTCGATTGAGGGAGCTGAGAGGAGAGAACGAGAGTTTGCGTCGCCGCTTTCTGATGCAGGAAGAGAATGCCTCCCTTTTATCGGGTGAGCAAAATATTAATTTCTATGACAAGGGAGGTCGCCTGGCGTTCACAACGCGCAGCAGCAATGTGATTTACATCGAGGCTGCCGACAACTATGCCAACATCCATTACCTGAATGAGGGCAAGGAGGATACGTTCATATTGCACAGCTCATTGAAAGATATGGAACGGGACTATGCGGAGTACGGGCTACTGCGATGCCAGAGGGGGTATATGGTCAATGTGTTTAATGTCAAGCTGATGAGGAAAGACAAGACGGGATTCCAGCTGGAATTGAACCAACTGTCGAGAACCATCCCTGTCTCGAAACACTATGCTGCAGCCTTGCTTGAGCATTTTGCCAACAGGCAGGCTGGCGTGTTATAACCCTTTGGGAGAGAACTCGACGATGGCAAACTGCTCGTCGAAGCAGATATCCTTGAGGTCAATATGGTCGAAGAGGGATCCTGCTTGGGCGTTCTTGCTGAGGCAGAGCTTGATACGGTTGTTGTCGAGTGCTTCGATCATGTCGCCGCCAGGCTGGCTTTGAGCGTGGTTGAGAGCCATCCGGACCATGTAGTCGATACCGGCTCCTCCGGCATAGGACAGTATAATGTCGCCATTTTCAATGCCTTCAATGGTTAGGTCGAGTCCGACGGAGGCTGTTTTGATGAACATATTCACTTCGTAGGCGATGCGCACGGTGTGCGGACCTCCATACATCACTGGCAGGTGTTTGCCCGCTTTTTTCTCAATCAAGTCGCTGATTTCCTGAAATGTTAGCCGAAGTTGCATGTGTAAATAGGTTTTAGGGGTTATTCGTTGTGGTATTTTTCGTGCCGGAGGATGGTGAAGGCACGGTAGAGCTGTTCGAGAAAGAAGAGTCTCACCATCTGATGGTTGAAAGTCATTTGAGAGAGAGAGATTTTGTGTGTGGCGGCGGCATAGACGGCTGGCGAGAATCCGAAAGCGCCACCGATGACGAATGCTAGTGTTCGAGTGCCTGCATTCATCTGTTTCTGAAGATATTCCGAGAAACCTACAGAGGTGTATTCCTTCCCATGCTCGTCGAGTAGTACGGTCTGGTCGACTTTTGCCAATTGCTTTAGAATCAATTCACCTTCTTTTTCTTTTATCTCTTCGGGAGAGGCTTTGCCGAGGTTCTTTAGGGCGGGGATGACCACCAATTCGAAGTCGCAGTAGTGCTTCAGCCTGGAGATGTATTCATCGATGCCAGTTTGCAGGTAGGGGACATCCGTTTTGGATATGACGATAAGTTTGATGTTCATTTGGCATTGATTTTTAGAATGATGAACGGTGCCAGCGGAAGAGTGAATGGCAGACGGAGGAGGAAGTTAAGCATTCGGGAGGCGATGCCCTTGGGTCCTCGTTGATAGCTGTTGTAGAATCCTTTATGAAGCTCGACGCAAAGGGGCGCGGCAAGGTGGCGGTAGGTTTTAATCGGTAGAATGCGCTCTGTCCAGCTGCCTGTGATGGGGTTGCAGGTGTTGGGGAAGGGGGGTGTGGGAATGGAGGTGATGTGTTCGATGGAAGTGATGGATTTGATGTCGTTGAATGTCATGCCGCGTGTGGCTTTGACCCAGTGATCGAGCTCGTTAGGGGAAAGTTCTAGGTTCAGGGTAGCGATAAAATCGTGCCGCATCTGTTGGAATTTTTCCTCGTCACGGTGCATGATACGGTGCAGCCGATGTCTAATCCATGGATTGTAAGGAGTTGAGGCAGTAGAAAATACCATCTGCATTCGGGGGTTGATGGAGCGGAGGTCGCTGAAGAACGGCTCGAGGCGGTAGATGTGCTCAATGACATCAATGCCCACCACAGCATCCGGGATGATGTGCTGCTCGTCGCACCATGTTTTCAGGGTGTTGTGGTCGCCGGTAAGCACGGTGTCGGGACCGAAACCGATTTGCTCGGCGAGTGCTGTGACGGTCGCAGAGGCCTGCGGGTTGTAGTCGACATAGATCACGTGCTCGAAACCACGCTTTTTTGCCAGAAAACTGAGGAAACCGTGACCGCCGCCGTAATCGACGAGGGTGTGAACAGAGGGGGGCAAGAGGTCGAGGGCGCGGTTGCAAATGTCAAGATAGTAGTCGAGGATAGGGAGGAGAGCCTGAATATAACGACGGCTGTAGTCGCTGATATCAAGAGAGTTGTAGTCTATTTTGCGGATGGATTCGGCAAGGTCCATGAATTATCTGATTATGCGGTCGAGGAGCGAGGGACGGCATTTGTACACTTTAAAGAAAGGCGTTTGTTTGGCGCCAAAGGAGCGGTAGAAATGCTCAATGCCGGCATCCATGCTGCCTTCGAAATCAAATGCTTGTGTCTTTCCGTGGAGGTCGGTGAGCAGTGCCCATACGAGGAGGGTCATACTGTTGCGCAGCGTGTCGGGGCGCATGGCAGAGAGCAGTGCGTAGGCGCAACTGCTGTCGAACACCACAAAGCGTGCTGCCACAAGGGTGCCTGACTTGTCGCGTAAGCCATAGATGAGCCCTTGTCCGCGGGTGCGTGCGGTATCGATGATGCGCAGCTGGAACTCGCGGGAGAGAAGGTCTTCGCCGCTGCGCCGTTCCCAGTATTCATTGTGCAGGGAGACAAACTCTTCGCTCCCAACATTGCGGTCGATGGTGTAGGTTGTACGTACCTCATCCAGTTGACGTTTGCGACCGCGGTCCGCCAGAGATTCCAGTTGCTCGGGAAGTGGCAGGGGGTCGAAACGATAGGTGTAGCGGGTTGTTTGTCGGTATCCGTGCCAATAGAACGGAAGCCAGTCGGTTATCGAAGGGGAGAAGTGCATCAGACAGATGCGTGTGTTCAGGGCGTCGAGTTGGGCAACAAGTTGTTCTCCCACATGGTGCTCGAATTCTGCTGGGTCGCCCGTCAGGGGGTGATGGTTGAACCAAGGACCGCTGAACTGGGTGAGCTGTGGCTGCAGGATGTAGCGCAGACCGAATTTATTGCCGATGAGGTAGGGGAGAGCACCGTCGATGAAGCCGTTGGATTGCTCGGCCAGCAGCACGTCCCACTGCTTGCCGTGACAGACGGTATCCATCCACCAATATTGCTGAAACAGAGGGATCCGCGACCCCTCTGTCTCGCATAGCTGACGATATTTCTCTTTTGCTGTCACTGCACGTTGATGCTGACGCGGTTGTTGGCGATGCGTCCTTCGTAGGTGGAGTTGTCGCCTACCGGATCGGCATCACCCTTGACTTCCACTTCGATGCGGGAGGCGTCGATGCCTCTGAGGAGGAGGGCTTTCTTCACTTCGATGGCGCGCTGGCGGGAGATGCCCTGCACGTAGGCTTCGGTGCCCTGGTTGTCGGCATAGCCGATGAGCATCACGCTCTTGCGGTCGTTGCGTTTGAGATAGTTCGCCACCTCGTCGAGGACGGGATTCCACGATTCCACAATGGTTGCATCGTTGGGGAAGAACTTGATATCGGGGAATTTGCGACCGGTGGTGTCGGAGATGAAGAGCTCTGCTTTGCGAGAGCCGAAATAGAGGAGCAGACCCACTGGGATGATGCCCTCGCTGCGCTGCTCGTTGTAGAAGTTGGCACCTTTGAAGTAGCGGTAGTCGACTTCTGCCACCATGTACTGCGTCTTGTTGCGCATCTGCTGCTTCACTTTCCAGTCGTTGAAGGCGTTGACGGAGGCAGTGGCCTCGTTTTTGGCTTTTTCGAGGAGCGAGTTGCGCTCGGAGGGGTCGGTGATGTCGGGGTTGATGGCATAGACGGCGCACATGGTCATGGTGGCGCGGCTGACGGTCTGGAGGTAGTTGATCACGGGACGGAACTCACCCCATTCGGGATGTGAGGCGTTGGTCACTTCGTGCAGCTTGGTATAGTCGAACGGGCAGAAGTAGACGGTTTTGTCCTTGGTGCTGAAAGAGGTGAACTTGTCGAAGGTCCCGTAGTCCGACTCGCGCACTTTCTGGCGGCCTTCCATAGCGGTGAGCGTCTGCTTGTTGCGTTTTCCGCCGGAGTTCTTTTTGCTTTGCGCAAATAAATCGGTTCCGCTAAGGAGCAGCAGAGCGAGGAGTATCAGGCTGAAGGTTTTTTTCATATTTCTAGGTGTTTTCGTTTCGAAATTAGTACTTTGATAACGCCGGTTCTTGCAAATTATTGTGCCGTGTGCTCGGTGTCCACCAGCGTGCCTTGCTCGCATACCACCACCCTGGCGGGGAATTTGTCAATCATCATGAAGTCGTGGGTGGAAATGAGCATGGTGGTTTTGGTCTCTCGGTTGATGTCCACGAGCAGCTGCATGATTTCCGACGAGGTGACGGGGTCGAGGTTGCCTGTGGGTTCGTCGGCGAGGATGAGGGAAGGATTGTTCGCCAATGCGCGGGCGATGCCGAGCCGCTGCTGCTCACCTTCGGAGAGGCATTCGGGCATGATGTTGGCTTTGTCGGCGATGCCCACGGCTTTGAGCGTCTTCTCGATCTGGCTGTTGATTTCGTTCTTCTTTTTCCAGCCTGTGGCGCGGAGCACGAATTCGAGGTTGGCGCTGACATTACGGTCGTTGAGGAGGCGGAAGCTCTGGAAAATAATGCCTATTTTGCGTCGCAGCTGCGGGATATGGCGACGTTTGATGTTGATGATGTCGGTGCCGCAGACGGAGGCGATGCCGCTCTCGATGGGGCGGTCGGCGTAGAGACTGCGGAGCAGCGAGGTCTTGCCTGCACCGCTACGTCCGATAAGGTACACGAAATCACCCTCTTCAATGTTGAGGTTCACGTTCTTGAGCAGAGGACCGTTCTCGTGGTTGATGCAGACGTTCTCGAGGTGTACAATGGGCTGTTTTCCAGTGTTGTTGTCGTTGTTTTCCATGTGTTGCTTCTGACATTAATATAAATAACAACGACATTACAACGCGGAGAGCGGAAAAAAATTGTGCCGGGAGCAAAAAAATCCGCCCGGAGGGCATTACCCGGGGCGTGCTATTTATGCCAGAAGCGGGGGAGGAAGAGCACGATGACGGTCATGCACTCCAATCGGCCGAGAATCATGAGCAGGGTGCAGAGCCATTGGGCGGGAGCGGAGAAATGGGCGTAGGAGCCGAAGCCGCCCGAGGCATCCAGTCCGGGACCATAGCCTGTGAGGCATCCCACGGAGGCGCCGATGGCTTCGGTGGGGTTGACGCTGCAAAGCATGAGACCCATGACCCCCAGCATTAGGCTGAAGCCGAAGACCATGAAGATGACCATCACGTTGCCGCGGATGTGGCTGCTGACGGGTTTGCCATTGAGGCGCACGGGAGAGACGGCATTGGGGTGTAGGCGGTTGCGCATGATGCCGCGTGCGTTGCGCAGGAGGATGAGCATGCGCATGGCTTTGATGCCGCCGGAGGTGGAACCGGCCATACCGCCACAGATGGCGAGCATGAGGAGGAGGAAAGTGACGGGCGTCCACCACAGGGTGTAGTCGGCCACGACGCTGCCTGTGGTGGTCAAGGCGCTGACGGTCTGTACGGTACCGTTGCGGATGGCATCGGACCAGGCGAGTCCGGAATGCCAGTGGAGAGCCGTGGCGACAAAGGCAATGGAGGCGATGCAGAGGATGATGTAGAAGCGGAACTGATCCAGTTTGTGTCCTATCTGTCTCCATTTCAGCGTGAAGAAGAGGTAAAGCAGGGTGAAGTTGACGCCGCTGAGGAACATGGCACCAGCAAGGATGTACTGCTGCGCGTGGGTGACAGAGGCGATACTGTCGCTGTTGACGGAGAAGCCGCCGGAGGAGATGTTGGTGAAGGTGAGGTTGACTGCGTCCCAGATATGCATGCCGCTGATCCAGAGAAGCAGGATGAACGCCAAGGTGAGGACGAGGTAGACGGCGAGGGTGCGTCGGACGGTGACGACGGTGCGGACGGAGGCGTGGCCGCTATTGTCGGCTCCCGACGCTTCGGCGGTGTAGAGGGCGTACTTGTTGATGCCCAGTCGCGGCGACAGGGCGAGGACCAACAACACGATGCCGAAGCCGCCGAACCATTGCGTCATGGAACGCCACAGGAGCACCGATGCCGGCAGCAATCGCACATGTGGGACGACGGTGGCGCCGCAGGAGGTGACTCCCGACACGGCTTCGAACCAGGCGGCGGAGAACGAGGAGATAGAACCTGTGGCGAGGAAGGGCAGCGTGGCGAAAAATGAGAGCGCGAGCCAGAAGGTGACCACGAGGATGTAGGACATGCGCTTGTCTTCAATCTGCCGGTTGCGGCTGTGGCGTAACCAGAGGAGGGTGCCCACGGCGAGGGTGAAGGCGGCGCTTGCCGCCATGGGGATGGCGGTGCCGTCGGCGAAATGCAGGGCGGGAATGAGGCACAGCGCCATGAGTCCGCCTTCCGCCATCAGCAAGATTCCCAGGAACCGTAGGAGAGCTTTCCAGTCGCTTTTCTTCATGGGATTACCTCCTTTTCCAATAAGCGGGTGAGACCATGGCGAGCAGGGCGAAAATCTCGAGGCGTCCTGCGAGCATAAGAATCATGAGTGTCCACTTGGCGAGGGCGGGCAACAGGGAGTAGTCGAGGCTTGCGCCCAGGCTGTTGATGAGTGGCGAGGGACCCAGGTTGGAGATGTTGGTCGCCGCCATGCAGAAAGCGTCGGCGATGCCGCATCCACAGAGCGTGAGCATGAAGGCGCCGCCGATGATGAAGCAGATGTAGAGGAAGACGAAGCCGAAGATTTTGTTGACGTAGTCGCCGGGGACTACCTGGTGGTCGATTTTGACGGAGAAGACCACGTTGGGGTGCACCATGCGGGTGAGGTAGTTGCGGAGGTAGAGGAAGAGCGTCATGAGCCGACGGAGCTTGATGCCGCCGCCCGTGGAGCCTGCCGAGGCGCCGCTGAGAATGAGCATGAAGGTGACGACGGAAGTCCAGAAGGGCCAGACAGCCGGCGGGGTGGTGTAGAAACCGCAGGTGGAGACGGTGGAGGCGATGTGGAAAAGTGAGAATTGGAGGTTGGAGAATGAAAATCCGCTGTTTGCAATGCTGAAAGCCACGAAGCAGGAGAGCGCCGCGAGGATGAAGAGGAGGGTGTAGAGGAGGAACTCGTGGTTGGTCTTGAACTGGCGCCACTTGAGGGTGAAGAAGTTGTAGAGCAGGGCGACGTTGATGCCGCTAAGGAACATGAAGAGGGTGAGGATGGCAAGGGTGGCGTTGGAGTAGCCGCTCATGCCGCCCTGTGTGGTCATGAATCCGCCTGTGGAGACGGTGCTGAGCGCGAGGCAGAGTGAGTCGAGGATGCCGTTGCCGGCGAGGACGAGGAGGGCGACGAGCAGGAGGGTCAGGAAGGAGTAGATGCGCCACATGCGGCTGACGCTCTTGGCGATGTGGGGGTGGAGCTTGCGCTGCTGGGTGCCGGAGAACTCGGCGGCATAGAGCTGCATGGTGCCGCGGTTGAGGCGCTTGAGGATGGCGATGACGAAGAGGATGAGGCCGAGGCCGCCAATCCACTGGGTGATGGCGCGCCAGAGGAGTATGCCCTGCGGGATGGCTGCGGGGTTGAGGATGACGGAGGAGCCCGTGGTGGTGAATCCCGAAACGGACTCGAAGGCGGCGTCGGTGAAGCGGTCGAGGACGCCGGTGAAGAGGTAGGGGAGGGCGCCGCAGAGGGGAACGGCGAGCCACACGATGGAGGTGATCCAGAAGCTTTCGCGTGCGTGGAGCTCGTAGGAGGCGTTGCGGCCGACGATGTTGCGCAGGAGCAGTCCTGCGGCAGCCATGACGACTCCGGCGATGGCGAGGCCGTACTGTGCGCCGTCGCCATAGTGGAGCGAGACGGCGATGGGCAGTACCACCGATGATGCCATGATGAGCATCAGCATGCCTGTCAAGCGGGCCACCAGCCGGTAGTTGAGACGCTTCATTGCCTAGTCGAAGAGTTTTGCCATTGCCGCCATTGCTTTCGGGAGGGTGAAGAGTACCACCTTGTCGCCCTGCTTGAGCTGCAGCTCGCGGTTGGGGAGGATGGTCTCGCGGCCGCGGATGACGCCGCCGATGGTGGCGCCTTCGGGGATGTCGAGTTTGCCGATGGGCTTGCGCGTGGCGGGGGACCATTTGCCCACCATGAGCTCGATGACTTCGGCGTTGGTGCCGGAGAGCCACTTGGAGCTGACGGCGTCGCCCTTGACGATGAAGCGGGCGATGTAGCTGGCGGTGATGAGTTTCTTGTTGATGATGGTGTCGATGCCGATGTCCTGCGAGATGTCGATGAATCCGGTGTTCTCGACGAGTGCGATGGTGCGCTTGACGCCGAGGCGCTTGGCATGGAGGCAGGTGAGGACGTTGGTCTCTGACGAGTCGGTGACGCCGATGAAGGCGTCGGCATTCAGGAGTCCTTCCTCCTTGAGCAGTTCGATGTCGGTGGCGTCGCCGTGGATGATGAGGGTGTCGTCGAGCAGTGCGGAGAGCTCCTCGGCACGTTGGCGGTCTTCCTCGATGAGGGTGATGCGCATCTTGTCCTGGAGGGTCATGGCAGCATAGCGGCCGATGCGGCCACCGCCGGCAATCATGGTGTTGCGGATGCTGACGGAGTGTTTGCCCACGGCGCGGTTGATGCCGTCGAGCTGGTTGGCACGGCCGATGATGTAGGCGAGGTCACCGCTGCGGAAGACGGTGTCGCTGTGGGGTATGAGGGTGTCGCCGTTGCGGAGGAGCGCCACGACGCGCACCTGGAGTTCGGGGTAGGTCTGGGTGAGTTCCTTGACATCGTGGCCGATGACGGGTGAGTCGGCGTCGAGGCGTATGACGTACATGGCGAGCAGGCCGCCGCTGAAGTCGAAGAATTCGGTGGCGACGCTGTTGTTGAGAAGGTTGGTGATTTCCTTGGCGGCGATGCGTTCGGGGCACACGAGTTCGTCGACGCCGAGGTCGCGGAACATCTCGCGGTGCTTGGGTGTGAGGAGTTCGGCGTTGGTGATGCGGGCGACGGTTTTCTTGGCTTTGAGTTTTTTGGCGAGGATGCAGGTGACGAGGTTGATGCTTTCTTCGTGGAGCACGGAGAGGAAGAGGTCGCAGTCGGCGACATTGGCGTCGATGAGCACCTGCGGCGAGGTGCTGTCGCCGGTGATGGTGAGGAGGTCGCTCTCGCTTTCGAGGCGCTTGAGGAGCTCGGAATGCGGGTCGACCACGGTGATGTTGTGGTCCAGTTCGGAGAGTGATTTTGCGAGGTGGACGCCCACTTCGCCGTCGCCTGCAATGATGATATTCATTATTGTTTTATTGTTGGTTTCGAAAATTTTGAAATGCAAAAGTACAACTTTTTCCAGTAGTTAATGTAGTTGAAGGTAGTTAAAAGTAGTTAAAGGGCAAATGGAACAGAAAAATCTTCGTACCTTTGCAAGTGCAAAACGGGATGAGGAATCCATGAGAAAATCGAAAAATGTTCGGTAGGTCTATGCTAGGTCTATGGTACCTCTATGGTAACTCTATGGTAGGTCTATGGATGATAGTATGTCTCTCCTATGTCGTACCTATGATTTGCCTATGACAGTGGAGGGGGTAAAAGCGTCCGCGGCGTCCTGTTAGGGACGCCGCGGACGAAGGGTTGTATGTGTGGTCGATTTACTCGGCGCGGAAGCTGGGCAGGTCGGCCTCGGTGAAGTGCATCACGTAGTAGCTCTTGGCGCAGACGTCTTCCTCGGTCATGCGGACGTAGACGTTGGCGCTCTTCTCGAAGAGTTCGGGGGCGCGGTGGGCGTCGTCGATGATGAGGAGCGACATGATGATTTCGCAGGTCATGTCGTAGAGGCGGCGCGCGAGGAAGTCGTGGACTTCCTGGTTGTTGGCGTCGTTGACGTAGGCGACGGCTTTCTCGTAGAGGTCGATGAGCGGTGCCACGCGGTTTTTGAGCTCGCAGTCGGGGGTCTTGGCGAACATGTCGCGCATGACCTGGAGGTAGGTGCCGTTGGTGATGTAGCGCACGGCGGCGACGACCTGGAGCTGTGTGGTGCCTTCGTAGATGGAGAAGATGCGAGCGTCGCGGTAGAGGCGCTGGCATTTGTATTCCATGATGAAGCCCGAGCCGCCGTGGATGGAGATGGCGTCGTAGGCGTTCTGGTTGGCGTATTCGGAGTTCATGCCCTTGGCGATGGGGGTGAAGGCGTCGGCGAGACGGTTGTAGGTCTTCATCTCGGTGCGCTCTTCGGGTGTGAGCTTGCGGTCGCGGGCGATGTCTTCGAGGCATTTGTAGAGGTCGACGTAGCGGGCGGTCTGGTAGAGGAGGCTGCGTCCGGCGTCGAGTTTGGCTTTCATGCGTGAGAGCATGTCGTAGACGGCGGGGAAGTGGATGATTTTCTCGCCGAACTGGGCGCGCTCGCGGGCGTAGGCGAGTCCTTCGTTGTAGGCTTCCTGGCTGAGACCCACGCTCTGGGCGGCGATGCCGAGGCGGGCGCCGTTCATGAGGGCCATGACGTATTTGATGAGGCCCATCTTGCGGTCGCCGCAGAGTTCGGCCTTGGCGTTCTTGTAGGTGAGCTCGCAGGTAGGGCTGCCGTGGATGCCGAGTTTGTGCTCGATGTGGCGCACGTCGACGCCGCCGTTGCGCTTGTCGTAGATGAACATGGAGAGGCCGCGGCCGTCCTTGGTGCCTTCCTCGGAGCGGGCGAGGACGAGGTGGATGTCGGAGTCGCCGTTGGTGATGAAGCGCTTCACACCGTTGAGGCGCCAGCAGTTCTCTTTCTCGTCGAAGGTGGCCTTGAGCATGACGCGCTGGAGGTCGGAACCGGCGTCGGGCTCGGTGAGGTCCATGGACATGGTCTCGCCGGCGCAGATGCGGGGGATGTATTTCTGGCGCTGCTCCTCGCTGCCGAACTCGTAGAGGGTGTCGATGCAGCTCTGCAGGCTCCAGATGTTCTGGAAGCCGGCGTCGGCGGCAGCCACGAGCTCGCTGGCCATGGAGAAGACGACGTTGGGCAGGTTGAGTCCGCCGTAGCGGCGCGGCATGGAGACGCCGTAGAGGCCCGCGAGGCGGGTCTGCTGCAGGTTCTCGACGGTCTTGGAGGCATACACCATGCGGTTGTTCTCCAGGTGCGGACCTTCGAGGTCGACGCTCTCGGAGTTGACGGCGAGGGTGTTGGCGGCGACGTCGCCGGTGATTTCGAGCACGCGGCGGTAGTTCTCCATCGCATCCTCGAAGTCCACGGGGGCGTAGTCGATGCCCTTCTGGGCGTCCTCGTAATTCTTTTCGCGAAGCTCGACCAACCGCTTCATTTGCGGATGCTCCAAATGAAATGCAATCTCGGGATGATCGCTATAGTAGTTTGCCATAATTATTTGCTGTTTTGTTTGTAATACTTGATGAGTTTCGGTACCACTTCCTCGACCGTGCCGGTGATGACATAGTCGGCAATTTTGTTGATGGGGGCGTCGGGATCGCTGTTGATGCTGATGATGATGCCCGAATCCTGCATGCCGGCGATGTGCTGAATCTGGCCGCTGATGCCGCAGGCGATGTACACCTTGGGGTGCACGGTGACGCCCGTCTGGCCAATCTGGCGGTCGTTGTCGATCCAGCCGGCGTCGACGGCAGCGCGGCTGCCACCCACCTCGCCGTGGAGCACCTTGGCGAGCTCGAAGAGCATGTCGAAGCCCTCTTTGCTGCCCACGCCATAGCCGCCGGAGACGACGATGGGGGAGCCCTTGAGGTTGTGCTTGGCGGCCTCCACATGGTGGTCGAGCACTTTCACCACGAAAGCTTCCTTGCTGACGTACTTGCTCACCTCTGGATAGACGACCTCTTTCTTGCAAGCGCCTTCGTAGACAGCCTTTTGCATGACGCCGCTGCGCACGGTCGCCATCTGGGGACGGTGGTCGGGGTTGACGATGGTGGCCACGATGTTGCCGCCGAAAGCGGGACGGATCTGGTAGAGCAGGTTCTCATAGGTCTTGCCGCTCTTCTTGTCCTCGTAGGGGCCGATTTCGAGCTGCGTGCAGTCGGCGGTGAGGCCACTGGTGAGGCTCGACGAGACGCGCGGACCGAGGTCGCGGCCGATGACCGTGGCGCCCATCAGGCAGATCTGCGGCTGCTCCTCCTTGAAGAGGTTCACCACGATGTCGGTGTGGGGAGCCGAGGTGTAGGGGAAGAGCTCGGGGGCATCGAAGACGAAGAGCTTGTCGATGCCGTAAGGCAGCACCTGCTCCTCGATTTTGCCCTTGATGCCGGTGCCGATGGCGACGGCGTGCAGCTCCACGCCCAGTTC
Source organism: uncultured Bacteroidales bacterium (assembly GCA_900317285.1). Lineage (GTDB taxonomy): Bacteria > Bacteroidota > Bacteroidia > Bacteroidales > P3 > Colimorpha. The sequence continues at coordinate 23,917 of ONGA01000002.1, read as the reverse complement.
ATTCGCCAGCTTGCGGCCCTTGGTGAGAAGTTCCTGCGAGACTTCGCGCACTTCGGTGCCTTCAATCTCAATATATACAAAAACGTTGTTCATATTCTCTTTTTAATTATGTAGTTATGAAGTTAAGAAGTTATCGCGCTGTTGCGCTCGGAAGTTAAGCCATTACCTTTATGATACAGCGACTGGACATTCGGCTTAACTTCTTATCTCCTCTAACTTCTTTAACTTCTCAGTTTATCCGATGATTTTGTCGTTAAGCAGTTCCTTGATGAGGCCGTCGATGTCGGCATCGGCGCCCGTGAGGGTCTTGCTCTCCTTGGCCTGGAAGGCGATGCTCTGCACCTCCTTGACCTTGGTGGGCGAGCCGCTCATGCCGCACTGGCTGGGGTCGCCGTCCACGTCGGCCACGCTCCACTGGATGAGGTTCAGGTAGGGGCGCTCCTCGCGGAGGGCCTTGCGGCTGTCGTCCTCGGCCACTTCCAGCGGGCAGGCGGCATACTTGTATTTCATCACCAGCTTGGCGTTGGCGGGGCGGCACTCGGCGGCGCTGCCGTTGACGGTGACCACGAGGGGCAGCGGAGCCTCCACCACCTCCACGCCGCCGTCAATCATGCGGCGGATGGTGGCTTTGCCGTTTTTGATGCCAAGAATTTCCTCGGCGTAGGTCACCTGGTTGAGACCCAGCTTCTGGGCCACCTGGGGACCCACCTGGGCGGTGTCGCCGTCGATGGCCTGACGGCCGCCGATGACGAGGTCCACGTCGCCGATCTTCTTGATAGCGGTGGCGAGGGCGTAGCTGGTAGCCAGCGTGTCGGCACCGGCGAAGAGGCGGTCGGTGAGCAGCCAGCCGGTATCGGCGCCGCGATAGAGACCTTCGCGGATGATTTCGCCTGCACGCGGGGGACCCATGGTCAGCAGACCCACGGTGGTGCCGGGGTTCTGTTCCTTGATGCGGAGCGCCTGCTCCAGGGCATTCAAATCTTCGGGATTAAAAATAGCGGGCAGCGCGGCGCGGTTCACCGTACCCTCTGCCGTCATAGCATCCTTGCCAACGTTCCTAGTATCAGGAACTTGTTTTGCAAGTACAACAATCTTCAAACTCATTTTTTAACAGTTTTTAAAATGCAAAAGTACGAACTTTTTTTGAAACGTTAACAAAAAAAGTGTCCCAGGAGGCACTTTTTAACATTTCGGATTCCCGTCAGCCCCCGTAGCATTTGGCTACCCGTTGCTGGACGGTAGCAGTCAGTCACACCTAAAATTCAAACTTGATTCCTTCTATTCCAACCATCCAATAAGGAATGTCCTTGGCTTTCCATGGTTTATCGTGGCCTTTTGTCATTATAGGGAAAAAGAATCCGTTATCTATCCAACACTGATAGTTTTTCTCATTGTCAACCGGAAAGATGCTGTCGCCTTTAATCACAAGAGGAAACTCATTGAACAGAGCATAGTGGCATAAAGAATACATGTTGCTCATATCAATCTTTAAGTAATCATAGCGGGGATAATAGGAAGAATCTATGTCTTTACACAGCCTCACAAAATAGTTCTTGTGAGACACAACTAAAATGTCGGAATATCGACAGTGAACACTCTTGTAAGGAATAAGAATCTGAAGTGAGACAGAATCCATATAGTACACTTCCTCTTGAAAGAATAGATGTTCTTGTGCCACTCCTCGCTCCTTGGGTTGCAGAGGATAGAAAAATCTAACCATAACAGGAATACCTGTCTTTTCCTCTATATTTTGTATTTGTTCTTGTTTACATAAAGAATATGGCACCCGTGGTTGAGAAGAATTATGAAGGAAAATTGTATCCCCACTTCTTCGGTAGCGGATTTTTTGATAACGGTCGAACATGTCTTCGCTAAAAAAGCGAGCTTGTATAATGCTGTCATTGGCAAAAGACAACACGAAACGACCATCGATTCCAGTGTAAAAGGTATCGTTTTCCAAGCGGTCTCCAAGATGAATAACTGGAGGAGTCGCATTTGTTACAGGTTTCTCTTCTTGTGCGCTCAAGGTATTTGAAATCACAAGCAGGGCAATACAGAAAATATGTTTTTTAGTTACCATATTCATCTATTTAAGTTGGGCAGGGAGCAGTCCCCTGTCACAACAACTAATCTTTTGCGAATAATAACGTGATTGATAATGGCTTTATTACGTGATTATGGTTTTTATTTGGCGGTTTCAAAAAATATTTGTATCTTTGCATCTTGATTGAAACAAAAAAACAATACAGAATATGAAAGTAAAAGAATTGGTTGAGAAACTGAACCTCAAAGTGTTGAGCGGCGAAAGCGGTCTGGACCGCGACATCGACGGCTGCTATGTGAGCGACCTGCTGAGCGACGTGATGGGCAACGCCGAGATGGGGAACGTGTGGGTGACGCTGCAGACCCACAAGAATGTGATGGCCATCGCCTCGCTGAAGGAACTGGCCTGCGTCATCCTCGTCAAAGGGCTCACCGCCAGCGAGGACACCATGGAGCAGAGCAACGAGGAGGGCATCCCGTTCCTCAGCACCGAGATGCAGACCTACGAGACCGTCGGCAAAATCTACCAGCTGCTGAACTGCTAAAAAGAAGCAGTTATGCCGTTGACGGGCTTCAAAGCGGATTTGCATATCCACACGGTTCTTTCGCCGTGCGGCGACTTGGAGATGTCGCCCACTGCCATCGTTGACCGTGCCCTGTCGCGCGGGCTGGACATGATTGCCATCAGCGACCACAACACCACGCGGCAGGTGAAGGTGACGCAGAGGGTGGGCAAGGATAAGGGCTTGTTTGTCCTTGGCGGCGTGGAGGTGACCTCGCAGGAGGAGGCACACTGCCTCTGTTTCTTCGAGACCGACGAGCAGCTCGACGCCATGCAGGCGTTCCTCGACGAGCACCTGCCGAAGATTCCCAACGACGAGGACCGTTTCGGCTACCAGCTCATCGTCGACGAGAACGAGGAAATCGTGGGTGAGGAGGAGTACCACCTGCTCAACGCCATCGATGTGGATATCGACGGCATCTACGAGGAGGTGCACCGCATCGGCGGACTCTTTGTGCCGGCACATGTCAACAAAGGCACCACGTCGCTCATGAGCCAGCTGGGCTTCATTCCGCCCGACCTCAAGGCCGACGGCTTGGAGATCAACAAATTCACTACGCGTGACGAGTTTGTGAAGAAATTCGCCTACCTGAAGAAGTTCGGCTTCATTACCGACAGCGATGCGCATTTTATCGACAATGTGGGCGACGTGTACAATGTCATCTACATGGAGCACCGCTCTTTCAAGGAGTTCGCGATGGCGCTGAAGGGCGAAGAAGGACGCTACATCGACACAATGGCGTTCAGGGGAGGCAAGAAGTGAGAACTAAGAACTAAAAACAAAGAACTAAGAATGAAGAAACTGTTTTTGATAGGCTTGATGAGCCTGATGGGATTGGCGGGCGGCACTGCCGTCGCGCAGCATGGTGCCAGTCCAAGACCCACGCATCATACGTTGACTTTTGAGTCGTCTCACGGAGAATCCTACGTGGTGTATCTCGACGGCAATGTGGTGAACCGCATGCCCCAGAGCCGCGTGATGGTGAACGACCTGACCGACCGTCAGCATGAGGTGGTGGTGGTACTGCGCCGCCCTGTGGAGAAGGCTGCCGTACTGCGGTTGGTGCCGGGTGAGCCCAATGTCGTCGTCAAGGTGAACTATGATGCCCGCATCGAGGAACTTTCGCTTTACACTCCCGCGCACAACCGTGTCGAGGAGCGTGATTACGCCATTGGCCGCGACCATCACCGCGACCACCATCATGCCGACAAGCCTGCCGTGGTGGTGGTTGAGAAGCATCCCGATGTGCACTACGCCACGGAAGAGGATGTTCAGGGAATGGTGGCAAGGATGAAAGCCCAGTCGTTCGACAGCGACAAGCTGGCGCTGGGCAAGGTGATTGTCGCCTCGTCGAACCTTACGGCAGCACAGATCACCCGCCTGGCAGAGACGATAGACTTCTCGTCGTCGCAGGTGGATTTCCTGAAGTATGCCTACCATTATTGCGTCGACCCCGTCAATTACTACAAGACGGTGGAGGTGCTGACCTTCAGCTCCGACAAGAAAAAGGTGCTGGATTATATAGCCACGCAGCGATAAAAAAAGAACAATAAAAAAGAGGCGCCCGACTGGGCGCCTCTTTTTTCGTATGTGGTGGAGTGTTATTTCTTCACCACTTTCATCACCGTACCTTCGGCACGGAGCATGTAGACTCCGGCGTTGAGGTGGGCGAGGCTGATGACGTTGGTGCCTTCGTGGAGGTTGAAGGCGGCCATGCTGCGACCGTTGAGGTCGTAGAGCTCAGCCTTGACGGGACGGTTGATGCTGACATTGACAACATCGGTGGTGGGGTTGGGCCAGAGAGCCTCGATGGTGACCTTCACATCGTCAATACCCACGGTGGGCACGCTGACGGGAGTGACGGTGATGGTCCAGACGTAGCCCCAGTTGGTGGAATCGACCATGATTCCGCTGTTGGGATCGCCCCATTTCACGAAATCGCCGTTGTTGACCTGCTGGGTGTTGAACATCTCTTGTGCGGCGGCACCGTTGATGTTGTACATCCAGTAGTTGCCCCACGGCGAGGCGCTCTCGGCGGTGAGCTGGAAGGTGTGGCCGTCGGCGGTGTAGATGATGTTGCTGAGCATGCCTGTGCCAGTGTAGGTGAAGCGGGAATCGTAGGCGACGATGGTGTCCATGAGGTCTTGGACGGTGGCGTTGCCGTTCCATTTCACGCCCCATGCGAGGCAGGTGTCGGGAGCAGCCCAGTTGACGGCGATGACGGCACTGTTCTGACCATTGCCGGTCCAGAAGAGGATGGCGTCTTGGTCGATGGTGGCATCCACAGCCACTTCGGAGCTGCCATTGGTGTTCTCGTACATCACGGCGACGCCGGTGAGGTCGAAGCCACCGCTACGCCAGTTACCAGTGGGATCGCTGGTGGGATAGGGGTCGTTGACGATGTGGCCATAGGCGTCGTAGGTGGCATACTGCGGGTTGATGCTGCCGACGACGTCGACGATGCGGACATAGACAATGCTGTCGATGTTGATGCCGGTGCTGTCGCGGAGTTCCTCAAGGTCGAACGGAGTACCGTAGCCCACGCGGTATTTGCCGGCGAGGTTGTTGATGAAGGTGGGATCGACTTCAGAGACGACCTGGGTTTCGGTCTGAGTGAGGCTGGTGGCGGGGAAGCGGACGAAACGCTCGCCGTCGGTGCTCACTTCAACGAAGCCGAGCTCGAGGAAGTAGTCGTTGAACGAGTTCTCAAACACTGCGAAGTCGGGACCTTCACCGTTGCGGATGGGGTGGGCGAAGGTGACAGTGGCGCTACCGCCGTCGCCGAGGCTGACCGCGGTGGTCGTGGTGAAGTCGATGGGACCCACGGCATCGCTTTCGCTACCGTAGATGACATGAGGACCGTCGGGGACGGCGATGTCGTCGAGACCGCGCACCACGCTCACGCCCGTGGCCCATGCCACGATGCTGCTGCTGTGACCGTCGATAGCGTCGCAACCTTCAGTGCCTACGGCACCGCAGAAGGGACCATGTTCAGGCTGCGGCTGGGGGTTGGTGCCAGTGGTATCGGGAACGCTGACGGGATGGATGGTCATGGGGTAGACATAGATGTAACTCCAATAGGTGACGCTGTCCCATACGTAGCTGAAGCTGTCGACCACAACGCCGGCGGCGGGCTCGGCCCATTTCTCAAAGTCGTTGTTGTGGAGAGGCTGACCCATACCGGCATCGCTCATACCGTTGTTAGTGCTGCTCCACCAGCTGTCGCTGCTGGACTTGCGGAGGGTGTCGCCTTCGGCGCGTGCAAAGAGGATGTCGTCGATGCCATAGGCGCCTGTGGTGTAGCTGAGACGCGGGTCGGCGGCGGTGATGTCGTCCATCATGTTGGCAACAGTCTTGTTGCCGTCGAAGCGGTAGCCCCAGGCGAGGGCGGTATCGGGCCAGTTGATGGCCATGATGGCCTGGTTCTGACCTTCACCCACCCAGTAGAGAATGTCGCTGGCAGCGATAGTAGCCTCAACGGGAACAGGTTCGGGCATATTGGGGTCGAGTTCAACCTTCAAGTTGTCGATGCCAAGGTAGTAGTAGCCAGGGGCATCCCCAGTGTGATTGGTGTCTGTGCTCATCCAAAGGAAGGTGAGGCGTGCGTCGTCGGGGATGGTGGTGCTGTACTCGCTGAATCGTACCGTGTCGTGATGCAACACGCGACGGTCCTGCAAGAAGGTGACAAGAGGAGTGAAATCGGAAGTGTCGCTGACAATATATCCCACAATAAAGGAGGCACCGCTACGAGCGTAGGAACCGGTGCGGTGGTCCATGGTGAGGAGAGCTTGCGACAGGGAATGGTCAAATTTCGGAAGGATGGCATAACGGCGTGTGCCGTAGTTGGCATGATTTTGCACATAACTAGCGTAGGTACCGTCGTAGTTGCCATACACAGTGAGGCTCAGGAAGGGATCACCTGGAGTGATGCATCCCCAATTGTTGGTTGAGGTGGCTTGACCGATGCCGCCAAAGTAGGTGCTTGCATCTGCGGCAGTGTCATAGGCTGCAGTGAAGCGACCGTTGCCTAGTACAGTCCAGCAGGTGGGCATAGGAGCACTGGCCACGAAGGGATAGTTACCACTGGCCATGGTATAGCCGGAGAAGTCCTCAGTGTAGGGCAGGGGGTAAACGGTGGTGCAGAGTTCAACGGGTTCGGGTTGCTCGGCGGGAGGAAGCACGGCTTCCACGTTGTCGAGCAGGAAGAGACCGCTGGTCGAGATGGCCACAAGGTCACCATCCCATACGCTGTAGTATTCTAAATCAGAACCGGAGACATCGTCGATTCCCTCCTCAGCATATACTTGCGCACTGATGCTTGAAGTGTTGGTCTGGGCGAGGCTCATCGTGCCGTCCTCGTAGGTGATGGTGTGGATGTCATATACCTCACCCATGTAGCGACGCACAGTGTAGTCAAAGCGGGAGTCGTACTCCTTGATACTATCCAGCAGGTCAAGCACCGAGGGATAGTATTCGTCGTCGTAATGTACACCCCAGGCGAGGGCCACCACGTCGTCGGCTTCGTCGTCCCACGAGACGACCACCACGGAGCTGCCGTCACCGGAGCCCACCCAGTACTGGATGTCCTCCACGGCGATGGGGCGCGTGTTGGGGTTGGGGGTGTCGCCACCGTTGGGGGTGCTCACGAAGATGTAACTGTTGGCAGGGAAGCTGAAGTTGTCGGAGAAGAAAATGTAGTCGCCGTCGGCGGCATTCTGGGAGCAGATGCTTGAAGCAAAGGTGTTGTTCACTTTGTACATGATGCCAGCTCCTTCAGTTTCATAGCTGGTGGTGCCATCGGAGTACTCCATGTAATCGGCATAGCAGTTGCTAATGCCGTCAATCTGCATGCGGCTGTCGAGGGTGTTGATGGTGTCGAGCAGGTCGCTGACGTGGACGTTTCCGCTCCAGCGCACGCCCCATACCAGGACGGTGCCGTTGAAGCCCACGCCGACAACGGCACTGTTGGAGCCGCTACCAGCCCAGTATTGCACGCTGCTTTCAGCGAAGGGATAGTTGGTCGATGTCGAACCGTTGGGGTTGGTGGCCATAAACATTTCGTCGGCGGCTTCAGATTCAAAGGTTGTTGCATTCATGGGAAGCCAATCAATAAAGTCGCCGGAGACTATCATGTCGGCTAACACACCACCAGACTGTTTGTCGTTGTCATTGGCGTCTTTCCAGTTGTACCACCAATAGCCCGCTGGACCCACGAGGTCGAGTCCCAGTTCCTCATCTTGATAGGATAAGTTGCTGATGGCGCCATTGCCGGTGACAGACAGGCGTGGGTCATAGAGGTTGAGGGTGTCCATCAAACTCTTGAGGTTGGTGGTGCCATTCCATTGGACGCCCCAGGCAATGCCTATATTGCCTGCCACATCGTCGTTCCATGTGATGGCTATGACGGCACGGTTGCTGCCTGTGCCAGTCCAAAACTGGATGTCGTCCTGCGCGACGGTTGGATTGAATACTGGATCCCATTGTGCATAGCTGGCAGCAGAGAATGCCAGAATGGAGAGCAGTAAAGTTAGTTTTTTCTTCATTTTTTAATTAATGTTTGATTGATTTTTTGAAATTATTTAATCTGTTATGAAAATAATCTTGCTGGGCAGGCGGCCGGCTTCCACCTTGAAGCGCTGTGTGCCGTCGGGGCGGAAGCAGTAGAGGTCGCCCGGCACGCGGTAGTTGCCGTCGTTGGCGAGGTAGATGTCGCCGTTCGAGGGGTTCACCCCGATGGCATAGGGGTTGCCGCCGATGGAGGGCTGGAAGGGGAAGTCGCTGACGGAGCCGTCGGCCGAGATGATGGCGTAACTCGGCGTGCCGCCGTAGGGCGCTGAATAGCTGTAGAGTTTCCCGTTGTACACCGCCATTTTCGTGCTGCCGATTCCTACAGTGGTAGTGCCGAGGGTGGTGGCATTGATGAGGACGGTGTTGGCGGCAATGCTGCCGTAATTGCCGATGCATCCCACGGCAATGGTGTTATTGTCCAGCTGCACCACCGGTGTGGGGTTGCACACCACGGTAACAGTGGTGGCAACTTTGAAGCTGTCGAGTCCCACCACATACACCTTGTCGTCATAGCTGTAGATGTTGGAGGCGAGGTAAGAGCTGGCGATGAATGCTTTGCCCTGGGCAATGGCGATGCCTTCGGGACGGTAGCTCCCAAGGAAACAGGTGTCCTCGATGGCGAGGGTGGTGGTGTCAACACGCACCACGCAGGGAGGGTTGTAGCAGCTGATGTAGAGCTTGCCGCCATGGGTGGCAATGCTGCGGGGTTTGAGGCTGCCCATGCTTACCTGGGTGGAATGCCCCGTGGCGGTGTCGATGGCTTCCAGGGTGTTCGACTCAGTCACTGTGACATACAGCCGTGAGCCATACAGCACCATGTCCTGGGCCTGGTCGCCGAGCATGCGGCTGTTGTTGGCGTTCTTGAACCATTCGTTGTCAATCTTCGCGCTGTCGATGTCCAGCACCGAGATGGAGGCGTTGTTGGGTCCCATGTTGCCTTCGTTGAGCACGTAGGCGCCTTTCACGTTCACCGTGCCGCCGTTGACATGCTCCTCTTTCTCGCATGCGGCGAGCACGCAGGTGGCGAGGGCTAGGGTGAGTATTTTTGTTATGTTTCTCATTTTGAGTATTTAAAATTCATAAAATAAGCCCAGTCGCCAGTTCCGCCCCGGCATGGGGTAGGCGGCGACGATTTCGTATTGTGCGTCGAGCAGGTTCTGCAGCGTGGCGCGTATGGAGAGCGTCCCCAACCGGAGGTCGAAGCTGCGGTCGGCCGTGAGGGCTATGTCGCAGTAGGCGGGCAGCCTGTTGTCGGCGGCATTCTGCCGCTCGCTGTAGCGGTGACCCACCACCATGGCGCTGGCACCCAGGTTCACCCACCGGCTTTCCCAGCGCACGCTGCCGCCACCGGAATGTCGCGGTGTGTAGACTATCTGGTAGCCGTAGGCTTTCCCGTCGAGGGTCTCCCCGGAGGGGTCGGTGTGGTCTTGCGCCGACTGGAACGTGTAGTGCAACTGTAAGTTGACGGCCGACAGCTGGAAGTTGAGCGTTGCATCCAACCCCAGGATGTCGACGATGCCGAGGTTCTCCATCGACCAGTAGTAGATGTTCACCGAGGGTTTGGCTACAATCTTGTCCTTCACATGGTTGTAATACCCGTCCACCGTCAGCTGCCCGCTGAAGGTGCCCTCCTCGTTGCCGAAGGACTGTGTGAATCCCAGGTTCACCTGGTTCGCCTGCTCGGGGCGCAGCTCGGGAAGGAGCATGAAGAAATAGAGCTCTCCGAAATTGGGCGCCCGGTAGGTCTGTTTGTAGAAGGCGCGGAGGGTGGTGCCCTTCCCGACTTTGTACATCATTGACACAAAGGGCGTCACGCGGCGGTAGGCGGGCGCGTTGTCGCTGTCACCCACGCGGTCGGCTATGTCGGTATAGAGGGCGTTGGCGCGCAGTTCGAAGTGTTGGGTATGGAACCGCAGTGCTGCCACAGCGCTCAGGCTTGTGCGCGTCACTCGGTTGCGCTGCGTCAGCGTGCTGCGCAGGTGCGAGAGGTCGCCGTCGGCGGCAAGGTCGATGTCGAGCCAGGGGGTCAGCCTCCTGTTCAGGCTGCCGCTCACAAACGCCTCGCCCTGGCGGTAGCGGTCGTAAGTGTCGTTACCCGCGGTGGAGTCGGTATAGTCGTCGTAGCTGTAGCGCAGTTTTCCCAGCAGCTGTCCTTTCCAGGCTTCACGTTCCACGCGCCAGCGGGTCTGCACGAATGCCAGCTCCTCGGTGGAATATTCCTCGGGCGTCACTTGCGAGTACAGCACCACGCGCCCCGGCAGCTCGTGGGCGCCGCGCATGTAGTGCACCTTGGTGACGAGGGTGTTCCCCTTGCTGTGGGTATAGAAGAGGTTGCCGTCGGCGGTGGCCATCCACACGGCCGAGTGCTTCCGGTAGTCGCGATGCGAATCGTCGCGCCCCGTGGCACTGTTATAGAGGCTGAAGGGATAGTCGCCGCGGCTGTAGAGGTAGTTGGCCCAGAAACTCGACTTCAGCTTCTTGCCCCAGCGTTGTTCCCAATGGAGGGTGGGGGAGAGGAAACCAAAGCTGCCCACCTCGCTGCCCACCTTCACTTTGGTGTGCTCCCCGGGCCAGAACTGTGGCTCCGAGGTCTCCATGTTCAGTGTGTTGCCGGCGGCATAGGCGCGTGCGGAGAGCAGCGACGACTGCTCCTGCCCCTGGCTGAAGCTGACGTAGGCTGCATTGCCCAGCAGGTAGCGGCTGAGGTCCACCTGCCCGTTCTGGCTGTCGTCGACTGGCACCCCGTCAAGCGTGACGGCGGAAAACTGGCTCCCCAGTCCGCGGGCCGACACCGTCTTGATGCCACCCACGCCACCGTAGTCCTTCAGCGTGATGCCTGCCATCTGCTTCACCGCGTCGCTCAACTGCATGGCTCCCAGCTTCTCCATCTGTTCGGCGTCGAGCACCTGTGTGGGTGCTGCGGTGCGCATCGTCGTGGGGGTTCGTTGACCGCTGACGGTCACCTCCTCCAGGCGCTTCACTGTATCTATGCCTTGGGCGTTGGAAATCAGTGGGATGGTGAATAAAAATGCCCCCAGGGAAAGGAATGTCGCGAGCCTCCTGCCGTGATGTGCCGTCATCCGTGTCGACAAACTCACCTGCCGGCAGACAACAAACGATACTATGTTATATAGAACAACAATGCTCATACGATCATTAGTCCTATTCCCCGAGGGCTGTTAATGATTGATGGTCGCGGCAGGTCTTCTGACTCGTTCCGCAACAGCTTTTTCGCCTTCCCGCAGCACCTGCTGGCGCCACAGTGACTTGTCTTGAAAGCTGTGCTAACTAACTGGAACTCACAGCAGCGGGACTGTTCAGGATTCTCACCTGATTCCCTCTTGGCCCCCTCGCGGGGGAACCGAAACCGGCGGCAAAAGTACAAAATAAAATCGAAACAGCAAAAAAATATTCCCCCCCATCTGCCACACGGCATCCTCACCCCCCCCGACATAGGAGCATCATATACGCATCATATACGCATCATAGGAGAACCTAGGGAGAAGTATAGTACAAAGGTAGTACAACGATATGAGCCCCAAAATGGGCACATAGGAGAAATTTCTCCTATGTGGTGGCAATTTCACCGTAGATGTCGTGCTCCTCGGCGGCGACAATTTTCACCTGGATGAAGTCGCCTGGCGACACCTTCCCGTTGTCCTTCACGATGACCTCGTCGTCCACCTCCGGACTGTCGTATTCGGTGCGCGCCACTATGTTCCCGCCCTCGATTCTGTCCACCAGGCAGCGGTAGGTCTTCCCCACGCGCGCGCGATTCTTTATTAATGATATCTCCTCCTGCAGGCTCATGAGCTCGTCGACGCGACGCAGTTTCTCCTCTTCGGACACGTCGTCGGGCAGGTCGTAGGCTGCGGTGCCTTCCTCGGGCGAGTAGGCGAAGCAGCCCATGCGGTCGAACTGTGCCATGCGGACAAACTCCTTGAGCTCCTCGAATTCCTCACGCGTTTCGCCCGGGTAGCCGACGATGAGAGTGGTGCGGATGGCAACGTCGGGCAGCTGCTCCCGCATGGTGGCGAGGAGCTGCAGCGTTCCTTCGCGGTCGATGCCGCGTTGCATCGAGTCGAGAATGCGGGTGTTGATGTGCTGGAGCGGGATGTCGATGTAGTTGCAGATGTTCTTGTGCTTCCGTATCGCCTCGATGGCATCCAGGGGGAACGATGACGGGTAGGTGTAGTGCAGGCGTATCCATTCGGCACCGCTCTCGGTGGCGAGGCGTTCCAGCAGCTCGCCCAGAGCGCGGCGGTGGTAGAGGTCGAGCCCGTAGTAGGTGGTGTCCTGGGCAATGACGATGATTTCCTTCACCCCCTCGGCAACCATGCGTTTTGCCTCGTCGAGGATATCCTCGATGGGGCGGGAGACGTGCTTTCCGCGAATGAGGGGTATGGCGCAATAGGAGCAGGTGCGGTTGCATCCCTCGCTGATTTTCAGGTAGGCGTAGTGTTTGGGAGTGGACTGCATGCGCTCGGATTCGAGGATGTCATGGTATTCCGCCTCAAGCGAGCGTACGAGTTCTCCCCATTGGTGCACGCCGTAGAAGGCATCGATTTCGGGCAGCTCCTCACGCAACTCCTTCTCGTAGCGCTGTATAAGGCATCCGACGGCGATGAGGCGGCGCGGTTTGCGACTGCGTTTCTTGACGGCAATCTGCTCGAGGAGCACGTTGATCGACTCCTCCTTGGCGTCGCCGATGAAACCGCAGGTGTTGACAATGACGATGTCGCAATCGTTGCGGCTTTTGTCGAAGAAGAGTTTGAATCCCGCCTTGCGCAGGTGGCCGGCGATATGCTCTGAGTCGACGATATTCTTGCTGCAGCCGAGGGTGATGATGTTTATCTTCAATGCGTTGGTGCGTTAATGTGTTAGTTGAAAAGGCTGTCGACGAAGTCGTTGGGGTTGAAAATCTGCAAGTCTGTCATCTTCTCTCCGAGACCGATGTAGCGCACGGGGACGTGGAAGCGGTCGGAGATGCCGATGATGACGCCGCCCTTGGCTGTGCCGTCGAGTTTGGTGAGCGCGAGGGCGTTGACATCGGTGGCGGCCGTGAACTGGCGTGCCTGCTCTATGGCGTTCTGTCCGGTGGAGGCGTCGAGCACCAGGAGGGTCTCGTGCGGGGCATCGGGCAGGAGTTTCTGCATGACGCGGCGTATCTTGGAGAGCTCGTTCATGAGTCCGACCTTGTTGTGGAGTCGTCCGGCGGTGTCGATGATGACGACGTCGGACTCCCTGGCGATGGCTGACTGCAGCGTGTCGTAGGCAACGGAAGCGGGGTCGGCGTTCATGCCCTGCTGGACAATGGGCACGTCGACACGCTCGGCCCACAGCATGAGCTGTTCGACGGCGGCGGCACGGAAGGTGTCGGCAGCTCCCAGGATGACGCTCTTCCCGGCGGCTTTATAGCGGTAGGCGAGTTTGGCGATGGTGGTCGTTTTGCCCACGCCGTTGACGCCGACGACCAGGATGACATAAGGCTTCTTGGGCATCGGGGCGTCGAAGTCGGCGGGGAGGCCGTTGTCGTAGACGGGGGCACGCAGCAGTTGGGCTATCTCCGCCTTGAGGATGGAGTTCAGCTCGGACGTGGAGATGTATTTGTCGCGCCGGATACGTTCCTGCAGTTTCTCGATGATTTTGAGCGTGGTGTCCACTCCCACGTCGGAGGAGATGAGCGTCTCCTCGAGGTTATCGAGAACGTTGTCGTCGACGGTGCTTTTGCCGACGATGGTTTTGGTGAGCTTCGAGAGGAAGGATTCCTTGGTTTTGGCGAGGCCGCTGTCGAGGGTAGCCTTCTCCTCTTCTTTGCTTTTACGGATAAAATCGAACAGTCCCATGTTGCTTTGCGGTTTTTGTTTTACGATTTAAGCTGTTTTTCCATCTGGGGACGGATGTCCTTGTCGAAGATCTTGCTGTAGTGCTCGAAGGGGTATTTCTGATAGTCGCCGGAGGCAAAATACCAGAGAATGATGACGAAGTCCTTGGGAGGATAGTATCCGGGAATAGTCTGCAGGAGGGTGCCGTCGGCTTTGAGGAGGGTGAAGGTGGGGAAGCCCATGCGCTGCCCGAGGAGGGCGGTGGCGAACTGGTGCACGTTGCTCCGTCCGCTGCCGGGTTGGTATTTCTTTCCGCGCCAGGAGACGGCTTTCTTGCTCTCGGCGTTGAATTTGGCGGGCATGTAGTAGCGGTTCATGATTTTTGCCACGAGGGGGTCGCTGAAGGTCTCGCGGTCCATCTTTTTGCAATAGCCGCACCAGTCGGTATAGAAGTCGATGAAGTAGAGCTTCTCGCCGATTTGGGCGCTGGAGGCTTCCTCGACGGTGCTCCATTTGACTTGAGCCTGCACGGAGAATGTCAGCGTAAACAGGGCTATAAGGGGAATAAGAAATTTACCATTCATACTGCCAGTCTTTTTCGTTGTCTTGTTCGGATTCAATGTATATTTCTTCGCGTTCCTCGCGGTCGCGGAGGCGGAAGAGGCGTCCCAGCCAGTCATCTTTCTTGGAGTGGGTCTGGGTGGACTTGTTGCGGTCCTCCTCGATGATTCGGGTGATTTGTGTGACGTAGTTCTCGACGTAGTTGCGGTTGGCGGATGGGTCATGGTGGAGCTGGGCACCGGTGTAGTAGTGCCGGAGGACGGAATCGTAGGAGATGCCGAGATTTACCATGCGGATGGCTCCTTCCTGCGAAAGCCCGACACCATGTCCGTAGCCGTGTCCGTGGAGGATGACGTTGTTGGAGGTGCTGTCGAAGGTGACGGAGAAGAAGGTGGATTTCAGTTGGAAGTCGACGCGGATGCGGGTGAGCGGGATGTTGAGGAGTCGTGCCTGCCGGTGCTCCTGGGTGAAGTGGAGGAGAGTGTCGAGCAGGAGGCTGTCGGCGGTGTTGATGTGGTGTGTGTTGGCGAAGTAGTTGACCCAGCGGTCGGCGGATATGGTCTTGGTCCAGTCGCTCTGCTTCATGCTGTAGGAGAAGGTGTCGGAAACGGAGCGCAGGTAGGGCAGTGCATTGCGCCAGACGTCTTCCGAATTGGCTGTTTCACCGCCTGAATTGGAATGGAAGGGCGTCTCGATGAGGTTGCCGAGGGTGTCGACGAGTGTCTCGCCGGAACTCTGTATGGCACCGAGCATGATGTCGGGACGTACGCATCGGTTGAGGTAGGCCTGGCAGTGGACATTGTCGCAGAAGTTGTAGCCGTCGGCTTTATGCTTCTGGATGTTGCGCAGCGCCCATGTGCGGGAGATGATGGACTGGATGCGGAAAATGTCGGTTTGTTTGCCGTAGATTTCGCTCTGTACGACTCCGGCGATGTAGGTCTCGAATTCGATGTTGTTGATGAGGAGCATCTTCCCGTTCTTGAGGACGCTGACTTCAAGGTCGCCTTCGTAGGTACGCTGCTTGATTGAATTCCCCACGGGGTTGAGGCAGAGGATGCAGGCGGTGTCGGTAGCTTCAAGGCGAAGAGTGGAGAAGGTGCCATAGTCTGTCTCGTTGACGCTGACGTGGAGTTTCTTGCCTTCGGCACGGATGTTGACCGAGCGCCCTTCACCCACGAAGTCCTCGAGCAGGTTGTCGCCGTCGGCGTAGAGGTTGTAGCTGCCGAGGTCGAATGAGATATTGATTTGCGAGATGGAGTTGGTGGAGTAGAGGCGCACTCGCACCTTGTCGGCATGTGCGGTGACGGCAAGGAGTAGCAAGGCGAGTATGGAGAGCAGTCGTTTCAAAGGTTTGGAGTTTACTGTTTGTGGATGGTCTGGATGATGGCTTGTGCGGTGCGGAGACTGGCGCCTGTGCCTCCGAGTTTCTGCTCCACGCGGCGGTAGCCTTCGAGCATACGGCTTCGATGCTCTTCGTCGGTGATGAGGCGGAATTCCTCTTCGAGGCGTTTGATGTTGAAGTCCTGCTGGAGCAGTTCGGTGACGACGTTGCTGTTGTCGATGAGGTCGACGAGGGCAATGTGGTTGATGCGGCTGCCGACAATGGCTTTCGCCAGCGCAATGGAAATGGGATTTGCGCGGTAGCAGACAACCTGCGGCACATGGAAGAGACCTGTCTCGAGGGTGGCAGTTCCGGAACAGACAACAGCGGCATAGGATTTGGAAAGGAGGGCGTAGGTCTGGTCGTAGACGATACTGACGGGTGAGTTCTTGGGGAGCAGTTTGTGGTATAGTTCTTCTCCGATGAGACTCATGCCAGCCACGATGAATTGGTATTCGGGATGCAGCAGCGCCAGTTGCGCCATGATGGGGAGGCTGCGTTTGAGCTCCTGTTTGCGGCTGCCAGGGAGCAAGGCGACAATGGGTTTTCCGGAATCGAAACCGGTGCTTGATGCCTGGAAGTTCTCGATGGCGTCGAGAAGCGGATGCCCGACATAAAGAGCTTGCGGCATCTGGTTGGTTGCGTAGAAATCCTGCTCGAAAGGAAGGATGTAGCAGAGGCGGTCGAGGTATTGCCGCATGCCTTTGATGCGTCCTTTCTTCCAAGCCCATAGTTGCGGAGAGATGTAGTGGATGGCCTTGATGCCGTTCTGATGGGCCCATTTCTCGATTTTGAGGTTGAACCCAGGGTAGTCGATACCGATGACGGCGTCGGGCTTCCATTGCAGGATGTCGCGCTTGCAGAAGCTGATGTTGCCGAGAACGGTGCGGAGGTGGACGACGACCTCGACGAATCCCATGATGGCGAGGTCGCGGATGTGGCGGACAGGTGTGCCTGCCACCTGCATCATGGCGTCGCCGCCCCAGAAGCGGAACTGTGCATCGGGGTCGCTTTTGAGCAGTGCCCGCATGAGGTTGGCTCCGTGGAGGTCTCCCGAGGCTTCGCCGGCTATGATGTAGTATTTCATTTCAGGGTCAGGGAATGGGTGTGGAACAGGAGGTACATGAAGGTCAGGAAGGAGAGGAAGAGTATGACGATGAGGGTCTTTGTGACGATGGGTTTCTGCTGTTTGACGTACCATCGCAGGATGAGCAGCAGGACGATAAAAGCACCGCCGTACCAGCGCAGGTGCTCGCCGACAGGCTCTCCCGTCAGTACCAGCCCGAGGGTGAGCAGGGCAGAACAGATGATGAGTGTGCCGATACCGACGATGATGCCGGTGAGAATTTTGTCTTGGAGAAAGAACTGTTTCATGGCGATGGCTTATTTGTATTGTTCTTTCAGTTCGTCAATCACGGGATAGTGGGTGAAGTCGGGATGGACAGGGACAATGGAGACGTAGCCGTTGGCGAGGGCCCATTCGTCGCTGCTTTCTGGCGGGTTGTCGCAAACGAATTTTCCCGTGAGCCACCAGTAGGGGCGTCCCTGCGGGTCGCTGCGCTGCACAAAGCTGTCGCACCACATGGCTTTGGCTTCGTGGCAGATGCGTATGCCTTTGATTTCGGAAGCGGGTAGGCGAGGAATGTTGACGTTCAGCGAGACTTCGGCAGGCAAGCCGTGTTCGAGGGTGTTGCCAATAATCTGGCGTACCCAGGGCAGGCAGCCGCTGAAGTCGGCTTCGCGACTGTGGTGGAGCAGGGAAAAACCGATGGCGTCGAAGCCGAGAGCGGTGGACTCGATGACGGCCCCCATGGTGCCGCTGTAGAGCACATTGATGGAGGAGTTGGAACCGTGGTTGATGCCAGAGAGCACTAAGTCGGGCTTGCGGGGGCAGAAGTATTCGATGGCGAGTTTGACACAGTCGACAGGGGTGCCGTCGCAACAGTAGACGCTCAATCCCGGAGCTTGTTTCACTTCCCTTACACGCAGGGGACGTGAGGAGGTGATGCTATGGCTGGTGCCGGAGGCGTCGTGCTCGGGAGCCATCACCACCACGTCGCCGAATTCCTGTGCCACCTCGTCAAGGGCGCGAATCCCTTTGGAGGTGACGCCGTCATCGTTGGTTATCAGAATGAGCGGTTTCATCTGGCAAAGGTTGATTTGTCGGCACCGAGGAAGTAGCTGGCGGGTTGCAGGATGTTGTCGAAGACGTAGTATTGGATGAGGACGGTGTCCTTGTTGTCGAGGATGGCATAGAGGCGGTTGAGGTCGAAGGTCTCGTACATCGTGCTGTCGGGAATGTTCTTCAGGTCGTCGGGGTTGGTGTATTTGATGTAGGTCTTCAACTCGTGAGTGACGCCGGCGGTATCGGTGATGCGCAGCACTGTGCGGGGGACGCCTGCAACGCAGCTGTCGGCGAAGCTGTTGGGCACGATGGCGGCGAACTCGTCGAAGTTGAGCCATGTGAAGGAGCTCAGCAACTGTGCCACACGTGCGGTGTCGAAGCTGGCGGCACGCTGGTGGGTGGTCAGTCTCTCGAAGGAGAACCCTTCACCGTCGCGCACCACTGCGAAGCCCTCTTCCGGATTTTGGGGGATTTCGAGCTCGATGCGTTCGATGGCTTTCACGTTCAGGTCGACGATGACGTGGCTGCGCCATTTCAGCGGGTCGGTGACGAAACGGGGGGTCAGGAATCCGCGGAAGCCGGGGATGTGGAGGATGTAGGGCACTTTGTCGCCTTTGCGGAACATGAAGGAACCCATCATGTCGCGGGTTTCGCGTCCCACATAGTAGGTCACCGTGAGTTTCTCGCGAGTGAAGAGCTTCAGGTGTCCCCAGAACCAGTTGATCAAGGGTTCGCGCTGATAGACTTCCACTTTGATGGCGTGTGCGGCGATGTCTTTGACGACGTTGGGGATGGCGTTTTTGTTCACCCGTTCGCGGATGCGCATGGTGTTCAACGTTTCCAGCAGGAGGTCGACCAGAGGCTGGTTGGCTTCGTAGGTGCCGTTGACGACCCAGGAGGAGTCGGCGCGGCGTTCGAGGGTCACGTGCTGGTCCTGTTTGTCGGCGAGGAAGATTTTGGTGATGGAGTTGATGTCCTCGATGTGGTAGTCCTGCTTGAAGGTGGCGCTTCTGGAGCCGCTCACCGCCACGATGACCGCGGTGAGGACCACGGCGGCAGCGATGCAAATCAGGACGATGGTTTTCTTTTTCATTTTGTGTAACGTTTTCTTCTGGTATAAGCTATGATTCCGCCTGCGGCAGCCAGCAAGGCCAGCGGGAGCACCAGGTTGATGACCTGGTATCTGCCGCGCTGCTCTTTGACTTTCATCACATCCAGCTTGCGGAGTTTGATGTTGCGGGTACGGGATTCCATCAGTCCTTCATCGCCCACGAGGTAGTTCACGGCGTTGAGCAGGAAGTCCTTGTTGGCGTAGAAGGTTTGGGTGTAGTTGTCGTAACCCAGGGGGTAGGCGATGCCTTCTTCGGCGTTGAAGCGGTTGCGGATGATGTCGCCGTCGGAGATGACAATCATCTTGGTGGGTTTGCTGATATCTTTGTATCCGATGGCGCTCTGTTCGGTGAGCTCGGGAGAGAGACGGTTGCGCCATGCCGACTTGAACTCGCCTTCCAGCAGCACGGCCACCGGCAGGCTGCTCTTGTTGTACATGCGGCGATCGGGCTCGGCCTGGGCATCGGCGAGGTCGACGGTTGCCGGGGCGTTCTTGACGCGGGTGTATTCCGAGGTGGTCAGCAGGACGGTCTTCTGGATGTCGTTGTCGATAAGGTCGATGCTGCTGACGAAGTCGGTCTTGATGATGTCGAGGTTTCTCACAATGGGATGCTCCGACAGGGGCACGATGTCGGGGAAATAGTACCACGGGACGAAGCGGAACTGCGGCTTCTCACCGACCATGCCCACCTGCATGGGGATGGGACGGCAGCGGATGTCCATCAGCAGATTGGGGTTCACGCGGACACCGTAGGTGAAGAGCATCTCGTCCAGACCGAGGGGCAGACGGGTCGACATCATCATGCCGCGTTCGGCAAGGCTGTCAATGTCGGCGTCCAGGGGGTCGACAAGCCAGAGCACCTTGCCGCCGTACATGATGTACTGGTCGAGGATGAAGAGGTCCTTGTCGGTGAAGTGCTGGGTGGGCTTTGCCACGATGAGCAGGTCGTAGAGGTTGAAGATGCTGTAGGTGGAGTCTTTCTCGCGTTTGCGGTGGGCGGTGAGGGACTGGATTTTCCCGTCAATCTCGACGTATTCGAGGCTGTAGAATTCCTCCAGGGAACGCTGGAAGTCGTAGAGCACGCCGCCGTTGAGTTCGCCTTGTCCCTGCAGGAATCCGATGGACTGCTTGCGGCCTTTGGCGAGGGCGCGGATGGCGCTGGAGAGGGAGTATTCGAGGTTCTGGATAGAGTTGTTGAGGAGGTCGGACTCGCTGACGTATTTCTGGTTCTGTAGCAGCTGCACGGTGGTCTCGCGTCCGCGGTAGATGACGTCGGCGGCGGGGATGAGCACCTGCGTGGTGACGCCGCCGTCGGACTTCACCTGTATTTGCGTGGGCTGGATGCCCTTGCCTGCCAGTTTCTGGTAGAAGACGGTCTGCTCCTCTTTCGAGTCGAAGCTGTTGGGGTTGACGAACTCGTAGTTGATGTTGCGGTTGTAGGCGCGGAACTGGTTGAGCATCTCCTTGGTCTCGTTCTGCAGGCGCTTGAAGTCGGCGGGGAACTCGCCTTCGAGGTAGACGCGGTAGAGGACGGGCTCGTCGATTTTCTTGAGGAGCTCCTTGGTGGACTTGGAAAGGGTGTAGCGGCGCTCGGAGGTGAGGTCGATGCGGCCGTAGAGGTATTTGCCGATGATGTTGACGGAGAGGATGATGGCTACTGCCACTCCGAGTTCAATCCAGTGGCTGCGCTTGAGGTTCTTGCGCTTCTGCCAGCCGTTCCATAGGCGGCTCTGGAGCACCATGCGGGTGGCGAGGAGGAAGAGCGCGGCGACGCTGACGAAGTAGATCACGTCGCGCGTGTCGACGACGCCGCGGCTGATGCTCTCGTAGTGGTGCATGATGCCGATGCGCTTGACCACGAGGTCGGCGCTGCCGAAGAGCCCCATGTGGTAGATGGACTCGAAGCCGAGGTAGATGACGGCGCAGAGGACGGCGGAGACGATGAAGGAGATGATCTGGTTGTTGGTGAGGGAGCTGCTGAAGAGGCCGATGGCGACGAAGGCGCCGCCGAGGAGCAGGAGGCCGATGTAGGAGCCCATGACGCTGCCGGTGTCGATGTTGCCGACGGGGTCGCCCAATGCCACGACGCTGAAGTAGCACACCAGCGTGGGGAGGAGGGAGATGAAGACGAGTGTCCAGGCGGCGAGGAATTTGGACCAGACGATGGTCCAGTCGCTGAGGCCGCGGGTGAGGAGCAGCTCGAGGGTGCCGGTGCGCTTCTCTTCGGAGAAGGTGCGCATGGTGATGGCGGGGATGAGGAAGAGGTAGAGGAAGGGTCCTATGAGGAACATGCCGTCCATGCCGGCATATCCGTAGTCGAGGATGTTGAAATCGCTGTTGAGTACCCAGAGCATCAGGCCGGTGAGGATGAGGAACACGGCGATGGTGAGGTAACCGGTGAGTGAGGCGAAGAAGTTGCCCAGTTCTTTTTTATAGAGTGCCCACATGTGGTAACGTTTTTAGGTGGTTTAAGTGGTTAGCGTATACGGGTTCTGATGCTGCGGCCCTGGTAGAAGCCGTCGGCGAGTTCGCGGACGGTCTCGGCGGCCAGCTGTGTGGCGACGACGAGGGTGCGGCGGTCGATGTTCTCCCAGATGTCGGAGGAGACATGGTTGTGGTGGAGACCGTTGAGGGTGGTGATTACCAGCGAGGGGATGCCGTTGAAGTCGAAGGCGCGGGCGTCGCCGCGGAGATCGAGTGCGGCGGAATGTTCGACGCTGACTTCCTCACGCTCGTCGTGGCTCTTGGCGAGGTTCCAGAGCGAGGGGTATCTGTTGCCGCCGAGGAGCAGGATGCTGTCGCCGCTGCCGATGTTCTGGAGGTTGACGAAGGCTTCGATTTTCTTCAGTTTGGGGAAGGCGCTGACGAAGACGCGGCTGCCGAGGTATAGCTGTTCGCTGCCGCTGAAGAGGACGAAGAGGACGCTGCGGCGGGGGCGGTATTCGGGTTGGCTGAGGAGGCGTGCTGTCTCGAGGACTGCCGCCACGCCGGAGGCGTTGATGTCGGCACCGGGGAAGAGGCATGTCTCGCCCTGCATGCCGGCATGGTCGAGACTGGCGGCGATGACGATGTACTCTTTCGAGAGGCGCTTGTCGCTGCCCTTGAGGGTGGCGACAAGGTTGGCGGTGAGCGCGCGGGGGCTGTAGGAGGCGTTGACGTCGATTTCGGCTTTTTTCAGGAGGGTGAAGGAGTTGGCCTGGTGGAGCCAGTTGATGCGGCTGATGGCGGTGTCGAGGGTCATGGCTTCGCCCTGGAGGAGCTGGCGGCCGCAGTCGAGCGTGAGGTGGAGGATGGGGAAGGTGGAGAGGTGGGGCATGTCGCCGCAGTAGATGCGGCTCTGGGGCTCGTCGGAGCGGCAGCTGTTGCTGGTGTTGATGACGAGCATGCCGATGGCACCGTGTTTCTCAGCGGTGCGGGCCTTGTCGCGCAGGAGGCGGTAGCGGGCAGCGATGTCCTGCGGTATCCATCCGCCTTCGGGGAGGCCGGAGAGGACGATGGCTATCTTGCCGCGGACATCGACGGTTTTGTATTCGTTCATCAGCTCGTTGTCGATGCCGTAGCCGCAGAAGACCATCTGTGCGTCGACGTAGCCGCGGCCGGTCATGCCGGCGCAGCAGAACTCGTTGCCGAGGGTGTAGACGGTTTTCTCCTTGGTACCCGGGGTGTAGGTGTTGAATTTGCAGTTCTCGATTTCGTTGCATTCAATCTCGAAGACCTGGCGGTCGAGGGTGGCGCCGTAGGTCCTGAGCACTTGCTCGGCATAGTACAGGGCTTCGTTGTAGCCATTGCTGCCTGCCAGACGGCCGGCGTAGCGTTCGGAGGAGAGCTCGACGATGTGTTTCATCACAGAGTCTTCGTTCACCGTGGGCATCTCGAGGGGGTTCAAATCCTGGCAGCTGGCTACCGAGCCGAAGCCGCCGAACACTGCCGTCAAGAGGCCTGCGAGGATACCTTTCACAACCTTTTTTGTCATTTTATTATATTATTATTTTTATATATATACATATTAATCAATGTGTTGGTGCGTTTTTTGGGCGCACAACACATGCACAAATATACGATTTTTTCTGATTATGGGACTGAAAAGTTGCTTTCGTCGGCGGGATTGGGGCTGGGATTGCTGGAAGGGGCAAAGGGACTAAAAGGGCTGGAGGGGCTAGATGGACTAGATGCTCTAGAGCAACTAGAGGGGGTGAGGGGCTCCAGGTATTGGCTTTCGGAGGTGCGGCCTTGGGGGTCCTCTATTAGGGCCCATAGGTGGGCGTCGCGGAAGGCATCCGGGAGGAGGGTGCTGAGGCGGCGGGAACGGCGCTCGGCTGTGGCTACGCACTGGGTCAGGCCTTGCTCCTCGCTGTAGGCGAATATCTTGATGGTGTCTTCGTTTTTGGCTCCGTGGTGGTGGAGGTTCTTGTCCCAACGTAGGGTCAGGACGCCATCCTCGACGGTGATTTCGGTGAAGGTGACCATGGGGACGGGACCCACGGACAGTCTCATGTCTTTCAGCGAGATAGCTCCCTCGCGTACCCAATTGAGGTGGACGAAGGCGTTGCCTGCGGTCATGGCGTGCTGGGGGGCGTAGTGGCGCATGCCGACCTTGAGGGCCGGGAGCAGTTTTGACGCCAGGGAGACCATGTCGCCGAACTGGCGGCGGTGGGCCTGCTGGGCCTCGGTGCGGGGGTTGGCGACGGAGCGCGGCTTGGCGCGCATAAACCACTGGTTGTTACGGCGGTAGCCGATGAC
>ONGA01000007.1 GCA_900317285.1 uncultured Bacteroidales bacterium | reverse complement strand
AGGTCTATGCTAACTCTATTGTAACTCTATGGTAGGTCTATGGTCTCTCCTATACCGCTCCTATGTCGCTACCTACACGCTCCCATGCAACTAGGGACCGACCAGGGAGGGACGAGAGAGGATGGGGTTTGATAGCATAATACTATATTTCGTTAATTAGTTTGCAGGTTTTTCTTATATTTGCAGGCTGATTTTTTTTATGTTTTATGCAAGTAAGTAACTATAGGACAGACTAATGAACACTTTTTGTATTTTGAAACGTATTGTAAAACGGAGTGTGGCGGCATGTGTGATGCTGTCTATGGCGGTTGTGATGCACGGGCAGGAGTGCCCGGCGATAGGGTTGCCGTTTGAGGAGGATTTCGAGACGTTCAACGCGACGACGAAGCTGCCGGACTGCTGGACGAAGTGGGAGAATTTCGATGTGCCGGAGATGAAGGCGCATGTGGTGAGTACGCCTGTGTATGCCGGCAACGGCGCACTGATGATGTCGTGCGGAGCGAACAACGACACGGCGCATATATGCTACGTGATGGGGCCCGTGCTCAGCCAGTCGCCGAGCGGTATCCGCCTGAAGGCGAAGTTCAGGGCGACGGAAGCGGGGGCTGTGGTGCAAGTGGGTGTTACGAAGTCGACCTCAAGTGCGCAGCGCCATTTTGGGTTCACGCCGGTGACGACGCTGACCATTCCAACTGCCAATGTCTGGATTACTTATGAGATAGATTTCACTTCCTATACGGGTGACGGCGACCGCCCGGCTTTCATGATGAGCCAGAAGATGCAGAACGGTCATGTGGCCCGAAAGGTGTATATCGACGAGGTGGCGCTGGAGCGCTGCCGGGTGGAGGGTTTGAGTGTGAGTCACCGTTCGAGCGACGAGCTGACGCTGCACTGGACGAGTGTCGGCAACGGCACGGCGAACCTGCGGGTGCAGCCCGTTGGCGGTGGCAGTGCACTGACTTTCAACAACGTAACGAGTCCATACCGTATCACGGGTTTGAATCCCTCGACGACTTACACGCTGACGCTGACGCCGATATGTGCAGGCGAGGCGCTGCCGGGCAACACGGAGAGTATCGACGGCACGACGCTCGGCGGGAGACACGACGGGCTGGTTTACTGCGAGGATTTCGAGAGCAGCCAGCTGCCTGCGGGATGGATGGGGATGAACGGCTGCAGTGTGCAGACGTCGACCCGATACAGCGGGAGCCGCGCCCTGAGGCTTAGTGGCGGCGGTTATGCCGTGATGCCGCAGATAGCATTGGTCAACGGCACGCTGGTGGACATCAACCAGCTGATGCTGAGTATGATGATGTACGGCAGCAGCGGGGCGCAGTTGCAGGTGTTTGCGACAGACTATCCCGAGGAGACGGAGACTTTTGTGCCCATCACGACGCTGCAAATCAGTGCAGGTTCGAGCTGGAACGCCTTCACTGTCAGTCTCCAAAACTATGACGGGAACGGCCGCTACCTGATACTCAAGCCCGTGGGGAATTCCACCCTGTATATCGACGCTTTGCGTGTGGGGCGCTGCCTGCTGAGCGGTGTGGCGCTTGCGGGCAAGACTTCCACGTCGGCGACGCTGGAATGGGACGAGCCGCTGCACGGCGACAGCGTGACGCTGTATCCGACGACCGGCGGCGGCGCCACACTGACGGTGGGAGAGGGCGACTGCCAGGTAAGCGGCGGGAAATGGCGCTATACCCTCGACGGACTGACGGCTGGCAGCAGCCACAGCTGGGAGGTGTACGGCAGCTGCGACGCCGGGCACTGCGGTGCCGCGAGTGTGAGTGTGACGACTTTTGCGGCGGACTATCCCCTTCCCTACTGCACGGACTTCGAGGTGAGCGGCAGCCTGCCGACAGACTGGCAGGTGACGAACAGCTACAGCGGTGCGCCCGTGATTGACAACAGCCGCCGACACAGCGGTAGCAAGTCGCTGAAGCTGAGCTCATATGGCGGCGTAAGCAGCAGTCACAGCACGGTGACGCTGCCGCCGCTGAGCGGCAATGGTCCGTGGACGGTGAGTTTTGCCATGCAGGCCAGTCATAGCGGAAGCACGCTGCAGATAGGCACGGTGAGCCGTGCCGACGACGAGAGCACGTTCACGGTGCTGGCAAGCGTGACGCCCCCCGCCGGGGAGTGGCAGCGCGTGTCGGTAAGCGTGGCGGCTCCCGGCAGCGGAGAACGCCTGGCCATGAGATATATACACTCCAGCAGCGGCAACCGTTCGGTGTGGATTGACGACCTTCAGGTGGCGCATTGCGGCATCGGGGCGACGGGGGTGACGGGCATACGCTCGACGGGTGCCACGATCAGTTGGAGCACTTCAGCCATCGCTGTGGACCTGCAGCTGCGCCGGAATGGGGTGAGCCTCGCACCGATGGAGGATGTGAGCAGCCCGCTGGAACTGACGGGGCTCGACGAGGGCACCACGTACAGCTATTACCTGCGCAGCCATTGCGAAGACGAGACGGGTTGCTGGATTTATGGCGGCGAGTTCACCACGAACTCGGGTGCACTGCGTGCCGACTACTGCCACGGGCAGCAGCTGAGCATAGGCACGTCGGTGTGGACGCTGCCCTATCTTGAGGAGACGAGCTACAGCGGTCTGGCTGTGAGTTTCGATGCCCAGTCGAGTAGCGGGAACCGGACGCTGAAGGTGGGGCTTATGGAAGACCCTGCCGACGCGTCGAGTTTCACGGAGATAGGGAGTGTGGCGGTAAACGCGGGGGGATGGACCCACTACCGCGTGCTGCTTACAGGTCACGAGGGCGACGGCCACTACTTGGCGCTGAAGAGTGCGAGCGGTACGGTGACGGTGAACCACCTGCGCATCGGACGCGGGGAGGTGACGGACGCTGTGGTCAGCGACCTGGGCGCCACTGTTGCCACGCTGAGTTGGACGGAACATGGTGAGGTGGACAGTGTGAGGGTGGAGCTGACAGACAATAGCACGAATTCTACTGTAACGTATGTTGTCACCACGTCGTCGCTGACGTTCCAGTGGCTCGATGCCGGCAGCAGCTACGGCTATGTTCTGACGGCGCTGCACGGAGGGTCGGAGAACGACTGTTCGACGTTGAGCGGCAGCTTCAGCACACTGGAGCAGGAGATTGGCAGCGGGCTGTGCGAGACTTTCGAGAGCACTTCGTCGGGGCTGCCGACGGGGTGGACGGTGGTGGAGAACGGAAGCAATACACCGGCGGTGGTGAGCTACAATGGCAGCCGCCGGTTGAAGCTGACCTCGAGCGGCAGCCAGGGGACGCTAGTGGCGCTGCCGGGTGCCGCCGACCCGCTGACGGGCTTGAATATGCGCATTGACGCGATGAGTCCCAGCAGCAATCCCGAGGGGAGCATGCTGATTCTTGGTGTGATGACGTCGGCGGGCGATGCAGCCAGCTTCGCACCCTGCGACACGCTGTATCCCGGCGGCGAATGGAGGAACTATGTGCTTGAGATTGGTGCCAATGTCGTTTCGCAGAGGGTGCTTGCATTGAAGTATGTGTCGCCCGGCGCCACACGGACGCTCTACGTTGACAATCTGGGTCTGAGTGAGGATGCCGTCGGCGAACCGAGGGTGAGCGAGTTGACGAACCACAGCCTGCGGTTGAGCTGGAGTGGGGCACAGAATGTGATGATACGCTGGGGCAACGGCGATTGGACATGGGTCGCCGGAGAGCCGTCGGCCACTGGCTGGAGCACTGTGATTACGGGGCTGGAGAGCGGCACGGAGTACACTTTCAGCCTGGTTCCCGCATTTGGTGACACAACGAGCCTGTGCCGGAAGGCGAGGGTGGAATGCAGCACGCTGTCGACAGCGATGATGGCGCCACTGTGCTACGGATTTGAGGACTACGCTCCGAGCACACAGTTGCCGGTGGGCTGGAGCCGCCCTTACGGGGCCTCACCCGTGTCGCAGACCGGTAGCCGCCACAGCGGCTCGCGGGCGCTGCAGTTCTACGCCCCCTACGGCAGCGCGACGGTAGTGTCGCCGATGATGGAGACGAGTTCTCTGGATGGGCTCTACCTGTCGTTCTACCACAACACGCCCTCGGGTAGCGAGATACAGGTGGGTGTGATGTCGTCGCCGGAGGACACAGCGAGTTTCACACTGCTGGGCAGCCTGGCTGGGACAGGCTCCTGGACGCGCGGCGAGCTGCTGCTTGCGGGGGTGCCGACAGGGAAGAGGTATCTTGCTTTCCGCTACAGCGGTTCCTCCTACGCCTATATCGACGACCTGATGCTGCAGGAGTGTGCGATGCCGACCATCACTTTGGGCAATCCCCACAGCCACACGATTGATGTGAGCTGGACGGGAGTGGGCGAGATATGGCTCGAGTACGGCACCTCGGAAAGCACGATGCAGAGGGTGCGCGTCAGCACGTCGCCGTATACGCTGACGGGGCTCGCCAGTTCGACGCAGTACACGGTGCGCGCCTGGTGCGTGGGTTCCGAGCCCGATTTCGAGTGCCACAAGGTTGAAGCGACGATGCAGACGCTTTCGGAGGCACAGATGCTGAACTACTGCCAGTCGTTCGACAACAATCCGCTGCCCGCCGACTGGAGCCCAGTGGGCAACGTAACCTCCTCTTCCAACGGCCACAACGGCCGCTCGGTGCAGCTCGTCGCCAGCTCGCAGACACCGGCGGGGCTCATCATGCCCGAACTTGACGTCAGCGACGCCTGCACGACCGTCACCACCCTCTACCTCCAGTTCAGCCTCTACCGCAACTACGGCGCCGGAACCCTCGAAGTGGGGACAATCTCCGACCACGGGCAAGGGCTGGCCACCTTCTCGGCGGTGCACACCATTGATGTTGCGATGCTCCCCACCGGCCTTTGGACCGATACCGTCCTTGCGGTGCCTCTTCCTCAAGTGGCGCAGGGATTTGTCGCCTTCCGTCTGAGAGGAAATGCAGGAATCGGCATCGACGACCTCTGCATCGCCTACTGCCTGGGAAGCCACGTCGAGGTCACACAACAGACCCCCACCACCGCCACAATCGAATGGGGCGGATACGGTGTTTCGGAAATCATAGTCAACTGGGAGGGTGGTAGCGCCACTGCCACCAGCAGTCCCTACACCATCACGGGGCTCGACCCCGATGAGGAGTACAACTTCACCGCCATCTGGCGTTGTGAATGTAACATTTTCGGTCACGGAGGAAGCGGCGTCATCAGCGTCCAGCAACCCCCCGACTCCATCCCCCTGCCCCAATGCTACACTCTCGACGAGCCCGGCTTCCCCGCCTCCTGGCGACGCTGGGGGGGCTACTACAACAACTATCCGCAGACGGCCACCTCAAAAGCCTACAGCAGTCCCCGCTCCCTCGATCTCTACACCTCCAACGGTCACCCATCCTTCTTCTCCCTTCCTCCCCTTGCCGACACCAGCGCTACCGTCGTCCTCAGCGGGCGCATCTACTGCAGCAACCTCGATGCCACCACAGAGGCCCGCCTGCACGTCGGTCTCACCCCATTTCCACAGGGTACCTTCACATCCCTGGCTCCCATCACCGTCGACGCCGTCGACCACTGGGAGTCCTTCCATATCGTAATCACCCCCGAGATGCGCAACAACGCCAATGCCAACCACATCACCCTCCGCTTCTCACCCTCTTCCACCTACCACCTCTACCTCGACGACATCTCCCTCACCTCCTGCGCCGTCAGCTCCGTCACCACCGACGGCGAAACCTTCACCGTGCAAACACTCGGCAGCTCCTCCCACTACCTGCTCAACATCCATAACAAACAGCAGAACACCGACCGCCACCTCATCCTCCCCGGCGGAACCCAATCCCTTGCTTCCCTCGCCCTCTCCCCCGACAGCTCCTACATCCTCTCTGCCCATCCCCTCTGTTCCGACTCCTCCGCATCCCCCTGCATCGAAGAAAGCCTCCTCATCCATCAACACCTGTCGCTCCCCTACTGCAACGACTTCTCCTCCTCTACAACCCTCCCCGACGGGTGGATCACCCTCGCACACAACGACGGACGCTACCCCCGCATCGAAAGCGGTCGCCTCGTCCTCAAACCCAACACCAACAACCCCTCCCGCAACGACCTCGTCCTACTCCCCCCCATACAGGGTCACACCCTCGGAGGCCTGCATGTCCGCATCGACATAACCCTCAGCAACAGCGACCGTCCCAACGCATACCTTGAGCTAGGCTATTATAGTGGCGGCACCTTCCATCCGCTTGCCACCCTCAACAATACAAGCAATACCCAGACCCATCGCGTAACCCTTCCGGCATGTAGTGCATCTCAACTCGCCATTCGTGCCGTCGCCACCTCGGGGAATCGCACCGTAAGCATCGACAATCTCCAGCTCTCCCTCTACCCCGAACCCAGCAACCTCCACCTCCCTCAGACAGGCTACCAAGCCCAGCATATCTACTGGACCGACGAAGGCAACGCCCGCTGTCAGGTCGAGTGGGGACCCCGCAACTTCACCCCCGGCACCGGCACCATGGTCCAAAGCGATAGCTGCCACCTCAGCCTGGCGCCACTCTCACCCAACACCCAATACCAATTCTACTTCATCGACACCAACGGCAACCGCTTCTGCTACCCCCATGAGTTCACCTCCATGGCTGCCGCCGTACCTCTCCCCTACTGCAACGCCAACACACAGAACCTTTCCGCCAACAGTCTTCTCAAACTGCCAGAGGTACTTACACCTCTGCGTGAGCTCACAATCCTGTTCACATGGCGCTCCAACGCCTCCAACGGGCAACTTGTCGTTGGCGCCATGAGCGACCGCAGCGACGACGCCACCTTCATTCCCCTCGACACCCTCTTCCCCGCTGCCGCCAACACCTGGCAAAGAGACGCCGTGAGCCTATCCAACTATGCCGATAGCGGGCACTTTGTAGCCCTGCGCCTGCAGGGTGCTAGCGGCAACATCAAGGACCTCACCCTGCAGCGGGTGCCGCAACCCACGTTCCATGTGCTTAACAGTACCACCATTGAAGCCACCGTGGAGGGCAGCAGTGTCGACTATTGGCTACGGGTGGGCACCGGTTCACAGGGCGGTGGACAGTTGCACCACGTGACCTCCTCCCCCTATCATATAACGGGTCTGGAGATGTACACCCCGTATAACATCTACACACTGGCAAGCGGGGACGAGAATACTTGCGCGCTGCCGGTGACCTTGCGCACACATAAAGACGAGGTGGTCCCGTATTGCACGAGCCTTCAAAGTGGATTACCCCAGGGTTGGTCCAGCGTTGGTCCAGTGTTGGTCCAGCCTTACTTCATAGTTGACCATCCCACCGACCTCCATCTCTACCTCAAAAGCCGCGGGGAGGTCACCGTGGGACTCGTCTCCGCTCTCGATGACACCTCTGGCTTCACGCCCATAGCTTCGTTGAGCGGCAGTCAGATGCAGGAGCACTACGTGAAAATCGACAGCTCCCTGTGGATTGTGGGCAACGCCCATCGCTATCTTTCCCTGCGCATGGGGAGCGGAGCCACCGTACAGGATATCATTGTGCAGGCGGTGCCGCGTCCTGTTTTCCATGCCATCAGCAGTTCGGAGATTGAAGCCGTCATTCCCGACGGCAACACCCCCGACTACTATGTCGAGGTCTGTGCCGCCGGAGCTGCACAAGGCACTGGCACCCTCCATCATGCCACCACCTCGCCCTATGTCATCTCCGGACTGGCGATGTACACCCACTATGACCTCTACGTGCAGGGCGAAAGGGGTCAGGCCACCTGTGCTCCGAAAGCAACGGTACGCACACACAAGGACATCCACCCACCCTATTGCGAGAATGTCGGTCCCTCGACCGAGGGTTGGTACTCTGCCGGTCCCTACCGCGTTATGCCCTATACCGACGTGGACACCATGGTGTCGGTCTATGTCACCTTCCGTTCTCGCGGCGATGTGAGCCTCGGCTCGCAGAGCATGCTTGACGACACCTCCACCTTTGTTTCTTTCGCCACTTACAATCACAGCGGCTGGGAGGAGCACACGGCGCGTCTGGCGGACTATGCCGACGCTTTGGCGGCGCGCCACTACATCACCTTCAAAGGCGGCGAGATAGAGTACGTGTATCTACACCAGTGTCCCACCCCCACCACAAGCCTGACGGCCTACAATGAGGTCAGCTTCACCCTTCCTGCCGACGAGACCCCCGACTACTGGGTGGAGAACGGCAACACCATCCTCCACGCCACCACCAACCCCTTCGTGCTGCGCAACCTTGCCGAGAACACACACTATAGTTTCCATTTCCGCTGCGACAGCACCACCGTCAGTTGCCTGCCGCCCGCCGAAGTGCTCACCGGCGTTCAAATCAGCACACCGCATTGTGCCCCATTGGGGAACTACACCTTCGGCCTCTCGGGTGCCACCGACGGCACGGGTCCGTTGCCGGCAGGCTGGCGCACCCTCAGCGGTAGCGGCGGCGCCCGCTATGCCGTGATGCCCATCGTCGACCTTGACAGCGTCTATCCAGTCTTCGCCCGTTTCCGCTACCGCATTCCCCAGGCGGGAACCATTCTCTCCATAGGCGTGATGACAAATCCCGACGACGAGAGCACATTCGTTCCCGTAGCGACGATGTCCAACATCTCCTCCGAACCGACAACCCAGACCGCAAGTTTCAGCCCCTACCGTGGCGACGGACGATACATTGCCTTCCGTGCCACCGGCAGCAACGCCTCCACGGTGGTGCTCGACCATGTGAAGCTGCAGACCGTACCTTTCGCCACCTACCAATTGGTGAGCCACAACGAGGTGCTGGTGAGTGCGCCGGGTATGCCGCAAGCCGCACATCCCTTCCTCATCGACTATGGTGATGGGCGTGTGGCGGTGGACAGCCTACCCAAACTCATCACTGGACTTGACGACAACCGCACCTACTACTTCAACACCGTCGCTTCGGAGCATGGAAGCACCTGCGTACCGTCGACCCCTGTCACCACCACCTACCTCGCCGGGACGCCCCTCTGCGGTCTCTCCGCCAGCCTCTCCGGCAGCGCCCCCCTGTGGTGTGGTCCCGAACTGGACGGGGACGACATAGCCTCCTTGGTTCTGCGGACCACCCTGCAGAGAAACAACGCCTCAGCACGCGTAATCGTTGGAACCATGAACATACGCAACGATGCGACCTCCTTCCATCCCCTCGACACCCTCACCTTGGGAGCCGACGGCCTCTATACCGCCGACCTGGGTCGGTGGACCGACGGCCGCTTCCTGGCGCTGATGCTGGCTGGAAACAGTTCGGACAGCGTCACCCTCAGCAACATGGAATTGAGCCATTGCCTGCTTCCCCTGTCCGCAACGCTCACCTTGCTGCGGCACAACAAAGTGCGGCTCAATGCCTCAGACATCCCCCATCCATTGTGGGTCGAATACGGACCTGCAGGCTTCCATCCTGGCGACGGCACCATCCTGCGTGTGGACAGTCTACCCATGGAGTTCACTCTGGCGAACAGCACCCCATATGAGTTCCTTCTGCGATGCGACAGCCTCGGTGGTTCTTGCCAACCGCCGCTGAGCATTGCCACCCTTGAGGCACCACCCCCACTCTCCTGGTGCGCCGACTTCAACACCACGAGTGTCGGTACCATCCCCTCCAGTTGGCAGCTGACCAACACAAGCAATGAATACCAGAACATCCGGGTGGTATCTTCCCGCCGACACACGACACCTCGCTCGCTCTACTTCAACAGCGTGCTTGGTCACTCCAACATCATCGTCCTCCCCGACCTCGGACTCGACGACTTGCGTGGATTGTCGCTGTCGCTGTGGATGCAAGCCGACAATACTGCCACCAACCGTTTGGAAGTGGGCGTCATCTTCGACCCCTCCGACCCCGAGACCTTCCAGCCATTGTGCACCCTGAGCTGCTTCAACGCCAACGTGTGGGAGCGCAAGCTGGAAGACTTCGCCGATGCCCCCGACAGCGCCTTCTTCATCGCCCTCCGCTGCAGCGGCTCGAGCGGTGACAACCGCTTCTGGATCGACGATATCCACATCGCCGAATGCGGCGCTCATGCACTCAATGTCACCGACGTCCAAGCCGACGCCATCACTTTATGCTGGAGGCAGACCGGCTCCCCCGACATCAGCATCGACGTGGAGCCCGACCACGGTACCCCTTGGTCCATCGACGTCGATGACACCCTCCTCAACGGCTACCGCTACTACACCGTCACAGGGCTGCAACCCCTGACCAACTACACCTTCGCCGTTGCAGCCGCGTGCGACGACCATGAAGGCTTCTGCACCTCGAACTACCTCGACACCTGCCGCATCTTCACCCCCGCAGGTGGTTCGGAATGTATTGACCCGACAAACCTCAACGCCTCCTACACCTCTTGCTTCTATGGCTCCTACGGCAACCCCTACGCCCACCAGGGCATCATCAACCACGGCTACGCCTCCCCCTTGAGCCGTCATACTATACACTACGACCTGTCGGAACGTGACCCTCGCACAGGCGGTCTGCTCAAAACCGTGCCCGATGGCTCCCCCGCCTCCGTGCGTTTGGGCAACTGGGGTGCCAACCTCGGGGCCCCCGAAGCAGAGTCCATAGTGTACGGTCTCTCTGTCGACACCTTGGATTTCGACCTCCTTATCATGCGTTATGCGGCGGTGCTCCAAGACCCCATGCACAGCGCGGCGATGCAGCCTCGCTTCAGCCTCGAGCTGCTCAACGAGCACATGGTGGTAGTGGACTCAACCTGCGGACGCGCCGACTTCATCGCCAACTACAACATGGGGTGGAACGAGGCCGACAACGATGTGCTCTGGAAAGACTGGACCACCGTCGGCATCGACCTGACCCCCTACGCGGGTCAGACCATCTACATCCGCCTGACAACGCGCGACTGCAACGAAGGTTCGCACTACGGCTATGCCTACTTCACCCTGGAATGCGGTAACAAACGTGTGGTGGCGACCGGCTGCGGCGTCATCGAGGAAAACCACCTCTCCGTGCCCTCGGGATTCCATTACAGGTGGTACCCCTCCAACAACCCCTCGCAGACACTGTCGACAGGTCAGGAAATCACCGTGGCGTCGAACAACAACATCACCTACCTCTGCAACCTCTCCTTCGTCGACAACCCCTCGTGCCAGTTCACCATGAGCGCCTTTGCCGGAACACGCTTCCCCCTGTCCCTGATGGCTAACGAGGTAACGCCGGCAGAGTGTGGTTTCGATGTGACATTCTTGAACCGCAGCACAGTGTCGATGGACGGAGTGACACCCGTGGGCACGGGAGAGGGTGTGGAAAATGCGATGTGGTACTTCGGCAACGGCGACAGCGCGGACACCTACCATGCAAGGACCAGGTACGGGGAGCCCGGCACCTACCTTGTAAGTCTCGTCACAAGCATCGGCGGTGGCGCCTGCATGGACACGTTGACAGTGCCGCTGACGCTGGCATTCCCCCCGACGGGATTGCGGATAGAAGGCGCGACGGAACGGTGCTTCAACGCAAAGCCCGACACCCTGCACCTCTACAATGTCGCCGGTGCCCCCCCCGAAGGATGGGAGCTGGCAGACTCCACCCTCTCCGGCAGCCGCTGGATCAAGCACTGCCGCAAAGTCATCGACAACGTGCACTATGGCGTGGGCACCCATGTGTTCGAGGCGGAAGTTATGGACACCGTGGGCTGCCTGCGGCTCCTGACGCATAGGCTGACAGTACACCCCGTCTACAGCAGCTGCGAAGAACAACACATATGCTCGCTCATGCTCCCACTCGCGTGGAGCGACACAACCTTCGGCACCGGCACAACCAGCGGCTCCCACTCCCTCCACCGCTACACGGCCTCAGGATGCGACAGCATCCTCAACCTGAGGCTCACAGTATACGACAACACGGAATATACACACCGCGACACCACACGCGACGCCGTGTGCGACAACCGCAGCTACTTCTTCAGCGACAGCCTCCTCACACCCGACGCAACATTGACGCACAACGGCACTCCGCTCACCATCGTCTACACCGACAGCCTGCATAGCAGCATCGGCTGCGACTCGCTGTCGACCATAGTGTTGACAGTGCATCCCACCTACGGGCACCTTCTGAGGGACACCGTGTGTTCGAATACGGGTTACACCTGGGGCAGCCCACAGCGGCAGACCCTGGCGCCCTACCAGGCGGCTAGCCACAGCCGCCCCCATGTGGAGCCCCCAGCCATCAGCGGGCGCGACAGCGTGTGGACAGACACCCTGACGTCCGTGAAAGGGTGCGACTCGCTCTCGTCGCTTGAGCTGCACATTGTGGCGGCGTACGACATTCACCACCACGATACGGTGTGCGGCGCGCATGTCGCAGGATTCAACGCCGACTCCACGGCGGTGTGGATGCCCCTGGCCTACGCCTACGGCACAAACGTGTACGGCAGCGCAGGAGTGTATCGGCAGGAGTATGAGACAAGGGGTGTGGGGTCAGTGGTGTGCGACTCGGTGCGCACGTTGCACTTGGAGGTGTGGCCGACACATGGGCTGGATTTGTACGACACGGTTTATGACGGCGACACCTATACTTTTGAGGGGCGCACCTACGATGTCACAGGGGTATATCCACGCCTTTATGCCACGGTGGAGGGATGCGACTCGGTGCGTACGCTGCACTTGCAGCGGAACCGCCGCACGTATATTGATTCCGTGGTGTGCCAGAATGGGCTACCCGTAACATGGTACGGCGGACGGATTTTCGGTGAGGGGAGCGGCGTGCGCGCCGGTGGGATACAGGTGATGAAGGATTCGGTGCACCTGAGCGGCAGTGGAGGTATTGACTCGTTGCTGGTGATGACCTTGATAGTGCGAGACACGGCGACGACGACCGATATAGTACATGCTTGCGACTCGTTGCTTTGGAGTCATACGCCCGACACGGTATACCGAGTCTCTACCGACACACCCTATCGACGGCTACAACAACTTTCGGGACTGGATACGGCGGGGATTGCCCAATTTTTGCCGGACAGTCACCTTTTGCCGTTCACCGCGCATCTTTCGCCGTTTGCCATCCAGTGCGACTCGGTGCGTCATCTGAACCTTACGGTTGACTACACGCATTATACCACAGACTATCGCATTGCCTGTGACAGTATGAGGTGGGAAGCTGGCGGACGCTATTACTACCGCGACACTGTGGGTGTAGTGGGACCTCTGGGCTCGTTGGCAGCGACGGGACCGGTGGACACTCTCGTCACCGCAGGGGGATGCGACTCGGTGGTGAATCTCGATCTAGCAGTGCGCTATTCAACTTACGAGGAGTTTGTAGACACATTCTGCTATGGAAATCAGTATACATGGCGTACGCAGACGGCAGGTGAGATGGATGATAATCTGTCGCACCACAACCACTATTATCTGACAGAGACGTTACAGCGGCATCCCTTCGTGCATCCCAACCATAGGGAGGCGACGGTTGTCTGCGACTCTGTGCTCGCCATCCGGTTGACACAGATGGCGCGTCCGCAACTCAGCATTGATGACAATATTGATTGTGGACAGCAGCGTTACAGGCTCACGCTGGAGACAGACATGCCTTATTTCCGATGGGAGTATGGGCGGACTGTCTCGCGGAATGCGGTTATTGACGTGAGCCCCTCGCAGAACACCCTGTATATGGCATACGTGGACTACCATGAGCAGCCGCTCTGTCCCATCAAAGACAGCATTGCGCTGCGCCCCATCGTTGTCCCCTCTGCGGAGATGCGAGTGATTCCCGAAGCACTGCATTCCAACGAGACGGATATCGATGCCTACGACCTAACGATAGTGGATGCGCGCAGCATGCATGTGGGGGACCCGGATGTGTGGACTCGCGAATGGCTTGTTGACGGAACTCCCATCTACGAAGAATCCAGGCATCTGAACTACACCCTCCTGCATTCCGCTGATAGCCTCCTCCTCTCGCTGTGCGTCTACAACGGCCAGTGCTACGACACTGTCAGCCAGACCGTTCCCATCCTCCATGTCGCCGCCTACGCCCCTGACGCCTTCACTCCCGGCGAAGACAACAACAACCGCTTCACCATCGTCACACAGGGCATCACCAACGGCGAACTCTACATCTACAACCGACAGGGACTCCTGGTCTACCAAACGACCGACCTCAACACCGGCTGGGATGGGCGCGACTACAACGGCAACCCCTGCCACCAGGCCGCCTACGTGTGGAAGCTGATCTACGAAGCCATCGACCACCCGGGTGTGAAGCGCTCGGAAGTGGGGACGGTGACGTTGCTGCGCTGAGCAGCGAGGAACGGGGTGCGGGCTACCGCACGATGATTTCGTCGGTGAAGAGGTAGGAGGGCTGGCCCGGAGCGGGGTGCCACGAGGGCAGGGGTCCGGGATTGGGCACCACCACTCTTAAGAATTGAGAATTGAGAATTTGCTCCACTTTGGTCGCAGGCCGTGTCTCCTTTGGAGCCAGGCAGGAGAATTGAGAATTTAATGGAACCGTGTAGTTCTTCAGGCGCATACCAGTTTCTCGCGGATCCATGTCGAAGGTCCAATCCGAAACCAAATCCCATTCTTTTCCGTCATTGGAGACATATGCTTTAATCTCCTTCGGTGCCAATATCCAGTCGAATGTGTTTTGCATGAAGTGCATTGTGACTTCGTGGATTTCAGTAGGCTTGCCGAAGTCGATAGTGGCGTCGATGCTGTCACCCCAGTAACCCTGCCAGTGGCCGTCGGCATAGGTGGTATTGCTGCCGAGCTGACCGTCGATGAGGGCGTTGTTGCCGCCACCGCTGTAGATGGCCTTGTAGGTTGAGTATGGGGTGTTGAGTTTTATCTTCGCCCCCATGGCGAGATGCGAGAGGAGGTACTGCTCGGAGATGACCCCTTCGCCGTATTCATTATAGCAGATGGCTTTGATTGTCGCCGACCGTTCCAGCGGGAAGGGGCCTTCGTATTTTGTTGAGGCGGCGGTGGGCTCGGAGCCATCCAGGGTGTAGTAGATGGGACGGTCGTCGTGGAGGGTGCGGAGCTGCACCATCGGAGTACTCGGATTACTCTGAATATTCTGAGTATTCTGAATAATCTGAACAAACACATGGCGGTCGAGCTCTAGCACTTCGCGGGCGAGGTCGTCGTAACGGTTCAATATGATGTAGCGCTCGTAGTCGCCGTTTTCCTGGTCCCAGAGGCGGAGGTATTCGCGCTTGAGGTCGAAGAGGGCTTGAAGGTAGGTCTGAGCGAGGTAGGTGCCGGCGGTGCCGGTCGGTTTCTCATATAGCATCAGCCGCAAGGTATTCTTCATGCAGGTAGCCTCCATGCGCTGCAAAGCATAGTGGGCATGGGGGTTGGCAGCAGAATCGACAGCTATGGATGAGATGAGTTCATGCACTTCTTGGATGCGGTCGAACATTTCGTTGCTTGTATTGGCGGGATTGAAGTTCAGCAAGGGTTCCATCAGTGCGGCGGAGGTGTACCAGTCGGCAACGAGGGGGTCGCTCTCGAGAGCGCCGACAGCGTAGAGTTGGGCAGTCTTAGCGGGTTGAATGGGGCTAATGGACGAAGATGGGTTATTGTTGACGCCATAGAAGAGGCGTTCGAAGTTCTCGTTGAACTGGCGTTCGCGGCGGGCGAACTCCTCGGGGCCGTCGGTGCGGATGGGGTTCCAGGCCATCTCGGCGCTCCAGAAGAGCCCATGCCAGCAGTTGTCGAAGAGTGCTTCGCCGTTGTCGTCCCAGCAGGTGTTCATCAGTCCCTCAGCGCCATTCTTATACCCATCTCTCGCCAGATTAGCGATGTTTTTCATGTAACGGTAGGGGTTGGGAATCATGTTGCTGCTGTGGGAGAGCGACGGTGCCACCCAGAAGGGGGTGCCGTTCTCCTTGAAGGGTCGTATCAGATGGTCGTAGCTGTCGAGAGGTTCGTAGGCCCACATGATGTAGGTCATATCCTTCGGCAGTTGGCGCATCATGGCGGGATTCTTGGCGACGATGTCGCCCCACATGACGACACGGGAGGAAAAAGTTGAGAGTTGTTTGATGAGATTGTAGCAGCGGTTGATGTGGTTGACGTATACTTGGTCGGCACCGAGGCTATCCACCAGTTTCTTTGCACGGCCAGTGCCGAGTTGTTCAGTCTCGTCACAGTTGATGATAAAGAATGGCGAATTGGGTATACGCCCGAAAGCGGCAGCGATGCGCTTGCGGAGGAAAAGATAGGTAGCTTCGTTGGCGGGATTGAAATTACTCTTGCTGTCCATCAAGTGCTGATAGAAAGGCACTCGCAGGGTCTTCTCGGCATGGGCGAAAAGCTGGAGGTTGATGACTTCGTCGGGGAGAGGCTTGCAATCGGCGGCGTAAGCCGGTGCCAGGTCGGGGAATTCCTTCTGATACAGCGTATGCTCGGTATAGTAGTTGCTGAAGTTGTACTTCAGCGCCTGCAGCACCTCGTACTGCTTCTTGCGGTACTTTTCGTGCGGCACGGGTCCACGACTGATATCGTCCATCCAGCCGCGGTACTTATAAGCCGGCCAATCGGTGATGGTGGGATTAGGGACGCTCTTGTGCAACTGTTTCAACTGCGCCAGTGTCCGGTAGGCGTTCTGCCGTCCTTCTTCTCCCACATACCTCAAGTAGACTCTTTTCCCTCTGAAGTCAAGCTGATAAGCCTGATCGAGGTTAGCCTCCACTGGCAGCGTCTTCACCTTCCGTTCTATAACCTTAATCTTTTCAAGGGGATAGACAAAAATCGCATTTTTCTTCTGCCAGTTGTCCTCTACACGTTGCGGCGTGGGAATCAGGCCAAGGTTAAGTTGCTCTTGAGCCGCAGCGGTCAGGGTGACGGCCAGCAGCAATGTGATGACAAGGTGTCTCATAAGCTGTTATTTTCTGTAAAAGGCATTCATCCGGATTAGGTTGTCGTTCAACTCCTTCGGCGACAGTTTATAGTCAGGCACATGATTCATATCCTTGTCATAAACCTTCACATAACCGTTACCCTGCTTCTCGATGATGTGGCCATCCTCTGTGATGAAGGCGTAGGTGAGGTCGTTCCCCACAACATGCCACCCGCGAGAGCTGCTGTCCTGCAGGAAAGTCCCCATGGAATAGTCGTCAGGAGGATTGGTGACGCCAAAGACCATCTGCATCAACGTCGGCACCACGTCATAGTGGGTCGTGCGGTAGTGACAAACCCGGCGTTGCACCTGCGGATAGCAGAGCACCAACGGCACCTGCGACTGAAAGCGCGAATAGTTGCCCGAATGACCCCAGTAGTTTTTGTGGTTCTCGTTGAATTCCTGTCCATGGTCGCCAGTGATGAGGACAACGGTGTTATCCATTAACCCCCTGCTCTCCAGCCCCTCGAGCACCCTGCCCACCAGAGAGTCTATCTGGTAGAGGCAATTGCGGTAGAGATTGAAGAAAGGCTGAGGATTGGTATTATTGTTCAGGCGGGTGTAATCGGCATAGCTCCATGCTGGTTGGAAGCGGTGGTTCCGTTCCTCGGGAAGGGCAATGGCGTGAGCCATGTCGTAGAAGAGGAACGAGAAGAACGGCCGCTGTCCGCGGGAGGTGTCCGCAAGGTCACGAAGAAAAAGATCGGTCAGTTTGCAGTCGCGGTCGTAAGCGCTGGCGCCTTTGGTAGTAGTGTTGATGTCGATGCCCTTGAAGAACATGCGGTCGAAGGGTGGCGTGCGGAAATTGGCCGACGGGTAGACCTGGATATCATAACCATATTCCTGCAACTGCTCAATGAGGACCGGCTTCAGCGACGAATACTCAAAACTCTTCCAATAGTACGAAGAGAGACCCGTGAATAGACCGAAAATACCACCCCGGGTACCATTACTGCTGCTCCAATGATTGGCATAGAACTCGGCATTCTCCTTGAATCGCCACACGTTAGGCATACATTCCCCGGTCAGCGTGCGGAAATTCCACGAGTCTATCACAATGAAGACAATATTGGGGGTGGCTCGGTGGGCCGGGTCGACAACCAGCGGATTGCGGGGATAGTCGATGGGGGCACTGTTCTCACTAATCTTGACGGTGGCAATGTCCGTTTTGTCAATGATACCCATGCTGTCGAGCGCGGAGTTCATGCTGAGCGGGAAATAGTAAGGCAGAAAAGCGTCGCACTCGAGGATGGAGGGATGCAGCGTCGCCGCACCATAGACATGAATGCCTTGCGATAGGAGTGTTGTCAGGAGAAAGGTAGAAAGAGAACAGACATAAAACTTCCGCACCCGCACTACTCTCCCCGACAGCCAACGCGACAACCGAACCAGACCGAACACGGCCAGACCTATTCCCACGGTCACCAACGCCACCTTCACATACAGCCAGAATGAAAAAACAAATATCTCACTCGCTCCCTCGGAAAAAAGCATATCAAGCACAAAGCCGTTGATATGGAAATGATACAATTGGAAGACATAGCGGTTCACTACCGCGACAACAACCAACAGGCCGTAGATGAACCCCATTATGGGGATGGAAACCTTATTCTTCACCCCGGCAAGCGCCAACGGGAGGAACACCACAACAAAAGGCACTAAGACAAACAGGCCCGCGTGCATCAATGACGAGAGCAGATAGTAAATCCAGCCCCATACATCCATAAAAGAACTGTCGCCAGAGCCAAAGATATAGGAGAACAAGGTTAATCCTAACAGGACTGTGGCAATCAAGGCAAATATGGTGCCTTCCAGAATATTCTTTTTCATCTCAGGCAACCCAGATAACGGTGGATAGTCTCCTCGATACCCAGGTAGAGGGCGTCGCTGATGAGCGCGTGGCCGATAGAGACCTCGTCGCACCATGGAATCTGTTGGTGGAAATAGGCAAGATTTTCAAGGGAGAGATCGTGACCGGCATTGAGGCCGAGACCACAGCCGCGGGCCGCTTTGGCGGCCTCCACGAAGGGAGCGATGGCAGCTTCGCGACCAGCAGCATAACGGCTGGCGTAGCTC
The DNA here is from genome assembly GCA_900317285.1 of uncultured Bacteroidales bacterium. Taxonomy (GTDB): domain Bacteria; phylum Bacteroidota; class Bacteroidia; order Bacteroidales; family P3; genus Colimorpha. The sequence goes on along the minus strand of ONGA01000007.1, from coordinate 62,732 downwards.
TCGGTATACAACTCCACACGGTCGGTGCCCGTCTTGGCGGCCATCTCAATCATCTGGGGGTTGGCGTCGATGAAAATGCTCACGCGGATACCGCAGCCCTTGAACTCCTTGACGACATCCTTCAAGTAGTCCTGATTCTTGACGGTGTCCCAGCCAGCATTGGAGGTCAGCACCCCTTCGGCATCGGGCACCAGCGTCACCTGCGCAGGCTGTATCTCCTTCACCAAGTCAATGAAGCCATAAGGACGGCTCTTCGAGATGCCTTTAGGGTTGCCTTCAATATTGTATTCTACACCGATGAGCGGCTTGATGGCCAGCGCGTCGGCGTAGCGGATATGGCGCTCGTCGGGACGCGGATGCACGGTAATGCCTTGGGCTCCGAAACGTTCGCAGTCCACAGCAAATTTCAATACGTCTGGTGTGTTGCCGCCACGGGCGTTGCGGATGGTGGCCACCTTGTTGATATTCACACTTAATTTCGTCATTATTTTTTTCTTTTTTATGGGTAGTTAACGTAGTTAAAGGTAGTTAACGTAGTTAAAGGACAAATGATGGCTGACGCGGTCCGTGTTTGTTGCCAATTGGTGTAGTCATTGTTCGCTGCTGGTGCTATTGGCCTTTAACTACCCATGCGAGCGAAGCGAGCCAACTACCTTTAACTACTTTAACTACCACTAATTTATCTACTTTAACTACTATTAACTTCTCCAACTTCCTTATTTCAATTTAAATTCCTTCTTTATCGCCTCCACCATGTCGAGCTTCTCCCAGCCGAAAAACTGGACTTTCTTTTTGTGCTTGTTGCCGTCGGCATCATAAACAACCACCGTCTCTTCCTTGGGATCGCGACCCATGTGGCCGTAAGCGGCAGTGCGGCGGTAGATGGGATTCTTGAGACCGAAACGCTGGGTGATGGCATAGGGACGCATGTCGAAGAGCTTCTCTACGCATTTCGCTATCTCGCCGTCGGTCATCTTCACCTTGGCGCTACCGTAAGTATTCACATAAAAACCGACAGGTTCCGCCACGCCGATGGCATACGCCACCTGCACCAGCACCTCGTCGCAGAGTCCCGCTGCCACCATATTTTTGGCGATATGACGGGTAGCATAGGCCGCCGAGCGGTCGACCTTCGAGGGGTCCTTGCCGCTGAAAGCGCCACCGCCGTGGGCACCGCGGCCGCCGTAGGTGTCGACAATAATCTTTCGACCCGTGAGACCGGTGTCTCCATGAGGACCGCCGATGACGAACTTGCCCGTGGGGTTGACGTAAAGCTTATAGTCTTTCTTGGCAAAAAGGGCGCGGTTCTTGGCGTTGATGCGCTTGAGCACACGCGGTATCAGTATCTCGCGCACGTCTTTCTCAATCTGCTTGAGCATACGGCGTTCGCTGTCGAACTCGTCGTGCTGGGTGGAGAGAACGATGGTGTCGACACGCAGCGGACGGTTATCGTCGCTGTATTCGATAGTAATCTGGCTCTTGGCATCGGGGCGCAGGTACGTCATCACCTTCCCTTCCTTGCGGATACGGGTCAGTTCCTGCAGGAAGATATGCGCCAAGGTGATGGGCAGCGGCATATATTCGCGCGTCTCGTTGCAAGCGTAACCGAACATCATGCCCTGGTCGCCAGCACCTTGTTCCTCTTCTTTCTTGCGGCTGACCCCTTGATTGATGTCGCCACTCTGGCCGTGGATTGTGGAGAGCACAGCGCACGACTCGGACTCGAACTTGTACTCGCCCTTGGTGTAGCCAATCTCTTTGATGACATCACGCACGGTCTCCTGGATATCGACCCAACCGTTGCAGGTTACTTCGCCGCTGACGACTGCCAGCCCCGTGGTCACCAACGTCTCGCAGGCCACATGGCTTTCGGGGTCACGACGGAGGAATTCGTCAAGTAAAGCATCGCTGATTTGGTCGGCCACCTTGTCGGGATGCCCCTCGGAAACACTTTCAGAAGTGAAAAAATAGCTCATAATTACATTACTTTTAACTGTTAATACCTTGTTTTAACAGTGAAAAGATTGTACTGAAATTACCGTTGAATTAGTGCTTTAGCATTTTTTCAAGTGGTTGCAATCATTACAAATCTATCCACATTTCGGGATGCAAAGATACAAACTTTTATCCATGTAACAAAATATTTGTATCTTTGCCGCATGAAATCAACACCCGTCACCATGCATAGAATCATCATCCTGTTGGCAGCAGCAACGCTTCTCACAAGCTGCAACATCACCATCAACACAAACGACATAGACCAGGACTATGGTCCTGTCGAGACTCGCACTTATGCCCTCAACGGCACCTACCACGAACTGGAGGTAAGCCACGCATTCGACGTCACGATGTGTGATACGGTCAGTGTGCCCACCATCACCATTGCCGCCGACCTGCACGACCGTGTAGTCTTCCTCATCGAAGGCGGCACCCTCAAGATAAAACTCAAAAAAGGCACCACCGCCCATACCAGCGAAGCATCGGTGCTGCTACCCTACAACCCATCGCTCTGCGACATCGACCTCAGCGGGGCCTCCAGCTTCACCTCCAGCAGCCCACTCCTGGCCAAAGAAATAAGCATTGATCTCACCGGTGCCTCACTGTTCTCCGGGGAGATAAAACAAGCCACGAAACTGGAACTTGATGCCAGCGGTGCCTCGACTGCCTATCTGAGCGGCAGCACCGCCATACTTGACATCGACATCAGCGGCGCCTGCCACCTCGATGCCTCTAACTTCGACGCCTCCAACGTGGAAGGTGATATGAGTGGCTCCTCGTCGGCCAATGTACTATGCTGCGAAAGCCTGCGCATGGATGTCAGCGGCGCCAGCCACCTCTCCTACCGCACCCTCTCCGACGGATGCACCCCCGTCGTCAAATGTCACACTTCCGGAGCCTCTTCCGTCACAAATTTGGATTAATCCGATGGTAATGGCAGACCAGCAGGTTGCCATTGTCATCATAGAGATGGAGGCCTGATCCTTCACAGTAGCGCCACACTTTACAGTTTTTGCACTGGTCTTTCCTAGCCCAGCTTCGGTCGCGCATCACCTGGAACCGGTTCTGCCAGACATCCCAGAAATCGTCGCGGTATATGTTGCCCTGATCCATGTGACTGCGCACAGAGGTGCAGCCGCTGATAGCGCCGTCACAACGTATGCTCGCCACCTCCACGCCGCTGCGGCAGTAGAAGAAATGGTCACGGACGCGCTGCTCGTAAGGGCCGAGGAAGCCTTCGCAAGCATAACTGACGTCGATTGCGGACGTGGCGTGTCGCGTCTCTTCAATGAAATCAAGTATGCCACAGAATTGCTCATCACTCAGCTGCAACTCAGGGTCACTAGCAGCACGGCCCATGGGGAATATGCTGAACAAGCGCCAGGCGGGAACGCCCAATGAAACCAAAAACTCCTTAAATTCCTCCAGGTGAGGGTAGTTCCGCGGGTTAACACAGGTAACGACATCCCACAGGATATCCTTCTGCCTGGCAAGTAACTTGATAGCTTCTACCGCCTTCACGAACGACTGCGGGTGACGCCGTATCCAGTTGTGCTGCTCCTCGAAGCCGTCGAGACTCACTGTAATGCTGTGCATACCGCTAGCCATCAGGCTTTCCAGCCGTTTCTCATCCAGAAGGAAGCCGTTGGTGACCACACCCCACGGATATTCGCGGCGGTATAGTTCCATTCCCACATCCTCAATATCGGGACGCAACAGAGCCTCTCCGCCTGTAAAAATAATGAAGAGCTGATGCGGGTCTACATGTGGAGTGATGGAATCAATAACACCTAAGAAATCTGCCGCTGGCATATCCTTCACCGCTGGAGCCACCTTGCAGTCGCTCCCGCAATGGCGGCAACTCATATTACACTGCAATGTGCACTCCCAAAAGAGCGTGCGTAGCGGATGCAACTTCTCGTTGGTGCGCCGCAGCGATCGCTGCAGCTCGAGACCGATACGTTGTTTGAGGGGAAAAGACAAGTTTATTTATTTTCCAGTTTTATCTCCACTTCTTTGTTGAAGGATCCTTGGTTCCAGCCGCCAGCTCCGGTGCGGTCCACGTCAGCTTGTTGCACCTTCATTTCAAACAGCTGATTCTTGTACTCGCCGTTCTCTGAACCGTCAACGTCGCGCACCATCAGTTTTATCTCTTCCTGCGGGATGCCTCTGTTGCTGATGACGAAATTGCCGTCCCCATCGGTCTTTACCGCTGTGCCGTCGAGCCATTCCTTCACCCGCTCGGGGTCGCCCTGCAGTTCGCCGTCCTTCACCTCCATATTCCGTTCCAGCATATTAACACGGATATCCTTCACTGGGCGTCCATCGGTATCCTTCACCTGTCCACGTATCATGAAATTCATGGTCGGCACGCCATACATGACGCGTATCTCACCGCGGTCACGAATGGCAGGTTCCGGTTCTTCTTGAGGCTCGGCCAACTGTTTGTGGCAGTGACAAGAAGAAAGTCCCAAAGCACCCATGACAGTAAGCAGGAACCAGTTCTTGAGTTTGAGATATTTCACTTTCATGTTGATAATAACGATGATATGTGAAAAAAATTGCGTATTTTTGCAAATTGATTATGGAAAAGACCGAAAGACCCTATCTCATTGCAGGCCCTTGCAGCGTGGAGAGCCTCGGACAGTTGCGGCAGGTGACAGAAGCCTTGTCGAAGATACCGCAAGTGCATCTGATACGCGCTGGCGTATGGAAACCACGCACGCGACCCGGCGGTTTTGAGGGACTTGGCGAGCCCGCCTTAGCCTGGATGCAGGAGTTATCGAAAGAGTATGGCGTACATTATTGCTGCGAAGTAGCGCGTCCCGAGCATGTGGAGTTATGCCAACAGTATGGCATTGAATACGTGTGGCTAGGGGCCCGGACGACCACCAATCCCTTCATGGTAGAGGAGATTTGCAGTTCACTGCAAGGATGCGACATGCATGTGATGGTAAAAAACCCCGTGTGCCCTGACGTGCGGTTATGGTTGGGAGCCATCGAGCGCATCGCAGCAGCAGGAGTGGCAGACATCGCCGCCATACACCGTGGCTTCAATTTATATGACAACGACAACTACCGCAATGCCCCCATGTGGGAGGTAGCCATGGAGTTGCGGCGACAACTGCCCGAGACTCCCATTCTGTGCGACCCAAGCCATATTGGCGGCCGTCGTGATTTGATTATGCCTTTGGCGGAAGTAGCCCTACAGCTTGACTACGACGGGCTGATGATTGAAGTACACCCCTCCCCTGCCGAAGCATGGACCGATGCCGCCCAGCAGATTACCCCTGCAGAACTCCAGTCGATAGCCTCGACTATGCGTGAAAGGGCAGGCAATACAGACGCAATACAGCGTACAGACATTGTCCTGGAACCCCTACGTGAACAAATTGACACTATCGACCACGAGATGCTGCGACTATTAAGTCGCCGCATGAACCTATCCAAAGAAATAGCGTCTGTAAAGCGTGAAGGGCAGATGGCTGTATACCAGTCGAAACGTTGGGAAGCCGTGATGCAAGACCGCATGCAGATGGCTGAGGTTCTGGGGCTCGACGGCAACTTCACCAAAGATTTGCTGGAGAAGATACATGCAGAGAGCATCCGCATGCAAATGGAGACATAAAAAAAGCCTACCCCAAGACAGGATAGGCCAATCGCAAAACTATGAAAAAAAATTACTCTTCTTGTTGAGGGAACTATTCTTCGGCGGGAACGACGGAGACATAGCTGCGGTCTTCGCGACCTTTGTGGAACTTGACGACGCCGTCGACAAGAGCGAAGAGGGTGTGGTCCTTACCCATACCAACGTTCTGACCGGGGTTGTGGGCGGTACCGCGCTGGCGAACGATGATGTTGCCGGCGATGCATTTCTGACCACCAAAGATTTTGACGCCTAAACGTTTGCTTTCGGATTCGCGACCGTTACTGGAACTACCAACACCTTTTTTATGAGCCATGATATACTGTTTTTAAAAGGTTAGACTTAATTGATGCTATCGATTTTGATTTGGGTCAGATAGTCGCGGTGACCATTCATTTTCTGATAGCCTTTACGACGGATTTTCTTGAACACCAAAACCTTATCGCCCTTAAGGTGGCGGAGGACGGTAGCCTTTACATTAGCGCCAGCAATGTAAGGTTTGCCAACCTCGACGTTGCCATCATTGTCTTTAAGCATCACGGTGTCAAAAGAAACTTCGCTGCCCTCATCGTTCTTCAGGCGGTTGACGAAGATCTTCTGATCTTGGGCGACCTTGAATTGCTTACCTGCGATTTCTACGATTGCGTACATTTTAACTGTTTAATTTTTAATTACTTTCACTCATTTCCGGAGGCTTTTTCACCTCGATTTCGGATTGCAAAAATACAACTATTTTCGAAACTGGCAAAATTTTTTTTATTTTTCTTTCATGAAATCTACGGAAGAGTGGAGAGTGTATCGGGCCAGAAAGTGAATTTAGAGACGGCATTGCCAGCAAAGATACCGTAAGCCCCATCTACATTTCCACGCACCTGTCCTTGTTCGGAGAAGAAGCTGGAGGAGGAGCCCTGGCGCGAGACATCTATAAGGTATCGCAGGCGCGCGAAGGTCATTGACTCGAGGGTGACAGTGTATTCGTGCTTGAAGGGCTGCACTTCGGTGGTGTCGACAAGGTGAAGAATTTGCATACGGACAGGATAATTCCGCCCATCAATATCGCTGTCGTTAAATAGATTACGTGTAAACAGCAGTCCCATAAGCGGGTTGACATAAGAAGCCTGGTCTGCAATTTCGGGGTTGTAGCGGAGAGCAAAATAGGTAGAGTGGACGGTGTCGACGGTGTCGAGTTTCTGCTTCCACTCGTTAAAGCGTGCACCGCTGTCACGAACAGAGACATAGAGATTATAGTATTCGTCGATACCGAGATGATCCTGGAAGTTGAAGTCGACATTATAGTAGCGAAGGGAGTAGCCGCCGGTGTCACGCAGGAGACTGATATTGGAGATAGTTGGGACGAGGGGAATATAAGTTTTGGCATAGACGTTGCCTGATGGGGATGTGCCGCGAACCTCGAGAGTGTCTCCAGGATTACCGAGGTAGGAAAAATGATAACGGCAGCGGACAATGGAATCAAGCGTCTGCGGGATACCGTTGACGTAGAGCGAGAGTGTGGCACCCGGAATGGGTTGATTGTTGGAGGTATCAAGGAAGAATCGGGTATTGGCGAAATAGACGAAGGCTGGCTTGCCTGCGGAGGGGATAGCGTTAAGGACTAATCCCGCTTTTGATGGGTCAGGGTCAATCTCAAGAACTTTCTCGCAGCCCGCAACGGCAAGCACTGCGAGGAACAAGAGAAGGATGTGAGTCTTTTTCATTTTTTCTTCTTTTTAGATGTGTCGAGTGGGTCTAGTATTTAAAGTGATGGTCTTCTGATTAAAAATATAATGTATAGGCGAAGGAAGGAAGTATGGGGAAGATGGAGAGTTGGACGAGAGCTGAAGGATAGTTGCGGTAGGTATCACGCGAGGACTTGTAGAGCATATAGGGATTCTGACGGTTGTAGACATTATAGACACTGACATTGATGGTGCGCCGCGCACGTTTGAATTTACGGTGGAAATTAACGCCGAGGTCAAGACGGTGGTAGTCGGGCATACGGTAGTTGTTGCGTCCTTCGATGACGTTGACAGATGCGGAGCCATTGTCGTATTCGTCCGGATTTTCTTGTGCCACGGGATAGCTTTGTGTAGCAAGGGACGCGGCGTTGCCGGTGGAGTAGACCCAGGTGGCGTTGAAGTCGATACGGTCGTTGAGCTTATAGCTAAGCACGATAGAAAGGTCGTGACGCCGGTCGTACTTGGCAGGAAATGGGTTACCGTTGTTGATGAGCATGCCGTCGCGGTCAAACTGGCGCATGGTACGGCTCCAGGTGTAGCCCACCCATCCGGTGAGCTTGCCGATTTCGCGCTGGACCAGAAACTCGATACCGTAGCTCCATCCTCGACCCATATAGACAAGATTTTCCCAGTTCTCATAAGAGCCGAAGAAGGTAGCGCCGTCCTTGTACTCAATGAGATTGTCCATGCTTTTGTAGTACGCCTCGACAGAGAAGTCGGCAATGCCGCTGCGGCTGTAAAAGATGCCACCGGCGATCTGGTGGCTTTGCATGGGCTCTACTCGGTCGGTGACGGGAACCCAAAGGTCGGTGGGGAGAGTGACGGAAGTGGTGGAGAGAAGGTGCACATACTGCGTCATTCGTGCATATCCAAGTTTGACAGACAGGTCGGGGGAGAGCATGAGGCGTGCCGAGATGCGGGGCTGAAGAGAAGGATAGAAGGAATTGCCAACTTTAAAGGCGGCAAGATGGAGACCATAGTTTAGCTTGAACGTTTCGGTGACAGCCCAGTCGTCCTCGGCGAAAAGGGAGAATTCGTTGGCAAGGATTACGCCGGAGGCAATGTCAATGGTGGCATGGAGGGTGTCGTTCATCTGGAGAGAGTCGAAGTAGTCGATGTCGGCATTGGCGACTTCAGGTGAGAACCAGTGGCGTGTGACGACAGCGCCGAACTTAGCATTGTGGTCGGGATTAGGGCTGAAATCGAGGTCAGCGCGGAGGGTACCTTCGCGAATACCCGAGTGGTAGTCTCCCCTGACGGTGGAGGCAGCACGGTCGTGCTCACTGGCGAGTTTCTCGACATCGCCCAGGATATTGTTTTTGTATTGCGTGTAGGCGGCACTGACATTGAGGAAAAGCTTGGGTGAGAGGGCGTAATTCCAGCGCAGCGACCCCACCATATTACCCCAAAGGTTGGAGAAGGAGAGGTTGACATCCTCGTCGAGGGAGGTGGCAGTGTGCACCTTGCCGTGGATTTTGTCATCGCCCATGTAGAAAGAGGCGTAGAGACGGCTCTTGTCGCTGAATTTATGGGTCACCTTGGCATTGAGGTCATAGAAATAATAGCCCGCATCGAATTTGGCGTTCTGCGCCACGGCAGGCCCCTCGGGTTCGTCGCTGGTGGCGTCGTTGAGAGCCATAATGGTGGGAATGATAAAAAGTTCGGCATAGGTACGGCGGAAAGAGAAGCTGAACGTGGTGCGCTCCTTGACAATGGGCCCCTCAAGATTAAACTTGGCCGAGATAAGCCCAATCGAGAAATTGCCGTGGAGCTCGCGGTCGTTACCATTATTCTGCGTAACATCGAGGACGGCACTGAGTCTTCCACCAAAGCGTGCGGGGAAAGAGCCCTTGTAAAGGGTGACATTCTTGATGGCGTCTGTATTGAATGCCGAGAAGAAGCCTCCCATGTGGGTAACATTATAGAGAGGCACACCGTCGAGCAGGAAAAGGTTTTCGTCGGGACCACCGCCACGGACATACATGCCGCTGTTGCCTTCGCTGCCACTCTGCACACCAGGCATGAGTTGCAGGGCTTTAATGAGGTCGGCCTCGCCGAACATCACAGGTACGGACTTGATTTTCTCCATGGTCATCTGCACAGCGCTCATCTGCGACGAGCGTGTGTCGCCGGGTCGTTCGGCGGTGATGGTAACCTCGCGGAGCGTCACCGAGGGTTCGAGTTTAACATTGAGTTCACAGTTGCGGTCAAGGTCGAGGTCAAAAGTCTGGGTCTCATAGCCCACAAAGGAGGCCTTGAGGGTCACAGCGCCGCGACGCAGGGTGAGGGAATAATGGCCATAAAGGTTGGTGACGGCACCCTTTCCGCCACGGGTATCGACGACGGTGGCGCCGATGAGGGTCTCGCCAGTGCGGGCGTCGGTGACGGTGCCGCTGACTGTGGCAGTCTGTGCCAGGATAGCGAGAGGGAGTAGAAGGAGCAAGAGGAAGTTAACGAGTCGTTTCATAGTGATTCCAATAGTTGTTTTATGGTAGTGTTGAGTACAGGATGACGATAGTCGGGTATTATTTCGGCAAGGGGTTCCAGGACGAAGCGCCGCAGGTGCATGCGGGGATGCGGCAGCGCGAGTTCGGGGGTGTCAATGACTTGGTCGTCATAAAAGATGAGGTCAATATCCATAGGACGGCTGCTGTATAGGCTGCTACCCTCTTTGCGCACTCTTCCCAGGCAGGTCTCTATGGCCAGTGCCTCGTGCAGCACCTCATGGGGTGTCAGCGTGGTCTCCACCAGCAGGGCGCGGTTGAGGAAAGGCTGCGGCTGGTCGTCAAAGTCGCCCCAAGGTTCAGTCTCATACACACGCGATAAAGCAACGACAGAGCCGATACGCTGACGTATCTGCTCTGTCGCCTGTTCTATCAGTGCGTGGCGGTCTCCCTGGTTGCCACCTATGAGGAGTGCTACATTGTGCATTATCCGCAATGTATAAAGCTCTCGACAAGTTCCAACGTCTTCTGGGGGTCGGAACCGATGTCGGCACGGAGGGTGCGGTCGTTGAAGGAGCGCAGGCCCTTGAGGATGCCGTCGATGAGTGCGGGAGCGAAGATGCCGTCCTGTTCGTACACCGCGCGGTCGCGTTCCAGCAGGTCGGCGCTGGCGGCGCAACTATCGGGCAACACGTCGAGCTTGGCAAGGACGTCCTCGTGTTCGAAGATATTGACGTTGACATAGCGGTCTTTGGCGTACTGCACAGCGTTTTCCATCTCGAATCCGTGACGTGCTGCGACGGTCATGCCGGCGAGCAGCAGGTAGATATTGGCGCTGCCGTCGGGGGTACGGAGCTCGATAGTCTGTTTGTAGCTGAAGTCGACGTCGTCGTGAGACTCCAGAGGGTTGCAGTGAGCCATCATATTGCCTGCGCTGCGGCTCCATCCCAGAGGCACGCGCACCATGGCGCTGCGGTTGCGGTCGCCCCAGCAGATATTCGTGGGAGCTTCCTGGTGGGGCACCAGGCGGAAGTAGGAGGTGGGGTTGGTGTTGCCGAAGGCGGTAAGGGAGCCTGCCAGCGACAGGATACCGGCCATGGTCTTCAGTGCCACCTCGCTCAGGCCGTTCTCACCCACGTACATGTTCTTGCCATCTTTGCAGACGCGTGTGTGGACATGCATGCCGCTGCCGGCCTTGCCGACAGTGATCTTGGGGGCGAAGGTGATGGTGATGCCGTATTTGTAGCCCAGCTCGCGCATCATCCATTTGGCGATGACCAGCTGGTCGGCGGCATCCTCAAGGGTGGTGGGCAGGAACTCAATCTCGTTCTGCTCATACATGAGGTCGCCGTTAGTGAAGTTGCCCACTTCGCTGTGACCGTATTTGATTTCGCCACCGGCGGCGGCAATCATGCGCATCGCCTCGGTGCGGAACTCTTCAAACTTGCAGAAGGGCATGCTGACGTGGTAGCCGTGCTGGTCCTCGGGCATGTACTCGGGGTCGACGGGAGCGATGGCGTAGTATTCCAGCTCGCCCATAACCTGGAATTCCATGCCGCCAGTAGCCTCACGGAAGGCGCGACCGGCTTTCGCCAACGTGTATTCGGGAGCCATCTCGAAGGGTTCACCGTCCTTGTTGTAGAAATTGCAGAGCAGGTTGAGCGTGGGCACCTCGGCAAAGGGGTCGAGGAAAGCGGTACGGAAGCGCGGAATGACATAGAGGTCACTGTTGCCGGCTTCGATGTAGGGGAAGAGGCTGGAGCCGTCGACGCGCTCGCCGCTGGTGAGCACCTCGTCGGCGTGGGCGAGGCTCTGGATGACGAAGTTGAGGGTGTGCAACTTGCCGTCGTCCGCCATGTAGCGGAAGTTGATCATCTCGATTTGGAATTCCTCGATGACCTTGAGGATATCTGCCTTGGTGAACTCCTTCATGGGTTTCTGGAGGAAGCTGACCAGAGGATTGGGGTTGAACTTGAGCTGTTCTTGTGTCATGATATATGTGTTTTTTAAAAATAGTTTGAGGATAACGGGGAAAAGAAAAAAATATTGTATAGGGGACAAAAAAGGAGGCGGGGCGCCCGGATGGGCGCCCCGCCTGGGGTCAAAGTGTTACACGACGCTTAGCGCATCACGACCACGCGCTTGGCGGGAGCGTTGCCGACCTTGACGAGGTACACGCCGGTGTTAGCCATGGTGAACTCGACATTGTCGCTGACGTTCGCCTCGCTGCGGACGATACGGCCGTTGACATCGTAGATGTAGACATTCATGTTCTCCGCACCGCGGACCACGATCTTGCTGTCGTTGCTGAAGATGGTGACGTTGCTGCCGTCAACATCCTCGATACCGACATTGGCTTCGAAGATAGCCACAAGTTCGACATCCTCGTTCACCTCGAAGACCAGCGGGTTGGCGGTCTCGGTGTTGCTCCAGCGCACGAAGTGGTAGCCAGGATAGGCCTCGGCGTAGAGCGACACGGTGGTACCAGCCTCGTAGACGCCAGTGTTGAGGACTCTACCCATGGTAGCGTCGTTGGCAGTGGCGGTGACGGTGTAGGTCTGGACAGGAACGGGTTCGAAGGTAGCGTAGAGGGTGATATCCTCGTTCACGGTGAAGCTGACGGTAGCGGTAGTGGCACCGCTGCTCCAGCCCGCGAACTGGTAGCCCTGATTCGGAGTGGCGGTAGCCGTGAAGGTAGTGCCCCAAGCGACGGTCTGAGTGCCGGCGGGCGAGACAGTACCCATGTTGGTGCAACCAGGAGCCACTGCGATAGTCACGCTGTGGGTGATCTGGCGGAAGTTGGCGGTCAGGGTAACATCCTCCTCGCCGACGACAATCGTCACGGTGAGAGTGGTGTCGCCGTTGCTCCAGTTCACGAACTCATAGCCAGCTGCGGGAGTGGCAGTAGCCTGGAAGACGGTGCCTTCCAGCACGATGCTGTCACCGGCAGGATTGACGCTACCCATGGTGGCGTCGGCAGTGGCGACGGTCACGGTGCGGGCAATCTGGCGGAAGTTGGCGGTCAGGGTGATGTCCTCGTTGACGATGACAGTCACAGTGGGAGTGGTGGCGCCGTTGCTCCAGTTCACGAACGCATAGCCATATTCGGGAGTGGCAGTGGCCTGGAAGACGGTGCCTTCCAGCACAACGCTGTCGCCTGCAGGCTCAACGCTACCCATGGTGGCGTCGGCAGTAGCGACGGTCACGGTAAAGTTGATGCTGTCGAAGGTGGCAATGAGAGTGGTGTCACCGTTGATGGTCACGTTGAGCGGGTTCACGGTGGAGACAATCTCGCCTTCCTCGTTAGCCCAACCGGCGAAGGTGTAGTGCGGCAGGTTGCCGGCAGTGAAGGTCACCTGGTCGAGGTAGAAGGGAGCGGGGTTGTTGACGTAGGCATATCCGCGGGCAGCGTCGTCAACGGTAGCGGTGGCGGTGTACTGGTTCTTGGCGAAGTTGGCGACGTGGCTCTCGTTGGCAACGACGTAGATTCTCATCGTGTCGTTGGTGTTGGAGGCGATGCCGTCCCAGTTCACGAAGTGGTAACCGTAGTTGGCGTTGGCGATCAGGGTGTCGTAGAAGCCGTAGTGGCTGACACCACGGTGCTCGACAGTACCCATGACGTTGTCGTTGGAGGTACCGTAGACCACATACTCGTGGTAGGCAAAGCCGGCGGTGATGGTGGTGTTGTTAAGCACCTGGACGCGAATCTCGGGCTCGCTCATGCCGTTGCTCCAACCGGTGAAGTCGAAGCCGGTGTTGGCGGTGGCGCGGAGGGTCACGCTGTCACGGTAGTTGACAGTGGCGGGTCCGACGATCTCGGCGGTACCCATGCCTTCCATCGTCTCGGGATTGGTCAGGCCGGTAGTGACGGTGAACTGGTCGAAGCCGAAGACGGCGGTCACAGCACTGTCGCTGACAGGCGAGATCACCAGGGTGTCGTTGGTACCGATGGTTTCGCCGGCGGCGTTGGCCCAGTGGTCGAACACAAAGCCGAAGCGAGGAGCGGCAACAAGAGCCACATTGGTGAAGTGTTTCACCTGGAGAGGAGCGGTGACGCCCACACCGTTAGCTTTCACCACACCACGCTCGTTGTCGTTCACATTGGCAGTGACGGTATGGATGGCGGTGTCGAAGGTGGCGGTAACGGTAGCGGCCACGCGGACCTCATAGGTGATAGTGTCAGTCGTCTCGTTGGTGCTCCAGCCGATGAAGGTATAGCCCTCGGCGGGTTCGGCGGTAAGGGTAGCGACAGTACCATAGGGGTATTCGCCGCCACCGGTCACGGTGCCGAATTGCTCATCGTTGGCAACAACGGTCAGGGTCACAGTGTCGAGGGCGAAGACAGCCGTGTATTCGGCGTCGGCCTCGAGAGTGAAGGTGTACTCGGGGTTGTGGTAGGTACCGGCAACCATGTTCTCGCCATTGTTCCAGTTGACGAAGTGGTAGTAATCGTCAGTGTTGGCAGTGGCGTTGATGGTAATCTCGGTGCCATAGTCGAAGATGTTGTCATCGGTTTCCTCACCATTGACGGTGACGGTCACCTCACCACCTTCAGCAATGTTGGGCTCGACAGTCAGCTCGAAGGTGACGAGCTGGAACTGGGCGCGGAAGGTGTAGGAGTTGTCCGCACCATCGATGGCGGCGCCGAGTTGGACGGTGGTATCAGCTGCAAAGCTGTAGACGTCGTCGCCGAGCATCCAAGCCACGAAGCGGTAGTGATCCTTCGGAGTTGCGTGGAGTGCAACGACAGTGTTCTCGTCGTAGCGGCCGGCAGTGGAAGGATCGTTGTTGTAGGTACCAGCGCTGGCAACAAGGCCACCGGCGGTGTCGAGGTTCGAGAGGTTGTCGGCGAAGACGGAGACGTTCCACTTGCCACCCTCGATGAAGTTGGCGGTGATGCTCTGCGCCTCGACGGCAGTGACGTAGTAGGTCAGCTCAGCAGTGTTGTAGACATTGCTGGCGCCATCAACCCAGCTGGAGAAGCGGTAACCCGTCTCAGCCTCCTGGGTCAGGGTGATGGAATCACCGTAGCGGGCCACGAAGACATAGCCGGAGTCAACCGTCACGTTGTTGTACTTCACAGCACCCTCGGCCTCGTTGTAGTTGAGGACGATGTTGTAGTTGATGCTGTCGAACACAGCGGTCAGGTTGCTGTCGCGGACCACCTCGATGGTGCGCTGGGCATCCTCCACGCCGTCGCTCCAGTTCACGAAGCGGACACCGGTGTTGGGGATAGCCTCGATGTTAATCTCGGTGCCGTAGTCAACAACAATCATGTTGGTGTCCTCATTGTTAATCTTCACAGCACCCATATCCTCGCGGGCGGCGAGAGTCACGGTGTGCTCGTCGATAGCAAAGTAGGCCATCATGATGGTATCCTGCGTGATGTGGAACTCGCGCGGGCTCTCGGTGTTGCCGTCGGTCCAGCGCTCGAAGTGGTAGTGAGCGGCGGTGGGAGTGGCAACGAGAGTGATGACGTCATTGTAGAGACCGAAGTCGGGAGTGGCCGTAGCGGTACCCAGCTCGGGCTCGTTCACACCCACCAGCATGTAGAAGGGATCCTTCGCGAAGTTGGCGGTGAAGGTGGCGTCGACGGCAGCCACGGTGTCGAAGGTGAGGTCGGTGGTGATTTCCTCACCAGCGGCATCGGTCCAGTTGACGAAGTGGTAGCCGTAGTTGGGAGTGGCGTTCATGTGCACGGTGCTGCCCAGGGGCTGGGGACCGAAGCCCTCAACCACGCCGCCCTCGGCGGGACTGGCGGTGGCAACATAGGTCACCGAGTCGATGGCGAAGAGGGCATACAGCGAGCCGTCCTTATCGGGAGTCAGGGAGTAGACGGTGTCGGTGGAGACCACATTGTCGAAGGTCATGTTGGTGCTCCAGCCGGCGAAGTGGTAGTTGTCGTCGGCAGCGGTGTCGATGGCAATCACAGTGACGCTGGTGCCATACACCATGGTGCTGTCGGTACGGTTGGTGTAGTGGTTCACGCCGTCAACCACGCTGTCCACCACAAATGCCACGCCATGGTTGGCGGGATAGTTGCTGACAGTGAGCGTGTAGTCGTTCAGGGCGAAGTGTGCCGTGAGGCTGGTGTCGCTGCTGACGGTGATGGTCTGGCTGTAGTAGGCGCCCATGGCCTGCTGGCCGTTGGCACCGGTCCAGTTCACCAGTTTGTGGTGCTGGTCGGCCTTCTGGGCGGCGATTTTCACCTTTGTGCCGTCGAAGACAACGGTCTGGAAGTTGGTAACCTCGCGACCGATGGTGTCCTCGCCAATCATCACATACACGTCACCCATCTCGGGATCGGCGTTGGCGATGGTGACATTGCGGCGGACAACGTTCGAAAGGCTGATGTTGCCAACATAGGAGCCGCTGTAGCTACCTTCGTAGTGGTAGGCCACATACTTGGCACCAGCAGGCACATAGTAGGTGTAGTTTGTACCGGTGTTGTTACCAATCTTGTCAATCCACACGAAGCTTTCAATCTCGTCGTCGGTCATCGAGTAACCGAAGCTGACAGAATCGTTGTAACCGTAATAATAACTAGTGTAGTTGTAGGCAAGCACTTTCGACTTCCACACCAGAGTGTCCTCGGCGTTGAATCTAGGCGAGATGAAGTAGCGGTCGCCGTTCTCGCTGCTGGTGGTCGAACCGTTGAGATAGAGTCCGTTGGCACCGAAGTACGGCATGGCAGCGTTATCGTCAAGGATTTCGCCAGTCCAGCAGTCACGGTTGAGGCTGGTGGCCTTGAAGTCCTCGGTATAGGGCAGAGTGACGGTGCCGTCGCAGAGCGTGCGCACGCTGTCCTCTTCGGTCCAGCGGCTGTTGCCCTCGGTAGCAAGGCAGAGGGTCTGCACCTGGTAGTGGTAGAAGGTGAGGGGGTTGAGGTTCTCCACGGTGGCAACGAAGCGCACCACGGTGTCGACGCTCGCCACCTCGGCGGGATCGGTGAGGGTCCACGTGGTGTCGTAGCGGTCGTTGCGGGTCATGGCCACCTCGACGGGCTCGCTGCCGGCCGTCCAGTAGCGGAGGGTCATGCCTTCGGGGCTGCCGGTCACGCCAGCATAGGCGGCAAAGGCGATGCTGTTGTCCTCGGCCTCGGCGGTCACGGACACAGGACGCTCGCAGCTCAGCTGCGTGGCAAACAGCACATGGCTCCACTCGCTGTAGCTCTCCTCGCCACAGTTGGCGCGGACATAGAAGTGGTAGTCCTTGTCGCCCAGCAGGCCGCTGAGGGACACATTCATGCTGTTGATGTCGGTGGCGGCGGTGGCAAGCACCTCGTTGCTCATCACGCTGTCGCTGTAGGCATACTGCCAAGCGGTCTCGCTGTTGCCGGGCATCCAGCTGACAGTGGCGCTATTGGTGGTTATATTGCTGGCAGCAACCTGAGTAGGCTTCAGGCAAGGATTATCACGGTCAAAGCAGAACACAGTATTATTACGGGTAGAACTACTATTACCCATGGAAGTAGTATTGGTAATAACACCATTTTCTAAAGTGAAGTAATCCGATGTTTCATCATCATTAGTAATATATCTGGCTTTATTCGGAGCAGTATGGGTATTAAAACGATTACCACTTCCATAACCACTTTCGTTAGAGTTGTAGTTCATATACATTGCAACAACAATATTTCCACCTGTGTATTCAAATGGCACATCAAGAGCAATGTTGAACCAGTCGCTTTCATTGGAGAATGTG
Source organism: uncultured Bacteroidales bacterium (assembly GCA_900317285.1). Lineage (GTDB taxonomy): Bacteria > Bacteroidota > Bacteroidia > Bacteroidales > P3 > Colimorpha. The sequence continues at coordinate 45,204 of ONGA01000007.1, read as the reverse complement.
ACCTGTGCTGCATGGAACACCTCAGTCATATTACTGGGATAAATCCAAGAGCTGGCCAACGAGGTCTCATCCGTAGTTCCCATAAAGATGGTAATATTACGGGATTCAGCTGTAGTTTTGGTATACTGGAAAGAAATACTGGAAATTGTACCTTCATTGCCAATTTCTTCCGCAGTAAAGATCTGCTGAGAATAACTGTTATGATACCATCCTGCGTATGGGATACTACTACTGCCCGTAGTACCCGTACCTACCTGAACGCAGGGATCGGGCAGGGCCGTGGTGCTGACAATCTTCCAAGTGGTGTCACTCTCCTTGGTGCCGTTCACGGCGATGACTCCCACCATGAAGGCGTGAGCGTTGGGCAGACCGTAGAAGAGGGTGTCGGTGTGGTCGATAAGGCTCCACACGGTGGCATCCTGGTTGGTCATGTCCTTCAGGGCGACTTTCCACTGGTTCTCGGTGGCAAACTCAGCCTCGTTGCGCTTCCAGGTGGCGGCGATGGTGCTGTGGGTAGGCACTGCGGTGAGGCTGTCGACCTTGGGCATGGCGACGCTGGTCTTCACACTGTCGGGACCGAGCCAGCCGCTGCTGAGGCTCAGGTCGCTGCAGTTGTGCTTCACCCAGAAATAGACGGTGCTGTTGTAGGGCAGACCGGTGACGTCGGTCTCGGTGGCGTCGGTGACGTTGATCACGTGCTCGGCTGCGCTGGGGTCCTCGTTGATGTTGGTCGACCATGCGACGGTGAAGTCGTCGGCCTGGTTGAGGGCGGCACCGCCGTTCACCCAGCTGACGTGGGCGCCGTTGGTGGCGTTCTGCTCAACCGCGAGGTCGGTGGCGGCGCGGCAGGCTTCCATGGTGAGGAAGGTGGTCGCGGTCCAGTCGCTGGTGTCGTTGTCGCGGGCGCAGAGGCTGCGCAGGTAGACGTGGTAGTTGGTGGCCTGTGTAAGCTCGCTGAGGTCGTAGCTCGTGGCGGTCTTGGCAACGGCGATGGTGCCGGTTGTCACGGTGTCCATGTCGACATTCTCAGCGGTAACGTAGAGCTCATAGCCGTCGAGGTAGTCGGCATCGGCAGCCGTCCAGGTGAGGGTGGCGGTGTTCACGTCGACATCAGCGGCCTCAAGCTCGGTAAGAGCGGGGCAAGCCTCATTCATCAGACAATAATCAAAGGCCACCTTCGGCAGGAAGGTCTTTGTGTAACTAGAATACTGGCACCATGCGGTATTCGACGAAGTGCTAACTCCGTAGAAGCCACCGCTTGAATATCCACTATTTGCATTGGTATAGTCCAGTGTCAACATAAGATTACCCGTACCAGTATAGATAAATGGAGTATTAAAGTTGTAGGTAAGGGTCTTATCGGCCGAATTGTATGTAGTAGTTCCTTCATACACAACAGTTCCGGTATTACCGTTACGAGCGGAAAGCGTAGATTCCTCCACTTCGTTCAAATAAAACTTCATCGTACTGACAGACCAATCTCCAGAATAACCTGTCGTGGTCGAATAAGTTGTATAGAAAGTCATCGAATTGATAGGCTTTCCAACAAGTTCGGTCAACATATCTGCCGGATAAATCACCTGAGACTTATATAGATCGTCCTGGTAACTGCTACGCAAAAGAACATAATTATTGGTGGTTGTACCATCAGCCACAATGGCAGTGCCGCACTCCACAAGGCTCTTGGTCTTCACCAGAACGGGCTCGCTGTTCCAGCCGCTGTTGGCGGCGGCGCAGTGGGCGCGGAAGTAGACGTAGTACTGCTGGTCGCGGTTGAGGTTGGTGGCGGTATAGCCATCGTTGCCGCTCACGGCAATCATCTGCTCAACGGGATAGTTGGCAAGGCTGTCGGCAGTGAGGGCCTCGGTGGCGATAATCAGGTCGTAGTTGTCGACATTGCTGACAGCCTGGGTCCAGCTCAGGTCGAAGCTGGCGCGGGCCACGTTGCTGACGGTGAGGTTCTCGGGGGCGTTGCAGGCACCCAGGGTGCGGGTGGCGATAGCGTCGCTCCAGAGGGTGTCACCATAGCTGCAGACCATACCCACCTTGATGGTGAAGTCGGTCTCGGCGGCAAGGCCGGTCAGCTGGTGGGCAAGCACGCCGGTGACAGCGGTGGTGTCGACACCCACATTGGCGACGAGGTAGGTCACATCGTCGGCATGGAAGTCGCACTCCCAGGTGAGGTCAACGGTGCTGCCTGTACGGTCGGCAACGGCCAAATTGGCGGGAGCACCGCAGATAACCTTGGTGAGACGGATGTTGTCAATAACACCAGCGGGGGCTGAACCGCCGCTACCATCGTTACCCCAGAAGAACAGCAAGAAGTAGTCGCCAGCACTTTCCCCATTGAAGGAAAGTTCATTGGAAACAGTGGTAACGGAGCTAAGCATCTGAAGACGGCTGCCAAGCATCATCCAGCCAGCAGGAGCTGTGCTGCGATACAACGAGTTAATTTGAGCAGCAGTGACACCCAGACTGGCAGGCACAAGGTATGCCTCAAGGTAGTCCCAGTTGTTTTCGCCCTTCACCATAGCGTCAAAGGAGTAGGAATAGTCAGCTTCGTCAAAGTGGACGGGCAACATGGCGGCCGTACGGGTAGCCGAGCCATTGTTATATTCACAAGCAGTACCATTTTTGGAAACAAAGAGCGAACCATTGTATCCTTCGGTAGTCGGGGTACCTATATACCAACGGTTGCTACCACTATGGTGCAGGAACATCCATCCTTCGGCAGCGTTGGCACCCTCGAAATCGTTCACATAATTGACAATATTGAGGAACTCAATAGCGGTCTGGCCGCTGACGCTGCGCACCTGGGCGCTATCGTCGACGCCACAGATGGGACGCACATAGAAGGTGTAGGTGGTCGAAGAGGCCAGATTGCTGATGCTGAAGCTGGTATCCTGAGTCGTGACAATATCCACAGTGTCAGCACCCTTCATGACGCGCACCTGGTAGGTGGGCTCGGTGTTCTTGGTGTCAAACCAGGCAATCTGCAGGCGGTTGGCGGTGGTGCTGTCGGCAACCACAGCCAGGTTCTCCACCGGGTAGCAGGTGGGCAGGGTGGTACCGTTGACGGCACTGGTGGGGTTGCTCTCATTGCCTTCGCCGCAGACGGTGTAGAGGCTGATGCTGTAGGTGGTCTCACCCTTCAAGCCAACAAAGGTCATGGTGCTTTCGTTGGCACCGGCGGTGGCCTCGACGGTCACATTGCCAGCTTTGGCAACACCACGGTAGGTGCCTTCAAAGCCTTCACCCATGCCGGTGAAGCTCACGGTCAGGGAGGTGCCGGTGGTCATGCTGTCGACCACGGCGACATCGGTCACCGGGTAGCAAATCACCTTGTTGAAGATGAGGTTGTCGAACATGGCAGCGTTGCCGCTACCGCCACTGTTGTTGTTGCGCCAGACAAAGACAAGGTGGTAGTGGTTGGCTTCAGCCACTTTGAATGTATAGTAGTATTTCTGCCACTCGGTCTGACGCCAGAGCTTGCCATCGAGAAGCGTCCAGGAAGAGGGGACAACACCAGTCTGGTTAAAGGTGATGTCGGCATCTTCGGGAGCCAGATAGGCAGCCATGTAGTCGTAGGCAGAAGCTTTGTCTTCGCCAATGCCGCGCCAGTCGAAGCCCAGGTTATAGTCGCCGGCTTCAAGCTCGATGGGGAAGTAGGTGTAGTAGCAACGGCTACCGCTGGTATTGTAGCTGGCGGTGGCGCCGCTGTCTTTCGACATCATCATCACATAATTATAGTTGTAGCTATAATTCCAGTTGGTGTCGCGTTCGTCGACAGTCCATATGGTGGTGGTGGAATCGATGTCGGTGGGGAAGACGTGCTCGGTCTCTGCCTTCCAGGCAGTGTCGGTCGCACCAATGTGCTGGGCGATCACATCACCCAAGACATAAGTGTCGAGTTTCACGCTGTCCACAAGCACACGACCGCGGAACCAGCCGTTGGTGGTGTCGCGGGAGAAGAACCAATTGTCCACCGAATTCTCGGCTTCGAAATCGTTCTCATAGGGAAGCTCGATATTGATAGGATAGTGGGTAAAGACATTGATGGGGGTAGCATCAAGCCAGCCGTTACCGTCGCACGAGGTGCGCACCATGAAGGTGTATACGGTGGCGGGGGTGAGTTCGTTGTTGCTGTAGGTGCGGGCCGAGGCAGCGAGGCTGACGCTGTCGACAAGCTCGGCACCCTGATACACAAGCACCTGGTGACCATACTTCTTGGGGTTGTCGTTGGTCCAGGCGATGGTGACGCTGTTGGTGGTGACGGTGGTGGCGACGACATCGCTGACGGGCTGGCATTTCAGGTGACCGTCGACGGCGATGTTGCCGATGTGGAAGGTGGCGTTACCGGTGCGCGGCTGGGCGCTCTCGGTGTAGAAAGCCAAGTAGACTGCCGGATAGCTGTCCTTGTAGTCTGCGAGGTCGACGGTGTCGACATCCCAGGTCGCCGGGATGGCGGCCAGGTCCGCGCCGGTGTAGGTGCGCAGGGCTGTCCAGTTCAGACCGTCGGTGGAGGCAAGAACGATAAACTTCTTGTCAGCACCGATGCTGTCGGGTGCCCCGCTGCCGTTGAAGGCTGTCAGGGCGACGCTGTAGGTGACCTGCGCGTCGGCCAGACCCATCAGGTCGATGGCGGGCGTGACGAGCCACTGGTAGCGGCCTCCCTGGAACAGGGTGTTGTAGTAGTGGCCTGCCTCCAGACCGTTGACGGCCAGGTCGGCATAGGTCCACGACGGCGTGGCGGTGCCCACCAGCACATTAATGCCGTTGAACTGGGTCGTACCGCCCGTGTAGCCGTCAAAATTCCCAGCGTCCAAGCGTACGACGTGTGTTTCGTCGACAGCCTGTGCGCTCGATGCGAACGGCACTGCCATGAGCGCCACAAGCATCAAAGTTCGTAAAAACTTTTGCATAGGATTTTGATTTTGGGTTAATAATAAAGTGAATTAATTGATAATTTTTTTTCTATTTTTAAACAATTCTTTTTCATTAAGTTAGGTTTTGCCGGGTATACTCCGCCCCCTCTCTCTCCGTCTGGGTGCCGTCGAAGATGCCGCAAATGGGGGGTATTCACCCCTTACCCGCGACGTTTCCGACGCGCGTCACTCACTTTTTTCCCTGCACAGTTATGCGATAAGTTCTTTATAGTCAACTCTCCCACGGGCCTTACCAGTGGGGACACAGTACTGCAAATATACACATTTTTTTTAATCCTGCAAAAAAATCTTTCCCCATCCCCCCATTTTTTTCAACACCCCCACCCCTTAATTCTCCTGCTCGCTTTCGCTCACGAAATCTATATTTTTTTTCTCAATCAATGGTATGCCTGCGAATACATATTAAATCAATTAAATGTAATGAGCAACTAGAAGAACTATCAGAACTTCTCGAAGTCTCAATGTCTCGATGTCTCGATGTCTCGAAGTCTTGAAGTCTCGAAGAGACCCCCGTAAACCGTAAACCGTAAACCCTAAACCGTAAACCCTAAACCGTAAACCTTAAACCCTAAACATAGGAGCATCATATACGCATCATATACGCATCATAGGAGAACCCAAGGAGAACCATAGGAGAATGGTAGTACAAGCATAGGAGGCGTTTTTTCCGGATTTCGTCCCACTTTCTCCTATCCTTCGTCCCATCCTCCCTCACTCACAGCACTTTACCTCCACCCCTCCATTTTTCTTTCCCCACACGCATACTAAATCCCGCGCGCCCGCGTTACTACTTCTGTTTTCACACACGCATATAAACAATAAAAAACATATCCGCCATGTTCAACAAAGAGACCTATATCGCCCGCCGCGAGCAGCTCCGCAAGGACCTCAAGAGCGGCATCGTCATCCTCCCCGGCAACCACGAGGCACCCTGCAACTACAAGGACAACACCTACTGGTTCCGCCAGGACAGCACCTTCCTCTACTTCTTCGGCCTCCAGCGCGAAGACCTCGTGGGCGTCATCGACTGCGACAGCGGCAAGGACTACCTCTTCGCCAACGACTACGACATCGACGACATCATCTGGACCGGTCCCCTGCCCACCGTCAAGGAACTCGCCGCCAGCGTCGGCGTCGACAACAGCGGCTCCCTTGCCGACCTCCGCAAATACCTCGACGGCAAGCGTCCCACCTCCGCCCTGCCCCACTACCTGCCGCCCTACCGCGCCGACATCCGCGCCGACCTCAGCGAGTGGCTCGGCGTCCCCTACGCCGCCGTCAACCGCCACGCCTCGCTCGACCTCATCCTCGCCTGCGTCAAGCAGCGCTCCATCAAGAGCCCCGAGGAGATTGCCGAAATCGAACGCGCCATCGCCACAGCCTACAACATGCACGTCGGCGCCATGCGCCTCGCCATGCCCGGCCGCTACGAATACGAACTCGCCGGATTCATGGAAGGCGAAGCCTGGAAAGGCAACGGCCCCGTCTCCTTCCCCGTCATCATGACCGTCCACGGCGAGACCCTCCACAACCACGGCCACAACAACCGCCTCGAGAAAGGACGCATGCTCGTCATGGACGCCGGTTGCGAAACCCCCATGAACTACTGCTCCGACATCACCCGCACCGTCCCCGTGGGCGGCCGCTTCGACCAACGCCAGAAAGCCATCTACGAAATCGTCCTCGCCGCCAACCTCGAAGCCATACGCGTCACCCGCCCCGGCATCACCTACCAGGAAGTCCACCAGGCCGCCAGCCGCGTCCTCGCCGAAGGCTACAAAGGTCTCGGCATCCTCCGCGGCAACACCGACGACATCGTCGCTGCCGGTGCCCACAGCCTCCTCATGCCCCACGGCCTCGGCCACATGATGGGTCTCGACGTGCACGACATGGAGAACTACGGCCAGATCAACGTCGGCTACGACGACGAGACCCGCCCCTCCGAGCAGTTCGGCCTCGGCAGCCTCCGCTGCGGCCGCCGCCTCCAGCCCGGCTTCGTCATCACCGACGAGCCCGGTTGCTACTTCATCCCCGCGCTCATCGACAAATGGCACGCCGAAGGCACCGGCAAGGACTTCATCAACTTCGACGAACTCGAGAAATGGAAAGACTTCGGCGGCATCCGCATCGAGGACGACATCCTCGTCACCGACAACGGCTGCCGCGTCCTCGGCAAACCCATCCCCAAGACCGTCGCGGAAATCGAAGCAACCATGAATAGCTGAAATATCATGTAGTTAAAGTAGTTAAAAGTAGTTAAGTAGTTAAAGGACAATACCTTCACATGACCAATTGTTTTGAGAACGTTATTGCATGGCAGAAAGCACGACAGTTCATTCTCCATGTTTACAAAGTAACAAAACGTTTCCCTGATGATGAGAAATTCGGACTTACCTCTCAGTTCCGCCGGGCTGCAGTATCAATTGCTGGCAATATAGCGGAAGGTTACAAGCGAATGGGGAAAGATGACAAACTGCGTTTCTACAATTATGCACAGGGGAGTCTGGAGGAGTGTCGCTGTTATATAATTCTTGGATACGATTTATCCTATATTGACCAAAATGAAAGTGACATGCTAATGCAGGAAATCGAGGAAACCAGCAAATTCCTCAACTCCTATAGCAGCGCCATCATAAACAGAAAAAAATGGGAGGACTGAACATTTGTCCTTTAACTACCTTTAACTACTTTAACTACATTTAACTACCCTAAAAAAGCAACAAACAATGACCCAAGTCGAAATCGTCCTAGCCAACACCGGCGAGCGAATGCAGATAGAGCCCGGCACCCCCGTGGCACAGCTGGCTGCCGACTACGTGAAAGCCAAGACCGTCGCCGACGGCAAGGCCCCGCGGCCCATCCTCGGCGCCCTCGTCAACAACAAAGTCGAGCCCCTGCAGTACCGCATCTACAACCCCAAGACCATCCAGCTGCTCGACATCACCAGCCGCCAGGGCTTCCGCATGTACCGCAACGCCCTCACCATGATGCTCTACACCGCCGTGCACGACAGCTACCCCAAGGCAGTGCTCCACATCGACCACTCTCTCCAGAACGGCTTCTACTGCCGCATCGAGAGCGCCGTCGACGACTTCCAGCTGCCCCCCAACGACGAGGTCTGCCGCACCGTGCGCGAACGCATGATAGCACTCCAGGAACAGGACATCCCCTTCGTCGCCAAGACCATGCTCCGCACAGACGCCGTCGAGCTCGTCCGCCCGCGCCACATGGAGAGGACCCTCTACCTCCTCGAGCACCTCAAGCAGCTCTACATCGAGATGAACTTCCTCGGCGACACCGTCCACAAAATCAACGGCAAACTGGCACCCTCCACGGGATGCCTCACCACTTGGGACTTCCGCCAGTACGGCGACGGCTACATGCTGCAGTGCGCCGACCCCGAACACCCCGACAAGCTGTCGCTCTACACCGACACCCCCAAGCTCTTCGCCATCTTCCGCGAACACTACCAGTGGACCGAACTCCTCCACACCTCCACGGTGGGTGACTACAACCGCATCGTCTATAACGGCGGCGGACAGAACCTCATCCTCCTCGCCGAAGCGCTGCACGAAAAGAAATACGCCGAAATCGCCGAACAGGTGCGCCAGAGCGGCGCCCGCATGGTGCTCCTCGCCGGTCCCTCGAGCTCGGGCAAGACCACCTCGTGCCGCCGACTCAGCGTCCAGCTCTCCGTCCTCGGCTACGACGTCAACCAGCTCTCGCTCGACGACTACTTCATGTCGCGCGAACGCACCCCCAAGCTCCCCAACGGCGAATACGACTTCGAGAGCGTCGACGCCCTCGACATCCCGCTGCTCAACGAACACCTCAACGCCCTCTTCAGCGGCGAGGAGGTGCAGATACCCACCTTCGACTTCATCAAGGGCTCGCCCTTCTACAGCGGCAAGACCCTCAAGCTCGGCCCCCGCAGCATCCTCGTCGTCGAAGGCATCCACGCCCTCAACCCCAAACTCACGGCGGAAATCGACGAAAGCCTGAAATTCAAGGTCTATGTCTCCGCCCTCACCCAGCTCTCCATCGACGACCAGAACATCATCCACGGCACCGACAACCGCCTCGTGCGCCGCATCGTGCGCGACAACAACTTCCGCGGCTGGAACGCCTACGAGACCATCCGCCGCTGGCCCGAAGTGGTGCGCGGCGAGCGCAGACACATCTTCCCCTACCAGGAGAACGCCAACGTCATGTTCAACAGCGCCCTGCTCTACGAACTCGGCGTGCTGAAACGCTACGCCGAACCCCTCCTCAAGCAGGTACCCGAAGACTGCGAGGAATACTCCATCGCACGCCAGCTCCTGGGATTCTCCGAGCTGCTGCTGCCCATCGACGACAAGTTCATCCCCTACAACAGCATCATGCGCGAATTCCTTGGCGGCAGCACCTTCGAGTATTGATTAAACAAACAAGCGGGTGGCATGTTTCAGCATGCCACCCGCTCTCATTTATTAATCTTATTCCATTATTTCCACTTCCTGATCCCCGATATAGGCCTTTACGATCTTCCCGTTCTCGAAAATCCTCCGCAGCCGAAGCCGGGTACCGTCACCCTTGACAATCCAGCCGTCGTAAACGCCATTGGGCCCTATTTCATCATCTTCCCCACCCCTCTTAGGTCGACGGGCGGTAATAATACATAAATCATCCTTGTATTTTCTCACATTGCAAATCATCCGCCCTTCCGCCACAAATTTCTTGAAAACAGCCTCTTCATTTTGATAAGGGACAGTATCACTTATGGTATCCCAGACCGTCTTTGCCTTAAGGGCAGAGCCATCACTTTCCGTTATTTCCGTCAAATCCTGTTGACCATACGCAACAGTCATCATTGCCATAAAAGCAACCCACAACAAGCTTTTTTTACTAATCATAGAAACAGTCTCCATTTTCATCATAACTTGAGGCATAAACCGCGTAAAAATAATTGTCACCACTTCGAGGGAAATCCTTTTGATAGCCCACCATCATATACACACAATCATATTCCTTAAAAGCTTCTCGGAAAACAACATGTGCATCTTCCTTGACAAAGGTCTGTTTTAGACAGACGGGAGGATTCTCAACAGGTTTCCCGTTCTCATCGGTAATGGTAGTTTCTACAGGCCTCTCGTCTTTGATGTAAGTGGTAAAAATCCACACACTACCATCCTTCCTCTCCAACCGTTCTTCAAAGAATCCATCATACCAAGTCCCTTTATTGGTCATCACTACCTGTTTCTCCGACGCATCCCTTCCACAAGAAGCTGTCAGAGCAAATGAAACGGCGGCAATTATAGCGACAAGCGTCACTGTTAGTTTAATGTTTCTTCTCATTTTCGTTCTTTTTACCTTGGGCACAGTTTTCTCTTTATCTCCCTCTATATAATTAGTTGCAAAAAGGGCAAAAAAGTAACGCAGAAAAGAAAACTTTTCTGGCAGCCAACATTCATCATTGGATGTCTATACAACGAAACAAGAAAATTTCAATTATTCTAGAAGACTGGGTCCGAGCCATCCAGCACAATCGGAGCCCTCAAGTAGAAGGTCTCCCGCTCTTTCAGCTGCCCTTCAATCTTGGTACGCATCGCCTCGGGCGACAGTCCCAGCATGGCGGGCCGCGGGTTGCGGCTGCGGAGGGCACGCTCGACAAGACCGTCGACAGTCATCTGCAGGTAGATGGCAGTGCCGTTTTCAAGTATGAAATCCATGTTGCCGGAGTGGCAGGGGGTGCCGCCGCCGGTGGCGATGACGACATTGTCGAGGAACTCCGTGGAGTGCAGCATCTGGGTCTCCAGCTTGCGGAACGCCGCCTCGCCGAAGGTGGCGAAGAACCGCGGGACGGTGTAATGGTAACGCTCTTCGAAAGCATGATCGAGGTCGATGTAGTCCATTCCCTTCTCCGCCGCCAGCTTCCGCCCGAACGTGGTCTTTCCACAATACATATATCCCACCAGGTAATATTTCATAATGTCGTCTCGGCTTGTTTTCTGTTATCCCTGCAGGGCTATCATTTTTCCATCAGTTCTTTGGCTGTCTGGAGGGCAGCGGGAGTCGGGGGGTCGGAACTGAGCATCACGGCGAGCTCGGTGAGGCGTTCCTCAGCGGCAAGCTCGCGGATGCGCGACACCGTGCGGCTCTCGTCCTCCGTCACCTGCTTGTAGACCTTCAGGTGCTGTCCCGCACGCGCCGCTATCTGCGGCAGGTGGGTGATAGCCACAACCTGCATGCCTTCTGCCATGCGCGTCATGGTGCGTCCCACAGCGACGGAGATGTCGCCCGACACGCCGGTGTCTATCTCGTCGAAGATGACCGTGGGACACAACGCCTGCACGGCTTTGATGGCGAGCATCAGACGCGACAGCTCGCCGCCGCTGGCGACCTTGGCGATGTCGCGCATCTCCCCTCCCCTGTTGGCGTTGAAGAGGAACGCCACGGCGTCGTGACCCGTAGGGCCGTAGGTCGCCGTGGGGGTCAGCTCGACGCTGAAGCGTGCTTCGGGCATACCCAGGTCGTGGAGCAAGGGCAACAGGTCGTATGCCAGCCGCTCCGCCGCCTGTCGGCGTGCCGCGGTGAGGTTGTCGGCGGCAGCCTGAACCTGTGCGAAAGAACGGTCCACCTGTTCCATGAGTGCCTGTATGCGCTCGTCGAGGGTGGAAATGGACTGCAGGCGGCTGTCGAGGTCGTCGCGCAAAGCGATGAGGGCTTCCACGCTCTCCACGCCATGTTTCTTCTCCAGGCGGTAGAGCAGTGCCAGCCGTTCGTCGACTTGCTGCTGCCTCTCGGGGTCGTAGGTGATATCGCCCGCGAGGGCGTTGAGCGAACTGTTGATGTCGTCGAGCTCTATAAGTGATGAGTCGAGGCGGGCGCGGAGCTCCTCGACGTTGGGATGGTACTGTGCGATATGCGACAGTGCCGACTTGGCGGCGCGCAGGCGCGACAGCACCGACTGGTCGCTGTCGTCGTCGAGTCCCGCGGCGGCGGTGGCAATTCCCTCGCGCACCGCTTCGGCATGTGCCAGGAGCTGCGACTCCTGCTCGAGGGTTTCCTGCTCGTCGGCGACAAGGCGGGCGTCGGCGAGTTCGTCGTACTGGAACTGCAGGTAGTCGGCATCGCGTCGGTTCTGTGCTTCCGTGGCCGTGAGTTCCTCCAACTGCCGTTTCAGCCCCGCATAGGTACCATAGGCGGCATGGTAGCTGTCGAGTTCGCCCCCTTCGCCTCCCAGCCTGTCGAGGATGGAGAGCCGGAACGAACTGTCGGCGAGGGTGAGCGTCTGATGCTGCGAGTGGATATCGATGATATGAGGTGCCAGGCTGCGCAGGAAAGGCAGCTGCACGGGAGTGTCGTTGGCGAAGGCGCGGCTCTTGGCAGTGGGCAGGATCTCGCGCCGCAGGATGAGGGTGTCGTCGTAGTCCACATCGGCCTCGTCGAAGAGCGGCTTCAGGTGGAGCCCCGCAATATCGAAGCGTGCCTCGACGACACATTTGCGCTCCTTGTCCGCCAGCACGGCGGCATCGGCGCGCTGTCCAAGGAGCAGTCCCAGTGCCCCGAGGAGTATGGACTTGCCGGCACCCGTCTCGCCGGTGATGGCGATAAAGCCCTCCGCAAAGCGTACGTCGCTCTCGCGAATGAGGGCATAGTTTTCGATATGTAATGACTGGAGCATAATTCTTTGTTTATTGAAAAGTACTATCCTCTCACATCAACATCTCCCTCACCTTTACCAGCGCCTCGTAGAACCTGTCGACCTCCTCCATGGTATTGTAGATGGCGAAAGAGGCGCGGACGGTGCCGGGAATGCCGTAGCGGTCCATGATGGGCTGCGTGCAGTGGTGTCCTGTGCGCACAGCGACGCCCAGCTGGTCGAGGAGTGTGCCGACATCGTAAGGGTGTGTGTCACCCACAAGGAACGAGAGCACCGACGCCTTGCCCGGTGCAGTGCCGAAGAAGCGCATGTCCGGCAACTGCGCGAGGAGCTGTGTGGCATGGTCGAGAAGTGCCGCCTCATGTGCCGCGATATTCTCTATGCCCACCTCCTGCATGAAGCCTATGGCTTCGCCCAGGCCTATGACGTCGCCCACCGAGGGCGTGCCGGCCTCGAACTTGAAGGGCAGCTCGTTGTAGGTGGTGCGCTCGAATGTCACGGTGCTGATCATCTCTCCCCCACCCTGGTACGGCGGCAGTTCGTTGAGCATCTCCTCACGGCCATACATGACGCCGACCCCCATGGGACCGTACATCTTATGACCCGAAAAGCAGTAGAAGTCGCACCCCAGTGCCTGTACATCCACGGCGATATGCGCCACCGACTGGGCACCGTCGATGAGCACAGGCACCCCATGGGCGTGGGCAATGTCGATGATGCGTTTCACGGGATTCACGGTACCGAGCGTGTTGGAGACGTGGTTCACAGCCACGATGCGTGTCTTCGGAGTGAAAAGTCGCTCGTAAGCGTCAAGGTCGAGGACACCCTCGTCGCTGAAAGGGATAGGGCTCAGTGTGGCGCCTGCCAGCTGCCAAGGGACGATGTCGGAGTGATGTTCCATGCCCGACACGATGACCTCGTCGTCACCCGTGAAATAGCGACGGCTGAACGATGACGCCACCAGGTTGATGCTCTCGGTGGTGCCGCGGGTGAAGACTATCTCGTGATGGTGACGGGCATTGAGGAACCGCTGCACCTGACGGCGCACCTCCTCGTACCGGTCGGTAGCCACGGCGGCAAGGTGGTGGGCTCCGCGGTGGATATTGCTGTTGAGGTGGCGGTAGTAGCCGTCGACAGCCTCAATGACGCGCAGGGGCTTCTGCGTGGTGGCGGCATTGTCGAGATACACCAACGGCCGACCATGCACCTGGGTATCAAGTATAGGGAACTGGGTTCTTATGTCGTTATTGCTCATTTCTTAATTATTGGTTTACTGATAGCCCCGTGGGGGCGATATTTGGTATCCGTGGGTGCAAGCCCACGGATACCAATGGACAAACAATCCATCGGAGCCCCGTAGGGGCGACACGCCTTCTATAAATATCTTTCGTCATAATCCACACTATATGCTTTTAAAAACTCCACATACTCTTCCTTGAACGAATGTTTCCGATGATGTTCTTCTTGATTGCCAATATAGGCTGCCACCGTATCAATTTTAGAAGCGCTGACAGAAAATGCCCCATAACCATCCTGCCATGCAAAAGCTCGGTATTGCGTCCCCTGTCCCTTAAGCCAACGGCTACTATTAGCCTTTATCTTCATCACCATGGATGACAAAGTAGTGTTTTGGGGAAGAGAAAAAAGTATATGAATATGGTTAGTTACACCTCCAATGGCAAAAACGCCACCACCTTCCGCAACGACGATACCTGTAATATATTTGTACAGAGTGGAGAGGTCAGATTTGTCAATCTGACAGTCCTCCTTGACGTGGAAGGTAAGATGTATGATGATTTGGGTATAACTGTTTGCCATTGTGAAGGGGTTTGTGTCGCCCCTACGGGGCTCTGTTTGAATTTGTCGTTTTTTTTCCGTGGGCTCTCGCCCACGGCTTATTTATAACGCCCTTACAGGGCTACTGTTTCTTACTTTTTTTGACAAAGTAGCGGACGACAAAGAACGCCACCACTGCGACGAAGAGAGCGATGATGATATAGCTGAGGAGGCTGCTGTAGCGCTCAATGACCGTAGGATCGGCAGCCTGGTAGGCAAGCCATCCGAGGAGTGCCAGCACACAGTTCCACACCAAAGCACCGATGGTGGTGTAGAGAGCGAAGGCGCCGATATTCATCTTGCTGAGACCCGCCGGGATGGAGATGAGCTGGCGGATGACGGGGATGAGGCGTCCGACGAGGGTGGAAACAATGCCATGGTCGTTGAAGTACTGCTCAGCGCGTTCCATCTTCTCACCCGAAAGCTGGAGCATGTGGCCCAGCTTGCTGTCGACGAAGGCGTAGATGATGGGGCGGCCCAGCCAGCGCGAGAGGAAGTAGTTGATGAAAGCCCCCAGCAGTGCCCCAAGGGTACCGACGAGCACCACCAACCATATCTTCATGCCGCCGCGACTCTCGGGGTTGGCGGCAACATAGACGGCTGGAGGTATCACCACCTCGGAGGGGAAGGGTATGAACGAACTCTCGATCGCCATAAGTCCTCCCACAGCCCAGTAGTTCATATTGGCGTCGTACCAGTGGAGAAGGTCGGCGACAAAGCCCGTCGCCGATGAGTCGCCGCGAACGGCTTCGGCGATGCCAGCAGTTTCAGTGGCGGTTCCCTCTTCAGGGGTGGCATACGCAGGTGTAACGGCGAAAAGCATCGCCATCAGAATCATTATCGGTAAGAATCGTTTCATATTGTTTTTTTGTTGTTTCACTTGTGTTGTTTTTTTTCTTACATCACATGCTTTCCTCTGGCACCAGCGGTCCCAGCAACGGATGCGTCATGATTTCGGGGCAAAGCTCGGCAAGCATGGCGGGTATCACGTCGGGCAACACCTGGCGGGCCTTGTTGTAGCGGTTGGTGTAGAAATAAGATGCCGCGAGGTAGGTGCTGTAGAAGCGGTCGTGGGGGTAGACGTCGAGCGACTCGTTAGCGAAGGGGATGAGTATGTCGTAGACCTTGTGATTGTAGAGGAACTGCACGTAAAGCTGATACTGCTGTTCAGAGCTGTATTCGGTGGCAATCATCTTGTCGAAACACTCTGATGCTTTCTCGTAGTTGCCCGAGGCGTCGTAGACCATGGCCGCCGAACAGTAGACGTCGGGATTGCCACCCTCGCGATATTCCTCGTGAAGCGCCGACTCTATGTTGAGGGCTATCTTGGCAAACGAGAGGGCGTTGGTGAGGTCGTCCATCTGCAGGTAGCACACCGCCATGGCGGCGAAAGCGTCGGCATCGGCGGGGTTCTCCTCAAGAGCCTTCTTGAAATAGACGATGGCTGTGTCGAGGTTCATCTCACGGGCGTAGAGGGATCCCACCGTGCGGTAGATACGGTCCTTATGGTCGGTGAATTCGAGCGCCCGCAACATGGTCGTCACCGCCTCGCCGAGGTTACCCTGCAGGTCCTGCACCTGCGACAACATGACATAGGCGTCGACGAAAGTCTTGTCGATAGCGATGGCATATTCGAAAGCGTCGGCTGCCAGTTCATAGAGTGTCAGGTCGCGACGGGCACATCCGAGGCAGTACCAGCCCTCCTTGCTGTAGGGGTTCTGGTCGACAAACTTCTTGAGCGTGTCGGCCGCCTCTTCAAAACGGCCCAACTCGTTGCACACATCATAGTAGTTGTAAATGGTGTAGTCGTCGAAGGAGTCAGAAAATAGTGCCGAGCAGTAGCATTTCAAAGCCTCGTCATACTCCTTGAGCTTGTAGTATTCCTCCGCCATGTTGGAGTAGATGCGGCCGAGCATCCACCCGTCGGAGGCAGCTTCCTCAAAGTATTCGATAGCTTTCTTTGATTCGCCCACAGCACCCAAGGCAACACCCAGGGAGTAGGCGATGTCGGTATTCTCCGGTTCGCGCTCACGCAGGCGCATCAGCACCTCGAGAGCTTGCGAGAACTGCTGGTGCGATATCATGAGGTGGGCACGGCGCAGTCGCACCTGTGTATTTTCGGGGTAGAGGTATTCGGCGTACTCCACGGCCTTCTCCAGAGGTTTCTCATCGTTCACTTCGAAATAGTAGTCAATGATAATCTCGAGTTCGTCGGCGTCGAAGAACTGACTCTCACCATTGAGCACCGTCTGTTCAAAGTCGAGCACCAAGTCGCGAACCTCGTCGTCGTAGTCTTTAAATCTATCTTTTTTCATTCCTGTTACTTTAACGATTAGAAAGAGAAGCGTATGGTCAAACCACCCTTGGTAGTGGAGTTGGGGTAGGAATTGGAGATATAGGGAGTGTTGATATTCGACTGGAAGAATGCGCGAACAGTGAGGGAGGTGGTGAGGGCGTACTCACCGCTGAGTTCCACCATCCACACTTTGCTTCCCGACGATATCTGGCTGATATTCTGGTTTATCTTGCGGATATTGGTCAAATTGTTGTTGTAGGTGATATTGAGTTGCAACACGATATCGCTCTTGAGCTCGTGGGTCTTGTCGGCGAACTTCACCTTGAATGCCACATCCTTGAAGCGGTAGCCCGTGCCAAAGGTGAAGCCGCTACGTGTGGTCTCCGTCAACTGGTTGTTGGAGAACGACAGCATCAGTGTGC
Organism: uncultured Bacteroidales bacterium; assembly: GCA_900317285.1. Classification (GTDB taxonomy): domain Bacteria; phylum Bacteroidota; class Bacteroidia; order Bacteroidales; family P3; genus Colimorpha. The sequence goes on along the minus strand of ONGA01000007.1, from coordinate 28,062 downwards.
GGTTCTTCTGAAGCGAGAAGTTGAACAGGAAGCTGTTGACCATATTGACCGACACCTTGATGAGAGGATTGAACTGTTCCGTAATCTGCACGCCCTCCATACTCACCGGCGGGATATAGTCGCCCGAGTTGTTGAGCAACGTCTCGGCGCCGTAATCATAGTTGGAAGTGCCTGCAAGGGAGGCATCAGTGTAGTAGTTGCCGATGCTGTAGGTCGATGAATAGCGGTGCGACAGCGTGATATTGGTGAACCACTTCTTGAGGAACTGCACCTTATTCAGACCGTTGTAGTTGATATTCCAGTTAGGCAGCGGGAATTTGAGGAACGGAGAGAACGATTGTGTGGCGGCATTATTACCCAGGTAGGTGGCAAGGAACGACGTGAGGAGCACCGTCTGCGAGTTGGGGCTATAGCCTGCCGGGAAGTACTGTCCGGACATCGAGTCGAGCACCATCATGTTGCTGTAGGAAGACGGGTTGGCGGCAGCCAGGCGTGATGCCACAACGGAGCGGTTTTCGAGGAACTGGTCGAAGAGGACATTAGGATCAGTGAAAGCTGTCGAGAAGCTCCAGGTGGTGGTGGTATACGAGCCCGTGGTCATCTTCGACAGCGGTCCCACCACCTCGCCCTGATCGGGCAGGTACTTGTAGTAATACTCGTCCCGCGAGGTGTAGTTCTGCGTCGCATTGAGCACTATCTTGAGGTCGCGTATAGGTTCCAGGTTCGCCTGCAATGTCAGCGACCGGTTCATCGTCATCTCGTGTGGCGTATTGAACAGCGAGTCTTTCGATAGGAGGTCGCGCCGCAGAAGGTCTTCCGCCACATCCATGTCATAGCCGAGCACATAACCCAATCCCGGAGTCCAACCATTGCGGGAGTCGAGTCCCAAGAAATGAGGCTCACCCATGTAACCAGGCAGCCGTGAGCCCCAGGTGGTGTTGGACTGGATACTGAGGTCTTTCCAGCCCGTGAGGAGGCGGAGACCAAAGTAGGCGACATCTTTGAGCATTTCCTTACGCTTCTCACGACGCATGCTGTCGGCCACCGCCAGCGAGTCCTGTATGCTCATCTTCTCCAACCGCTTTGACTTCTTCTTGGGAGCCTGCGGCTTTTTGGTATTTTTCTGGGCGTTAGCGTCCTTGAGGAGTTTGAACTTATTGTAGAAATTCTGGAAATTGGCATTGGCGGAAGCCGTGAAGTTGGCGGAGTTCTGCAACGTGCTTCCCATCGACTGCAATGCCTGCGTAGTACCCTGATAGTTGTAGTTGGTGCGGTAGCTCAACGGCATGCGGAGGAAGTCGAGATAAGGCAGTTTGTTGACAGGCAGCTCGTAGCTGACAGTAATCTGCTGCTGGAAATTCTGCATGGTGCCGCCCGCGGCGATGGAACGCCAGATGGAGTCGGCCGCCGATGCCGTCTGGATGCGCCCAATGGGTTCTTCGATGCGCGCATTGGCATTGGCAGAATACTGGATGTGGAAGGTGCGCATCAAGTCGTACTGCAACCCGTAGGTGCGCTGCCACGTAAACTGCTTGAAATAGGTGGGCTTTAGAATGACCAGCGCGGCACTCTTGTTGCGCAGCAGGGTCTCTTCGAAATCACGATATATTTCGGTGGAGAAGCTCAGATTCTTCGGCTTGTAGTAGAAGTTGAACTCCTTGAAAATCTTCCAAGCCTTCCCCTGGAACAGTTTCACCTTGCTGAAGGGGGTCACAGGCTCCGCCTTGGGGGCATAACTGTAGGCGAAACCGCCACGGTGCTGGTCTTTGTTGTAGTGTTCAGTCTCCTCGTCGCTCATGCGTTCCCGGCTATAGGCGTAGGAGAACGAGAAATTCTCGATGTCATAGAAATGCTGCTTCAGCGCCGACTTGCCCACGCGGTCTTTCCTTACATTGGCAAAAGTGAGGTTGGTGGCACTCTTGCGGCGCTGAGTCATGTGGCGCACGCTATCGCGCTCCTCTTTGGTGCGGTAGGTGTCGATATCCTCGCTCAGCAGCACGTCGGGGTTGTAGGGGTTATACTCCGGACTGCCAATCTCGCGGTTAAAGTCCAAGTACATGGGGATACGGAGACCCCAGGTCTCGGGGAGGAATTTGCCAAGTTCCAAGTCAAGCGTAGTCTGGAAGGTGAAGGTGTTCACCAGTTCCTCCTTGATGAGGGGGTCTTCGAGGTTGCCGAAATTGGCGGTGGTGTAGGAGCCGTAGAGAGACAGGTTGCCGAGGTCGGCGAGGTTGGTGCGTGCCATTGCCATCGCTGCCCAACCGCCCTTGTTGGTGTAGTCGCTCAGGCGCAGTTCGTTCACCCATACGATAGCCGACTTCGGCAGCATGTTATTGCCGTCGCCGAGGCTTTCTTTCTTCGGATTGCGCACGCCCACCATGATAACCTTCACCTTGCCAAGGTTCGGAGAACCCAAGACGGTGTATTTCTTTCCATCCACCATCTCGCTGTAGAGCAGCGTGGGGGAATAGCCGCTCTCGCCCGACCGGATGCGTCGGTTTCGGTTGGTCTTGATGTCTGCCAACTTCTGCAGCTCAATATCCACGTTGTTGTCTGTCGGCCAGATGGCATAGGGATCATCTGAGGGGGTGTTCCAAGGCGTGAACTTCAGAGGCAATTCATACTCGTAGTAGTTGTTGGTGTAGTCGCTACCCAGTCGCACAAAGAGCACCATGTCGTCGTCGTTCATCACGTCGGTGGCGTATTTCTTTTCGGCGTGGACAAACATCTTCATGTGACCGTAATGGCGCAGGTCATAGCTCGTGGAGCGATAGATAGCACGGGCATCGCCGCTGGTGAGGCCGTCGACGTCCAGAGCTATCGACTGCTCATTAAGCTGCGTGTAGCTGTTGCTCGACGAGTACCATTCCTCGCGTTCGATTCCCGGAGGCAGCACATACGGCACTGGCTGGCGGCTACCGTTCTCCTCGATATTGACGGTGGAAATGTTGAAACTGGTGTTCTCGCCGGAGCCCGAGGTGTAGTCGCCAGGCTGCAGCAGGTCTTCGCTATATTTGCGCCAAGTCGAGTAGACAAGATCGAGGGTGGCGAAACGCAGTATCACCGGTTCGGAGAACTGGTTGAGGAACATACGCATGAAGCGGATGGATTGGAAACCGTTGATGTTGCCCACCTTCTGGTCCGGCTCTCGGATGGGGATGCGGAACTGGTACCAGCGGCAGCTAGTCGTCTCACCATTGGCGAGTTGCACGTTGTGCGCCTCCTGGATGTCGACGATATGGTTCTCGCCGATCACCATGTGCGCGGGGTCCAGTTCGATGACATACTGGTAGTAGTTCTCCGCCTCACTGAGGGTATTGTCCCTGTTGATATCCTCCACGTTGGGGTAGGCCGAGGCGGAGGTCATGTACTCTTCGTCACTATCCTCGTCGACGGGCGAATTGCCTTCGGGGTTGTTAAAACTCTTGTAGCGGTCGTTGATTTTGGTGTTGTTGTCGTCGTAATAGGAGCTGCGGAAATAGCGGAAGTCGTCGCCCGACGGGTCGGCGGCGGCCTGCTGATAGGCCTCCGACCCCATCCCGAAACGGGCGGCGATGGCCTGCAGGTAGTTGGCGAAGAAGGTCTGCTCGTCTTCCAGACCATGGGTGGAGCCCAGTCCGTCGTAACCCACATCCTGATACATGCGGGAACTAGCATCGTTGTCGAAAGCATTGACGATGGGCTGCGTCGTCGGCACACGACCCCAGATAGTGGTATCCACATTGACCACCGTGGCGCTGGTGGGCAGACCATTCTCGAAGCTCTTGCGACCGTCGCGGAGAATATCCTCGCTGATGTCGCCGAGGTTGATATACAGTTTACCGCCACTGTGCGTAGGGTTCTCGATGAAGGGATCCATGAGCCAGAACTCGATAGTCTCGATGTTCTGGGTCTCGAAGTCGGTGTAGTCCAACTTGCGCATGATGCCGCCCCAGCGGCTAGCGGGGTTGTTCAGGCGACCATGCTCGTCGATACCGGCGCTGAAAGCCGTGGGTGCCACGTCATAGTTGTAGGGACCCTTCTCGTCGGGATAGTAGGCAAGGTTCAGCTCGTAGATATAGGTCGGCTGTCCTGCCACACGGTCCTTGTTGGGGAACACCTCCTGTTCGTAGATGCGGCGGGCATAGGGCTTCGACAGGTCATCGGTGCTGATATTCGACGGACGGTTCGAGTTGAAGTAGAAGTCGTTGCTGATGCGATACCATGCCAGTTTGGCGCGGTTGTAGCCGTAGGCAAGTCCGCTGCCAGGCGAGGTCTCGGGGAACATCGGCATCGACTGGCGGTAGTCCTGAGGCGTGCTCGCCAAAAACCACAGGCTTGGTGCCGTCAGGCTGATGCTGCTCTCGGCACCCTCGAAGTCGTCGACATAGCTCACGCTGCCTTCACTCGACCCTGTGCTCGCCATACCGGGAATGAAATGGGCGAACTCGGCCGTCAGACTCAGCTTCGACGGCTCCTTGGTATCGATGCCGGGCAGCATGTCTATCAGTTTGGTGATGAACGGCACCTCGTGGCTGTAGTTCAGGTCCAAGCCCCAGATGGTGTTGCTCGTCGGCTCGTCGCCGAGGTTATTCTTCATCGTCAGCGGCTTCTCGTGCAGATTCATCACCGTGCCGCCAATATTGAAGTCTTTCTGGATTTCATAGTTCAGGTGCAGACCCAGCATGCGCTTGGTGGTCATGCTGAACGAGTTGTTCTCGCTGCTTACGCTGATGGGCGTGCCGGAGGAGAGGATGCTCTCGTTGATGATGCGCACGGTGCCCATGGTGTAGTCCACCGTATAGTCCACATTCTCTATCAGCGGTATGCCTCCCGCCGTCACCGACACCGACCCCTGCGTGACGCTGTAGCCCAAGCTGATTTCGCCGCTCACGGCACTCGTGTAATATCCCTCAAGGTAGAACCGGTTACGTTCGGCATACTGCTGCGCCAGCGCCTGCGTCATCGTGTAGAGCGAGTCGAAGCAGTAAAGATTGGCAAATTCGTCGTCGCCCAGTATTGCCCGAAGGTCCTTACCGAAGGGTTCCACATAAGGGAAGAACACACGTCCCGTGGAGGCCTGTATCAAGCCCCCTTTGAAGGCTGCCGAGTCGAACCAGTCGAAGACTCCGTCCGAATAGAAATAACTCTGCGAGGCGTCCATGCGGTCCATGCCGAAAAGTTCGATAAGGGGGATTCCCTGCTTGGGACCTTCGGTAAAGAAGCCGACGCCCACACCGCCTTCCGGACTCTCGTACAGCACATTGAGACGGAAGTTATCGCGTCCCAACTGACTGCTCTTGAGGAAGTACACATTCTTCATCATCAGCTTCCACAATGGGCTGTGCGTGTTGATGGTGGTACTCTTCAGCAACTTCACCACCAGCGTGTTGGGGTCGTTCACACCGTCGGTCGTCAGTTCACCCACCTGATACACGTTGGTGTCGCCGACCACCTGGTATTGGAACGCCACTGCCAGCACCTGGTCGTTGCTCAACGGCTGGTTGAGCGTGATGAAACCCAGCTGGCGATTGAAGGTATATTCGTTGCTGTTCAGCAATCGGGCACTCTCCACCTTTTCGTAGTCCTCGCCTGCCGTCATGCCGAGCCCCTGCATGTAGCTGGTCACGGAGTTGATGCTGCGGACGGAAGAGGGGTTGACATAGGTGAGCAGGTCGTTGGCATTGTTATGGGGCAGCGTCGGACCCGACCCATGGACGCGGTAGTTGGAAGGCACGCCCTCGCCAAGGTCGGTCAGTGCGAGGATATTGCGGTTCTGCGTCACCGCAGCGCCCACGTTGGTGCGCCACACTTCGATGCGGATGATGCGCACATTTGAGTTCACCACAGGCAGGGTGCTCATCGCCTTGTTGTAGTTGTCGTAGAAATACTGCGCAATGAAATAGTGGCGGTTGTCCTCATATTCGTCGGCACGGATCTCGAACTCGTGGCTGCTGGCGCCGCCCTTCACCTGCATATTCTCCGTCGATGTCTCCTTCTCGCTAAACACCGCGTCGATGCTCAATTTGCCGAACTTCAACTTGGTATGGAATCCCCACAATTGCTGGCTGCCCTTGATGAGATTGGTATTCAGCGGAAACGACACGTCGGCGGCTTCCAGCAGCTGTAGGATGTCGTCCTCCTTGCCCTCGTAGCGCAGCACCTTCTTGTTCTCGAAATCGAAGGTGGCCTGCGTGTTGTGGCTAAGGTCGATATTGATGAGGTCGCCAATCTTGGCGTTGATATTTGCCTGTATCTTCTCGTCGAAGTCGAATGTCGTCACGCTGCGCTCAGAGGCGTCGCGCTGCGGGTCATCGCGGAAATTGTTGACAATCTGGAATGTCAGCTCGGCGCTACCGCTGCGATCGATGCTAAACAAGGGCTTGCCGTTGAGGAAATCCAGTTTCTGGCTTATCTGGTTGAAGCCCGGGATTTTGTTCAGCAGGCCACCGCCGGCATTGTCCAGCACCGACCCTTCGCTCTTCTCGGTCCAGTACTGCTGCATCAGCTGGTCCATCTTCCAGTTCTGGTACTCCTCAAACGACATGTACTCGCGGCTGAGGACAACATCCCCAACCTTCGTAACTTTCACATAATCTTTCGTCTCGGGATTGTACTCCACCGTCGTGGTCATCGCCGACGGCTGGTAGCCGGAGCCCATGGGGGTATATCCAACACTGTCGCTCTGCCCCCACACCGCAGCGTGAATCGACAGCAGAAACAGCAATGCTAATATGTACTTCCCTTTGGGCACCTGTTTTGGTTTAACCCTCCATAAACGACAAACAGGTACAATTATTGCATCGCAATATATAAAATATTATAAAAAATGGGCTATTAAAGCCTGCGGAGACCCTCTTTGATAATCTCCTCGACGGTCATTCCCGTCCAGTCGCCACTCATGAGCAGCTTCTCCACAGCAGGCTTGGCAAAGCCGAGCATCGTCAGCGCCGTCATCGCCTCGTCGCGCGCCTGGTTCACCTGAACCCCCTGCACGCCCTGCGTTCCCACCACGCCCATCTTGTCGGCCAGTTCGAGGACAATGCGCTGGGCGGTCTTCGCACCTATTCCCTTCACTTTCTGCACCCGCTTGACATCCTGTGCGGCGATGGCGGTGCGCAATTCGTCGACCGTAAGCGACGACAGCATGACGCGCGCCGTCTGGTTGCCCACGCCGTTGACCCCCACGAGGAGACGGAACATCTCGCGCTCCGACAGGTCGTAGAAGCCGAAGAGCTGCTGTGCGTCCTCGCGCACTACATGGTGGGCGTAGAGTTTCACCCGTGCGGGTTCCACGCGACGCAGCGATTCATAGGTATTCAACGTGATTTCCAGCAGGTATCCCACACCGCCGCAGTCTATCACAGCCTGCGTGGGCTCCAGCATTGCCAACTTTCCTTCAAAATATTCGTACATGGTTTTCTGTTTTTTTCAAGGTCATTGCCACTGATATCCCAGTCCCGTCGCCGGGCTGCCCTCCTGCAGCGTGTAGTCGTCGTTGCGGGGGTCGGTGAAGAGCGGGTCTTCGCTCCGTGCTCCGCCCTTGACGATGCAGCTCTGGTTCTGTGCGAGGTTGTGGTTCATCGCATATCCTTCCAACTCACTCAGCAGCACTTCTTTCTGATAGGTACCCCAGATGATACAGTCTGTGAAGTCGGCCTTCAGCAGGTCGCCACCCACGGTGACCACCTGGTTGTTGACCACGGTATTCATGCAGTTGCTCAGCACCACGCTCTCCATCTTGCGGGCGCTGTAGCTCCAGTAGTCGGCAAAGGTGCAGTGGCGGAAATCGTAGTTCCCGCCCATCAGCGCGATGAACGACGTCAGGCAGTCGTACACCAGCAGGTTGTTTCCCGTGACCGTGGCACCCTGCCCCACAATGGCGCAGTCCGACATATTGCGGATGACGGTATTCTTCACCGTCACCTGCGACTGCGGGTAGCACCGCAGCCCTCCGATGCCGTTCTCTATCACCGCATGTTCCACCACGTTCCCGACGGAATAGTTGTAGAACCAGATGAGTCCCCACTGCCCCGGCAGGAAGCGGTACCACCCGTCGTGGCGCAGCGAGGTGAAAAGGATGGGGGCAGCGGCAGTTCCGCGCGCCACGAGCCGTGCCGTCGAGTCAAGAATCAGGCAGGCGTCGTTGGCAAAATAGACCTCGGCACCCGGGTCGATGGTCAGCGTCTGGTTTTCCGTCACCAGCACATTGCCCACCACGATATGCGGCAGCGTGGCGTTCCATGTCTCCGTGCCGATGCGCAGCCATGTGGAATCGGCAGGCGTCACATGGTACACCGCGTTGCGGCCATAGGCCGTCAGGGGCAGCCGCTGGCCGTTGCTGAACACGATGGCGTCCTCTACAAGAAACGGCGACGTGCTGTCGTTGGGGTTGATATTCACCTGCACAAAAATGAAGATACTGTCGCCTGCAAGCACCTCCACATCCCGCGCCACCAGCGACGTGTCGCCGTCCACATTCAGGCGGAAACGGCTGTTACGTCCTCCAGCGAGCGTCACAGTGCTGAGTCTCAGGTTGTCGCGCGAATCGTTGCGCGCCGTCAGTCGCAGCGTCGTGCTGCCCAGGGTGGTGAACACCGTGTCGAACGTCAGCGTGTCGGCGGAGAAGGTCAGGCGCACATCGCCCTCGTCGGCAAAGTCCTCCTTCTCGCAACCCACCGAGAACCACGGCATGAAAACCGCCAGCAGCAAACCATACAGCAACTTCTTCATCTGCTTTCGCTTACCAAATTAACTATTTCGTATACATCCCGAAAATCTCCTCCAGCCTCTTGGCGCACACGGGGCAGAACGGCGCATAGTCGCGCATCATGCAGTGCATCGTCGGGCGGTAGACACCCTTGGCGGCATACCCCGCACCCTCATACACGCCCAGCGGGCCGTTCGTGGTGGCGGGGATATGGTCATCGGGCTCCGTGGGAATCGCCGTGCCCGGTGCGAGCATCGACTTCCACTTCGAGTCGAAATTCTTCAGATTCGTGATATTGGGCTCCAGCGGCTCATACGGCGTCACATGCAGGCTGCCGTAGCTCAGCTCCTCGTCCACATACTCGTCGGCCAACCCTCCGAAAGAGTGGCCGAACTCGTGTGGCAGCACATACGCCGCCATCGTGTGCATCGTGCTGACAGCGTAGAAATTATAGATGGCGCCGCCGCCATACTTGTCGCTGTTCACCATCACGATGATATGGTCGCACGGCGTCGTGCCGATGCGGTTGTGAAGCTTCCACAGGCTCTGCGTCATCAGGTAGCGGTCGATGCCGAAAGTGTTGAACTCCGCATCCACGTCGCCACACACGCCATAGACGTTGAAGTCGCGCCGGTGCGACGCAAAAGGCTCCTTGCCGAACAATATCTCCTTCATCCGGAAATAGTCGATGCGCAGACGCGGGTCGCTGGCATTCTCATAGCCCTGCGCCACAATCACCACGTCCACCTTCTTCGACGGGTCGCCGTTGATTTCCAAATCCACGCGCTCTCCCACAAAGAAATTATGCTCAAGCTTCTGGCTCTTGGGGTCGAACAGCACCACCGAGGCATCCCTCAGGCGCATCCCTTCGTCACGCTTCTGCAGCGCGATATACACAGCCTTCTTCGGCATCGGCAGCAGGTGTGTCTCCTCGAAACGTTTCTTCACGCCGCGCTTGCCCTCGGGCGTGTCCTTATACTCGCGGAACAGGTTGCTGTAGCCGCGCGAATAGATGGTCTTCCCCGTCTTGGCGTCGCGCATCTCCACGCGGTAGTCGCCGTTGTCGAACGGGTCCAGCAGCTCCTTGCGCGACCCGTGCCAGTCCGACATGCGGTCCACCCAGCGCTCCACCCACACCGTGTCGCCCTGTGCGCTGCCCTCGCGCAGGCAGTCGATGCGGAGAGTGCCGCCAGTGAAATACTTCCCGAAACTAACCTGCTGAGCCTCCGCTCCATGCGAAGCCACGGCAGCGATTGCGGCAAGCACAAATATCCTGATGACAAAATTTTTCATACATCACATAACGCAACCCGCCCCCTTTTATTGCCCTCACCCCTCCCCCGCGCGACATTTTTTTCATACCTCAATCATAGGAGCGACATAGAAGCGATATAGGAGCATCCATAGACCTACCATAGAGTTACAATAGAGGTACCATAGACCTACCATAGACCTACCGTCCGGAATCTATTGTCAATAAAATAAAAAAAACGGGACAAAATGCGGATTCTTCGGAGATTCTTTTACAATCTGTTTGATATAAGAACCTGTAAATCAACAGCCATTTCAATTACAGGATGCCGCCCCTCCTCCTGATTTGCTTCTGCAAAGATACGAAAAAAAACTAATTCTCGGCCCCTTATTTTCAATTTATTTTTTTTTTGTACTTTTGCAACTTCAAAAGCGACATAAAAAATGCTTATAAAACTCTACAACGGGAACCCTAACACACGCGAAGTGAGGCGTATAGCCGACACTCTGGCGGGCGGTGGCATCGTCATCCTGCCCACCGACACCCTCTACTGTTTCGCCTGCAGCATGGAACACAAGAAGGCTGTCGAGACCATCGCGCAACTCAAGGGATTCAAACTCAAGCAAGCGAAATACTCCATGCTCTGCGAAAGCCTCAGCCAGGCATCCGAATACGTCCGCCCCATGGACCGCGACGTCTTCGCCCTCCTCAAGCAGTGCCTCCCGGGACCCTTCACCTTCATCATGGAAGCCAACAGCAACGTCCCGCGCAACTACCAGAATGCCAACCGCACCGTCGGCATCCGCGTGCCTGAGAACGACATCACACGCTCCGTCATCGCCGAAGTCGGCGTGCCGCTCATCTGCACCTCCGTGCGACCCATCGGCGAGGACGACGAACCCGAGAACTACACCGACCCCGAGCTCATACACGACCGTTTCGGCTCACGCGTGGAGATGGTCATCGACGGCGGTATCGCCGACGACCAGCCCTCCACTGTCGTCGACTGCTCCGACGGCATCGAACTCATCCGCCAAGGAAAAGGAGAAATCAACCTATGAAAATCACCATCAACAACACCAGCAACTTCTACAATGGACGGGTAGGATGCCTCACACGCATACTCTTCCTCTCCATCGCCGTCATGGTCGGCGCCAAGCTCCTCCCGGGAGTCAACGTCACCTCCTTCGGCGCCGTGCTACTCACCGCCATCGTCATCTCCATACTCAACAACCTCCTCCGTCCCATCCTCATCGTCATCACCATCCCCGTCACCGCCGTCACCCTCGGCCTCTTCCTTTTTGTCATCAACGCCATCATCATCCTCATGGCATCGGGACTGGTCAAAGGCTTCGATGTCGACAGTTTCGGCTCGGCACTGCTCTTCAGCATCGTGCTCACCGCCGTCAACTACCTCCTCGAGTGGCCCAACAAATACCTCAACCGCCAAAACCTCGGCCAGCAGCCGCCCCGCCAGGACGACGACACCGACGACGAAGGATTCACCCCTTACGAAGAAATAAAAGATTAACAAATATGAAACAGATCATCAAAACCGCCGACCTCGAAGCGGCAGTGAAAGAAGCAAAACAGCAACAACTTGAAATAGGCCTTGTGCCCACCATGGGAGCCCTCCACGAGGGTCACCTCTCACTCATCGAACGCGCGTTGAAGGAAAACGACCTCGTCGTCGTCAGCCTCTTCGTCAACCCCATCCAGTTCAACAACAAGGAAGACCTCGAGAAATACCCCCGCACCATCGAGGCCGACCTCAAGCTCATCACCGATCTGGAGAGCCGCACCGAGAAGAAAGCCTCCGCACTGCTGGCGTTCACGCCTACAGTCGACGAGATGTATCCGCAGGGCGAACCCAAGGAAGTGTATCATTTCGGTCCCGTCGAGGAAGTGATGGAAGGACCGCGCCGTCCCGGCCACTTCAGCGGTGTCGCCGTGGTGGTGCGCCGCCTCTTCGACCTGGCGCAGCCCAAACGTGCCTACTTCGGCGAGAAAGACTACCAGCAGATTGCCGTCATCCGCTCGCTCCTCGAGCAAATCAAATACCCCATCGAACTCATCCCCTGCCCCATCGTCCGTGCCGACGACGGTCTGGCCCTCAGCAGCCGCAACATGCGTCTCTCGCCTGCCGCCCGCCAGATGGCTCCCGCCATCAACGCCACCCTCGAGCAGGCTGCCGAGATGGCCGAGTATGAGGAAGTGGACGACGTCAAGGAGTGGGTGCTCGACACGCTGGCATCATGGCACGAGGTCAACGACTGCCCCGACGGCCTGCAGTTCGAACCCGAATACTTCGAGATTGTCGACGCCATCACCCTCCAGCCCATTGCCGAATGGGCGGAAGCCGAGAAAAACGGTGCCGTAGGATGCATCGCAGTCTGGCTCGACGGCGTGCGCCTCATCGACATCGTCAAATTCTAAATCTTTTAGAAACAAGCCTGGAACTTCAAGCCGAGGTTCCACTCATACAGGACGCCCATCACCTCGATGTCGTTCTCGTGAAGCACCCCGCCTCTGGAAATGGCGTTGCGGGTGTTGAAATGGAATACGTTGTAGTTGAACTGCGCCCCCAGGTAGAACTTGTTCCATGAGAAACCCACCGTGGCGTTGGCAAGGACATTGGGTGTCGGCCAGCAGAGCAATCCTTGCTTTTCCTTGCTCGCCATGCCGCCCATATCGTCATACAGTTCCGACGTCAGATAATTGAACACCGTGAGCATGGGGATGAGGGTTCCGTTGATGAAGAACGTGCGCATGCCGCGTCCCGTCTCGTCCCTGGGTCCACGGCTCCACGGAACCCAGGTGTAGCTGTAGCCGCAACCCAGCGAGAACTGCGACATGCCGAACCGCGCAATTGCATAATCCGGATTCAGGTGCAAATCACTCTGCAGGAACCTTCCCGCCAGCATCCACGACCCCGCCGAACGGAGTTGCACCATGTTGCCGGCAATTCCCGGAGGATACGCGAAACGGCGCGTATTGATGACATAGTATCCATCCACCGTCAGGCGGCGCACGCGGTTGTCTGTCGCTATGGTGTCAGTTTCATTCCCGAAAGTGGGGAAGGCATTCCCGGGCTCCCACTCGCAGGTTTCCAACACCGTTTGGTTAAATCCCAGATAATTGATATTCAACCCGAACTTGTTCCCCCTGAACGAGAAGAGGAACGTGGAGCTCTTCTGACTGGAATCGGGAGCCAGTTCGAAGCTCCATCCGGCTCCCAGCCTGCCGAGGCCTAGAATGAAGCCGGCGCGTTGGGAGAGCCCCTCCTCCATCTTGTCGATGGCCGAGAAATACACATCCACCGATTGCACATCCCCATTATCATCCACAACGGGGAAGTCTTCCAGCATGAGAGTGGATGTCATCTGCACCCGCTGGCGGCTGAAGTTGCTCGTCAGACTTGGCGTGAAACCCATACTCTGCTGATATATATAGGTAGAATCCACGTTACGCGGCTTGGTGAGCCACCCGTAGTAGAAGCGACTCAGCCAATTCTGCCCTTCCGCCTGCACCGTGCAGGCGAGCGCTATTGTCAATACGATAAAATGGCGTGATTTCATACTTCCCGGTTAAAAGACAAATCCAATGTTAATGTATCCCTGAGCGGAGCGGTCATACGAATTGCTTCCCACCATCAGCGTAATGGGACCTAGCAGCGAATTGAAACTCAGACTTGCCGCAACCCCGAGGTAATTCGTCGCCACATAGCCGTCGGTACCCACGCGTTCCATCTCCCTGCGGCTGCTGTGTGACAGCAGCGACGCATGCAGACCGAAATAGGTCTTCTCGAAGATACGGTAACGCGTCTCAAGGGAATAGACAAACGCCGCGGGACCCAGTTCAATGGTATTGGACATGCCCACGAACGGCAGTTGATGGCTCAGGTAGCGCCCCCGGATGACGCCTCCCGCCAGGTTGTTGTACCATAGTTCGGAACCGTCGTAGCCCCACATCATACGTCCATGGAAAGCGGGGACAAACGTCAGACGGTCGTTCGCCGAAATGTAACCTTCGATGGACAGTGCCAGATCTGTAACCACCGCTTCGCCCTTGGCGAAGAGACGCTCGCTGTTCTGACGCACGTTCCCTTCGATGTCAAGCACAAAGCCATCGGTGGCAAACGCGTTGGCGTTCTTGGTGTCGGTATGGGATTTGATATAAAGGCCTGTGGCATACGCACGCTCCGTCGACTTGGTATCGTCGTCCTCACGGCTGTTGATGTCCTGCGAGATACCTACAGACAGTTCAAGTCTGGGGAGGTGCACCGTGGTGACGCCGAACCGCAACTTGCGGTCCACCATATCCATTGCCGGCTGGGTACGGTTCTTGCAGCGGAAGACAGCCTTGTGCGTATGGATGTCGAATCCCACATCGCCCAAGCCCATCACCAGCCAACCCAGATGGGCATTGACCCACAGGTTATATTTCAAATCCAAGTCGATGCTGGCGTTCCAGCCCTTAAGTTTCAAAGCATTCCATGAGGCGTGCAACAGCAGTGACGCGCTCTCTTCGGAATCGTAGCGCAGACCCACACCCATGCGGTAAGGAAGCTCAGGAGTCACCTTCACCCTCAATTGATAGTGTCCTTCTTCATCGGTGGGAATTGTCTTGTAATTCACCGAGTGGAACATCCCTGTCCCCTGCATCAAATGAATCATCTCCTCCACATCCTTGAGGGAGACACGCTTGCCGTAGAGGATACTCACGACCTTCTCGATGTAGCGGTTCTCGTCCTCCTCCATGCCAAGGAATTCCATCTCGTCGATGACGAGGGAGTCGGCAGGTCTCAGCGTACCGGCATGCGGCCGTTTCACATGTTCCTTCCTCCATTCACCTTCCGACACGCCACAGAGTTCGTCTTTCAGTTGCAGGAACTCCTCTTTGTGCGCCTTTGCCGCCTCGTAGCCGCGGCGCACCAGTTCAGCGATGGCTTCCGCATTAAAATCCAACATATTGATACCCGACACGTCGGGATTGATATAGATGCGACACTGGCTTCGGTGTTCTTCCAACCCGCGGTTGGTCATGATGCTCAGGTACTGCTGCAATTGCCGTCCGATGGAGCGCAAGTCGTCGGCTTCGGACGCCAGTTCAGACGCCACTTCCAGACCGATGATGATGTCGGCGCCCATCTGACGGCACACATCCACGGGGAGGTTGTTGGTGATGCCGCCGTCGGCCAGCAGGTGGTCATCCCACTGCACCGGAGAGAAGAAAACGGGTATCGACATGCTCGAACGGATGGCACGAGCGAACTCACCGCCACGCAGTATCTTGGGTTTGCCGGTCATCAGGTCGGTAGCCACGCAGGCAAAGGGTATCGGCATCGAGTCGAAACTTATGGAGTCCTGGTAGCCCACGCTCAGACAGTTGAACAGATTGAGCAAATTGTCGCCTTCGACGGCACCCAAAGGCATGGCCGACATGACGGCATCGTCCTGGCGGGTGTACTTGCCATAGGGGATATTCAGCAGCAACTCATTGCTCACCTTGCGTCTGCGTTGCGCGAGGTAGCGGCGTTCCACCTTGCCGCCGACATAGAGAGGCCAGTCGATTTCGGCGATGAGTGCTTCCATCTCCTCGGGGCTGTAGCCCAAGGCATAGAGACCGCCGAGGATGGAGCCCATGCTTGTTCCCGAGACATAGCTCACGGGGATGCCAATTTCTTCCATGTACTTCAGCACGCCAATGTGTGCCGCTCCTTTGGCGCCACCGCCGCTCAACACGACGCCCACCTTGGGGCATCCCTTGTCCTGCGCACGGAGACCCGTTCCCTGCAACACGAGCAGCGTGCAGGCGAGGAAAAACAATACTGGCTTTATCAATCCATGGGCTTTTTGCATATTTTACGCTTTAATTCCTGACTAATGCGCGGATAGCCAACTCGTATCCCTGGAGGCCGAGACCGCACACCATACCGCGGCAGGCGCTGGTAATGAAGGAGTGGTGGCGGTATTCCTCGCGGGCGAAAATATTACTCATGTGCACCTCGACCTTGGGGGCGGGGACTGCCAGCAGGGCATCGCGCAGCGCCACCGAGGAGTGGCTGTAGCCGCCGAGGTTGACGACGAGTCCGTCGGCCTTGAAGCCCACCTGCTGGATGCGGTTGATGAGCTCGCCTTCGACATTGCTCTGGAAATGGGTAATCTCCACGTCGGGGAACATCGTGCGAAGGGAATCGATGTATTCGTCGAGGGTGGTGGTGCCGTAGACCTCCGGTTCGCGGATTCCCGTGAGATTGAGGTTGGGTCCGTTGATGATTTCGATGTGTTTCATGCGGGGCGTTACTTTCTGTTGAGATAGATCATCACATAGTAGGCCAGGGTTGCCAGAGAGGTGATGGCCGACATGACGTAGGTGTAGGCTGCCGAGCGGAGTGCGCTCTCGGCGTAGCCGTGGGTTGCCGGAGAGGTGATTTCGTGCCGCTGAATCCACTGGAGGGCACGCGCCGAGGCATTTATCTCGACGGGCAGGGTGACGAGCGTGAAGAGGGTGCTCAATGCGAACAGCATGATGCCGAGGAGCAGCAGGCCGGGGAATGCCTTGACGAGCAGCAGACCAGCCAGCAGCACCCAAGACACCCAACGGCTGGTGAAGGAGACCACGGGCACCAGTGCCGAGCGCAGTCCCAGGGGTGCGTAGCCACGGGCGTGCTGCACTGCATGTCCACACTCGTGTGCGGCGACGGCGGCAGCTGCCACAGAGGTGCCGTTGTAGACATCGGGGCTGAGGTTGAGGGTGCGGTTGGTGGGGTTGTAGTGGTCGGTCAAGGTACCTTTGACCATCTGGACCTGCACGTTGCGGATGTCGTGGTCGAGAAGCATCCTTTCGGCGACTTCGCGGCCGGTGAGACCGCCTTCGGTGCGGATAGAGGCATACTTCTTGAATTTGCGTTCCACATTCTTGCTCACCAGCATGGAGATGAGGGTAAGGGCAATGAAGACTGCCCACATGAGCGACGAGCCCGACATGGGGGCGACGGCGGCCTGGAGTAAAATAAAGTTTAGCATAACGATGTGTTTTTAGCGGATAACGTGCTTTCTGTGTTTTTATTATGCGTGTAAATAAAAAAGAGAGCCGCGCGGGGCGACTCTCTTTTTTGAGAATGTATCTATTTCTAATCTTTGGATTAGATGATACCCTGAGCAACCATGGCTTTGGCAACGCGCATGAAGCCGGCGATGTTGGCACCCTTGACGTAGTTGATGGTACCGTCAGCCTGCTTACCGTGCTCGACGCACATGTCATAGATGTTATTCATGATGGTGTGGAGGTTCTTGTCGACCTCTTCAGCGGTCCAGTTGCGGTGCTCAGCGTTCTGGCAGATTTCGAGGCCAGAGGTGGCAACACCACCAGCGTTGACAGCCTTACCGGGGCCGAAGGGCACCTTGGCAGCCTGGATGGCGGCGATAGCGCCGGGCTGGCAGCCCATGTTGGAGACCTCAGCAACATACTTCACGCCATTGGCGAGGAGCATCTTGGCATCTTCCTCGGCGAGCTCGTTCTGGAAGGCGCAGGGCATAGCGATGTCGCACTTCACGGTCCAAGCCTTCTTGCCGGCGGTGAATTTAGCCTTGCCGGGGAACTTGGTGGCCATATCCTCAACTTTGTTGCGGTTGCTGGCGCGCATCACGAGCATGTAGTCGATCATTTCTTTGGTGATACCGTCGGCGATTTCGCAGACACCGTCGGGGCCGCTGATAGCGACGACCTTGGCACCGAGCTCAGTGGCCTTGATGGCAGCACCCCAAGCGACGTTACCGAAGCCGGAGAGGGCGATACGCTTGCCTTCCATCTTGTCACCTTTTTCCTTGACCATGCGCTCGACATAGTAGACAGCGCCGAAGCCGGTAGCCTCGGGACGGATGAGGGAACCACCCCAGCCGTAGCTCTTGCCGGTCAGAGCGCCAGTGGAGTGCTCGCGGGCGAGTTTCTTGTACATACCGTACATGTAACCGATTTCGCGGCCGCCGACACCCACGTCACCAGCGGGGCTGTCCTGATCGGGACCGATGTTGCGCCAGAGTTCATAGACGAAGGCCTGGCAGAAACGCATGATTTCAGCGTCGCTCTTGCCCATGGGGTCGAAGTCGGAACCACCCTTACCACCGCCGAGGGGCAGCATGGTGAGGCTGTTCTTGAAGATCTGCTCGAAGCCGAGGAACTTCAGCATGGACTCGTTCACCTTCGGGTGGAAGCGGAGACCGCCTTTGTAAGCACCGAGGGCGGCGTTGTACTGCACGCGGTAGCCGAGGTTGACCTGGGTCTGACCTTTATCGTCAACCCAAACGACGCGGAATTTGAAGATACGATCGGGCTCAACGATGCGCTCGACGATCTTGGCAGCCTCAAACTCGGGGTGCTTGTTGTATTCCTCTTCGATGGTTTCCAGAACCTCGCGGACGGCCTGCAAGTACTCGTTTTCACCAGGATGTTTGGCCTCCAGGTTGGCCATAATTTCGTTTACTTTCATGATATACAATTAATTAGGTTAAACTTTGATTAATTTTCAGTTCGACAAATGTACACCTTTTTTTGCAATGGGTAAAATTTTTTTTTCAGATGTTGAAATTTTTTTCTTGATGATTGAAAAAAGTGTTGTATCTTTGCAGTTGCAAATGCATCGGAGAATGCCAGTGCCCGTTTACTCATCACACTGATTGACAGAGGAATAATCATTCCATTGCGCTGAATTTCTTATTATTTAATTATTTAACAATTAAGGTTCTGTGGACGGTAGGTCTATGCTAGGTCTATGGTACCTCTATTGTAACTCTATGGTAGGTCTATGGATGCTCCTGTATCGCTCCTATGTCGCTACCTGGCTGCTCCTATGCAGAGGGGAAGAGGCGGGGGAGGACGGAAAAGGCCCCGCGGGGATGCGGGGCCTGATGGGTCGATGACGGGTCGGGATGCTGCCGGAGGTTTAGTAGTAGCAGGTGTCGACGAAGTTTTTGATGCGGGGTTTGACGTATTCGCGTTCCTCGATGAAGGACATGTGTCCGACATGGTCGAGGAGGAGTATTTCGGAGTGGCGCGGGAGCATGGCCTGTGAGACGGCGATGTCGAGCGGGATACGGTTGTCGTTCTTGCCGTAGATGAAGAGGATGGGCACTTCGAGCTGCTGGAGGACGGCGACGCGCGAGGGGCGTTCCATCATGCCGCGCTGGGCAGCGATGACGGCCTCGGTGCGTGTCTCAAGACACTGTTCCTGAAGGTCTTTGATGTCCTGCGAGAGCGCGGCGCTGTTATCGGGGTCGAAGAGTGTGGGGACAAAGTTGACGATGAAGGAGGCTCGGTTTTCGAGGACCTGGTTGCAGACGGCTTCGCGGTATTGCGCGTGCTGGGTGCTGTCGGGGAGGGCGTGGGAGTTGACGAGGCCGAGGCCGCGGAGGGTGTAGGGGTAGTTCTCGGCGAAGGCGAGGGCGACGTATCCTCCCATGGAGTGCCCGATCATGACGCACTGGTCGACACCGGCTTCGTTGAGCACTTTTTTGACGATTTTCGCCATGAAATCCATGGAGTGGACGTCGGCGAAGGACTGGCTGAGGCCGTGTCCGGGGAGGTCGATGGTGATGACACGCATGTGGTGCATGTAGGAGAGGACGTAGGAGCTCCAGACGTCGAGGCTCTGGAGGAATCCATGGAGGAGGACGAGCGTTTTGCTGTTTTCGCGGCCTTCGTCACGGTAGTGGATTGTGCGTCCGTCGATGGAGAGAGTACGATGCTGTTCCATATGCGATTTATTTATTTGTTATACATTATATTGTATGCTATGCTTTGGTAGTATTATTCCCTGAAGCGGACGGCGACCGAGGAGGGTGCGTTGCGCTTGAGGTTGACGTTGCCGTAGGCGGAGATGATGACGCGGGAGGCGTCTATGCCGTTGAGGGCCATGAAGCTGCGTATGGTGCGACCGCGTTCGAGGGAGAGGTTGTAGGCCCTGGCGTCGTCGGAGCCAGCGACGTTGATGCAGAACTCGACGATGCCCTTGGGGTGGTGGTTCAGGAATTTGGCGAGTTGCTCGAGCTGGATCTGCGCCACGGGGAGGAGCTCGGCGGAGGCGTCCTCGAAATCGACGGCCTGGAGCGTCATGGGACGCTCTTGGGAGACGAGCACTGGGAAGGTGTAGCCCATGAGGCGCTGGTGGTTCTTGCTCTTGGCGTTGACGATGACGGCGGGAACGAAGTAGAGACCGGCGTCGCCCATGATGGCGTAGCGCTTGTCTTTGTGGATGTTGATGTTGATGACGTTGGATTCGCCGGAGCAGTCGATGACCTGGGAGACGGACTGGGTGGTGAGGTCGGCCACGCGCACGCGGATGAGCGAAGACTCCATGCCGAGGATGTCGAGGGAGTAGGTGAGGTAGGGGTTGGAGGCGTCGTGCCAGGTGGGGAAGCTGAAGCAGGCGTAGCTGCCGAGGTTGGTGTTGGCGGAGAAGTAGATGCGTTTCTCGTCGGGACCAAAGGAAATACCGGTCTCGGAGAAGCCGGTGTTGATTTCCTTGCCCACGTTGACAGGCTCGGACCAGGAGGTCCAGTCCTTGATGTCGGTGCGGGTAGCCTCGTAGATGTCGCCATAGCCGAGGCCGCGGGCGTCGGTGGTGAAGTAGAGCGTTTTGAGGTTACGGCTGAGGATGGGACAACGCTCGGAGTAGGGGGTATTGATTTTGGGACCGAGATTGACGGGGGTACCCCAAGTGCCGTTGACGAAGGGGACAAAGTAGATGTCGGTGGCGACGGCGGTATCGCCGTGGAAGTAGGCGCCCGAGGACTGGAGGTTGTGCCCGCCGGGGCGGTCGGAAGCGAGGAGCATGCCGCTGCCGTCGGGGAGCATATAGGCGTCGGTCTCGAGGTAGTCGGTGTTGACGGGATAGGGCGGGTTGTCGGTGATACGCCACTTGTCGCCCTCTTTCTCAGCCATATAGATATTGCCCTCGGAGCCGAAGAGCATGCGTGTGCCCTGGGCGTAGAAACCGAAGAGGGTGAGGCCGTCGTTGAAGATGGAGCCCTCGAACTGGACGTCGCCCATGGTCTTCCACTGGGAACCCTGGCGGACGGCGTAGCAGATGCGGAGCGAGGTGCCACCGGCGCGGGTGAAATAGAGGTTGCCGTCGGCTTCGTTGACAGAGGGATGGATGATGTGGTAGGTGGTGGCGAGCTCGCGCGTGATGTGGCGGCCCTTGGAGCCCTCGGCGAGGATGCGCTGCAGCTCGAGGTATTCCTTCTTGGAGCTGTTCTCGAAGCAGAGGGAGAACTTGCGGACGCGCTCGAGCGCAGCCTGGTAGTTCTTGGTGGTGAGCATGACCTGGATCATGCGCTGGAGGGGCACGAAGGCGATGCCTTTGCCCATGAAGCGGCGCACATAGTCGGAATAGGTGGGGTATTCGAGTTCGAGGAAGTCGACCATGAGGCCGGTGCGGTCGATGGCTTTTGCCTTCTCAAGGTCGGACTCGACGACGCGCTGGTTGGGGAAGTCGGGGTATTCCTTGACGAAGCGGCGCAGGGGGTCGCCGTTGCCTTCGGCCGCATGCCAGGAGTAGAAGCGGCTGTAGACCTCGTTGTAGAAGGGGTCGAGCTTGAAATTCTGGAGGTAGTAGCGTGCCGCGGGGATGTCGTGGGTGGCGAACATGAGGCGGCGGCATTCTTCCAACGCCTTGTCGGCCAGCGGGATGTCGGAATAGGTATTGGCGAAGACCGCATATTCCATGGCGGTCTTGCACCTGGCGTAGGAGATGTCGAGGAGGCTTTCGAGGCGCTCGCGTGCCTGGTCGCTCTCGTCGCTGGTGGGGAAACGCTTGAGGAACTCGTTGTAGGAGTCGACATCGTTCTTGGTGATGGCGCTGGCATACGCCATGCGGCTGCGCTGCTTGTTGGCTGCGCGCTGCACGGAGGGGCTGAGCACATAGAGGGTGGCGACAGAGTCGATAGAGGTCTCGCGGGTGACGCCCTCGAAGAGGCCGGGGGCGAGGCGTGCGAGGCGCTCCTCCATCTGCTCGGCTTCGGAGGTGCCGGGGTAGTTGTTGATGAAACGGTAGTAGGACTCGGGAGTGGCCTGACGGAGGCATTCCTCGTAGACCTGGTTGATGCGGCGCTGGCGGAGCAGACGCACGAGGTCCATGTCGATGCCGAAAGCGTCCATGTAGCTGTTGAGCTCGGCGTCCGTCATGTCGGTACGGTACTCGATGACATGGTAGGCCTCGTCGATGATGGACTGCTTGGTCTGGCGGATGGTGATGAGGGTGATGCCGTTGCGCACGAGGCGTGTGAGCTCACCTGTCTTGTCGGCCTCGATGAGTCTGATATGCTGTTTCTCGGTACTCTGGATATACTTCATCGCCATGGGGAGATTGCGCATGGGATTGGAGTTGTCGAAGTAGAAGTGGGCGAGGTTGAAGAGGGTCTCGACGTCGTTCGGAGACTTGGCATAAGCCTTGTGGAGCTTGGTGAAGCGAGCCTCGTAGTCGCCGAGGGAGTCGGCGGAAGAGCTCTGGGCCGTGGCGGAGAGCACGAGGAGACAAGAGGCGAGAGTCAAGAGTAGCTTTTTCATACCGGTTATTTAACAGAAGACAGAATATCCTTGAATTCAAAATCCATTTCCTCGAAGGTGTCCTTGGTGGTTTCGAGGCGGAACTCGACCATGGTGTTGCGATCCTTGAAGTAGGTCATGTAGAAGCGGTAGTCCTTCTGGTCGGAGGGGTTGGTGTAGACACCGTCGTAGCCGATGCCACCCGACTCTGGGAGACCGGGACCATTGGAGTACTCGTCGAGGAACTGGTAGGGTTCCTTGTTATAGCGCTCGAAGACGAGGTCGAGGAGCTCGCCGTCGTAATGGCGGTTGACATAGATGCGAAGGAAGGGGAGCACGGTGTCGGCCTCCTCGTCAATCACCACCTGCCCCACATAGCAGTAGAGGTAGACGTCGCCGCCCTCGGGCAGCTCAAAAGTGCGGAGGTAGCGCCAGTCCTCGTTGTTGAGGCGGAAAGTTACGGAGGTGCCTGGAATGGTGAGCTGAGCTCTGGCTGAATTGAAGGCCGAGAGCTGGAAACTGAGAAGGGTCAGTATGAGTAATATCTTTTTCATGTTTTGTTTTTATTTGCAATTTAACTAGCTGGCCGATAATCTTTTGTTGTAGAATTCGAGGAGCTTGACGGCGAGTTTGTGCTCGTCGTACTGCTCGGCGACGAGGCGGGCGGCGGCCTCCCCCACCCTGCGGCAGAAGTCGTCGTCGGAGAGACAACGCCCGATTTGCTCGGCAAACTCGTCGGGGGTGTTGGCAATGAGGATATTCTCGCCATCGGTATAGTCGATGCCCTGAGCGCCGACGGTGGTGGTGACCACGACCTTGCCGACAGACATGGCCTCGATGATTTTGACCCTGATGCCGCTGCCGCTGAGGAGCGGCACGATATTGATTTTCTTGCTGCCGATGAAGTACATGGCATCGGGGACCTCGCCGATGACGGAGACACCCTCGATGCGGGCTTTCATGAGCTGTTCGGGCATCTTGCGGCCCGCGAGGTAGAGCTTCGCCTGCGGCACACGGCTGTGGACCACGGGCCAGATATCGTCAAGGAGCCAGCGGATGCTCTCAAGGTTGGGCAGCCAGTCCATGGCGCCGATATGGAAGAGGGAGTCGGGCTCCACCTCGACATTCGAGAGTTCCTCGGGCACAACGCCGAAGGGGATGACTTCGACGGGCTTGCGGCAGCCGTTCTGCCTGAAGTACTCGGCGTCGTTGCCAGTGATGCAGACGATGCCGTCAAAGTCGTTGATATGCTCCAGCTCGTAGGCGCGGAGCGTCAGCGAGAGGTGCTTGAGGTACCAGCGCTTCAGGGGGTTGTGGCAGCTCTGCGCCACACGCCGCCAGATGAGGTGCTCGACGTTGTGGGCGCGGAGGATGACCTTGGCATGCGAATACTTGCGGATGAGCGGCAGGTAGGGGGTCATGAAGATGCTCTCGAGATGCACGATGTCGTACTCGTCGGAGGAGAGGATGTGGCGCAGCTTGTCGGCGAAAGCGTCGCTGACATAGCGCTTTACATGATAGGACTCGCCACAGAGCATTGCCGCAAAGGCGGGAAGGGGCTTGATGCCGAGGTCGATGTAGACAGACTCAAAAGCGGTCTTGGCGCGGTAGTCTTCCGGCATGCGGTCGAGATGTGCAGGGTGCTTGTCGGTCTCGACAGAGAGCACCTTGACGGCAACACCCATGGAGAGCAATCCCTGGGTGATGCCGTTCATTGCCATCGTGCCGCCGTCGACGGGCGGATACGGGGGCTTGTTGCACAATTGTAGCACCTTCATAACCGCAACAACGTAAGATTGTCGTTTTTATTGTGTTGACAGCCGAATTATTCTTTCGGGAGGGCCTTGAAGCCGAAGCCGAGGATTTCGGAGCTGTCCATGATGTTGACGAAGGCCTTGGGATCGATGCGGTGGAGGTTGGATTTGAGCTTCACCATGTCGGCACGGTCGAGGGTGACATAGATCATCTTGCGCTCGTTGCCCTGGTAGAGACCGGTGCCGGTGAGGCAGGTGCCGCCGCGCTTGAGGTCGTTGAGGATATAGTCGCGCACAGCCTCCAGCTCTTCGGTGACGATGAACATGGTCTTGTAGCTCTTCATGCCGTCGACCACGAGATCAATGACCTTACCCTCAATGAAGATGATGATGACGGAATAGATGGGCAGACGGATGTCGCCGAAAGCCACGAGGGTGCTCAGGGTAATGATGCCATCGACAATCATCACCAAGGTGCCGAGGCTAATCTTGGTGTATTTGTGCAGAATCATGCTGATGATATCGCTGCCGCCGCTGGTGGCGCCGCTACGGAATATCATACCGATGGCCACACCGTAGATGAGACCTGCCACGACAGTGTTGAGGAAGTAGTCAGGGATAAACCAGCCGCCGTCATGGGGTATCTGCACCATAGAGATACCCTCGATGGGGGCGTCCACTATCTTGCCGTCGAAGATGACGGGGTTGTAGCCCCACAGGGTCTCCAGCACGAATGTGGCTCCGAAAATCAGGGCTGTGGAGAGGATGGTCTTGAAGCCGAACTTAGGTCCGAGAATCCATGTACCGATAAGCAGCAAAGGCACATCCATGCAAATGGCATAGAGGGAAATCTTCCAAGGCCACACGGTATTCAGCACGTTAGAGATACCATAAGTGCCGCCAGGAGCCATAAGGTAAGGGTTGACAAACATAACGTCGCCCACAGCGAACAATGCACTACCGAGAATCAGGAAAACATAGGAGAAAACCTCCTCTTTGAACTTACTTTTGCTTACACAATTTGTCATAACTGCTTTATTATTAATATTTAATCTTATTTTTTAAAATCTATATAAAATGCAAAGATACGAAAAATTGAGAATATAACGTGGACTTGATGAGGAAGTTCGGGGACAAACGATTGGGACAAATAAAAAAAATTGAGGACGATGCCTCAATTTTCTTTTTGCTGAGCGACAAACGGGGCTCGAACCCGCGACCTGCGGCTTGGGAAGCCGCCGCTCTACCAACTGAGCTATTGTCGCAAACTGCGCACAAATTGGCAAACAAGCATCCCTAGAAACGAGGGGTTTTATTTTTTATTGTACGCCAGCGAATATTTTTTTAGTTAAAATACTCAAACTTCCCGTTCTCGCTCTCGACCGTCACCTGTGCCTTTTCGGCAGCCTCGACGCGACCGATGATGCGGGCGTCAACATTGAAGCTGCGGGCAATGTCGATGATGCCGCGGGCGGTAGCCTCGTCGGTATAGAGCTCCATGCGGTGACCCATGTTGAAGACCTTGTACATCTCCTGCCAGTCGGTGTGGCTCTCCTCATGAATCATCTTGAAGAGCGGGGGCACGGGGAAGAGGTTGTCCTTAACGACATGGAGACCACGGCCGCCGATGAAATGCAGCACCTTGGTCTGGGCGCCGCCGGAGCAGTGGATCATGCCGTCGATCTTGGGACGGTATTCGTCGAGCACACGACGGATGATGGGGGCGTAAGTTCTTGTAGGCGAGAGGACCATGTGGCCAGCGTCGACACCAGGGACCTCGGTGGGGTCGGTGAGCAGCTTGGAGCCGCAGAAGACGACGCTGTCGGGGAGGTTACGGTCGTAGCACATGGGGTACTTCTCGGCATAGACGTGCGAGAAGACATCGTGGCGTGCGGAGGTGAGGCCATTGGAACCCATGCCGCCGTTGTAGGCGGTCTCATAGGAGGCCTGACCGAAGGAGGCAAGGGCCACGATAACATTGCCAGCCTTGATGTTGGCGTTGTCGATAACATCGGCGCGACGCATGCGGGCCGTCACCGTGCTGTCGACAATGATGGTGCGCACCAGGTCGCCCACGTCGGCAGTCTCGCCGCCGGTGAGGACGATGTCAATGCCCATGTCGCGCATGGTCTGGCAGAACTCCTCGGTGCCGTTGATGACGGCAGAGATGACCTCGCCGGGGACCAGCTGCTTGTTGCGGCCAATGGTGGAGGAGAGGAGGATATGGTCGAGAGCGCCGACGCAGAGCAGGTCGTCGGTATTCATCACGATAGCGTCGATGGCAATACCTTTCCACACGGAGAGGTCGCCAGTCTCGCGCCAATACATGTAGGCGAGGCTGCTTTTGGTTCCTGCGCCGTCGGCATGCATGATGTTGCAGTAGTCCTCATCGCCGCCCAGCAGGTCGGGGATGATCTTGCAGAAAGCATTGGGGTAGAGACCCTTGTCGATATTCTTGATGGCGTTGTGAACGTCCTCCTTGGAAGCGGAAACACCGCGCTGGTTGTACTTGTCCATTTCTCAAATTGAAAATTGAAAATTGAAAATTGAGAATGCAAAAGTACGAACTTTTTACAGACTGACAAAATAAAAAAACGGGAAGCATTCAAAATGAAACGCTTCCCGCTATTCAGACAAAGCGTTTTTAATGTTTTACCACCAGTTTGGATATGGCGATGCCTGTCTGGGATGCGACCTTGACAAAGTAGATGCCGGAAGGAAGGCCACTGACGTCAAACGAGGACACTGGACTCTGGAAACTGTATGACGACAGAGCGCGGCCGTTCATGTCGATAAGGGACACGGTGGCGACAGAAGTGTTGACGAGTTCTACCGTAACCTTGCCACTGGCGGGATTGGGGTAGATGTTAATAGTTTGGGTTGAGACATTACTGATGCCCTGGGTGGGGACCCATTCGAAGAGGGAGACGATGGTGGTGTCGGAGACGACGAGGATCTGGCGCGGATTGCCTGTCCCACCGTCGCTCCAGCCCTGGAAGCGCCAGTATCCGCCTTCGGCGATGGTGTCGAGGATGTTGTATCCTATCTCGACAGTGCTGCTATCGAGGTATCGGCCGCTACCGTAAGGTTGGCAGATGCCATCGACATTGGAAGAGACGGTGACGGTGTGCGTAAAGGGAACTTCGAAAACTTCGATATTGTCGATGGATACGGCATAGAAGACGCCAAAGCTGCACTGCCAACGCAAGGCGATGCTGGCGTTGCTGTAGGGTATAGCACCCAAAAGAACGGTGTCGCGGCGATAGCTGCGATCATGGGGTGTCATGTCGGCTATAGCGATGAAAGTATTGTTTCTGTCAAGATAACCCACAGTGAAAGTTCCTCTGTCAATAGCCTCGAAACTGTAGTCAAAGGCGATGGCAAGCTCCTGCGAAGGCTGGCTGAAACGTGGCAGCACAACTTGCTCCACGGTGCCGTAATCGGACAATATACCCGCCATCATCAAAAGGGCTGGGCTAGGCAGCGTGCCGACAAACTGGTAACCATCGGTGGGAACCACATGCGGTGCATAGACGGCTTTCGCGCCAATCCAGTAGCCGTACCAGCAGTTGGGCAACTTACCGTTGGGGGCGTTGTAGTTCACAGCCGGGGTGGTGTTGAAATCCTCTGTCCAAGGCAAGGAATCAATGGGAGGGCAGTCAATCGCTGTGACCACCGCCAAAGCGGTGTCGCTGCCGTAGGCGTTGGTGGCGACAAGGGTGAGGGTGTCGCAGCCTCCGGCGTTGTAGGCGATAGACAAAACAGGGTCCATGGTTACAATGGTGGTGTCCATCAACGAGCTATGCCAACTGAAGCGCAGG
>ONGA01000026.1 GCA_900317285.1 uncultured Bacteroidales bacterium | reverse complement strand
AACACGCCGGTGATGACCGGATTGGCCACCGCGGTGGGAGTGGGTGCGGGAGTGGGGTCGGTGGCGACCAACCCAATGGGTATCTCCACCTTGCCCCAGCTGGTGTCGCTGACGGCGAGGGTCAGCACGGGCTTGTCGTTGAAGTAGGCGATGGAGGTGTCGTTGGCGGTCAGGGGGCCGTAGGTCTTCTCGACGGCCACGTTGCTGTTGGTGTCGGCGTCCTGGTCGAAGCGCACGAGGTAGGCGGTGTCGCTGGGCGTGGCCTTGACGGTGACGCTGGTGTTGTAGTCTATATAATATGTATTAGGCTCGGTGGAGGCGGTCACGTTGGAGGTGGTGCCGGTGGTGAAGTAGACTATATCTGAATTTTCGTAGATGTTCCCTTTGGGGTAATAAGCATTATACGCTTCGGACCATTGTCCATTCTGGAATAAATGGACTTTGAACATATCGACGCCCGCAGGAGCATAGATCAGGTTGACTACGCCGGAGGCGGGAGCGCCGGTCCAGGCTGCGGCCGCAGCTGAGTCGACAGCCACGAAGCCAAACGGCTGCAGGTCGGCCTCCATGGTGGGGTTAATATCTCCATCCCATGTGGGAATCTGGTCGGTAGTGAGATGCATGGCAGTCACGTCGAGGGCCGGCACAATCTCCATCTCGCCGCCGTCGTTGTGGGCGAGGGTGAGGGTGGGCTTGGCGCGGAAGTCGGCCGGCAGGTTGACGGGGGCCGTCATAGTGAAGGTGCGGTGGATGGAGTCGTTGCTGTTGATAAGCTCTTCGCCGAGGGTGGCGAGGTAGTGGATGCTGTCGGGCGTGGCGGTGACGGTGAGCGTGGTGCCGTAGTCGACGCGGTAGGTGTTGGCCGTGGTGCCGGCAGCCACGCCGGTGGGATAGGTTTCGGGAAGGAGGTCGAAGGTGTTGACGTAGTAGATGGTACGAATGGCATTAGAGTTTGTCATGGTTGCAGTGCCACCCTCGTTATTGCCATCAGGCTTGCCATAACTGAGATATTTGTCGCCAATAAATTCAAAAGTTGAGGCGACCACAAGGATGTTGTTGTTTCCGGTGGTCTGTGCAATACGCTGTGCCAAAGCGATGGCCTGGGCATCGGTGAGGGTCTTCACATTGTCTTTCAGCACACCGTCACTCTGCAGGAAGGCGGAGAATTGCGTACCGGGGGCGATGGGGTCGGAGAGGTGAGCCATCATCTGGTCGAGTTCGGTGGTGATGCCGTCCAGCGTCAGGGTGCCGCCGTCGTTGGCGGCGAGGGTGAGGGTGGGCTTGGCCTCGAAGTTGGCGGTGACGGTGGTGTCGGCGGTGACGGTGAAGGTGTTGTTGACAGCCACGTTGCTGTTGGTGTCAGCGCCACCGACGAAGTTCTTCAGGTAGTGGGCGCTGTCGGGGGTGGCCACGACGGTCACCGAGGTGTTAGGATCTATATAATAGGTATTAGGCGTGGTGCTGGAAGCAACGACGTTGGGGAGGCCGGCGCCGGTGGTGAAGTAGAATTTTTCACGGTTGCTGTAAACATATCCACGGTTATAGAACGCAACAGTCGGTCCATAATTAATTCCGTCCCAGAATTCCAATAATTTCACCTTACCCTCCGTCGTAAAGCCATAGACCAGGAGGACTTGGCCGGAGGCGGGAGCGCCCGTCCAGGCTGCGGCCGCGGCTTCGTCAGTGGCTACGAATCCCATATCCTGCAGGTCGGCCAAGGTGACTGTGGTGCCGAAATTACCCTCCCAGTCGGTGGAAACCATATCGGCGGTGATGTTCTCAACGATGGCTCCGCCCTGGGGCACGATGGCTTCGAGGGTGCCGCCGTCGGTCTGGGCCAGGGTGAGCACGGGCTTGGCGGCGAAGACAGCCACGAAGGCGGTGTCGCGGGTGACGGTGACAGCCTGCGGGTTGTCGGTGCCTACGAGGGTGCCGTGGGCGTCCTCCCAGCGCACGAGGTAGTGGGCCGAGTCGGGCATAGCCACGAGCTGCTTCTTGGTGTAGGCAGCGGTGCCGAAGTCGTCGTTGTTGACGGTGACGTCGACTTTGTAGGCTATCTCGACCGCAACGCTGTCGATACGGACTTGGGGATACTTCCCACTGTTCGGATCAATGCGGCTGAGGCGGATGGCGATGCGGGCATCGGCGGTCACGCCTCTGAATTCGACATTAATCTCGCCGGGGTTTGTCATAATGTACTCACTTCCTCCTTCGCTAGCGACCAGGCCGTTGGCGGTGGTGAAGGTCTCGACGGCCGTGAAGGTGGCGGTGTCGTCGATGTCGGTGATATAACCCACCTCGAGCTTGGCGTTAGCAGCAGCATAAGGTTCCACTTCGGCCAGGAAGCTCACCGAGAGGGCGCTGAGAGCCGTATCGAAGTCGGGCAGGATGGCGATACTCGCTATGGGATTGTCAGAATTCTGCATGTAGAGGTATCTGTTGCCCGTGCTATTATTATAATCCTTACGGATATATTCGGAGGCGTAATCGGGAATCGTCTGGTCGGCCGGAGCCTGGAAGAGCTTGTCCCAGCACCTGGGGGTCTTTTCATAATCTTTTTCGCCATCCCATTCGTCCTCGTTAAAGCGCATCAGGTAGGGCAGCTCGGCGGTAGCCACAGGGAAGCAGGGCGTCTTGACCGTGAGCTTGATAGCCTCGCTCAGGTTGGTCGCCGAGCACTGCGAGCGCACGATGAAGGTGCACATGACGTTGGGATTCAGATTGTCGAAGGTGGCGCTGGTGCTGGTGAAGACATCGCCAGCCCGCTGGGTCACCCACACGGTGTCGTGGACGTATCCCCAGGTGTAAGGATCTTCTACCGGTTCATGGGTCTGGGGGTCGAGGTGTAAGGTGTCGTAGAAGCCTACGACGTTGTAGCTGACACCCGCGGCGTTGTCGTTGTCCTGCCACTGCAGGGTGATGCTGGTGGGCGTAGCGGTGTAGGTGAGGTTGTCGACCATCTTGCACTTGTCGAAGGTCTGGCTGAAGGTGTACCAACGGTACTGTCCGGGCCAGCTCCAGTCGGACTTACTACTACGTTCATTGTAGAGGTAGCTGTGGTCGGTTCTGTCGATGTAATAGTAGGCGTTCTTGGGCTCATTGATTTTGTACTCGTTAATGCTGGAAATCGAGCCTGTGTGGCTGAGGCCGCACCAGAAAGAAACATACGCTACGGAGGCATCGGTGTGGCCATAGACGATGGTGATGCTGCCGTTCTCGGCCAGCTGCGCCTGCATGTCGTAATATTTGCCCTCTTCGTTGGTGTTTCTGAAGTGGTATTCGATGACGAAGACGCGGGTGGGGGCAGTGCCGAAGGTCTGCCAGCGTACGTAGGAGTTGCCATCGATATTGCCTCTGAAGCCGCCCATCAACACGATGGCCAGCGACGAGTCGTTGTCGGGCCTGTACCTTTCAGTGGGTTGTCTCATGCCGAGCATAATCTCGGCATCGGTATTGTAGGCCCACTGGGTGTAGGCGACGCCGTTGTACTCGAACTCGAAGGGCAGGTCGATATTTTCGCTAGATTGATTTGCGCCAGTGACGGTGCCTTGAGTGTAGTTGTTGTCGAGGGTGTACCATTTGTTCTGGTCCACACCGGTGGAGTAGACAACATAGTTGCCCATCTCCCTGGGGTAGGTGTACTGCACGTAGACCTGCTTGTTGGCACCCGGCATCTGGAAGAGCCAGTTGCCGTTGGCGTCGCGCATCGGCTGGTGATACACCAGATGGAGGGTCGACTCCTTCTGGATGTTGTAATCGGCCAGGGTGCGGTCGTCATCCAGCACAGCGCCGGCGAAGATGAGGATCTGGTACTGGGGCAGGAGCCCTTCCTTGTCCTGGATTTTGGTCTTCACATTCAGGATGTTGTCCGATGGCTCGACATCCAGCGTGATGGTCTTCTCCGTCAATGTCTTGACGAAGATCTGCATGGCGTTGGACGGCAGCGCAAAGGCCATCATCAGCGCCAGGAGCAGGATGTGTTTTGTAAATGTTTTCATGTTTTTATTGTTTTTGTTTGTTTTTTTCTATTCCAATCAGAACTCTTTCTTGATGTCTTGATGTCTTGAAGTCTCGAAGTCTCGAAGTCTTGAAGTCTCGAAGTCCTGATGTCTTTTTTCCTACCTGCGGAGGGATCTCGTCAATCTTGTAGATTCTCTTTTTCTCTCAATCAGATATTCTTTTAGTTCTTTTCGTTCTGATTGCGATTAAATTTCTTTTCGTTTTGTTTGAGATATATTTCTTTTCGTTATATCTATCAGAACTCTTTTTTTTCTCAATCAGAACCCCGAAGGGGAACCGAACACCGATAAAAATGACATTTGATACAGTGAGGAACTATCAAAACTATCAGAACTTTTCTTGAAGTCTCGATGTCTCGATGTCTCGAAGTCTACGGTATTTTGCAGCAGCATTTTTTTAGAGAGTAATTTTTTTTGCAATTGGCCAGCATAGCGTTGTCCGCTATATGTATTTTTTTTCAGCACTGCTCATCACCCCTTCGGGGACTCGGCGAGATCTCCTCAACCATGTAGTATTTCTTTCTCCCGCCTGCGGCGTAATCTATAAATCTTGTAGATTCTCTTTTTCCTCTGATGTCTCGAAGTCTTGAAGTCTTGAAGTCTTGAAGTCTCGAAGTCTTGAAGTCTACAGGATCTCTACCCGTCAGGGCAAGGAGATTAATTTTTCAAAGAGCTCTTGGTTTACTCGGGGGTAACCAGGGGGTTTCTAGGGGGTAACTAGGGAGCAAGTACCTTGAACCTGTACCTTCCTGCACCTTCCTGTACCCAACCGGAACTTTCCGCGCGGGGGGTTAAATTAACTGCCATTTATAGTTCGACTGTTGGGCGGGGTCGTATGGGTCGGATGTAGAAACGCCGCCACCATTTAAAAATCCTCGCTCGCTCGCTATCCAACCCTCATCGTCCTCTATCACGCCGGGGTTGCGGGCGATGATTTGGGCCCATGTGGTGCAGCCCGTGATGTCGAGGGTGATGCCGTCAATGTTGACGAGCACCGCCTCGTCCACCAGTATCACTTTCTTCACGCGCTCGGGGTGGTCGGGGGTGAGGAGGACCTGGGCGGTCTCGGTGATCTTGAGCGAGTCGCCGTCGATGGCGGCGGTCTTGTCGACGCCGTCGACCTTCACCTGCCAGTTCGCGGGGATCTCCTTCAGGGCGAACTTCTGGTAGTACACCACATTCAGGTCGAGATTATAGTCCGGAGTCTCAGCAAGAGTCCACACCTTGCCCGTGGCATCGGGCGTCAGCTTGATGGCCTGGGCGGTGCCGTAGACCTCGATGCGGGTCACGCCGCCAGACCAAAAGCTGCCTTGGGCGTTGGGTTGGGGAGTTACAATTTGCGTACTACCTAAACAGTAAGGATAGACGGCGAACGGTGCTGCAGTCACAGTGTAGGAGTCTTCATCGACGTAGAACTTGCAGCTGTCGATGCTGAAGCCGGGGTTGGCCGTGACGGTCACGGAGCCCTGGTTGCCATCACCATACTCTGCCAGCCAGCCGTCGGTGTTATTGTACTCCAGCTGTCCATCGAGGATGACGTTGACCACGCCGGGCGTCGTCTCGTCGTAGGAGTCAATGCTGGTGGGCGTGATAGTGGTAAGCAGGACTTCCTCTTGCGCCCAGGCGCCGCCCATGGCGAGCAGCAGCGCAAGCATTGAAAATAGTATCTTTTTCATATTTTTATTTTTTTTATTTCTTTACTATATAATATATGTGTGCTCGCGAGGGCGGTTAGTTGTCGATGTTCTGTCGCGTCCAGCCGCTGGGGATGCCGTTGCCGTTGTTCATGGGCCATTCGGCCGTGCTGACGGCGTTGAAAGTCTTGGTGCCCAGCACGTCGGAACCGGCGCTTTCGAGCCAGTTTTCTGTACTGTTGTTTTGGTTGATGCCGCTGGTGGCCAGGCAGGTCACGGAACTCAGCTTGGAACAGCTGTAGAACATCTCTTGGTAGCAATTTCCGACCAGCGTGGTGGCGGGCAGCACGGGGGCAGTAGTCAGATTAAGGCAATTGAGGAACATGGAGCTGTAGCAGCCTTCGGCCAGCGTGGTGGCGGGCAGCACGGGGGCAGTAGTCAGATTAAGGCAATAGAGGAACATGGAGCTGTAGCAGCCTTCGGCCAGCGTGGTGGCGGGCAGCAGGTCGGAAGGTACGGTGGCGAGGCCGGTGCAGAAGGAGAACATCATGTCGTAGCATCCCATGGCCAGCGTGGTGGCGGGCAGCGTGGGGACGTTGGTGAGGTTCTCGCAGCCGCCGAACATACGGCGGTAGCAACTTCTGGCCATCGTGGTGGCGGGCAGCAGGTCGGAAGGTACGGTGGTGAGGCCGGTGCAGTAGGAGAACATGCTCGCGTAGCAGCCCTCGGTCAGCGTGGTGGCCGGCAGCTTCAGGCCGCTGATATCCTTGAGGTTTTCGTAGCCTTCGAAGAGAGAGTAGAAGGCATTGTTCGCCGTCAGCGTGGTGGCGGTGGCGAAGCCCGTCTCGTTGACGAGACTCATGATGTTGCCATAAGCCTTCACCTCGGCGGTGCCGCCGGTAATGCCGGTGCCGTCATAGCTGGTGATGCTGGTGCCGTTGCCGTAGAAGGCCACCTTGTCGCCAACAGCGACGGTGATTTCGGTGGGAGCCTCGGTCATAGCGGTCTTAGGGCCGCCGTTCAGCGTGTACTGCATACCGCTCTTCGGCTGCTGCACCACGATGGTGCCGGCGGTGAGGGCCTCCAGTGTCAGCGGAGTGGGCGGTGTCACGAGCGTCCAGCCGCTGGGGATGCCGTTGTCGTTGTTCATGGGCCAGTTGGCCGAGCTGGCGGCGTTGACGGTCTTGGTGCCCTGCACGGCGTTACCGGCGTGCTCGAGCCAGTATTCTGTACTGCTGTTTTGGTTGATGCCGCTGGTGGCCAGGCAGGTCACGGAACTCAGATTGTAACAGTTGTAGAACATCTGTTGGTAGCAGTAGGAGACCAGCGTGGTGGCGGGCAGCACGGGGGCGGCGGCGAGGTTCTCGCAGCCGTAGAACATCTGTTGGTAGCAGTTGGAGGCCAGCGTGGTGGCGGGCAGCGTGTCGGGGACGGCGGCGAGGTTCTCGCAGTCGTAGAACATCTGTTGGTAGCAGTTGGAGGCCAGCGTGGTGGCGGGCAGCACGGGGGCGGCGGCGAGGGTGGTGCAGTTGGCGAACATGCTGTTGTAGCATCTCTCGGCCAGCGTGGTGGCGGGCAGCGCGGGGGCAGTAGTCAGATTAGAGCAATTGAGGAACATGTAGCTGTAGCAAGAAGGGGCCATCGTGGTGGCGGGCAGCAGGTCGGTAGGCACGGTGGTGAGGCCGGTGCAGGCGCGGAACATATTGTTGTAGCAGTACTGGCTCAGCGTGGTGGCGGGCAGCGTGGGGACGTTGGTCAGGTTGGTGTCGTCGGAGAACATACCGGCGTAGCAGCTTTTGGCCAGCGTGGTGGCGGGCAGCAGGTCGGAAGGTACGGTGGTGAGGCCGGTGCAGTTGTAGAACATGCTCATGTAGCAGTACTGTCTCAGCGTGGTGGCCGGCAGCACCAGACCGCTGATATCCTTAAGGTGGGCGTAGTCGCCAAAGAGATAGTAGAAGGCATCGTTCGCCGTCAGCGTGGTGGCGGTGGCGAAGCCGTTCTCGTCCACGAGGCTCATGATGTTGCCGTAGGCCTTCACGTCGGCGGTGCCGCCGGTAATGCGGGTGCCGCTATAGCAGGTGATGCTGGTGCCGTTGCCGTAGAAGGCCACCTTGTCGCCAACAGCGACGGTGATTACGGTTTGAGCCCCGGTCATAGCGGTCTTCGCGCCGCCGTTCAGCGTGTACTTCATGCCGCTCTGCGGTTCCCGCACCACGACGGTGCCGGCGGTGAGGGCCTCGATGGTCAGGGGTATCTCGTTTGGCTCCAGATGCTTGGTGGCGATGACCTCCTTGACCTTGAGGTCGCCGGCGTAGGTGGCGGTGAGGGTGGAGCCGGCGATGATGCCAGTGGTCAGAGCCTCGGCCGGGGTGACGGTCCAGTTGGCGGCATCCTCGGTGCCCTCGGCGAAGGTCACGGTGTGGAGCGGCCCGGGAATGCGGATGCCGGCGATAGTGAGGTAGGTAAAACCTGCGATGTTTTCAACTTCAGTCACCACCCATGCGTCGCCGTCCCGGCCGTTCTCATCGACGGGGGCGAAGGTGGTGGTATAGTCTTCGTTATAGGGGTGCGTTGAGAAGACACAGTTAGCACCAATGCTTTGAATCCATTCTGAATTGATGCTTTCTAGGGAACCAGACAAGTTCTCGTTGTTTTTGTGCCTGTTTGCAACGAGATGGATGGTGTTGGCATCATTGCCTGTCAGCGAGAAGCCCTCGGCGAGGGTGTCGCCCACCTGCAGCGCCGACATGGCCACCGCCGAGGTGTACTTCGTGGGATTCGATTGTCCCCATGCGGGGCCGGCAGCCGCCGTCGCTATCGCCAGCACGGCCACCAAAGTTTTTAGTACATGTTTAATCATGATATTAAATTTTTATTTATTTTGTTTCTTTTCTTTCTCTGTCAATCTTGAAGTCTCGATGTCTTGAAGTCTCGAAGTCTCGGAGTCTGCCCGCAGGGCAAAGCGCCCTATTGCGTAAGCAGCACCGATGCCGTCCGGGCTATCCGGCACCGCAGTAGCGGCAACCTCTTCTGCCACTTCGCCAGCACCTTGCCCCTGTCGGCATGATCCCAATAATTCAACGGCTCCCCTTTCCACAAATCGGTCCCTGCCTCACTCAATCCCTGCGCCTTGCACTCACGCATCAACTCGTTCATCGCCGTTCTCTTCTTCTTGATATCCACCACTACCATAATCTTGCCATCGGGGAGCAGCATCTTCTTGATCTGGTTGATAAAGTCCGGCAACTCTCTGCCGTCGAGGTTCTCGACGACATAGTATACCGCTATAAAATTGTACCCCCCATCGGAAACAATGGACAATTCGTCCAGAGTCTTTACATCACGGAAGGTCTTCATGTAACCAATGGCATTGCTGATACGCAACTTGCCCTCGTATCCGAAGGCCACCGCCAGCAGGCGGCTTTTCTTCGGAACAGAGCTATAAGTTTTCATGCGCTTCAGATAGCCTTCACTCATGTCGGTGTTGTCCTCGATAATGAATAGTCTGTCGTCTTTTTGTTCTTGCCTCATGGTGGATTCGTTTTTTCTGCTGCAAATTTATATATATATATCCACCTACGCAATAGAAACCATGAATAGTCAAG
Source organism: uncultured Bacteroidales bacterium (assembly GCA_900317285.1). GTDB lineage: Bacteria > Bacteroidota > Bacteroidia > Bacteroidales > P3 > Colimorpha. Next base: position 2,960 of record ONGA01000026.1, on the reverse strand, counting down.
TAAAAATCATGAACTATCAAGCACAAAAGGGATATTGTACACAAATTGTCAAACAAAAAACACGAATTATCAAATGCCATTTTCCGCAAAAAAGGCATTCATTACCACTGGAATACAAAAAAAGAGGCCACAAAGGACCTCTTTTCTTGTATCACACTCAATTATCGGCTAATTATCAGCCAGTTGTATTATCACCCGCCCCCGCATACACTCTGCTAATCACTGAACTCCAACCTTTTATGCTCCCCATCATATCTGGCTGCGGTAGTAGGAGGGAGTGACGTCGAGTTTGCGCTTAAATTCGCGGCTGAAAACCGGCAAACTGGAGAAGCCGCAGGCGGCAGAGACCTCGCTGATGGTCATCTCCGGATTGTTGTTGAACAACCAGCAGGCATACTCGATGCGAATCTCACGGACGAAGTCGGTAAGACCGTTGCCCTGGGAGAAAGCGGCACCAATGCGGCGCTCGTTGACATTATATAGGTCGGTGAGCGTCTGCCTCCCGAAGTTCGGGTCGGTGAAGAGCTTATCGTTTCGGATAGCCATACCGAGGAACTCATAGAGCTCGGTATCAGACATTTCCTTAATATTGGGAACCACCCTCTTATGCGTCTCGGTGTCCGTCTGGCCTTCTGCCGACTTGTTCTCTCTTGCCGCCTCTGCCTTTTGGTTCTCCACAAAGTTTTTGTACTTTACAGCTTCAGCAATCTGCGCCACCAGCAGCTTGTTCTTGCGACCCGCAGAGAGACGGCTGAAAAACAGCCAGATACACAGCACGAGGATCACCATCGCGAGGATAAGATGCATGATGGATGCCTTCCGGCTGTTCTCTGCCTTAATCCTTTCCTTCTCCGTCTTCATCTCCTCCTCCTGCAGGTTGTAGCGTGTGGCGTACTCATAGGCTCTGCTCTGGAGCAACTTCCTGTTAAGCAGGTTGTTCAGCGCATTGTAGCGCAGCCAGTAGCCACTGGCGGCACGGTAATCTCCCTGTGCTGCGGCGGCACATGCACGCCCCTTGAGAATGACGGCGTACCTTGTGTTCAGGGTATCGTCGTCCAGGAGCTTCTCCACCCTGTCGAAGATGGCAAGCATCCGGTTGTAGTTGCCTAATAATCCATGGATTGGGGCAGCGGATTCCTGTCCCTTGGGCGAACGCCCATAGTCGCTCTGCTCGAAGAGTGCCAGATAATATCGCGCCGAATCTTTTTTGCCCAATTCAGCATAGGAACGGGCCAGATAACCATGAGCCTGTGCGACATAGAAGTTACAATAGTCTGCCACCTCTGCGGCGCTGGAAGGCATGCGGTAGGAGCTGTCGGCATATTCGTCGGCATGATGCCTGTAATCGTTGATTTTGAAAATAATACGGTGAGCCAGCGGTATCACCTCATCCGATCTTTCGAGATAGTAGTAGGCATTGATTTTGCGCTTGAGGGCAATAATGCAGGCATCCATCTCTTCGAAGTGCCGACGGTCACTAAGGGTGGCAATCACCCCGCTGAGCTTGGCGAGGCCCTTCTCCTCCTCACCCATCTGTGTGAGCACCGAACCAATCTCGGCTTCGGTGCGAAGTGCCTCTGTCTCAAGTCCCTGCTCACGGCAGAGCTCCACCTTCTTGGTAGACCACTGCAGATACTGCATGTTGTTTTCGCGCTGACGCGACACCCCGATAAGGAGGTCGAGCACTATCTCGTAATTGTTGGGCTTATCCTTGACGAAGTTGCTCATTACCAGCCGCTCAAGGATTTGCTGCGCCGTATCAAGACGTTCCTCGCTTGTCGACTGGCTGTAGACTTTGGCTCTGAGCAGCGAGGCAAGCTCCTCATCGATATTTCCCAGTGCAACAGCCGAATCGATGATGAGCAGTGCCCGTTCCGGCTCGCGGTCGAAGACGGCCATCGCCGCATCAGCGGTATAGAGAGTGTCTCCCGACTGCGAACCCCTCCCCTTCTCGCGGTTTTCACCCCCCGCACAACCTACCAGCAGCACAAAAAGCAGAAGGAGCATTAGACGCGACAAAAGCGACAGCTTATTGTCTATCGCCTCTATCGGTTCTATCGTATCTATTCTATCTATTCTATCTATTCTTTCTATCATCTCTATCCTATTTTGCTGCGAAGTGCAGCGTTTTCCTGTAACAGTTGCTCTATCCGGTCGCGAAGGACGGCATTCTCGTTTTGCAGGGCTTCCATCTCCTTGCGCTGGCCGGTGCGGTAGCCGAGGCGAGCGGCCGTCATACGCTCTTTGATGCCACCTTGGGTAACGAACTCCTCCTCTTTCTTCTTCTGGTAGGTCTGCATCATGGTGTCGACCATGCAGCAGAGAGTCACGGCGGCGTTGGCCATCTCCTCGTCGCTCCAGCGCTCGAAGAAGGGTTCGTAGTCCTCGATGTGGTTGTGTTGTCGGCAGAAGTCCTGCATGGCGCCGTAGCGGGCGTGTCCGCTGGTCCAAAGCGCCAGTTTGTGGCTGCCGATATAGTCGAGATAGTCCTCTTTCAACTCCTTGATACTGCCTCGTGCAGCATTCAGCAGGCTGGACTCCATGGCGGTAGAAGTCACACCGTCGGCAGACCCCTCGACGATATTCTGCTTGCCGCTCCGCGCCGCCTGTATCATCTGATCCACCGTGCGGTCGCCATAGGGCTTTAGGAACCGCCGACAGAACACCACCGTCATCTGATACAGCACCACCGTCTTCTGGTAGAACCAGAGATTCTCCCAACAGGTCTGTTTGCGGAGGTAGTGGTATTTTGTGCCTTCTTGTTCCATTGCCAGTGTTTTTATAGAGTGGATAGCTGTGATAGAGGAGATAGATTGGATAGAGGGAATAGATTGGATAGAGAGTATAGATTGGATAGAGAGTATAGATTGGATAGAGGGAATAGAAGCGATAGCATTCTATCTATCACATCTATCGGCTCTATCGTATCTATCATTTCTATCGGCTCTATCATTTCTATC
>ONGA01000004.1:20583-210156 GCA_900317285.1 uncultured Bacteroidales bacterium | reverse complement strand
AACACGCCGGTGATGACCGGATTGGCCACCGCGGTGGGAGTGGGTGCGGGAGTGGGGTCGGTGGCGACCAACCCAATGGGTATCTCCACCTTGCCCCAGGTGGTGTCGCTGACAGCGAGGGTCAGCACGGGCTTGTCGTTGAAGTAGGCGATGGAGGTGTCGTTGGCGGTCAGGGGGCCGTAGGTCTTCTCGACAGCCACGTTGCTGTTGGTGTCGGCGTCCTGGTCGAAGCGCACGAGGTAGGTGGTGTCGCTCGGCGTGGCCTTGACGGTGACGCTGGTGCCGTAGTCGACTACGAAGGTGTCAAGGGTGGCGTTGGCCGAGACTACGCCGGCGGGAAGCTCCACGAGTTGAATGCTGCCGGCAGGAGTGCCAGAGACCGGAATCATAATCGATCCATAATCTTGTCCATCAAACCCCAAAGCACTTAAATTCATAGAGCCGGAGAAGCCCCTGTTGACAGTAACGGTCAATTGTTTTGGGCCCGTTTTGGCAACGGACACGTTGGCGTCGCCTCCCATGGGATCCATGACTTCATCGTTGAAGTCCATTACTTTCTGGTAGGGGTAAGCGGTGATGTTCTGTGGTTGAGAATTGATTGTGATGTTGTAGAGCACAGAGTCCCTGGTGGTCATGCCGTCCAGCGTCAGGGTGCCGCCGTTGTTGGCGGTGAGGATGAGCTGGGGCTTGGCCTGGAAGTTGGCGGAGAGGTTGATGATGTCGGCGATGACGCTGTCGTAGGTTTTCTCGACGGCGAGGTTGCTGTTGCGCTCGGTGGCGGGGGCGTCGTCGCTGAAGCTGACGAGGTAGTGGACGCTGTCGGGGGTGGCCTTGACGGTGACCGGGGTGCCGTAGTCTATATAATATGTATTAGGCTCGGTGGAGGCGGTCATGTTGCTGTGGGTGCCGGTGGTGATGTATAAAATGCCTGCACTTGCCATTTGGTAGAAAGTACCAAAACTGAAGTAGACTGTAGAATTTCCAGTCAAACTTCCGTCATGGAAACTCAAGCAATATAAGGTATCCCCCTCAATGCCGTAGATCAGCATGGCATCGCCGGATGCGGGAACGCCCGCCCAGGCTTCGGCTGCGGCCTGATCGACGGCCACGAAGCCAAATTCTGCCGGCATGTTATCCTCCGTGAGAGAAGCACCATAGTCATTTTCCCAGCCGGAGATCTGGTCGGTGGGGGGTACGATGGCAGTGGCAGCAGGCTCAGGCACGATGGCCTCGAGGGTGCCGCCCTCGGTCTGGGCGAGGGTGAGGGTGGGCTTGGCCTGGAAGTTGGCGGTGAGCTCGGTGTCGTCGGTGCCCATGGTGAGGGTCTTGACAACAGCCTCATTGCTGATGGCGTCGGCCTCGCCGGTCCAGTTCTTGAAGTAGTGCGCCGAGTCGGGCGTGGCGGTGACGTTGACCGTGGTGCCGGGCAGGACGAGGTAGGTGTCGTAACCAGCGTAGGTCACGCCTTCGGGCATAATGGGTAAGCCCTCAATGGCATCGCAGAAGATGGCTTTGACGCCCCCTTCACCAGCACCGTACCCGTACATAATCGTTCCACCGTAGGGCCCGTTGATGGTGATGTCGGCGTTGTCGCCATTTTTAACGGCGATCAAAGGAGTTTGGTCTACAACGTCCACCGACGAGAGGCCTTCGTGGAGGAAGACCGTGGCATGGAAGGGGAAGGAGACGTTGGTGTAGGTGACATCGGGGTAGGGATTTTCGCTGATGGTGATGTCGTAGGTCGTCGCGCCGGGGGTAATGCCGTCGAGGGTCACGGTGCCCTGGCCGTTGCTGGCGAGGGTGAGCATGGGGTTCTGGACGAAGGTGGCGGTGAGGGTGGCGTCGGTGGCGGGCATGGTGTAGGGGTGGCTGCCGCCGAGGCGGGCGTCGCCCTCGACGGGCTCGGTCTGGTCGCTCCACTGGGTGAGGCGGAAGCCCGCCTCGGGCGTGGCGGTGACGCTGAGGGTCAGGCCTTCCATGACGCTGTAGGTGCCGTTACCGGTCTTGCTGATGCCGTAGGGCATCTTGGGTTGGGTGCTGGCCGTGCAGGAGATGTTCCAGTGGTCCGGATCACCCTCCATAAACATGCAATAATAAGTGCCGAGGCCTTCGAAGGCACCGCTGATGCGGATAGTGACCGCATGGTAGTCTTCGCCGATTTTGCTCAACTTGCCAGATGTTTCGTTTACATCGGCAGTCATGATATCGTCCAAACCATAGTTGAAGGTGGTGTCGTAGGGCAGGCTGCTAACGGTAAAAGACCTGCTGTATCCGGAGCTGCCCATATGATAGAAGGTGATGTTGTAGACGGTGTCAACGCCCACGCCGTCGAGCTTAACGGTGCCGTAGCCCTCTCTGGCGAGGGTGAGGGTGTGGTTGTCGGGGTAGGCTGCCGTGTAGCGCTGGCCGCAGGTGAGGTAGCCGGGGCTGACGTAGCGGTTTGTGCGGTCGGTGTACTGGGGGTCGGTCGGGTCGAGGTCGGACCAGAAGCCGAAGTACTTGCCGTCGGCTTGCTCGTCGGCGCGGAGGTGGAAGGAGGGTTTGTGGAGGGTGTCGTAGTAGTAGATGGTGGAGTCGCCACGGGTGTAGATGTCGCCGGCGGCGAAGGCCGGCTCGGCGTTGAAGAGTTCGACATGCGGTCCGACAACGATGCTGTCGTAGAGCACGGCCTTGACCACCTTGTTGGCGCCGGGCATGAGGAAGTTCCAGTTGCCGGTGAGCTCGTCAAGGGCAGGGACGGTGGGGTCGGGGGCAATCCTGATGCCGCCGACCGTGACTTCAAGCTGGTTGCCAGGTTCTACACTGACCACCACCCAGGCGTTGCCGTCGGTGGTCTGGTCTTCCAGCACAGGGGTGTAGACATTCTGTGCTATATTGATGGCGCCATTGGGACCGTAGCCATCGATCATATTGCGCACGTAGCCGGACTGATAAACAAGTATCTCGCCGTTCACCTTAGCGCGTCTTCCTTTAAAATTAAAGAAAGCGTAATCGTCGCCGGTAAGCGAGAAGCCCTGCGCGAGGGTGTCGCCCTGCACGAGGGTGGTGATGTCCACCGGTCCGGTGAACTTTTGCGGGGCGCGGGAGGCCCACGCGGCTCCTGCTGCGCCGAAGAGCATCAGCGCAAGTAGCAGGATGTGTTTTGTAAATGTTTTCATGTGTTTATTGTTTTAGTTTGTTTTTTCTTCTCAATCAGAGCTCTTTCTTTATTCTCAATCAGAACTTTTCTTGAAGTCTTGTTTCTTTTCTCCCGCCTGCTGCGTAATCTATAAATCTTGTAGATTCTCTTTTTCCTCAATCAAAACTATCAAAACTATCAGAACTTTTCTTGAAGTCTCGATGTCTCGAAGTCTTGATGTCTTGATGTCTCGATGTCTCGAAGACTTGAAGTCTACAGGATCTCTACCCGTCAGGGCAAGGAGATTAATTTTCAAAGAGCTCTTGGTTTACTCGGGGGTAACCAGGGGGTTTCTAGGGGGTAACTAGGGAGCAAGTACCTTTAACCTGTACCTTCCTGCACCTTCCTGTACCCAACCGGAACTTTCTCAGGTAGGGTTAGCCCATGCACCAATTATAGGTGATGGATGGGTCATACGGTTCAGACGGGAGAACAGGATCGCAGCCGTTTTTACCCAAGGTGTATCCATCGTAAGTGGCCACAGTGCTACCATTATACAGATACAGCTTGCTGGAATTGCGGTTGATGATGTCCTGCCAGGTGTCGCCCTCGGCAATCAGCAGGTCGACGCCATTGACGCTGACGGTCTGGGCAGAGGGGGCATCTTCCAGCGTGACGATTCTCACGCGGCGGGGATCGGTGGGGACGAGGGTCACTTGGGCACTCTCGTAGATGGTGGCGGTGTCGCCCTGCAGGGCCACCGGCTGGTCGTAGACCTTCACCGTCCAGCCCTCGGGGATATTCATCAGCTTGTAGTCGTTGTAGAACTGCACGTTCACCTTCCTGCTGCCGCTGGGCATGAGGAAGTTCCAGTTGCCGGTGAGCTCGTCAAGGGCGGGGACGTAGGGGTCGGGGGTGAGGTCGATGGTGATGCCACCGATTCTGACGTAGTTGTTATCGGTGAAGGTTACAACCCAGGCGTTGCCGTCCTGGCCGCTCTCGTCGACGGGAGTGAAGGTTAAGGTCCCGAAGGCAATAATGGCGACAGGGTTGTCGCCGCCATAGCCAGTGACATTGTTTCCGACAACGCCGTTATTATTGTTTCCTAACATGCCATCTTGCTTGTAACGGTTACCTTGAAAATTCAAGGTTTGTGAGCTGAGGCCGGTGATGGAGAAGCCGGGGGCGAGGGTGTCGCCCTGCTGCAGGTCGCTGAAGGCCACCGGTCCGGTGTGCTTTTGTGGGTTTCGGTCGGCCCACGCGGCTCCTGCCACGCCGAAGACCATCAGCGAGAGGAGCAGGAAGTGTTTTGTAACTGTTTTCATTTTGTTGTTGTTTTTTTCTAGGAGTTTTATGAGATTCCTTGGGATAGACTACTTAAAGCTACCGGAGATTTGAGTCTGATAATGGTTCTTGTCGGCAGCGATAGTGGCAAGCCACTGCTTACCAAACGTCGACAGCACTGAGGGATTGCTTACAGGGCTGGAAAGGGTCCAACCGTAAGAGCTATCCCACCGATAATGCCAGGACGATAGCGTTCCCTGACCTTGGTACTTAGCCCTATATTTTTCAGTCTGGTTTTCAATTGCATTCGTAACAGTGACCGTGCCAGTCCAATAGACCTTGTTGATGGTAACGGTGCCCACCAGGGTGGGCTCGACGCCTTGGTAGAGTCCCGAAGGCTCAATCTTATAGTAGGTGTTGTAATTGCCGGCATCCAGGGCGGTGGGCACCGTGGCGGTCCAGTTCTCACCGTCGGTGGAGTAGTACATGGTGCCTCCCTGGGTCACCGTGCCTGCAGTGAGCAGGGCCTGCCTGCCACCGTTGTAGTTGAGGTTCGTGCGCACGGTGGGGACAGAGTATACGGGAGCGAAACCCGCGATGGTGATGTGGCCGGTGGCATTGTTCACACAAGTGGCACCGTTAAGATTGAGGCCCACGGCACCGCTGCCACAGTTCACATCGAGGTCGCCCGCACCGATGAAGGTGATGGTGTGACCGTCGCCGTCGCCCATGGCGATGCCGGGCTGGCCGTCAGCGTTGCTGGCGATAGTATTCGTGCCTTCAATGGCGATGGTGCCATTACCCTGCACGAAGACGGCAGCGTGAGTGGTGGAAGTGTTGACGATGTTGGCGTTTTTGAAGGTCACTTTGGGACCTGCGGGATTGACCTGCTGAAGGTCGGGAAGGATGATGAAGATGTCGCCCGTGACACTGCCGGTGATGGTGTCGCCGTCGCCGCAGACGATGACAACGGGCGGGTTGGTCATGTCAACCTCATCGAGGTTGATGGTGATGCTGCTGAGTGTGACGTTCTGCACACGATGGATGTCGGCCGCCGGGGGGGTGAGACTGACAGGACTGGCGGGGTCGATGGGCGCCGTCTTGCCGTCGGTGACGGTCACATTGTTGCCGTTGGCCGTCGCCGTCCACCCCTGCGGGATGCCGCGGAGGTTGTACTCGACGTCTGGAACAGTCTGTCCCCTTACGGGACCCGTGACCGCCGCTAATGCCAGCACGGCCACCAATGTCTTAAAGACTTTTTTACGCATAGTAGTTACTTTGAGTTGATTTACAATTATTTTGGATGTTTTCAGACTAGTTCTTTGGGATGCAAATATACGCATAATTATTTAATTGTAAAAATATGGGGCCGAAATTTCTGTTTTTTTATTAACATTCAGGGGGGGGGGGAGGGGGAAAAAAAACGTTAAGCGTCGGACCATGACAGTCGGACGCTTAAACGTATGATTGACAATATTTTACTGCAGACTCGAAACACTACGGTTCACGAGTCACAGGCAGCACTTCATCTTACTGGCCGTCAGGCAAGTTTGGCGAGTGCCTCTTTGATGCGGCGGAGGGCTTCGCGGAGGAGGTCCTCGGAGGTGGCATAGGAGAGGCGGATGCAGTTGTCATCGCCGAAGGCGGAGCCCATGACGGTGGCGACATTCGCCTCGTTGAGGAGGTAGAACGCCATGTCGGTGGAGTTCTCTATCTTCTTGCCGTTGAAGCTCTTGCCATAGTAGGAGCTAACGTCGGGGAAGAAGTAGAAGGCACCCTGCGGGAGACGCACTTTGACGCCAGGGATATCGCAGAGGAGCTGATAGACCATGTCGCGGCGCATCTGGAAGATGTTGCGCATGTCGATGATGTCCTTGGAGGTCTTGGGGTCCATGAGCATGGCGCAGACGGTGGCTTTCTGGGCAATGGAGCAGGTAGCGCTGGTCACCTGACCCTGGAGCTTGTTGGCAGCCTTGGCGATGACAGTGGGGGCGGCGATGAAGCCGATGCGCCAGCCGGTCATTGCAAAGCCCTTGGCAACGCCGTTAACGGTGATGACACGCTCCTTGACTTCGGGGAACTGGGCGATGCTCTCGTGGCGGCCCACGAAGTTGATGTGCTCATAGATCTCGTCGGCCATAACGAAGAGGTTCTCATGACGGGCGACGACCTCGGCGATACCCTTAAGCTCTTCCTTGGTGTAGAGCATGCCGGTGGGGTTGCTGGGGGAGGAGAACATGATGAGCTTGGTGCGCGGGGTGATGGCGGCTTCGAGCTGCTCGGGGGTGACCTTGAAGTCGTTCTCAAGCTTGGTCTTCACGAAGACACACTTGCCCTCGGCGAGGCGGACGAACTCCTTGTAGGAGACCCAGAAGGGGGTGGGGATGATGACCTCGTCGCCGGGATTGACAAGGCACTGCACCACCTGATAGAGGCTCTGCTTGGCACCCGTGGAGACGACTATCTGCTCGGGCTTGTACTCCAGGCCGTTGTCGCGGAGAAGTTTGGTGCAGATGGCTTCGCGAAGGTCGGGGTAGCCGGGGACAGGAGGATAGTGGGTGAAGTTGTCGTCGATGGCCTTCTTGGCGGCTTCCTTGACGGCTTCGGGGGTATTGAAGTCGGGCTCGCCGATGGAGAGGCTGATGACGTCTTTACCCTGAGCCTTGAGCTCACGGGCTTTGGCGGTCATGGCGAGAGTCTCGCTCTCGGCCATATTGAGGATTCTATTAGACAGAATTTCCATGATGGTTATTGTTTGATATTAAGGTTTTTTAATGTTGTCTTTTCGGAAGGTAAAAGAATTATTTGCCACGAAGTTCCATAGCGTCACGATAGCTGTGGCGATGACTTTTGCCACCCAAAAGTCCCAATCGAGAGTGGTATCGACAAAGTGTGGCACAAGGCTTACGTCTTTCAGCAGCAACACAATGAGAGAGTTGATTCCCAAGCCGATGAGGGAGACGAAGAAGAACTTGGCATATTCGACGCCGACATCCTTGGAGGTGCTTTTCCACGTCCATACGCGGTTGAGGAAGTAGTTGCTTGTGGCAGCGACGGTGAATCCAATGGCGTTGGCCAGCAATTCCGGTATGCCAAGAACGCCTTTGCAGAGAGCCGTCAGACCGAAGTCGATAACGGCACCGGAGGCACCGACAACGCCGAACTTGACAAACTTCAGAATTAAATTTCGGAATTCGGAATTCGGAATTCGGAATATAGAGGACTTGACCATAGCTATCTTTGTGTTGTGTAGTAATGTTTAGTTATGGAAACAAGTATCTTTATTATCTCCTCACAGTCTGCATGTAGACTATCACCCAATTTCTGATCAAGGTAGTCTGTTTTGACTAATAACTCAAGCCAAAATAATGTTTCGTCAGCTTCCTTTAGTGCAATGCTCAGTTTTGCCGAAAAGTCGGCAGAAGATTGACCTCGTCCCGCTTCCCTTATGTTTGCACCTATGCTGGTTCCGGAACGCAGAACTTGCTTGGACATGACATATTCCTGTTTCTCTTTGCATAGATAATTGTACAAATGCACAATACGTACTGCAAAGTCGAAACTCTTTTCGCGGATTATGTTGTTGTCCATATTCTGAATTCCGAATTCCGAACTCCGAATTAGTTGAAGCGCTTCTCTTCGGGCGAGTGGATGATGCCGGTCTTGCGCACCTTGACTTTCTTGTTGCGGTCGCGGGAGCGGCTGATGCGAGGTGCGGGTTTCTTGACACGGGGGAGGTACTGCACATCGCCGTCCTCGTTGACTTCGAGACCATAGACCTTGCCCGTAGCGAGGTTGCACTTAATATGCCAGAAATGACCGCAGCCGCCTTTGGTGAGGAGCACATCGGAAGCGAGTTTCTGGTCGGTGAGGTTGTCGTCCCAGAGGAAGTTTACCCAAACGATATGGTCGCCACGGTCGTTGGTGAAGCCAACATACTGGCGGCGGTAGAGACGCATGTGTTCGTCGATGACGGGGCACATGCCGCCCTGATTGTAGTGGTCACGGTTGACATAGGCGATGCGTTTCTGGATGAGACGCTCGGCTTCCGCCACCTCCTCATCGGTGAGGGTGCAGCGGCCGTCCTGCCCTTCGACGGTAAAATCGACTTCCCAATCCTGATGGAAGGCCCAACCGTGATAATTGTTGCCAGAAACCTCGGCGACTTTCCATTTTTCGACGGGTTCAATGTATTCCTGCGCGCTTGCCAACGATGCAAACATCACAATACCAAGTGCGAAGAGGAGTTTTTTCATGATCATATCCTGTTAGTTTTCAAACTGCAAAAGTACTCATATTTCGCTATCCATGCAAATTTTTTTTTGTGAATTACAAAAAAGTAGTATATTTGCATTTTGAAACTGATAACGTAAATATCTGTAAAATAGTATATATCATGAACAAATTTGTCTCAGTAAAAGAAGCCGCCGACAAAATTCACGACGGCATGACCGTAATGGTCGGAGGATTTTTGGGTGTTGGCAACCCTATCGCCCTGATTGACGAACTGGTTGCCCGCAATGTGAAGAATCTCACCATCATCTGCAACGACACCGCCTATCCGGAAGTGGGTGTTGGCAAACTCATCACCAACCATCAGGTGAAAGAACTTATCGCCACCCATATCGGCACCAACAACAACACCATCGACCAGATGAATGCCGGTGAGCTGAAGGTGACCCTGCAGCCCCAGGGCACGCTGGCCGAGCAGATCCGCGCCGCCGGCGCCGGACTCGGTGGAGTGCTGACCCAGACGGGTCTCGGCACCGTGGTGGAAAACGGCAAGCAGAAAGTGACCGTTGACGGCAAGGAGTATTTGCTGGAGAAACCCGTGCATGCCGACGTCGCCATCATCGGCGCCAACATCAGCGACGAAGAAGGCAACCTGGTCTACAAGGGCACCAGCCAGAATTTCTGCCCCATGATGGCCACCGCCGCCGACACTGTCATCGTCGAGCCGCAGGAGATTGTCAAGACCGGCAGCATAGCTCCCGAGAACGTGAAGACCCCCGGTATTTTTGTTGATTACATTATTAAAGGATAAAAAGTCGAAAAGATTAAAAGATTAAAAGTCCCCGCAACAAATGGCCTACTTTGAAGAGCTCAGCATTTGGCAACAAGCCAAGGAACTGACAAAGGGCGTATACGAAATGATGCAGGATAGCAGAGACTGGGGGTTCCGCGATCAAATTCAAAGAGCATCGGTCTCTATCATGAATAACATCGCCGAAGGCAGTGAAATCGGTTCCACCCAAGCCTACATCCATTTCTTAAACGTTGCCAAGGGCAGTTGCGCTGAAGTACGCAGTATGCTTTATCTATGTGGGGAATTTGGTTTTTGTTCGGCAGAGCAGCAACAGCGAATGTCTGATTTATGCAGAATGATATCTGCAGGGATAAACAATCTTATCCGATATCAACAAGGGAACCAGCATAATTAATCTTTTAGTCCTTTCCACCCCTAATCCTTTTAATCTTTAAAACATTAAATCTTTAAATCTTAAAAATATGGCAGTTACATCTATGCTTCGCGTTCGCATGAGCGCCAAAGACGCCCACTACGGCGGAAATCTCGTTGACGGAGCCCACATGGTCCACCTCTTTGGTGACGTGGCTACCGAACTTCTTATCAAACAAGACGGTGACGAAGGTCTGTTCTGCGCCTATGACATGGTGGAGTTCAAGGCTCCCGTCTATGCCGGCGACTATATCGAGGCTTACGGCGAAATCACCCACGTGGGTAACACCAGCCGCAAGATGAAATTCGAAGCCTACAAGGTCATCCGCACCCTGCCGGAAATCAGCGCCAGCGCCGCCGAGGTGCTCGAAGAGCGCATCCTCGTGGCTCGTGCTACCGGCACCTGCGTCACCCCGATGGATTGCCAGCGCTACAACAAGCCCGCTGCCAAGAAGGCCGTCGTCGCCAAGAAAGTAGCCGACAAGAAAGAGGCTGTCAAAAAGACCGTCGCCACAAAAGTGGCCGCTGTCAAGAAAGTAGCCACCGCCAAGAAAGCGGCTGTTGCAACAAAGGCTGCTGCCGTCCAGAAGCCCGTTGCTAAGAAAGCGCCCGCCAAAAAGGCTACAACCAAGAAAGCTACAACCAAGAAAAAATAAAAGAAGTAGTGAATAATGAGATAAGCCCCGCCAGCTGGCGGGGCTTATTATTTTGTCGAAGTCTGGATTATTCTCCAGCGTTATCAGTATCGGCGTCGGAAGTTGTGTCCGTCTCGGGAGAGAAGACCCCCAATGACTTGAGTTTCATGTAGTAGATGGCGACGAACAAGAGAGAGAACATGATGTCACCCAGTCCGATGAATCCTTTGCCCAGAGAAAGCAGAGGCAAAAGGAGAAGAAGGAGCTGCGAGAGTGTATAGCAGTGGAATCCAGAACTACGGAGACGCCACATGAGGATACATCCGACTATTTCCAATATATAAAGTACCGCGCCAGCAGCAAAATAGGGACGCGGTATCTCCACGATACGGTTCCATACGGTGAGGAACTCGGCGGGAAACATGTCGGAATGGAGAGAGTAGAAATTATGGAAATAGGGCATCAGCGCCGCCATGAAAGAGAAGGAGACGGCGGAGCCCACAGCGTTGATGAGGCTGAGGACAAGCAGAATGCGGAGAGTGAGCTGGTTTTTCATAGCACTGCCGCCATCTGTTGTTGAAGTTTCTGTGCCTCGCGGGCAGCAGCCTCAGCGAAGTCCATCTCGTTGGAAGCGTAGATGATACCGCGAGAGGAATTGACCAGGAGACCACAGTCGCCATTAAGACCGTAGCGGCAAACTTCCTCGAGGCTTCCGCCCTGAGCGCCCACACCAGGAACAAGGAGGAAAGAACCGGGGACAATGCGGCGGACGTCGGCGAGCATGTCGGCCTTGGTGGCTCCGACAACATACATCATATTGTCTTCATTCCCCCATTGCTTGGATGTCTGGAGGACACGCTGGTAGAGGGGTGTTCCCTCCCGACCCTCGCTGAGTTGGAAGTCGAAAGCCCCCTTGTTGGAAGTGAGGGCGAGCAGAATGACCCACTTGCCGTCATATACGGTGAAGGGTTGGACACTGTCAGCACCCATATAGGGGGCCACCGTGATAGCATCAAAGTTGAAGTCACCCTTGGGGTCGAGGAATGCACGAGCATAGCGCTCGGAAGTATTACCAATATCCCCGCGCTTGGCATCGGCTATGGTGAATACCGGTTTCTTCAGGGAGTGAATATAGTCCATGGTAAGCTTGAGCTGCCGGAGACCTTCGAGACCCAAAGCCTCGTAAAAGGCAATATTGGGCTTGTAGGCCACGCAGAGGTCGATTGTGGCGTCGACAATTGCACGGTTGAAACGGAAGACGCCGTCGCGCTCACCCTGCAGGTGTGCAGGCATCTTGGCGGGATCGGTATCGAGACCGACGCAAAGGAAGGAGCGACGTTCGCGGATGAGGGCGATGAGATCTTGTCTTGTCATGGAATTATGGGGTTTGATGTTTTATTCGGTAAGACGATGGAACTGTTCGGTGAGCTTCTTCGCATTCAGGTCGTTCATGCTTTCGTCGGCGACAATACGACCCTGGCTGATGATAACGGCGCGCGAGCACATGGCTTCGACCTCCTGCATGATGTGAGTGGAAAGCAGGACGACCTTGTCCTTGCCGGCGTTACGGATCACGTTGCGGATAAACTCGAGCTGGTTGGGATCAAGTCCCGTAGTGGGCTCGTCAAGTATGAGGACCTTGGGATCGTGGATGAGCGCCTGTGCCAATCCGACACGCTGACGATAACCCTTGGAGAGCTGGCCTATACGCTTGTGGGCTTCGGGGGTGAGACCCGTCAACTCAATCATCTCGTCGGCTCGCGAATGGGTATCTTTTATGCCGGAGAGACCTGCCATAAAACGGAGGTATTCACGGACGTACATGTCAGGATAGAGCGGGTTGAGTTCCGGCAGATAACCGATGCAGCGGCGGACAGCAATGGCGTCATCATAGATACTGTGTCCACAGACGCTAACCTCTCCATCGGTAGGGGGAATATAGCAGGCAATGATTTTCATGAGCGTCGACTTGCCGGCACCGTTCGGGCCAAGCAAACCAACTATTTCTCCTTGACGAACCGAGAAGGAGACATGGTCGAGGGCATGCTGAGTACCGTAGACTTTAGTAATATCTTTGATTTCAATCATATCGGATGGCTATTTTTTTACCTCGATAACTATGGCATCCTTGAAAGGAGTCTTGCTCTTGATGGTAGCACAACGAGCCTCTGCCTCCTCACGTGTAGCATAGCTACCGGCAGTGTAGACATAGTAACGGCCAGCCCGTGTGGCCTTAAAGTCGCGAATATCGAAAAGGTCGGGGTCGCCTTTCTTCAACAGACGCGGCAAAGAGGCAAACTGGACTGTAAAGACCATCCCCGGACGTGCCTTTGTGGCGGTGGTAGGCTTGGGAGTTGGAGTGATCTGAGATTCCGCAATGGACTTCTTCTCGGTCGCAGCCTTGGGAGCCAGACTGATGGCATCAACAGCCTTGCGACTTACGACCCATGCATCGTTGAAGGGAGTTTTATCTTGCACTTCAGCGCAATACTTGGAGGCATCCTGGAAAGCAGCAAACCTACCTACAGAATAGCAATAGAGTGCACCATTGCGATAACAATCAATATTAGGAACACCGCCAAGGTCAGGATCAGAGGCATCAAGATGACGTGACGAAGTGGCGAATTGTACTGTATAGTAAATTTGCGCATCAGTACCAGCAGTATTTACCGGAGGCTCCAGTTTCCGCTTGTCGGCAGGCGCCGGAATAGTCTGGGGGACGGGGATTGAGGCCTCTACTTGGGGAGCAGGTTTCTGCTGGGGCTCCACCCGAGGCTCCTTTTTGATTTCTGGCTGCAACTCCTCTTTATTAAGTCCTTCTTTTGGAGTTGCAACAGACTCAACTATAAGCTCGGATTGCGGTTTGATTTGAGGTTCGGGTTTTACCTCCTGCGTCTCTACAGGAGCCTCTTTCTGTTTTATCGGCTCCACAGAAGGAACGGGGCGGGTCGTGATATCGGTCTTCGGCTGCTGTTTCACCGGCTCGTTAACGGCCACTTGTTGCTCCTCGGGTTTCGGTTTAGTCTCACCAGGAGAATGGTATCCGCTGATGTCAATCTTGGGATTGGCGATCCGCGAAGTTCCCTCTTCCGACGCCTTAAAGTTCATGAAAGCATTGAAGAGGCAGATGGCAATCTGTGCCTGTCCCTCTTCTGTGTTCATGAACGCCTCCTCCGCAGGGTTGCTGATGAATCCTATCTCGGTAAGAACGGAAGGCATAGAAGTCTTATAGAGGACGAAAAGCTCCGCTTGCTTGACTCCACGGTTGATGGTTTTGAGATTCTTCTTGTACTGATTTTGGATGGCTTGGGCAAAATTCAAGCTTTTCTCAAGGAAAGCATTCTGAAAGAGGGAAAAGATGATGGAGTTCTCGGGTGAATTGGGATCAAAACCCTCGTAAGCCTTGTTACTCTTATAGTCATCCTCAAGCAGGATATCAGCATTTTCTTTCTTTGCCACTTCAAGATTGGCTCGACTTTCCGAGAGACCCATAACGAAAGTCTCGACGCCTGTAGGGGAGGATGTGGGATGAGAGTTGGCGTGGATAGAGATGAAAAGGTCAGCCTTGTTTCGGTTGGCGATATGGGCACGCTCGGCAAGAGAAATATCGACGTCGGTAGTACGTGTATAGATTACTTTCACATTGGGGTAGTTATCGGAGATGAGTTTACCGAATTTTTTCGCCACAGCAAGCGTAATGTTTTTTTCGAGCGAACGTCCTCCACGGGCACCCGGTTTCGCCCCACCATGACCAGGGTCAATAACCACCGTACGCACTTTGTAAGTGTCTTTTTTTTGCGAAAAGACAGGTGTCACACATAGTGTAAAGATAGTAATAAGTGCCAGTAAACGTCTCATTGTCAGTTTGATATTTTTTTGTTTTTAGAATTGCATAAATAATTCTATCTTTGCAAATCGAAAATGCAAAGATACGAAGAATATTTGAATGCTCAAAATCAATGTTGAAATAGGCTTTTGAAACTACAAAAAAACATACGAAAAACCATTACTACGGTCCTTGGTGCACTGCTATTTCTCACGACAATACCGGCGACAGCACAATCCGATATTGACACGTTGATGAAAGTGTCGGAGAATGCTATTGACAAGGTCATTAAGTATAAGTCCAAAGACTCTGTCGCAATGGATCTTACCTCACGGAAAGCCTACCTCTTTGGGGACGGAAGCATTGACTATGACAGCATGCTGCTGAATGCGGAACGAATTGTGGTGGACTTTGACCAACAAACACTACAAGCTCACGGCATTACTGATACAGCAAAGAACATCGTAGGACGTCCTTTCTTCAAACAAGGAGGTTCCGAATACCATGCTGATACCATAACGTTCAACTACAGCACCAAGAAAGGCATTATCAACGGTGTTATCACACAAGAAGGAGAGGGCTTCCTTCATGGACACAAGGTGAAGAAAATCAACGATTCTGTAATGTACCTCAGTGGCGGAAGCTACACCACATGCAATTATGCCCACCCACATTTCGCCATCAATTTCACCAAGTCGAAACTCGTTACTGGTGACAAAATAGTAACTGGCCCCGCCTGGCTAAGCATTGAAGATGTACCCACTCCCATTGCACTCCCCTTCGCCTTCTTCCCCATTACGCATACCCGCCGGTCAGGAGTACTCATCCCTTCCTACGGATGGATGAACTATCGCGGATACTACCTCAAAGATGGAGGTTATTACTTTGCCATCAATGACAACTGGGATCTTGCCCTCATCGGAGACATCTTTACCAACTTAAGTTGGGCAGCCGAAGCCAAGTCGAATTACTACAAACGGTATAAATACAAGGGACAATTCGATGTCCGGTACGGTATCACCTATGAAGGTATCCGTGGCGACAGCAACACTTTCAATGCATTCAGCGACTTCAAAGTGAACTGGACTCATGATCAGGATCCCAAATCCAACCCCTATAGCCGTTTCTCCGCCAACGTCAACCTTCAAAGCCGCAATTACAATAAGAACACCACTAACCGCAACGATTATTTCAATAGCACCACAACATCATCTATCAGTTTCTCGTCGAAACTGGGCTCCTATTTCAACATCTCTGCCTCAGCACGCGAAAGTTATAACGTGCAGACAGGTATCATCAACTTGAAACTACCGGGTGTATCGCTATCCAGCACCACCTTCTATCCCTTGCGCCGCAAGAATCCTTCTGGGAGTTACCGCTGGTGGGAAAACATTTCGCTGAGCTATGTATTGAATGCGGAGAACAATATTACCAGTGTTGATACGGAGTTGTTCCAGCCTAGAACCTTAGATGCCATGCAGTATGGCATATCCCACAGCATCCCACTATCGAGTAGCATCAAGGTGCTGAAATTCTTCAACTGGACAAACTCCATCACCTATAATGAGAGATGGCACTGGTCTACTATCGAAAAGAACTACAACAGCACGACAGGGGTAGTGACCACAGATACCATTTACGGATTTAAACCCAACCGCGATTTTAACTACAGCTCCTCCCTAACCACGCGTATCTACGGTATGTTCCAGTTCAAGAAAGGACCGTTGAAGGCGTTGCGACATGTCATCAACCCCACTATTGGTTTTTCCTATCACCCTGATTTCGGGAAAGAAAGCCTTGGATGGTGGAAGCAATACACTGATACCAACGGCTATGTACACCGCTACTCCATTTTCCAGAACAGCCTTTATGGCGGACCCCCCGACGGGCAAAGCGGTTCAATCCGTTTCGCAATAGGCAACAATCTTGAGATCAAGGTGCAGAATCCTTTTGACACCACTGCCGAAGTGAAAAAGATACCTCTCATCGAGAGCCTGAATCTCTCTATGTCGTATGATTTGGCTCGCGACTCGCTGAACTGGTCAGCACTGTCGATATCGGGTCGCACTACCCTATTCCGCACCTTGGTACTCAACTACAGCGGTTCATTCAGTCCTTACGTCATTGACTCATTGGGCAACATGCATAACGAATTTCTATGGGAGAGAGAAAAGAAGTTTTTCAGAACGGATAATTCCACCTGGAGTTTACAATTTTCTTATAGTCTCAATAACAATACCTTCAAGAAAGACGGAGGTAATAGTCAAGGGCATCCCACCAGCACCATCCTGCAGACACCCTACAACTACAATCCTGTGCTGATGACTGGTGGCTATGTGGATTTCTCGGTTCCTTGGAACATCAGTATCAACTACAACTTCAGTTATGTGAACACCTTCGTTGCCCGTGAGATGAAGTTGGAGCATCAGACTACACAAAGCATCAGCCTGTCGGGCAACGTCAGCCTGACCAAAAACTGGAAAGTCGCTATGACCACCGGCTATGATTTTGTAAACAAAGGAATGTCCTACACCACAGTGGATATATACCGAGACCTACACTGCTGGGAAATGCGTCTGAGCTGGGTGCCTTTCGGATATTACCGCAGCTGGTTCTTCCAGATAAATATCAAATCTGACGCACTCCGTGATGTAAAATACGAGAAGCGTCGCAATTATCAAGACAACAATGGCTATTACTCATATTAATATGGAAAACAAGAAACTATACTATTCAATTGGGGAAGTGGCGGAGATGCTTCATGTGGCGCCCTCTGTATTGCGCTTCTGGGAGACAGAATTTGACTGCATCCACCCTGTAAAAAACAAGCGTGGTACCCGTAGTTATACAGAACATGACATCAGCCTACTGAGACGCATCCACTATCTTACACGCGAATGCGGATACACGCTAGAAGGAGCCAAAGAGCAGTTACGGACTCGCTCCGTGGAAGACCCCAAAGAAGAGGCAGTGAGACGCCTCCAAGAGGTTCGCAGTTTTCTTGTAGAGCTAAAAGAACTTATCTAATCCCCTTTCGCCGTTTGCTAGCAGAGTAGGCTGTCAATTGCGGCATATCGTCTGTTAACTCCCAGGATTTTCCTCCCGACGGAACATTATTGTTAAGTTGTTGCACGAGGCCGCCATCACTAAGAGCTTGCGTGGTGGTGACAGAGGTGACATTGCTCTGGGTATTGTTGCCAACAAGGTAACAACTATTATAAGAGGTTGAGGTGTTGGTACCGTAGAAAACTGGGAAAAGGGCTGCACTCTCGTAAGAATAGCAGTTAGTTATTGTTCCACCTGTAGCCTTTCCCACAAAACCTGCCGTGATGCCAGTACTATTAATACGTTGGACGTGAGTGATATTGACAAAGCCGTTTTCAATGCTACCTCCGGAAATGGTTGCGGCAAAGCCACCAGCCGAATTGTTCTCGTTCGATGTATTGAGCACCACCTGAGCAGTATTAGTATTGACGAAGGAGTTGATGATTCTGCCTCCGTTGACATTCACAGCGATACCACCAGCCATGCTGCCTTTCAATTTAGCTTGACTCCAACAATAGTTAACTGTACCGGCTGTAATGGTATGAACAATACCGGCGACACTCTCCACCGACTGGACAGTACCTGTGTTGCTGCAATGCTTGAGGGTTCCACCTGACATCGTATGGACAATGCCTCCCCACTGAGAGGCACTACCTACAACTGTAGCGTCAAAATAGCAATCCTCTATAACGGCGGAGGAGTTATTAATGTTTTGATAACATATTCCTCCCACACGACTACCCTCTATCACTGTCATAGGAGAGGAAATCTGACATCCACGAATTGTACCGTGATTGTACAGACAAATACCAGCAACGAATGCATTTGTCGAACGGAGTGTAGCAGAACAGTTGCAGCCTTCGATTGTACCGAAATTATTGACACATAATCCAGCCACACTCTTCCACGTACTGTAAATCGCACATTCGTTGGCTGTCGTAACATCACAATTTCTGATTATTCCGCGGTTTATGCGACAGAAGGGAGTAAAAGCGGTGTCGGTTGCTGTGTGGCGGTCTGTAGCGGTAGCAGTCACCCTCATATCAATTCCTTCCACAACTCCAGTTGCTTTAATGTCGACAAAAAGAGGGATGTTGGTTTTATTGGTAATACCGGAATTACCTGCCGACGGGGCTGATACACAAGTGATATGTCCTTCAAAACCGTTAATTCCCTTTGTCCAATTCGCGGAAGTAAGCACAATGTCGGAACGCATGATGCGAATCCAAGTATTTGCCGTGATTGGCTGATTATTAATTTTTCTATCGATACTAGCGTAACAATTGCGGAGATACTGGAGGTCTTTTATCGTATAGATTTTGAACGGGCGGCTTTCTGTTCCATTTCCCGTAAGGCCCACTGTTGCGGAGGCAGAGCTCCAGTCTTTAACATCAATGGCGTTTCGGTAGGTAATGCCATTGCGCCTGACAGGAATGCCTGCTGTCATGGTTTTTGTGCACACCGATCCGTCGGTAGCCTCAATCTCAAACTTTAGACCGTAAGATGTGGTGACGCCCATTCCACCCAGCGCGGGAAGAACCAGATAGAAACTGCGTAACGAGTCGGGGCCCAAAGGAAGACCACTTTCTCCGCAAGTCAACACCACCTTTTGATTAGCGCTGGCGTTAGCTGCAGGAGTAAGATACGGATCGAAAGTCTTGTAATCGTTCACCGTGAACGCTCCTTTCAGTTGCTTTCCGTCCAACGAGGTGACTGTGATTTGCCGGATTGTTTTCGCCGCACCAGAATTGAATATCTGGAATCTGACAATTCCTGCCAGCGAGTGGAAATCGAGATTGAAAGGTACAGGGTGTGCGGCATCCCATTCACCCCCATACCAGGCAACCATAGGAAATACCTGTTTGGCGAAAGTGATGTCGTTACGTAGTGGTTGTTCATCTGGCAAAATGATTGTGGCAGAGAAATTAGTTCCTCCTGTACTGCGAATCACATTGGAGCTGTTTTCCGGATGGAGTCCCAGAAAATATTTTGAACCCTCGGGCAAAGAGGCCTGGAAAGCACCATTAAAACCTTCAAAATCGGATCCGGAAGACGGAAGAGTAAGGATAGCCGTATAGTTGTCCTGTGCGGACGTGTTACTGCCAATGCTAATAGAGTCCCCTATCTCCCAGTAAATCCATTCTTCATTGACCAAGCGCACCTTGGACTGACTCTCATTATCGAGAGCTTCAATACTGGCAGTGAAATCCACCGGAGATAGAATCTCTCCCTGAAAGACATATTTCTCACAAGAAGCGAAGAGAGAAAAAACTATCAGGACGAACTGTAAACAGAATATTCTTTTCATTAAAAATAGCCTTTAAACAATTAGTCCCAATCGCCACCGGTAGTGTATTCTCCAGTGTTATCGGTGTATTCCGTGATTTCTTCAGCAGAACGAAGAGTGCGGTGATCATCACCTTGGATAAGGACATAATCCTTATTCAAAGCTATGGAAGTGGCGAAACCTTCTTCGGCCTGATATTTAAAAGTTTCCAATAATGGTTTTATATATCTTTTCTTCATAAGCTCAACAGACTAATGACGTTATCTCTTGATTAATTTAATTATCGTTACACCCTGGGGGGTATGAATACGCAGATAGTAGATGCCACTGGCATAATTGGCTACGCTAAATGTAATACTATTCTGACCGTGGGAATCGTAGTCTTGCAGTTTCCGACCCTCGTTGTCATAGAATTCAACATAAGTCATACCCTCTGCCGCAACATTTACAATATTCGATGTTGGGTTGGGATAGACATTCACCAAGTTATTTTGTTCAACATCATCAAGATCGACATTTCCCCTGAAGGTGAGGGTAAGTGACACAATACTATCGCATCCATATTCGGTAGACAGAGTATCACTGAGGATGATATTAGCATAACCGATACTATCAATTGTGCGACGCAATAACATCGATTCGGCAGCGGAGACCACAAAACCATGACCCCAATAATCCTCACCTATAGTGGCCGTATCCGACAATTCTGTATGGGTACCATAGTGAATGCGGATAAGAGCCGTTACAGAACTGTCTATCATTTGTACCGAGTCAATGATGTGGAAACTTACAATGGAATCTGCAGTGTAGGTTATTCCGTTGACCACTACGGCCTCACATCCTTCGACAGTAGCAGAACCATCTACGGGGATGAGGTCAGGCTGTCCGAAACGAGGATAGCCATTATTATATCCCTCAAGGTCGCTCCGCCAAGTCTTGTGGTTAGCACCTCCTGCGTTCTGTTCGCGAACCCAAACATTAAGCACTCGAGTGAGATTATTAACTCCATAGACCTCTTTGTCGATAGTCACCTGATTGCCGGAGCCAGAGAAGGAAGCATCATTTTCAATGGAAGCATTCGAATTGATTATGCCTGCGCTTCTGGATGCAGCATCTGATGCATAGTAGTTATGGTCGGCAACGGCATTACGGTTCATATTGGCTGCAATGGCGCCATCGGTAGTTGTGCCGCTGACATTTCCATAAACATAGTTGTTTTCTATCAAGGTATTGTCAGCATAGCCCACAAGACCTCCCATACGCTGCGGGTGACCGTTGTTGGCGATATGCACATAGTTGTTTGCAAGATGAGTATAACGGCTACGCGATTTTCTAGAGAACAGCCGCAATGTGGAAGGAGCCTCGCCAGTACTGTAACCCACAAGACCTCCAATATAAAGACCGTTCATGCGATTATCATTATATGCATATCCATCGCAAAATTCGGAGGAAGTTGCATAACCAGCCATACCTCCACTATAAACAGCCGAGCCTACATATTTTGCTTTCGCTGAGGAATTGGTTACCACATCCTTTTCCGACAATCCGATTAAACCGCCACTGACATAACGTGTTGAAAGGATAGATGTGGTACTAGCACCTTCGATGGAATCGGAAACGGCACAATTGTTGAAAGTAGAGCTGACAGACTTTGCCGCTATACCACCCACATACTGTCCACCATGGACAAAGGCTCCCTGCAATTCGATGCCGCTCACATAAGCAGAATCGAGGAAAGCGAAGAAACCTGCATGGTTACGGTCGGGTTCATCAACAAAGAGGTTCTTAATTATCACCCGTTCGTCGGTAAGTGGCACTGTGCAAGAGTCGGAGGAATTATCAACGCCGATGAGCCATCCACGGAAACGGTGCTGAAGTGTACCGACAGGAGTCCAAAGGTAACTCTTCATGTCATATCCGCCATCCTTTTTGTGGAGGAACACACGATTGAAATAGAAGGGTCGTGCCTGTTGACCATTCAAACCATTAACCACGCTGATGAACCACGCCAAACCGTTTTCATCATAGATGTGGACATCGCCATTGTATGTCGTCACATAACCATTACCATTGCGGTCGGTGTAGTAGTAGTTACCATCGTAAGCAGCTTTAGCGATAGATGTATTATTGACATAATCATTCCAATGGGTCAGCGGTCCGTAGTAAGCCACCACCTCGGTGTTATGAGCTGGGACAACGTATTTAGCCGGGTTGTTGTAGAACGGGTCGAAATCCCACATGAGGAATTTGTTTGTGGGATTCCCAGAACCATCTCTTCTCGGAGCGGTAGCAAGGGTTAGAAGGTCTCCCTCACAGAAGAGCATGTCATTGATTGGATGGTGACCCTCTTCATCTTCAATATAAATAGTATCATTATTTGCAATCTGAGCAATAATGGTTCCCGCACTACGGTCGACCCAAACCTTTGGCGTGATATGTACAGCCTTATAGTTTCTGTCTGCACGAGCTGTATCACCCGGATTATGAATATCTGTCCAAGCATTATTGTCAGCATCCACCCAATATTGATCGGTGGGGGACACATGGGTTTTCTCGAATTGCTGGAAAGATTCAATATCGACATTGCGCTTACGGAGAGTAATCTTCAAATTCTTTGTCAAGGTGCAGTGTCCTGTATTATCATCCGCCGTAACGGTGATCGTGATGGTCTCCGACAACTTCTGAGGAGTCATATCCACCTGACCAGTGACAAAAGTATCAGCAATGGATTCAACATACGGAGCATAATTGGATTCGGCTATTAACCTCTTCATCTCATTGTTGGTGTAGGCTGTAGTATGGCTCCGTAAAACTTCGGTAGAGTTTGTGTTAATATTAGTCCAAGTATAGGTATAGGGGAAGAATCCTCCATGCACACGGAAGATGATTTGGTCGCCACCAATGGGACAGGTGTTCTCGTCAAGGTCAACATACTCCAATGCATCATCCGGAAGAATTCCCGAGGAGGCTATAAGTTCAGCGCCACCTGCCTGCTGGAACTGGAATGTGGCACAACGCTGCAAATAGATGCGCTTATTGTTCACACCATAGTCAAAGAAAGTAAAGTAACCATCATCGGAAATGAAGTTCCCGTTGTCGTAAGCTTGTTTCACAGCGGTGGCAGCATTCTGGAAGGCGATGCCGATGGTATCGCGTTTCATTTCGTCATCATCCGGGAACCATTTACTGACACCAATCCTGGTGGCGGCAGAGATGGCTTTGGTGAAGACAATTACATCAGACTGATTGTCATAAAGGTCAACATCCTTGCCTTCCTCCGTAGTGGGAGTACGCGTGAGGAATACATTAGCTTTGTGGAAGTTGGTCACCCTGGTGTCATCGAACTCCCATCTGATAAGTTTCTCCGTACTTGACACCATGGTCGTATGATCCTTCCAGAATTGTGCAGAAGGATCATCATAACGATAGTTGTTCTGAATATTGAACGCTGTACTGTTGTCGGATTCGAGGAGTTCAAGTCTTCCTCCATTGACATAGACAGCACCATTCAAAGGATGCACTTTGGTAGGAGCATTGGGATTGGGGTGTTTTGCGGAGAGGTTCTTTTCAATAGTAATATCGTTAAGCAGCCTCAGTACTCCACCTTCGCCCACATTGATTGCACCATAGCGCTTGGTGTCATTCCCGGTATAGCCATTCCAGTTTTCCTCTACCACAATACCATGCTGAAGGGTCACCGTGGCACCGTCAGACACAGAGATAATGGAACCATAAGCCATATTTGTATCCGCATACTTGTCCGAAAGACCCGACACTTGGTCGTAGACCAAAACATGACTGCTTTCCCAAGAAGCACCAGCTTCTCCGTATCCAGGGATAATCTTGCTTACAACACTGCCTTTGAAATCTATGAGACGGGCAGTGAATTGAGCATGGTCTCTTACAGCGAACATAGTGCCCCTGTAAACACACTGCTCTCCCGGGAACTCCGAATGATGCCCTGCATAGCGTATTACCTGTACAGGCATGTATTCATCGCCTTTGACAAAAATCTTATTGTCATCACCCGAGATAACAACAGTGTCGAGAACGGCAATAACGTCGCCTTCCTGATAGATGGGTTTCTTAAAGGCTTCCTTGAAGTTCTTCAGGTATGCTGCCGGTGATTTACCCAGATCCTTGATGTCGTACCCGTGGGGATCGGTTGTGGAATTACCCGTAAGGGTTATTCCGGCACGCGTGAGAATGGGGGTGGAAGCCACATAAATGGTATCACCACGTTCACGCGACTTCACATCAACCGTAACTTGGAATCTGTTTTGGGTACTATAATCATTACCCACATAGCTGACCAGCGTGAGTATGGCCTTTCCAATATAACCTCTTCCATTCACACGGTCGTAAACTTTATTACCGTCAAAGTTGAGAGTGATATTGAGAGAAGCTTCTCCACGACCGTCAAGTTCACCTATCTTGACACCATGGGGACGGACACCTGAAACAAGGGATATTGAATCGTGGTCATAATAGGATCCGTCGCTGACCATCTCTTTAGCAGAAGACTTGCCCGCTGCCGTGAAAAGATCGAGAGGCTCCCTTATCGTACGTTCGTGCCATCCGATAACAGATACCGAAGTGTTGGAGATATTGTCGACGGGCAACAAAGTCAAACGGAAGAGATTGTTCTTCGCAGCACTGATAATGGAGGCAGAGTCACTAGTTAGATAGAAGTAGTCCGGAGTGGGGGATTGAGTTGTGGTAATCCAGTCGCCATTGCCTTCATGGATACCCACAGTGGTGTCGGTAGGAGCCCACTCAATAGCCTCGAGATAAAGCTCACGGTGCTGCAATGTGGCAGGCAAAACTGCTTTGCGTGAGAACGTATTCGAATGGCCCTCATTATACATGGCCAGCACCTCATATTCCGCATCCTGGAACTCCTGCAGGATGGTGGAGAGAGAGAGCTGCACCTCGATGGGGAAGTTGATATCGTTACCCTCATCATCATACTCCTTGAGGGTGAAGGTTACTGTGGCGATAACAGTGCGGTTGAAGTTGTTATTGTAGAGCATGTAGAAATCCAACACGGGAGGAGTACTCTCATTGCCCACAATGGGAGAGTAATAACTGGCTTCGGAGAAGTGGTCGTCACCCACAATTGCCGTAACGCTATCCCATGTAGGACCGGCAACACTGGGTTTCTGCAAGGCTCCGTTGCCATCGCGGGCAAAGTTGTCGGACGGAATCATAACCAAACCGAAGTAATTGTTGGGGTTGGCTTTAATCTCGGCTGCACCCATGGAAGGGCTGTCGCTGCTCGCCACCCAACGACCCTCGGCAGGGTCATCCCATGAGCCAGCAGCATTTCTTGTTGTATCAAAAGTTGAAGGAGCCCATGACTTGTCCACAAGCACCACCTCACCATTTTCATCGGCAATCACCACCTCGGAGGCTATCTCATAGTAGTGACCGGGATTGGAGAAGGGAAGAACCAAACGTCCTTGTGCAAGAGACATCGTATAAGGGACAGAATTGTCCTCCACAAGAATCTTGTTGTCATTTCTCAAGGTGTCGGGGTTGGAGTGAGCCTGGATAACGGCTGTACGGCGGCGGGTACCCTGACCAATAGACCATACACGCGACTTGGTACCAAAGTTAGTATAAGGATACTCGGAGTTACTCCCCTGCTGCCCAGTGAAGCAATAGTCCTGAACGACAGGATTAACAGTAGTGTATTCATCATCAAGCACGCAGTCACACCACTTGATATCGGTACCATGGGATTCGCTAGGGACAATGGCTTTAAGATTGTCGGAACATACCGAGAGGAATCCGCCATACTCTTCTTCCCTTTCGGAATCGACATAATGACTGAAACCATCATAGTCGGAATCATCCAAAACAGCATCCGCCATCTCACTCATATTGCCGCTGTAACCACTATACTCATATTCATCATCCACATATTTTGCCAAAGCGGTTATCATGGCGTTGGTGTTTGCTTCGGCGATGATGAAGGCGAAACCGAAGATTTTCGAGTAGGTACCATCATCACCAATAAAGTCCACATTGACACCGTTGTTCATCACCCACGCAGAGAAAGCATTCTCGGCCACTTCACGATCCAGATAGTTCAGTTGCGTACAGAGGTTGGGATCGCTGCCGCACGAAGGACATCCATAGGTATCGTTTTCGAAACAGAGAGCTGTTTCTTCGGGAGATACCAAGGTGAGATTGTTGTATGGGAAAGCAGCCATTTTGTAGAAGTTGGCTTCGCCGATGTTGGTGGCCGTAGCGTCGATATCGATGACATTGTAGCCAACGCAGTTGAAAGAGTTGATGTGGTTGAAAGAGTAGTTGTCGGAATAGTAGGCGGAGATAGCGTCGGAAGCACCGGTATAGTGAACGACGGTGTTGTTCAACCACAGTTCGTCTGTACGCTGGATGGACATGAGGTCGCAAGAGGGAGTACAGTCGTTATCGGGGTCAAGCTCACCATAGTTGCGCAAGTCGATACGACGGTAGATGTCGCCACCCTCGGCGGAAGTGCCCGAACCGAAGAGGGACTTCTCGATATTCATTCGGGGCTTGTTCTCCTGGTTCTCGTTGAGGAAGGTGTTGTAGTTGTTACCATCCACAATCAGTCGGCTTTCGCCGCCGTAAAATCCCTGCTTGGTAAAGTCGGGACTACCGGTGTTGTCGCCCCAGTTGGCGCCACTATAGATGGAACTTTCCAGCATCAATTCCTTAGCCGTGAGGGCGGGAACATAGCCATTAGCCGCACCGGGTTTGAACTGTGCGTAGGCATTGGCGTTGCCACTGATGGTAGCATCCCAAACAGGACATTCATCGATAGCCGCAAGACCCACATTGATGTAAGCCGAACCGTAGACCACGCCCAGATAGCCGGCACCATAGACGTTGTTCTTCACCACGCCACCGGCCAGGTTCAGCACCGACGAGGGACGTTTGGTGGTGTTGGTCTTGCTTTTACATTCTGCAGGGTATCCGTCGCTGACCTTTTCGGAACCGCCATAGACCGACTCGTTGACGGTGCCGCCATCCATGTTCAGCATCTTGAGGCCGTAAATCATGAGACCGCAGGTGTCGTTACCGGCACCACCGGCATAGATGTTCTGCGCGAATGTGCCGCCATGGACATTGACCAACACATAGGAATAATCGGTAGCTTCGCCTCCGACAGAGCGTGTCGTGTCGGGGATGTAGAAACCATAGCTGTCGACCTTATAGCCGCTGGGAGTTTCGGGGTCTTTGACAAGGTCGAAAGTGGTTCCCAGTTTGCCACCGCCATACATGTTACCGGCGACATATCCATTGTTGAAGTCAATGACAACCGTATTACTATTGGGGACACGGAGATGTTTGCCAGTGGCTGCATAAGCGCCTGTATCATAGCTGCCGTGGGCGATATAGTCGCCGTTGCCGGCACCATAGATATTGCCGTAGCGACCCGAATTGACCACGATGCGACTCTCAAAAACATTACCAGTGAAGTCGTTGCCACCGAAAACATTCTCGGCAGTGTAGTTGCTGCCGTCGGTGACACCGTTCAGGACAAGTTTTGCCGTGTGGCGCACGTCGGAGCCCCAGCAACCGCCATAGATGGCATCGAAAGGCTGTTCCCACTGGGGGTAAAGAGTGATGGTGGAGTTGAACACATCACCACCACGACCGCCGCCATAGGCTTTGGCTTCCGAGACGGTAGTGGCGTGCTTCAGTATCACATGGGTATTCTCGGTCACATTGCCACGATGCGTTTCGAGAAGGTTACTGTAGAAACCTTCACCGCCACCATAGACAATGGCATGGAGTTCGGCAGGATTGGAACCGCAACCGGCCTGGTCGTCAACAAGCACCTGAGTGGCACGGCAGTCGGCCATGGAACCGCCGCCATAGAGACTCCTGTTGACGGTGCCACCAAAGATATTGACGCTGGTGGAGTCTACGGTAGGCTTGGTGGAGACGACAATCAACTTGCCGGCAGTGTCACTCACGGGAGTGTGGAAAGGATAGATGAGATACTTGTTCTGGTCAATCTCATAGTAATCATAGCGTCCATGCGAACCGCCGAAGATGTGGTTCACCATGCCGCCACTGATGTCAACGCGGGTGTTGCCCTTCACCACGCCACCGATGTCGTTGCCACCGTAGACGTAGTTGACGCCGTCGACAGAGCTGTTGCGTATGTCGACATACGCCATACCCTCCACGTCGGCCATACGGCAGCCGCCGAAGACTGTGTCGTTCACGGTAACCTTGTCGCTGGTGAGCTGCACATAACTCGACACGCCGACCACCTCATTGCCACAGGCGTCGGTGAGGTTCTTGCCGGTATAACCCATGATGCCGTTGTTGCAGCCACCGAACACATTATTGACACGACCCTGAAGCAGAATCACTTCGGGTACACAGCGCATCATATTGTCGCGGTTGTTGCCACCGAAGATGGTACCCACAAAAGCGTAGTCGTCGGGGTGGTCGTTGTTGGAGGTGGCGGTATTGTTGAGCAACAGCTTCACGCGGTCGCGTACACCCACGCCGTTGCCGCCACCAAAGACGGTGTCGATCCATCCGCCGGAAGTGTGGATATCGATGTAGGTGGAAGACTGGAGGGGCTGGTCGACGCTACCCGTTTTTTTACAATAGGTGGGAGTGGGATATTCGGGACGGTCGTTGTAATAGTTGTAGGCACCGTTACCACTGCCATAGACGGTGGTGATGGTGGGGGAACCGTCGATGAGGAGGTAGGAGGAATAGAGGGCGTTGTAGCTCTTGTCCTCCTCGCGGAAGTTGAGTGCGTCGCCGTTACTCGACTTGTAAGATTCGAAAGCTACCGAATCGCGGTTACCAATCACCCACCAACCATGGGTGGGGTCGATGCCGCCGTGGTAGGCACCGAAGCTCTCGATGCTGCCGGTGAGGTCGTTGCCCGCGAAGACGGAACCATCGATGGTGATGTCGCCACCGATGTGGAGATACGCCAGACCATAGACGGAGGACATATAGCCGCCGCCGACAACGTTGCCGTAGATGTGACCGCCGGTGAGGTTGAGGTGGATTTCACCGTGGCGGCTACCGTCGACTGCCGTGAGGTCGATGGGCCTTTCTGTGCCGTCGATGTAGATGTGGTCACCATTGCCGTCGAAGCCCACGTTGGCATGTACACCGCCACCGAGCACCATACCGAGCACGGTACCGTTCTTCATGCTGACGTTGGTGTTGTTGTGGGTGGGGAGCAGAAGACCGACGGTTTCATCGTAGGGGTCGTAGTTCTCGCCGGAATAGGTGTCGTAGAGGGAGGCTTTGTCATAGTGGCCGGTACCGTCGTCGCAGTGGTAGAAACCATCGCTGCCGCCAACGACATCGCCAAGGACGAACACGTTGCTGTCGAGAATCACGTAGGTGCCTTCGGCGGTGGTGGAACCCACGTCGCCGCTGACATCGTTACCGCCATTGATATAGCCGAAGATGCCGCCGGCGGCATAGACACCGCAGGAGTATTTCACATTACCCAGACGACAGCCGCCGAAGACATAGTCGCAGACAATCTTCGAGTCGTGGAGACTCGACACGATGGAGCCGACATTATTGGTGGGGCGCAGTCCGCTGTTGGTAAACGCCTTCGTCAGGAGGTCGATGTAGACGGGTCTTGTCAGGGGGGAGTTGTTGTTCATGTCGCCCATGTTGCCGCCGGCATAGACGGTGCTGATGCCGCCGGATTGGAGCTGGATGAAGGAGACATTATCCATTGTGGCCTGGTTGTTGCCACCAAAGAGACAGCGGACATTGTATTTGCCTGTTTCGGTGATGAAGTATTCAGGACCGAAGCGCCACTGATCGGGATCGAGGGTGGAGAAACCGGTGGTATCGAAAGTGGAGTTGGTGTGGATGAAATGTTCACCCTCACATTGAATCAAGCCGATGGGGTTTTTCACCGAGGCATGGTTGCCGCCGAGGAAGATGGTGTCGGTCATGCCGCCATAGATGCTGACAGCAGCGTGAGAACCTTCCACCAGGTTGCCGCCACCGAAGAGGTAGCGGATACCGAATTCGCGCCCATAGCCGGTGAAGTAGGTGTTCTCGACGTCTTCGTCGTCCTCCTGCAGCTTGGTGCCATTGACATTGACGAAGACGGTGGACTTTTGGGCCACGGAACCGCCATAGTTGTTGCCGCCGAAGACGGTGTAGATGGTGCCGCCGTTGATGTCGACCGAGATGGCGTTGGAGGTGTTCATTGTCTCGTTGGCATCGACACCGATAAAGGCGTTCTCGGCACCGCCGAAGAGCGAGTCGATGAGGATGTAGTCGTTGTGTATGTGGGAGGAGTGACCTCCGACGTCGTTGTGACCTTCGGTCTCAGGGACGCCAACGATGATGTGGGCGGTCTTGATGTAGGGGATGGTGCCGTCGTCGCCTTCGTACCAGCCGTTACCGTCCTCCTGCTGGTCCACCTGGTCGGGGCGGTCGTCCATCTCCCTGCCGATGTAGTAGGGGGTGTACTTGAAGGTGTGGGTGTCGACGAGGTCGGCGGGGTCCCATGCCGCATCAGCAGTGGCGGAGGGGGTGGAACAGTGTGAACTGTAATCGGCGGGGAGTGTGTTCCACTTGTAGACCTTGCCGTTGAAGTAGTAGGCCTGATACATCAGGGAGGTGCTGTTGGCGAAGTCGTAGGGGTCGAAGTATTGACCCAAGGAGGCGTCGTAGCCGCGGTTGATGCCCTGGTAGGTGTAGTAGCCGCAGCCACCGCCGTAGACCCAACCGATGTGCACAGGGTGGTCCTCGTCGGTGTGCCTGGTGCCGAGCTGGATGTTGGCACCCTTGTCGCCCTGCACCCAACCGGCGATGTCGTTACCGCCGTAGAGGGCGTGGATGCTGTCGGCGCTGTGGACGGTGACATTGGTATTGCCGCCGACATTCGCCATGCGACCGCCGCCGAAGACCGATCCACGCACCACAGGTGCGGAGATGGGCACTTTCACCGGCTGTTCGGCGAGTTTGTTGGTGAGCTGAATTATGACGGTATCCCGCTGCACGGTGCCGTTGTCATAGTAGACATCCACATAGAGTTCGCCCGTTGTCTTGCGAATAGGATAGGTCACGAGGTGGAGGTTGACGACGGTGCTGTCGTCGGTATACTCGATCTCAAGGTGACGGAGGCTGGGGTTGCTGAGGGTGTAGTTGATGGCATGGATTCTGGTGTCGCCGCCGCGCTCGCTTGGGGGATTGGGTTTGAGGACACGGATGTGGTCAACGTTGCCGTCGTCCCAGTAGTAGCGGGTCACTTTGGTGGGGGCACCGGCATAACCCCATCCATCCTCGTTGCGATGGTGCCAGTCGGTGTTGATACCGACACGCTTGGTTTCCTCGACGTACTTGGAGTACTCGGGGATGTAGCGCATGTTGACCTTCTTGCTGGCGTTGGTGGTGATGTTGACCTTGACCCGCATCACGCTGTCCTCGGTATCGAAGCGCATGGTGTCGTTGCCGCTGTGGTTGGTGAGGGTGACGCCACGTAGGCCCTGGTCGCCGCTCATGGAGGTGATGACGCGGTCGTAGTAGGTGACCTCGACGGGGAGGAAGAGAGCTCCGTTGCTGGCGGGTTCGACACCTGTCACATGGCCTTCGCCGTCGGTGACTTCCTTGGAGCAATAGTAGCTCTTGTGGAGTTCGTTCTCTTCGGGAGTGGAGATGTCCCAGCTGGAGTAGATGATGTCCTCGGGGCGGTTGTAGGAGTTGCAGGACATGGTCCAGATGGTTCCGTCGAAGGTGAACCAGAAGTATTCCTTGGTCTGGCCATTGTTGCGTTCCTCCTGTACAGCGGCGCCGAAGTCCCAGTCGTACCACATGGAGACGTTGTCGATAGGCATGGCGTCGGCGAAGCGGACGATGCGAGCGCCTTCGGCACGGGAGCCGACGAGGTAGTAGCGGAATCCGTTGTGGAGTTGGTAGTAGTAGCCGGTGCTGCTGGTGCGTGACCAGACGCACATGGTGTCGAAGACGGTCTTGACGACCAGTTCAGGGTTGTCGGGGTCGGTGATATCGAGGGCGGCATAGACATTGCCTTTCTCGACGAGCATGGAGATGTTCTCGTTACCGTAGGGGTGAATCTCGGCCCAGCTGTTGGCACGGTTGTAGGCCCTGTCGTAGCGGTGCCCCTCGTCGGGGTCGCCCTGGTTGCCATAGAAATAGTCGAGAGCGCCGTTGGTCAGCGTGTATCGGGTCTCCTGTGCTCCCGCCGGCAGGGCACCCAAAAGGAGCAGCATTGCCAGGAGCAGGTGTGATATATATTGCGACTTTGTCTTCTTCATAGTCAGTTTATTGCCATTATTGTTGATTTGTTGCAAGGGCAAATAGAGCGCAAAAAGGTGATATATAATTATATACACCCATGCGCGTATATCTGTCCGTTCTGCAAAAATACTAATTTTTTGGAAACCAGCAAAAAAAGTTTTCAACGATGCGGGAGGGGGTCTATAAATGGTTGATTATGAGTACAGTATAATTTCTTAATCAAAAAATGAAACAGAGGGCGAAAAAGGGACATTTTCGGTGATTTGTATTCAATTGATTTTCAATAGTCTATACCTATCAACTCTTACTCAACTCTTACCTCTCTCCTATGTCTCTCCTATGTCGGAGGATTGACACGGGGGAGGGAGTAAAATGAAGCGCCCCTGCCGAGGGGTCGGCAGGGGCGCGAAGATGGTTGTCGAAAGGATGGGGTTAGTCGCGAGTACTGGAAGTGATGGAGGAGGCGGGCTGACCGTAATGCTTGGCGATGGCCTTGACGGTGACGCCATGACCCACGGTGAAGGGACCGCTGTAGACATTGCTGGAGGTGGTGGGGTCGCTGCCATCGGTGGTGTAATAGATTGTGCAATAGCCATCGTCGGTGGCAATCATGTCCACCTTGCCGCTGCCGGCATTGATGTTCACATAGGGGGCATCGGTTTCTTCGGGGGCTTCTATATCGGAATCCAGGTAGCCGCTCTTACGTGACTGGACTTGGATAATCTGGTTGGCAGTCAGTTCGACCGGTGATCCCACGGAATAGGGTGTGGCGGGATCGCTGCCATCGAGTGAATAGTAGGCAGTTGCACCACTTTGGGGAGCAATATGTGCCAAGTTTTCCTCAATGATTACACGCGGTGCCTTGAGTTGGAGCACAGAGACCGCCGAGGGGGTGTAGCCATCCTTGACGGCGATGGCCTTAACAACCTGGGTGCCAGTGGGTGTTAGCGCCGAGGAGTAGGTGGGGCTGGAGGTAGTGGGAGTGCTGCCGTCGAGGGTATAATGGATGGTGGCGCCTGCGAGCGAGGAGGAGAGGGTGAAGTTGCCGTTGCTCTCGCTGATGACAGGAGCCGGGGTTGCCACGGTGCCCTCGTCGGAGGAGATGTAGCCCGGACGGACGGCGATGGCACGGATGCTGTTGCCGGAGGAGGCAGCAATGGGAGTGCTGTAGCGCGAGCTGGAGGTGGTGGGAGTGGAGCCGTCTGTGGTGTAGTAGATTGTGGCTTCGGGAGTGGTGGTGGTGATGGCGAAGGCATTGCCCTGCCTGACCACCTTGGGAGCCGCCACCTCGGGACCATAACCAATCTGTACATCGGTGTTTCCGAGAACTTTACCTGCATTGCCGCCGCCATAGACATTGCCCATGATGAGCGAGGTGCCGAGGACAACCACGGTGGGATGACCCGCGACGACAGCCGTACGGCCGAGACCGCCACCATAGAGGGTGCCATGGACGGTACCTTTCTTCATGATAACCATGGGGTTACGATAGATACCATAGTCGCCGTCGCCCACGGGAGCGGCATCGCCGCCACCGAAGACGTCGTGATGGACCTCGACGAAGCCATTGGGCACGCTCTCATCGCCGAGGACAACGCGCGGATTGCCAAGCACTTCTGCATCCTTACCCTTGCCGCCACCAAAGACATACTGGACACCTGTGGAGGGGAGGTTCTGGATGTTGACCGTGGGCGAGAAGTTGGGCGAGAGACCGTCGGCATGGGTGGGGTTGTAGCTGGCATTGCGACCGCCGCCGAAGACGACGTCGATTTTCTTTGTGTCGGTACAGGGGGACGCGTCGTCATAGTTGACATTGACGGTGATGGAGCCGTTGATGTTACCTGCGGAGTTGTTGCCACCAAAGAGGGTGTCGATGCTGCCACCGAGGATGTTGACAGTGATGTTACCGTAGATGTCGGCCTCGTTGGCACCGCCGAAGACACGCGTCATCTGACCACCCTTGATGGTGAGGGTGAGGTTGATGGGATTCAACTCTGTGCCGAGGGTTGCCGCGTTGGCGCCGCCGTAGACGTCGCCAAGGAAACCGGCGCCGCACTCGATGACGAGGTCACCGCCGCCACTGGGTGCGTGGTTACCACCGTTGAAGATGTCGCCCACCACCTGGTCGCAGGGGGTCTCGCCGTCGGCGCGCTGGTCGTCGAAGGTGAGTGACATGTGGGTAACAACACCCCTGGCATTGGAACCGCTGAAAGCCTGGTCGATAAGACCGCCATGGATTTCGGTGACAGCCCTGCCGCTGACGTCGGCACCGGGGTTGCCCACACCGTCGCCGTTGCCGCCGCCGAAGACCTGGTACATGCGGCCGCCGTCGATGATGATGTGGTTGTTCTTGGTGTCGGCCGCGTTGCCGCCGCCGAAGACATACATGACGGTGTTCTCTTCGCAGTAGTGGATGTAAACCAGCGTGGTACCGTCATTGGCAGTAGGCTCGTGGGCAGCCTTGTTGCCACCGCCATAGACGCCCTTGATGGCATAGTTGGCCTCGGTATGCGGGAGTGCATTCAAGGCCTCACGGTTGGCCGGTGCGGGGTCGGGATAGGCATTGGCCGATGTGTGTGCGGTGTGGTAGATATGCACTTCGGTGTTGCCGAAGGGAGTACCGGTAGCATTGTTGGCGCCAAAGATTTCACCGTTGATAGTGGCTGTGCCCTTGCTGGGATCGCCAACGTTCACCAGCGTGTTGCCGTCGATGAAAGCGCCGCGGCAGCCGCCATAGACGTTGCTGTCGATGGTGCCGGAGAGGATATCGACACGCGTGTCGCCGTGGATGCGACCCGAAATGGAGTCGAGATAAGAGGTTGAATAGGAGCCCTTGCCGCCACCATAGACATGATGACGCACATGGCCTCCCTGGATGTTGACATCGGTATTCTCGTCCACCTGTCCGTTCTCGCCACCACCGAAGACGGAACGCTTGACATCGGCACCGGTGTTGATGTTGACGATGGTCTGTTTTGCCTTGGAGAGGGTGAGGTTGGAGCGGTCGGTGGCGGGCTCGCCTCGGCTAGAGCCATAGACGGAACCTCCATATTTGTCGGTTTCGCTGTTGGCGTAGCCTACAGTGCTGTTGATGTTGACATAGCAGGCACTTGCCTCACTGCTGGGCGGCACCGCCGGAGGACCGACGGAGGCGACGGAGCCACCACCATATACATTGCGATAGATGGTGCCGCCGTTGATGTCGACGTAGGTGTTGTTGGTCACCGAACCGGAGGAGAGATTATAGTATTCATTATTATATTTATCAATACCGCGACCGGCGCCATAGACATTTCCGCGAAGAGTCCAAACACGGCTTTCGGGATCGCCCGAAGTGAAGGCCTTGCCTATCTTGCCGTTGTTGATGACGACACGGGCATCGGCACGCGTGTGACCATTCTCACCGCCGCCGAAGACGGAGCCCCAGATGCGGGGACTGTCGGAGGTGCCGACGGTTTCGCCGATGGTGACGAAGGTGCGGTTGACATAGGCAGCGAAGAATTCGGGGCAATAGAGGATACGCGGGGTGCGCGATTCGTCGCGCGGAGAGACACCGTGACCGGAACCGAAGACATGACCGTTGTCGTTGTCGTCGTCGGTGCCGATGGTGCCGCCAAAGATGTCGACATAAGCACGACCGCTGTTGGCGGTATCGGTATAGGTCTCGCCGTAGCCGTGGTAATTGCCCTTACCGACGGAACCGAGGTTGCCGCCGCCATAGACGTTGTGGAGGATATGACCGCCAGTGACGGTGACATAGGTGTTGCCGTAGACCTTACCTGCCGTGACACTATAGGTCACAGTGTCGAAGAAGGTGGTGTCGGTGCCGACGATATTGCGCACAAGTTTAGCATCCATCAGACCCATGCCGCTGCCACCGCCGAAGACGCTGCCGTTGCTGTCGCTGGCGGCGTTGACGCCAATGAGACCCTTCTGGATGTTGACGTAAGTGTCGCCATAGGTGTGACCGTTCTCACCGGAGCCGTAGACCGAACCGGCAATGCATTCGGTGTAAGGAGCAGTATTGGTGACGCTGGCATAGTTGGCAGTGGTGGGGTAGTTGACGGTGACGTGGGTCTCGCGCACGTTCGCCAAGGGGGCGAACTTGTTGCGGTCACCCGCCTTGCCTCGGCAGGAGCCGTAGACATCGCCATTGTGCTTGCCGTCCACACCGATACGGCCACCCGTGATATTCACCGTGGCTGTGCCGGTACCAGGCTTATAAGTGAGGGTCATGGGATAGCTCAGCAGGTCGGCATTGAGGCTGCGTGAGGTGACGGTACCCACCGACGCCATAGCGCCGCCGCCATAGATGTTGCGGCAGATGAGACCGCCAGTAACGTTGATGGTGGTGTTGCCCAGCACAATACCTGCCGAATCACTATAGTTCTGGTTTTCATCAATATAGTCGGTACCGCAGCCCGCGCCGTAGACGTTGCCGCGATTGGAGAAGAGTTCGCGTTTCTCGGCAGTGTTCATCTCGTCGTAGCTGGTGTAGGGCATACCGATGATACCACCGTTGATGTTCACTATGGCATTGTTACGGGTGTGACCGTTCTCGCCGCCACCGTAGGCGCTGCCGCGCACGTGGGCATTGCCGCTGATGGTAACGCTGGTGTTGTTGACAAATGCCATATTGCGGACCTGACTCTTGGGCTGACCCGCCAGACCGCGGCAAGAGCCGAAGACGTGGCCGTTGTCGTGGCCGTCGACACCAACGATACCCCCATTGATGTTCACTGTTGCCATGCCGTTTTCGAGGTTACCGCTTTCGTCAACCGAACCCACCGACGCCATATTGCCGCCGCCGTAGACACTATGGAGGATGCGACCACCGGTGACATCGACGGTGGTGTTGCCGTAGGTCTTACCAGCGGTGAGACTATAATTCTCGTGTTCATCGACATCCGTTCCCAGACCACCACCGAAGACGTTGCCCTCGATATAGGTGCCGCGGGTACCAATGATACCGTTCTGTATTTTCACCAAGGTGTTGCCGTGCACATGCCCGTTCTCACCCGAACCGAACACAGAACCCGCAATACGGTTGGGGTAGTTGGCAGTATCCCTCACATTGACATCGCTCAATGAGGTTGAGGCGGCGCCGGAATAGTTCACTGTGACAAAGGTGTTTGCCACATAGGTCAGACCCGTGTAGTCGCCTGCGGCATCGCTGCCGGCACGGCCCAGACCAGAGCCGAAGACATGACCGTTGTTATGTCCGTTGATACCGATACGACCGCCAGTGACAATGACGGTTGCCCTGCCTATCTGGCCAGAGGAGGCGATATAACCAACTCTAGTGGTGTCGCCCACGGTGGCAAGGGAACCGCCGCCATAGACATTATGGCGGATGTAGCCGCCACTAATTTCAACGCGTGTGCTCTTATGGACACGGCCTGCCGTGCGGCTGATGTGACCGTTGTTGTCGTGGTCAACACCACGACCGCCACCATAAACATTGCCAGTATAGATATGCCGCGTGGTGGAAGTATCCCAAACACCAATGATGCCGCCAGTTACCTGTACATAGGTCGAATCAAGCACATGGCCGTTTTCGCCGCTGCCGAACACTGACCCGTGCACATAGGCGGAGTCGCTGATAATGACGCGCGTATCATTAACATACGCCAATTCGGAATATTTTGAACCCGCCATACCGCGACCGGAACCGAAGACACGACCGCAGTTCTTGCCGTCGATATCGATGCGACGTGTGGGGTCGCTTCCGACCCAGCCGCCTTTGACGACCACGCGGGCGTGGCCTGTGCCTTCTTCGATAGCTACCACATTACCTAGAAGGTCTTCATCAATAGTACCCACCGAAGCCAGCGAGCCGCCACCGTAGATGCTGTGCAGCACCGTGCCGCCGGTCATCACCACCTCGGTGTTTCCGTACACACGTCCTGCCGTGGTACTCAACAACTCACTATCCTCTACCTGGTGGTCGACACCGCGACCACCGCCGTACACATTGCCATGGAACACCTGCACATTACTGGTGCCCGTCACAGGGTCTACCTGATGTTCAGCAGCTGTCAGCGTGTCACCGATATGTCCTCCTTTAATGTAGACATGGGTATTCTTGCTCACATGTCCATTGGCACCGCCGCCGAAGACCGAGCCATGGATATAGGTATTGTCGCCCTGAATGATGACCACAGAGCTGTCGACGAATGCCATTTGGGCGTATTCACTGGTTTTGGATGCTGCCACACCACGACCGGAGCCATAGACCTGTCCTTCGTTGACACCGCTGTCACCCACACTACCGGCACTGATGGTCACGAATGCACCATGGTCAACCGAAGCCAAGGAACCGCCACCGTAGATATTGTGACGGACACGTCCGCCATTCATCAACACACGAGTATGACCATAGACGCGTCCCGCTGTTTTGCTGTGCTTTCCCGAAGCGTCAAGGTCGATGCCTCGACCACCGCCATAGACATTGCCATGATAGACGGGCACGCCGCTACCGTCAGCCGCCTGTGTGTGCTCGCCAGCCGTCAGGGGCCAACCCACAATGGGGTAGCCCTCACTCACTCTGGGAGAGGAATAACTCTGTCGCACTTCGACAAATGTGGAGTCGCTCACGTGTCCATTCTCACCACTGCCGAAGACAGAACCGCGCACATAGCCCATACTGTCAATCACCACATGAGTACGGTTGGTAAAGGCAAATTTCTTATAGGAAGTTCCTGCAGTACCACGGCTGGAGCCGAAGACATGACCGTCGCCGTCTCCATTACTGCCAATTTTACCACCGTAAATATACACCTCGGCGAGACCGTTGGAGTAGCTTGTAATTCTTTCTCCGCTCAAAGTATGAGTACCCACGGAGGCCATGGAACCGCCGCCGTAGATGTTGTGCCATATCGTTCCGCCACGTACGGTGACCCTGGTGTTGCCTTCAACCCAGCCTGCATGAGGATAAATAGTGGTGCCGATGCCTCGTCCACCACCATACACGTTGCCATGGTAGACAGGAGCACTGCCGGTACGCTCGGCGGCAGTAAGCGAATCGCCGATGGTTCCGCCACTGACAACCACATCGGTATTGTTCTTCACGTGACCATTCTCACCGCCACCAAAGACCGAGCCCCTGATGGTACCACCAGTAATGCAGACTTTTGAGGACTGCACATATGCGTGATCCTCATATCCATCTTCTGCTTGTCCGAGACCGGAGCCAAAGACATGCCCGATGGTGCTGTCCTTGCCAATGGTACCGCCGCTGACCGTGACCGTGGCAATACTACCAGTCCCTTTTACCGATGCCAACTCGCCACCGCCATAGATATTGCTGTCCACCTGTCCTCCGCTGACAATAAGAATTGTGTTGCCTGTAACAGCAGCTATATTGGCATCGTCGTCACTACCCTTTCCGGCGGCAAAGACATTTCCATAAACACGACCTTTCTGCACCTGCACTTTGGGATTTCCCGTAACATTGGCCAGC
This sequence comes from uncultured Bacteroidales bacterium, assembly GCA_900317285.1. Lineage (GTDB taxonomy): Bacteria > Bacteroidota > Bacteroidia > Bacteroidales > P3 > Colimorpha. The sequence continues at coordinate 170,768 of ONGA01000004.1, read as the reverse complement.
GAACCGCCACCATAGACATTACCACCCACAACCACCTTGTCGCTGCTTCCGTAACCGATCACAACCAACGGGTTGGCAGTGACGACAGCGCCGGTACCCTTGCCCGAGCCAAAAACATCGTGCCTCACAGTGCCACAGCTGAAAAAGACACGCGGGGAGTCATATCCTGATTTGCTGTTGGGGGCATTGTTACCACCGCCATAAACATTATCCAGGAACAACGGACAATCTGTGCGGTTCGAGTCGATGTTCACCGTGATGATACCTCTGACGGTGCCGCCGGCGTTATTGCCGCCATAGGCGTTGATGATGGTGCCACCCTGCAGGTTGAGGGTGACGTTGCCAGTAATATTGGCATTGTTGGCACCACCGTAAACGTTGGTGATGGTGCCGCCCTGAACGGTAAGTGCCACATCACCTGTGATATCTGCTTGGTTGGCACCACCGAAGAGGTTGTCAATCTTACCCACGCCGCAGGCGATAGTGGTGGAAAGGTTATTAGAAATGGGAGCCTTATTGCCACCACCATAGAATTCTTCAATTTCCTCAACGTCACAGGCTGTTTCAGGGTGATCAACGGTGACTGACACAGGACCATTGATTACGCCCCTTTCATTACTGCCACCGAAGAGCTGTCGTATTAATCCCGCGTGGACCAGCAGGGTTGTTCCCCCATCGCCAATATCGGCACCCGGGTTTCCATCACCTGCACCATTACCACCAGCAAAGATACGGTCAAATTTTCCTCCATCAACCTCGACCATTGCTCCCGAAACCGCAGCGGCATTGCCACCGCCATAGACATCCTGTATAGTGTTGTCGCAGCCATGGATATGCACTGTTGTTTTGTGATCATCTAAGGCAGGTTCATAATCTGCCCTGTTGCCACCTCCATATACAGCCAGGATGGCAAAAGAAGATGAACTGCGGGCGGTGTCATTAACCCCTTCTGTGTGGGCGGTTTTCCAAATATCCACACGGACATTGGCCCGAGGACTTCCTTTCACATTGTTGCAGCCGAAGACCGATCCACCAATGACGACATTATTGGAGGCTTGACCTTGTTGACCGATATTCACATGCACTTTGCCTTTTACCATGGCAGGGGTGACGGTATCTCCAAGTCCGCCGCCATAGATATCACCATCAACAGTACCTCCCTTGATATTGACAACTGTCGAATCATTCGAATTACGATTCACGTCGGCCAAAGCTCCTCCACCATAGATGTCACCCATTACATGGGAAGAATCATCGAGATTAACCATGACATTACGTTTCACTTCAGCCACTTTGCCGCCGCCAAAGACATTGCCATGTATCAATACATGCTCTGGAGTTTGTGCCGCCACCGTGCCTCCCAAAAGCAGGAGGAACAGTGTCAGGTATTTTGCTCTATATGTTTTCATTTTCATATCGTTGGTTTCTATCAAATTATCATTCAATCTTCTATTGTTACTGTCGTGCTTCCTTCGACGCGACCTTTATTGCCGCCGCCGAAGACATCGCCATACACTTCTGTCTTTCCCTGGAGGGTGACGGTCACGGTAGCGGATGCACCGCTGACGGCGCTCTCTTCTCCACCTCCGAAGACATTACCCGTGCCTTCCACCAAGTTACCTTCTCCGTCAAGGGTGCCTATCTTGCTAGTACCTTTGATGGTGAGGGAGACGTTGCCTGTGACGGTACCAAGGGTGTTCAGGTCGACATCAGTGTAGATGTTGTGGTTCGTCGTCAAATCGCTGCCGGACTGACCGTTGGTCAGTGTCACGCCTGCCTCGGTGGCATTTTTCCATGTGAATGTGGTAGTCCCGGAAAACACACCGGGCTCAAACATACCAGATGACTGGTTGTAATTTGGATTTGTTGTAAAGCCGGCATCTCTTACTTCGAGGGGAGGAAGCGAGGCCGAATAGCCAGCTCCATACACGTTGCCGTTCACCGTGCAACTGTCAAGTTCCGATGTTATTGTGCCAACCACCTTGCCAAGGCTGCCGCCACCATAGAAGTTGTCCTCGATGGTACATTTCTTCAATTTCGATTCCACGTCATTGCATTGAGCCAGCGAGAAGGAGGCGAACTTCACATAGAATCGGCCACCCGTTTTACCACTACTCCAAACAAAAAACTCATAGTCAAAATCGGTTGCCACACCGATGCCCTTATATCCATATTTTCCTTTATCACCTAATGCATTCCCTGTAGCTTTGGTGCCATCAAAATATTTACCACGGTCACTGATATATTTGCTTGCCCAACCACTCCAGTCTGTCGATGTTAAATCGTAATATTTTTTTCTGGAATAAGCAGTTCCACCAAAGCCAGCACCGAAGAACGTTCCAAAAACACAACCATAGGCATTAGTGGTAACCTTCTTCCCAGATTCCATGTTTCCAAACTTAGGTCCACCACAGAAAGTGGTTACATGACTATTGAAGATGTCGACAATTACGTTGCCTTTAATGTTTTTTCCCGTAGCACCATTTGTTCCACCTCCATAGAAATTGTCTATGTCAGCATTATAAATTTGCCATCGTACATTACCGTTAATGGCTTCCTGCCCTGTTCCTGCTGCTTCTTTAAAATGTCCACCGCTAATATAACATTCTGCGTTGTCTGCTCTCACCGCAGCATCCTGATTAAAGATACCAGTAAGGTAGAAACCTTCATACTCGCCACCTGTAACTGACACTGGTGGATGAGGTGTGGATTGAGAGCCGTCACCATGAGTACCCATATTGAATTCCTTGAACCAGACATTTCCGCCAAGATGCATATATATGGTTTTTCCATTCACAGCAGAATTGTTTGTTGAAACGAATTGGTCAAGAACACCTCCTTGGAGGATAAGCGGACCTTCTGTCCTGCTTGCATTATCAACTAAATCTTCGTATTCTAACTGACCGAAGTAAATAGAAGATGTGTTGGTAATCTCAAACCATGCACTGGGATGTATGATAGCCATATTAAAAATATCACTTGCTCCATTGGGCTTCTGAGCCTGAGAGGTACCTGGGATATTCAGAAAATCGAAACGAATAGGGCATACTCTCTTCTTACCTGAATGGTGATAGATCATGCTGTAGTCAGGCTCATTGTCATTGTCTATATCCACCGACATAAGGGTAAAAGGATTGGTTCCCTGTGAAGGTATACCAACCTGATGGAAGTTGCCCACTAACACAACTGCATTGTCATAGACTGTTGGGCCGTAGTCACCTAGACCACCAAGTGCGTTACTAATTGAGGTATATATTTTTTGACCATTAAACAGCGTTTCATTATTGTTGTTTTTTGCCTGTATGCCTGTCTGAGAGACATCCTGTTTAGTATAACCTGTATTGAATACTGCGTCGTAATACGGATCAGAAATATATGATGCCTTGGCCCAGTAGGGCTCGATGGTGATGGAGTCGACGCCGTAGGGCACGTCAAAGTAAGCTCCCTGCGAGAAGACACGCTTGCTGACGGTGTAAAGATCTTTGTTAGAGCTCTTACGGTCGGCAAAGTTATAGTTGGGGTAATCGAAATAGTTATCAGAATAAGTCTTGGTATAGTCATAGTTTGCCACAGTATAGGGATCATCGTCAACAGCGGTGATGGCCGTAATCTTCCAGCCAGTGACCACACGATTGCCCGTGTAGTTGCCGGTGCCCACATCGTTGTAGTAGGGCAATTGCACCTTGTCGTAATTGTAGTTGAATCGGTCGAAGTCCTTGTCGGTACGCGTCAAGGTGAGGCTCGTGGTGCCAACAGAGGCACCTGAGGGCTTTGTTTGTCCACCAGGGGTAGTGTTCGACTCACTAATGGTCACACTCAATGTCCTTCCCAGCTTGCCGCCGTGGTTGCGGCCCACGGTGGCGCTGTCGGGGGCGTTGGCAAAGTCGGGGTTGATGATGGAGGGGTAGTAGCCCTGGGCCTTCAGGATGGGGTAGGGCTTGGGGTTGGCGATGCTGCGGTCGGCGGTCTCCAGCACCCACTTCAGCATCTGGCTACCATTGTCTACCGAGCCGGTGGCGTAGAAGGCCGCCAACTTCTTATTGCTGTTGAGCAGCAGGCGGTAGAACTCGAAGCGGTTCAGGTATTTCTCCTCTACGGCTAGGGCACTGTTGTACTTGTTGTCGCTGATGGCCTTGGTCTGCAGCTCGTCGTAGGCGTAGTAATTGAAGGTGTTGAGGCCACCGTTGTTGAGGTTGGCGATGTTGGTGCCGCCGAAGACGGGCGAGACGGTGCTGCCGCCGGTGATGTCGCCGTAGAACATGCAGTTCATCACCATGGTCTTGATGCTGCCAGCGGTGGTTGTCTGGTTGTTGTATCCCACGATGCCGCCGACGTTGGTGCCGCTGGTGATGTCGGCATAGGAGTAGCAGTTGACCACACGGGCGGTGCCATCAAGCAGGCCAACCAGACCGCCGGTATAACCTGTGCCGCCTACCGAGTCGCCCAGCACTCCCACATTGTAGATACGTGCCGAACCGCTGGCCTCGCAGGCCACAGCACCCGTGTTGCCGGTATTATTGACGATGCTCACACCCTCAATCACCAGATTCTTCACCGTGCCCGTAAGCGTGTCGAAAAGCGGAGCTGTGAGGTTCTTGATGCGGTAAGGCATGTGAGTAGCAGGGTCAATGGCAGCCTCCAACGTACCGCTGAACGATGCAATGCTGGTGAAACCGCTGGCATCAATGTCGGCTGTGATGCGGTAGTTGCCTGTGGGGTCCGACGTAATGGTTGACAGCGAATCGATATTCGTCTGCGCCGACGCACACACAGGCAGCAGCATCAGCAGTAGCACTGCCGCTACCCCCCGCAAATGGCCGTATCGGCGTTGTATCTTGATAGTATGTGTGGTTTTGTACATGTGTAATTCAATCTTTTATGTTAACCGTAGTGTTGCCGTCGACACGACCCTGTTTGCCGCCGCCGAACACATCGCCAAGCACCTCAGTCTTCCCTTCGATGGTGACGGTTACATCGACAGGAGAAACGCCACTGACGGCACTCTGTTCGCCACCGCCGAACACATCGCCGGTGCCGTCCACCAGTTCCTCTTCTCCATCGAGAGTGCCTATTTTGCTGGTCCCTTTGATGGTGAGGGAGACGTTGCCAGTGACGGTGCCGAGGGCATCGAGGTCCTCGGTGGTGTAGAGGATATGGCTGCCATTGTCGACGCTAATGGAGTTGCCTTCCTCCCAGGTGTAGGTGGTGGTTTGACCTTTGACGCCGGTGCGGTAGGTACCGAGGGCTTCATAGTAGTAAGGCTCCACTCTAAAGCCTACCGAATCCACCTCGACGGTGGGCAGCGATGCAGAAAAGCCTGCGCCATATACGTTGCCGTTCACGGTGCAGGAGTCGAGGGTGGAGGTGACGTCGCCTTCGACCTTACCGAGGCTGCCGCCGCCGTAGAAGTTACCGGTGACAGTACAATTCGTTAGCGTGGAGGTGACATTGCGTGTGGTGGCAAGGGAGAATTTGACAAAGTCGACCAAGATACGGGCCACGTTGGTCTTGTTGTCCGACATGGGGAGGAACTGATAGCTGAAGCGGGTGGAGACGCCTCCATAGTTAACGTTGTATGACCGGGAGTAGTTTGAGCTTAGCCAGTTGTTCCAGTTGATATTGGTCACGCTGTTCTGGTTGGTGGGTGCATAGCGGCTATAGGAGTTGCCGCCATAGCCGGCGCCGAAGAAGGTGCCGAAGGTGCAACCGGTGGCGTTGGTGACCACGGTCTTGTTGGCGCTCATGTCGCCGAACTTGGGGCCGCCGCAGAAGATGTCCACATGGCTGTCGACGATGGTGGTGGAGAGATTGCCCGTCACGGGCTTTGCGGCGTTGAGGCCGCCGGCGTAGAACTCGCGGATGTCGGCGTTCTGGATGAGCCAGCTGATGTCACCTGTATTGTCGGCACCATTGGCTTTGCCGATGCCCTCCATAGCGGCGCCGCAGACGGTGCCGAAGCGGCCACCGTTAATATAGCACTCGGCATTGTCTGCGTAATTGTTGAGGCCAACATTGGCTACATAAAGTCCTGTGAGGTAGAATTCATCGAAATCGCCACCAGTAACCGATATGGGTGAGTGTTTGGTTGGCTGGAATTGATTTCCTCCACTTTTTTGGTTTTTATCTTGGTGACAGCCTGTGTGGAACTCCTTGAACCACACATTACCTCCTACATGGATGTAAGGTATCTTGTTTGATCTACCTTTTTGGTTGTAGCTCACCCATTGCTCCATCACGCCGCCCTGCACGATGAGGGCATCGGTTGCGCTTCTGGCCGAATTCTCATACTCGAACTGGGTGAACCGCAAGAGCGAGGTGTTGGTGCTTTCGTACCATCCTTTGGGGATCAGGATACCGAAGTTGTAGGAACCTGTGCCGCCGGTGGACTTCTGGGCCATACCAAGGCCGGGGACATTGATGAAGTCGACTCTCAAGGGGTGGCATTCAGTACGACCGTCAAAGCGCATGATATAGGAGTAGTCGGGCTCGTTGTCGCCATCAAGGTCGATAGAGGTAACCGTGTAGGGTTTGGCTTTACTTGCTTCTATTTTGCCAGTCCCGTAATAATGATGATAATTGCCCACAAGCACAACTGCATAGTCATATACGGATTGATTATTTGGATCCCCTACAACGCCCACAAAAAGTCCCGTACTATTATTACTTGAGATAGCATTGCCCATAGAGGTGTACACCACCTGCTTCTCTCCGGCAATGGAATAGCTATTGCCATTGGTGTATTTCTGTCCGCCACCTACGTTGGACACATTGTACCCATCCGACATATCCGATTTGTAAATCTTGTCGGCGTTGGGGTCGGCCAGATAGACGCATTTGGCCCAGTAGGGTTCGATGGTGATGGAGTCAACGCCTTCGGGCACATCCCAATAGGCACCCTGGTTGAAAACACGTTTGCTGACGCTGTAGAGATCCTTGTCGGTGCAGTTGCGGTCGGCAAAATTATAGGGGGTACTGGTGATGTTTCCGCTTGCATCCGTTGTGGCATCGGCACCCGTGGTGAAACTGCCTGCCGTGCCGCCAGTGATGCTGACTATCTTCCATCCGGTCACCACGCGGTTGCCGTTATAGTTCTTAGTACCCACCTCGTTGTAGTAGGGCAGCTGCACCTTGTAGTAGTTGAAGTTGTAGTGTGCGGTGTCCTTGTCGGTGATGATGAGGGTGGTGTCGGAGGTGGTAATTGCAGCTCCCGAAGGTCTCTGGTACACTGCGCCGTCGCCCATCTGAATATTCACCGTCAGCGTCCCCAACTTGCCGCCTTGGTTGCGAGGTTGGTTTTCCTGGGCGTTGGCGGCATCGATGTTTACCACCGATGGATACTTGCCCTGCTGCATCAGCAAGGGATAAGGGTGGGCAGTGCCGAGGCTGTCGGGCAGCAGCACCCATTTCAGCATATCGCTGCCGCTATAGGTGCCTGTGGCCCACCAGCCTGCCAGCTGGCGCTGGCCGTTGAGGAGGTGACGGAAGAACTCGAAGCGCTTCAGGTAACGGTCCTCGGCGCCCAAGGCGCAGTTGTAGGTGATACCCGTTGGCTGCACATAGGGGGCTTCGAGGCGGAAATAGTTGAAGTTGCTCACACCGCTGGTGCCGTTGGTACCCGCGTTGCTGATGATTGTACCACCATAAACGGGAGATTTGGTAGAGCCACCTGTGATGTCGCCATAGAACATACAGGCGAAGACCATCGTCTTTTGATTGTTGTTGGCGGCGGAGGTCGTCTGGTTGTTGTAACCCACGATGCCGCCGACGTTGGTGCCGCTGGTGATGTCGGCGTAGGAGTAGCAGTTGACCACACGGGCGGTGCCATCAAGCAGGCCAACCAGACCGCCGGTATAGCCTGTGCCGCCCACGGAGCCAGAGAGGATGCCGACGTTGTAGATGCGTGCCGAATCATTGGCCGTGCGGGCAATAGCGCCAGTGTTTTTGTCATCGGTAGTATTAATGCTCACGCCCTCAATCACCAGGTTCTTCACCGTGCCCGTGAGCGTGGTGAAAAGCGGAGCCGCAAGATTCGTGATGCGGTAAGGCATCTTCGTGTTCGTGTCGATAGCAGCCTCCAGCGTGCCACTGAACGATGCTATGCCCGTGAATCCGCTGGCATCAATGTCGGCGGTGATGCGGTATTTGCCTGTGTCTGACGTAATCTCCAACAACGAGGTGATATTCGTCTGCGCCATACCCGCCGTGGAAACGGTCAGAAAAATGAACGCCGCCACCGTTTTCAGCAGGCGTCCGCAACTTTTTTTCGTGTATTTAATATATCTTTTCTGCATTGCGATAAATCATAAACCGCTGCAGGTCATGCCCTTGCGCATAAAACCCGCAACAAATCCATTTGGCAAATATACAATTTTTTCCACGCATGCGAAAAAAAAAGTACACGCAACGCATACACACCCCTGCACACACCCGAATTCTTGTCGCCTCTCCCCCACCCGGCCCCTGTCCCTATGGTAATGCATAGGTAAAACATAGGAGCGATATAGGAGCATCCATAGACCTACCATAGAGTTACCATAGACCTACCATAGACCTAGCATAGACTTACTGAAGAAAAATTCTCTTGGAAAACTCGCGAATCAGCGCATTACGGAAAACAGGACCCTCACGAATCACTCATCCGATTCCCACTTTGCTCAAAAACAATGTTTTGTAAGATTTCCGTTCGCAATCGTTTCAATGCAAAAATACACTTTTTTTCGTATTCTTACCCCAACAAAAAATTTTTTTTGAGAATCGAATTTTTTTGTATTTTTGCTGCCGTGATATGACTGCATACAACCCTCATATGACCCTTCACAAACTCTTCTTAAATATCAAGAAGAGAGACATTTATTTTTGTTAACAGTTGCGAGTTAAGAAACAAGGGTTTGCTTCTCAAAACCTCTTTTTTCTTGACTCAAGAAAGCCCCAAAAGGCTTCGCTTGATTATTTTTATGAATTTTTAACATATTAACAATTAAAAACATAAGATTATGGAACTTCCCTTTGCAGAAGCTTGGAAAATCAAGATGGTAGAACCCATCAAGAAAAGCACCCGCGAACAGCGCGAGAAATGGCTCAACGAAGCCCACCAGAACGTCTTCATGCTGAAGAGCGACTACGTCTACATCGACCTCCTCACCGACTCCGGCACCGGCGCCATGAGCGACCGCCAGTGGGCCGCCATGATGATGGGCGACGAGAGCTACGGCGGCGCCCGCTCGTTCTTCCACATGAAGGATACCATCACCGAAATCACCGGTTTCAACTACGTCATCCCCACCCACCAGGGCCGTGCTGCCGAGAACGTGCTGTTCAGCTATCTGGTGAAACCCGGCATGATTGTTCCTGGTAATGCCCACTTCGACACCACCAAGGGCCACATCGAGAGCCGCAAGGCTTTCGCCATCGACGTCACCGTCAAGGAGGCCTACGACACCCAGCTTGAGGTGCCCTTCAAAGGCAATGTCGACCTCGCCAAACTGGAGAAAGTTCTTCAGGAAAACAAGGGCAACGTGCCCTTCATGGTGCTCACCGTCACCAACAACACCGTCGGCGGCCAGCCCGTCAGCATGCAGAACATCCGCGAGACCTGCGAACTCTGCCACAAGTACGGTGTGCCCGTGAACATTGACAGCGCCCGCTTCATCGAGAACGCCTACTTCATCAAGACCCGCGAGAAAGGCTATGAGAACAAGACCCTCGCCGAGATCTGCAAGGAGATGTTCGGCTATGCCGACAGCATGACCATGAGCGCCAAGAAGGACGGCCTCGTGAACATGGGCGGCTTCATCGCCACCAACAAGCAGGACTGGTACGAAGGTGCCAAGATGTTCTGCATCCCCTTCGAGGGCTTCCTCACCTATGGCGGTATGAACGGTCGCGACATGGACGCCCTGGCCGTCGGTCTGAAAGAGAACCTTGAGTTCGAGATGGTTGAGACCCGCATCAAACAGGTCCACTACCTGGCCCAGAAACTCGACGAGTACGGCATTCCCTACCAGCGTCCCGCCGGTGGCCACGCCATCTTCGTCGACGCCGACAAGGTGCTCACCAACATCCCGAAGGAGGAGTTCCCCGCCCAGACCCTCACCTGCGAGCTCTACCTCGAGGCCGGTATCCGCGCCTGCGAGATTGGCTACGTCCTCGCCGACCGCGACCCCGTGACCCGCGAGAACCGCTTCGGTGGCAACGACTTCGTGCGCCTCTGCATCCCGCGCCGCGTCTACACCAACAACCACATGGACGTCATCGCCGCCGCCCTCAAGAATGTCTACGACCGTCGCGACACCATCAAGCGCGGTCTGGAAATCACCTGGGAAGCCGAACTCATGCGCCACTTCACCTGCCAGTTCAAGCGTCTCGGCTAATTTTTCCCCCTTCTACACAATAAATTCGCGAGGTGCGCGTTTCTTTCAAGAAATGCGCACCTCGCGATTTATAATAATACTATCCTTCCTGGCTGCGGCGGCAATGGCTGCGGCACAGCCAAACTGCAGCACGCTCCCGTTGCCGGCAAACGAAACTTTCGACTCCTACGGCTCGGGCGACGGCATCATCCCAACTTGCTGGTTCGTCACCCGCAACTACGATCTCGGTAGCGCTCCCCATGTCTCCTCTGCCAAGCACCACAGCGGCACCGCCTCCCTCTACCTCTACTCCGGCAGCATCGCCCAAAGCCACTATAGCATGGCGATTCTCCCACCCATGGCGATCCCCTCGCTCAACAACACCTGGATTAGCTTCCAGTTCTACGCCGCCTCCACTGCCACACGCCTGGAGGTGGGCATCTGCGACGACACCAGCCGCTACACCCGAAATTTCATCCCCATCGACACCCTCCATGCCGACCGTCCCAACCGGTGGCAGGAGTTTGTGGTCGACCTTTCCTCCTATCAAGGAACGGGCCGACGGATTGCCTTCCGCTTGCAACGCTCACTGCAGGTCGACAATAGCGAGTGCTACATCGACGACCTCCGCATCGGCAGTTGCGGCACCACCGAGCCCTGGGTGAACCACCTCGGCAGCACCCACCTCACCCTCAACTGGGAAAGCTACGGCGGCGGAAGCGTCACCGTGAGATACAACGATGTCATCATCCCCGATGCCATCTCACCGCTGACGCTGACAGGCCTGCAACCCTCTACAAACTACACCTTTACCGTCGGATGCGACGAAAGCAGCAGCCATTCGGTTTCAGCCACCACGATGGAGGGCAACGGCATGATTCCGGCATACTACGAACCCTTCTCCGGCACCACACTCCCGACCGGATGGAGAGCCCCCCTCGAGAAGAGACCCCTGACCGGCAGCGGCACACTGAAGATGATGCCCTCCCCCGGCGACAGCTGCCTGGCGGTGCTCCCTCTTCAGGAAAACCACGAGGTAAACCAGCTCAACCTTGCCCTGCGGCTGAAAGGAACGGCCGCCACCCGGCTGGTGGTCGGCGTGATGTCCTATGCCGACGAGCTGGAGAGTTTCATCCCCGTCGACACCCTGTCCTGCTCTTCCGCCTGGACACTGCGCACGGTCAGCTTCAGCACCTATGTCGGCAATGGCAAGTACATCGCACTTCTCGCCCTCGGCAACGGCACCCTGGAGGTCGACGACCTCCGCGTGGGACAATGCCTAATCGACAACATCAGGGTCTACGGCCTCGCCGACGACAGGGTAACTCTGGCGTGGGACACCCTCATCCCCTCTTCGGGAAGCGAGGTGCGCGTCGTCTGGGGAATCCAGGGATTCTCCTTCCCCGAAGGAAACAGCGTCATTGCCACCTCCAACCCCTTTACCCTCACCGGACTCCCCGCCTCCACCACCTACGACCTCTACCTACTGCCCAATTGCGGCGACACCGTGTGCAGCTATGACTATCGCCAATTCTCCACCTTCGCCCACGAAGTCTCTGCTCCCTACTGCTGCTCCTTCGAAGACATCGGCAGCGGCCTGCCGCAAGGATGGGTCTGCCCTGTGGGTAGTGCAGCCGGCAGCAGCATCTCCTACCAAGGCAGCAACGGTCTCCGCCTGGCGGCAAACTCCACCGTGACCCTACCCACCATCAGCAACAGTTCCGACACCCTCTTGCTGGAGTTCTTTGGCAATGGCCAGGGAAGCCTGCAAGTCGGCACCATGGAAAACCCCTATAGTGAGTTCACACTGCAGTCGACACTGACAGGCACCTCTGCATGGAAACGCTATATGCTGGAAGTGGTCATCCCCCATGGTCAGGCACTGGCATTCAGATGCTCCAACGTCTGGAACATCGACGCATTGGCATTGCACACCGACGCCGTCAGCGACATCTCGGTGAACGCCGTCACCCAAACCTCCGCACAAGTGTCCTGGACAATGACCCACGGCGACAGTGCATGGGTGGAATATGCACCCGTCGCCACAGCCACCGGAGACTTCGCCGAAGGCACTGGGACTGTCGTTCATGCCTTCGACAACATCACACTTTCAGGACTGACCGCCTCCAGCTACTATGCTGTGCATCTGCGCCCGCTCTCCGACACCGCTGGCAGTGCATGCCACTACCTCTCTGTCGACCTGCAGACCGCAGCTTCCGCCATCGATCTGCCCTACTGCGAAAACTTCGACGGTTCAGCCAATTTCCCAACAACATGGCGTCGCAACTCCGAATATGGCGAGTACCCCATCGTCACCACCGAGCGCAACCGCTCCCAGTCACGCTCCATGCGTTTCTCCGCCACTAATACTCAACGCACTGTGGCACTGCTTCCCAACACAACGGGCACCTCTACCCACAAGACCCTTGCCTTCTGGTCCAACTGCAGCCTTCGTCCTTCGGGGGCACTGCTCATCGTGGGTCGACTTGCCGACATCACCGACCTCAACTCCTTCCAGCCCACCGACACCGTCCGTTTCCCCAGCGCCAACACATGGCGGCACACACTGATAGACCTGGGCGTAAACGACAGCAATGTGGCACTGATGCTGGTGGGCGGCAGCAGCTCCGAGACACGTGTCTTCGTCGACGACCTTTGCATGGAGTCGTGTGTAGCCACCCAGATTCGGTTGAGCAGCTTCGACAGCACTTCGGCAACGTTCCGGTGGACAAGCATCGGAGCAGAAGCCATCGAAATCAGGGTCTCCGGCAGCGGTCTCTCGCGTCGCGACACCTTCTACACCTCCCCAGCCATAGTCACTGGCCTGAGGGAGAACCTCTCTTATTCATTCACTGTGCGAACCCTCTGCGACTGTGGCGACCTCGGGGGTGCCTATAATTCAGGCACCACCGGCAAGGTTTCTTCCGACCGGAGTCAGAGTTTCAGCATCAGGACACGTTCTGGTCTGGTTGCCATCCCCTATTGCACTGGATTTGAGAACATCATCACCGGCAACAACCCTTCCAGCTGGCGTATCTCGGGCGGCGGCACCTCAGTGAGCGACCAAAACTACCACAACGGCAGTCGAAGCCTCCGGGCAAACAATGCTTCAGTCTTGATGCTGCCCACGATGAACAATGTGAGCTCGCTGACGGCAAGTTTCTATGTCTATGCAGCCAGCGAAGCCAGTACCGGAGAAGGTATCGTCCAAGTGGGTATCGTCAGGAATCCCGACTCCGCCGTTGCCACCTTCGTTCCCATCGACACCGTCGCAATCTCCCGACCCGGCCAATGGATACGTCATGCCACCGACTTCTCCTCCTGTCCCGACAATTTCCACTATATCGCCATCCGCATCACCACAGCGGGCACCCTCTACTTCGACGACTTCAGCGTGTCCACCTGCGGCATCGGTGCAGTCTCCGTGACAGAGGACGGTTTGGTGTCATGGGAAGGCATACACTCTCCCAACAAGATCTTCCTGGAATACGGACCCAAAGGATTCATTCAAGGCTCCGGCTTCCACGACACACTTCTTTCCTCACCCTACCAGTTGCAGGGTCTCACCGTCGGAGCAAACTACGACATCTACCTGACCCCCCTCTGTGGTGTACAGCAAGGATGCTCGGCAACCAAAATCACGCTCGGCAACATCACCGCCATCCCCTATTGTGAAGATTTCCAGGTAGCGCCGCCGGCAGGTCTGCCCGCCGAATGGCTCACGGGCCGCATCTTCAACAACACCCCATGCCTTATCACATCCAACGGAGCCCGCTGGATGTCCATGAAAGGACATAGCGCCGCCACCAACCGCAGCATCGCTGTGCTGCCTTTGCTCGCCGTGTCCGACAGCCTGCAAATCAGTTTCAGCATGAAGAGCGCCCGCAGCGGCAACGCCCGACTCGCAGTGGGCCTCATCGAAGACAATGCCGACCCCAACACCTTCGTGCCCACCGACACCCTGATGAATACCGAAGACAATGTGTGGCAACGGTTCTCCCTGCCTCTCTCCATCCCCAATGGACACAAGGTGGCACTATGCTGCTTCTCGGCAAGCCAGGAGGTTGAGGTATGTATCGACAGCCTGTCGGTAAGTCATGCCAGAACCCCACAAATCAACGTCACCAGCGCACGTTCGGTAACACTCCTCTCCGACCGCAACGATTATTATATTGAATATGGTCCAGCAGGTTTCTCCCAAGGCAACGGCACAGTGCTGCATGTCACCTCCGGCAATTTCCCCGTCGAAGGACTGCTGCCCCAATCGGAATACTGGATCTACACCCGCGAAGACAGCACCTCTCTAACTTGTGTACCCCCAAGCAAATTCAGACTCAGCGCCGAAGAGACTCTCCCCTATTGCCGGAACAATATCACATTCAGCCAACTGCAACTGCCCGAGTTCAACATCGACAGCGTGCGTCACCTGCATCTCTATTTCACCCTCCGTGGAGGTACTGCCGTGGAGGCTGGCGTCATGCTCCACGATGGCGGATGGGAAAATCTGCTCCCCATCGACACCTTCTCGCTGCCTGTGGGCACCCAGCAACAGCTGCACCTGGACCTGAGCCGCTATTCGGGATCGGGTCGCTATGTGGGATTCCGAGCCCTGAACAACGGCACCACCAGTATTGAGGATCTGGTTGTGACCGACTGCGAATGGGTTACCTCCACATTGAGGGACGACAACAGCGTTCTCTTGAAAGGCACAGGTACCGTGGAATACGGTCTCGAGGGATTCACTCTGGGCAGCGGCACCACTGTCAATGTGACCGACAGCCTGATTATCAACAATCTGCAGGACAATGCCGTCTTCGACTACTACCCCCTCTGTCCTTCTGTCTCCACCCCCTGCTACAGCCCGCAGAAATGGCACACCTCCTCGTCCGAGACTCTCCCCTACTGCGCCTCTTTCTCCTCCCAGATTCCCCTCGGATGGTCTGTCTTCAACAACACCTCCTCCAGCAATGCACTGCGCGTAGTCAATAGTTGTCTCCAGATGACGGTGACCCACAACGCCCAGGTCGGAGTCACCCTGCCGCTCCTCAACAGCCACAGCGTCTATGTACATCTGGCAGTGCAGCTTTCCTCCAGTTCTGTAGCTTTCGTGGTGGGGAGCGACACCATCCAGTTCTCCTCCACAGAATGGCAAGACCTCCAGTTGCACACCAACTATGAGGGTCGCCTCTCTCTCCAAGCCATTGGCAACGGCACCGTGAATCTGCGTCGCATTGAAATCAGCGAATGCCCTCTGCCGACGTCGCTGTCTGTCGGTCAACCTGGCGGCGGAAGAGTGGTACTCAGCTGGGACACCACTGAAGTGCCTTCTCCTTTCTATATTGAATATAAGATAAAAGGAGCCACTGGCGACGGCACCGTGGTCGCCGCCACCACACCACCGCTCGAACTGCAGCTGACGCCCGACACGCTTTACTACCTCTACCCCAAATGCAGCGAGACGGAAGTCTCCTGCCGCCAGCCCATCGAAATCAACACCTTGAAGGCACCGCAACCGCTACCCTTCTGTGACCATTACGAAGTCAACTCCTTCCTTGTTCTGCCACAGTTCGATGTGGACAGTCTCAACAAACTGAATCTGACATTCTTCGCCCATTTCCTCCACAACAATGGCCGCAGTGTCACCCTTGGTGTCATGAGCGATGCAGGCGACCCGGATTCGTTCGATTCGCTTACCTCCTTCTTCTCCATCGGTACACGCAGCACTCGGTGCCACTACTCCTTCCGCGACTACTACGGCAACGGTCGCTTCCTCGCCATCCGGGTGAACGGAACCGAACGCCTGTATATCGACAGTCTGGCGGTGAGCACCTGCTCCGCCTCCGGATTCCGTATGGAAGAGACCGACAACGACCATGTGCTGATTGGTTGGGATCAGCGCGGCAATCCCGACGTGACAATCAAATACCGCCCCATCGACAGCTCCGATGCCGCCTTCCTGGTGGTAACACCGGCAGCACCGCCTTGCCGCATCGACAACCTGCTCCCCTTGACAGACTACATCTTCATCGTCCGTGCCTCCTGCGACAACGCCTCCTGCATCGAGGCTGAAACCGATACCTTCTACACCTTCACTCCCAAGGGCGGCACAGGATGTATCGACTATACCGACCTCCGTGCCTCCTACGTCACATGCAAATACGGCACCTACGCCAACCCCACGGAACACACCGGCGTGATAGACTATGGATACAATAATCCCGATTCGCGCCACACTGTCCACTTCGACACCACCGAACGCGACGCACGCACAGGCAATCTCCTGCGCACCGTGCCCAAGGGAGAGATGGCGTCCGTGCGACTCGGCAACTGGAAAACCGGTGGCATCAGCGGCGCACAGGCCGAGAGCATCATCTATGGTATGACCGTCGACGCAGAACAGCCGCCGCTGCTGGTGCTGAAGTATGCCGCCGTGCTGCAGGATCCCGAACATGCACCGTCATTCCAGCCTCGTTTCCGGCTCGAAATCCTGAACCAGAATAACGTTCTGATTGACTCCTGCGGATTCGCCGACTTCATAGCCAATCCCGACCTCAACTGGAATATCGCACCCAACGAGGTGCTTTGGAAAGACTGGACCACCGTCGGCATCGACCTCTCCAACTATGCCGGTCAGACCATCTTCATCCGCCTCACCACCAACGACTGCGGCGAAGGGTCGCATTTCGGCTACGCCTACTTCACGCTCGAATGCGCCTCAAAACTGATGAAGGTGGAAGGATGCAGCGATGTACCCGACAACTGTTTCACGGCACCGTCGGGATTCAACTATCAGTGGTACTCCAACCAGAACCCTTCCACCCTCTCCGACTCCGCCACGCTATGCGTCGTCTCCGACAACTCACTGACCTACTTCTGCCGACTCTCGTTCATCGACAACCCCACCTGCAACTTCACCATGAGTGCCTTCGCAGGGGCACGCTACCCGCTGGCTATCATCGATACCTTTGTCACCGTGGCGAACTGCGAGTTCGACCTGACACTCACCGACCGCAGCACCATCTCGGGCGACGGCATTACGCCCATCGGCACGGGAGAACGCTGTGAGACAGGTCGCTGGATTCTGCCCGGCGGAATCACTTCCACTAACCCCGTCGAGACACTGCACCTCACCGACACCGGCATCTACAACGTGACGCTCATCGCCGGTATCGCCGACGACCAGTGCATCGACACCCTGCACCGTGCCATCCACATTCGGCGCCTCTATCCCGATGCCGCCATCAACGGCGTCAACGAACGCTGCCTCAATGCAGTGCCCGACACTTTCCGCGTTAGCAATGTCACAAGCCATCTATGGAGTTCTGGCATCACGGGCGACATGATTGTTGCCCCCTCCGCCGACACCACGTTGACTTGCTACACCGTCGACACTAACGGCTGTCGCGACACCCTGCACCATCCCCTCCACATCCTGCCCATCTACCATTTCACCGACACCGACTCCATCTGCAACACCGCCCCCTCCTACGCCTGGTTCGACACCGTCATCGCCATCGACCAGACCGCAGGCATCATCAGCCGTATGCGGCATCTCTATTCCTCTGACGGGTGCGACAGTCTCCGCTCTCTCCGACTTCAGATGATGCCCTCCTACGACTTCCACAACTACGACACCCTTTGCCACGACTCCAGCCGCCCCTTCTACGACACTACGCTCACCACCACGGGCAGCTATCTGCATGTCGACCACACCCCCTTCGGGTGCGACAGTCTACTGACTCTCCATCTGCAAATCATGCCGCGCGTCTATGCCCCCGACCAAAGGACGGTATGCGACTCGCTGCAGTGGGTCAACGGCATCACTTATCACAGAAGTATTTCAGGCATCATCGACACCCTGCCTACCGTGCATTTCGGGTGCGACAGCGTCGTCACACTCCACCTTACGGTGAACTACGCCTCCCACAACATCGTTACCGACACCTTCTGCCAAGGCACCGAATATTTCTTCCGGCACCATGTGGCCACACGCAGCGGCTACTATGCCGACACCCTGCCCACCGTGCATGGATGCGACAGCGTGCTGGGTATCGTCCTCACCTGCCTCCCCACGCCTCAACTCTCCATCACCGATGTCTTCGACTGCCAGAATGCCATCTACACCATCACTGGCACATCCGACAAACCCTTCTGCTGGTGGAAAACCAATCCTTATGATTCCGCCTACTTCGACGTGCCGTTTGTGAACACCCTCGTGGTGGCACCCACCGAAATAACCAGCTTCATCCTTTCCACAGCCTATTCCGCCGACTCACTCTGCCTCACCTCCGACACCCTCACCGTCTCGGCAGCCACTCTCCCCAGCGCCGCCATGCAGTTGAATCCACAGGCGTTAATGGCAACCGAACTCTACTTCTCCGCCTACGACCTCAGTGTGAACGCGAGTGAACGTGCATGGTACATCGACGGCATCCTCCAAGGCGAGACCACATCGAGCATCACTCGCGCCGTCGACGAGGCAACCGACACCACCGAGATTATGCTCATCGCTTCCGACGGGCGCTGCTTCGACACCACAGTGGCTCTCCTGCCGAGACTGCACAACGCCATCGTGGCGCCCAATGCTTTCATCCCCGATGCCGACGAAAACAACACCTTCTCCTTCGCCGGTCACGGAATCATCAGCGGCGATATCTACATCTACAACCGCAACGGCATGCTCGTGTTTCGCAGCAGCAACATCCATGCCGCTTGGGATGGTCGCGACCTTAATGGCAACCCCTGCCCCGTGGGCAACTATGTGTGGAAGATACGCTACCGTTCACAGATGCATCCCACAAGTTTCCACGAGAAGACCGGCAGCGTCCTGTTGATAAGATAAAATGAAAGGGGGCCGACGATTGTCGACCCCCTCACTTCTTTTTTCTCTCCTGCTATTAGGCGTTCTTATATTTCTCAATCTGCACTTTCATGGCATCCACACAGTCGGCAACAGCCTGTTCGAAGGTGTCAGCCTGCTTCGAGATGAAGAGCGTCTGTCCGGGCAGTGCAAGCTGCAACTCGGCAATCTTGTTATTATCGCTTTCAGGTTTGTCAACCTTGAGTATCACTTCGCACTTGGTGGCGTTGTCTATCATTCGGTCAAGCTTCGCCACTTTTTCGTGGATAAACTTTTCAAGTTTCTCGTCAGCTCTGAATTTGACGGCATTGATGGTGGTGTTCATAATATCCTCCTTTTTTATAGGTTAGACTTTTATATATAATACGTGTTAGTTCATTCTTTCTTCTTTCCCCGCGGGTGGGCGTGTTTGTAGACCTCTTTCAGGTGCGCCCTCGACACATGTGTGTACACCTCTGTGGTCGATAGGTCGGCATGTCCAAGCAACTCACTGATGGCCTGTATATTCCCTCCCTCGTTCAGGATATGGGTGGCAAAACTGTGGCGGAACACATGCGGGCTGATGCGGTCGGCATGGGAGAGCAGATTCATGTATTTCTTCACCACGCGGTACACCTCGTCCACGCTGATTCTCTCTCCTTTGCGGTTGACAAACAGGCATTCGCTGTCACCCTTTTCCTGTTGCTTTAACGCAAAATATTCCTTTATATTGTGTGCGAGCTCATTTTCTATCGGAATTATTCGCTCCTTGTTGCGCTTGCCGAGCACTTTGAGCGTCATTGCCGAGAGGTCGACCGACGAAACATTCAGCCCCACCAGCTCCGACCGTCGGATTCCCGTCTCATACAGCATCCTGAGAATCAACGCATCGCGCCGCCCCATGAAATCGTCGGCAAAAAGCCCCGCATCGTACAGGTGCTCCGTTTCGCTCTCTTTGAAAAAAACGGGCAGGCGTTTCGGCAGCCGCGGAGCACTGACCTTAGCCATCACATCGCGGTCGCAGAGCCCGTGGCGGCGCATATAGAGGAACCAGGCGCTCAGCGACGACAGCCGCCGCTTCACCGTCCCCGCCGCCTCGCCACGCTCCATGTGCTCCATCTGCCACTCCCTTACCTCGCGCGCCGTCAGCTCCTCCACGGAGGTCACTTCCTGCCGTTGCAGCCATGCGGCAAAGTCCTGCAGGTCACTGATATAGTTCCTCACAGTCCCTGCGGCCATGCGCCGTTCGGTGGCGATGTAGTCGTGGAATTTCTCTATGGCTTCGTCTATGCCCATTTCTTACCTCTCTTTCTCCCGCATAACTCGCATGGTGCCAGTTTTATTGTGCCGGTGCAATTTTTTCGGCTCAAGGGCAATAAATTATGTTAAATGCAGTTATATCAAAATTAAACGTAAAAAAACAAATGACTATGGATATCAAGACCCTTAACATCGACGAAAGTGCAAAAATCAACGCACAGGCTTGGCTCGACGGTGCCTACGACGACGCCACCAAGCAGGCCATCCTCGACATGGCTGCCAACCCCAACGAGCTCAACGAGAGCTTCTACCGCCACCTCGAGTTCGGCACTGGCGGCCTTCGCGGCATCATGGGCGTCGGCACCAACCGCATGAACAAATACACCGTGGCAATGGCCACCCAGGGTCTCGCCAACTACGTCCGCAAGGTCAATCCCGACGAGAAAGAGCTCCGCGCTGCCATCAGCCACGACAGCCGCAACCACAGCCGCGAGTTTGCCGAAATCACAGCCAACGTGCTGGCTGCCAACGGCTACAAGGTCTACCTCTTCGACGGCATGCGCCCCACTCCCGAGCTCAGCTTCGCCGTCCGCCACTTCCACTGCCACACCGGCGTCATGCTCACCGCCTCCCACAACCCCAAGGAGTACAACGGCTACAAGGCCTACTGGAGCGACGGCTGCCAGCTCACCGCCCCCCACGACGAGGCCGTCATCGAGGAAGTGTTGAAAATCAAGTCCATCGCCGACGTCAAGATGTCCGGCGGCGAACAGAACATCCAGATCATCGGCGAGGATGTGGACAAGGTCTACCTCGCGCGCGTCGAGCAGAACGCCCTCAACCCCGAGGTCATCAAGAAACACCACGACGTCAAAATCGTCTATACCCCCCTCCACGGCACTGGCATCACCCTCATCCCGCGCATGCTCAAGCAGTTGGGATTCACCAATGTGAACGTCGTCGAGGCACAGGCAGTGCCCGACGGCAACTTCCCCACCACTCCCAGCCCCAACCCCGAGGAAAAGGCCGCCATGAAAATGGCTGTCGACCTGGCACGCCAGATTGACGCCGACATCGTCTTCGCATCCGACCCCGACGCCGACCGCGTAGGTGTGGCTGTCAAGCGCCCCGACGGTGAGTGGATGCTCCTCAACGGCAACCAGACCATGAGCGTCCTCTTTTACTACATCGTCAAGCAGTGGCAGGAAAAGAAAATGCTCACCGGCAACGAGTTCATGGTCAAGACCATCGTCACCTCCGAACTCCCCGCCGACATCGCCACCCGTGCCGGCATCAAAATCTATGATGTCCTCACCGGCTTCAAGTTCATCGGTGCCAAAATCCTTGAACTCGAAGGCATCGAAACCTTCATCGCCGGCGGCGAAGAAAGCTACGGCTACATGATTGGCGACTTCGTGCGCGACAAGGACGCCGTCGCTGCCTGCTCCATGATTGCCGAGATTGCCGCCTGGGCCCGCGACAACGGCAAGACCTTCTTCGACATCCTCGTCGACATCTACAAGGAGTACGGATTCTACAAGGAAGGTCTCGTCAGCGTTGTCCGCAAAGGCAAGAGCGGCGCCGAGGAAATCCAGCAGATGATGCGCGACTACCGCAGCAACCCGCCCGCCGAAATCGACGGCGAGCGCGTCGTCTGCATCAAGGACTACCTCACCCACGAAAGCAAGGACCTCCTCACGGGCAAAGTCACACCCATCGACCTCCCCAAGAGCAACGTCCTCCAGTTCTTCACCGACCGCGGCAACAAAATCACCGTCCGCCCCAGCGGCACCGAACCCAAGATCAAATACTACTTCGGCGTCAAGGGCGACCTCTGCTGCAAAGACTGCTTCGACAAGACCAACACCGCCCTCGACAACAAAATCGAGTCCATCAAACACAGCATGAACCTGGTCTGACGTGACCCTGCCGTCGAAAATACTGGAAGAGGCCGTGGAACAGCTGGCGAGCCTGCCCGGTGTGGGCAAGCGCTCGGCACTGCGCTACGCCCTCTTCCTCATGAACGAGGATGAATCCAAGGTGCGCGACCTCAGCGAGGCCCTGATGCACCTCAAGACTCACCTTCACCACTGCCGCCACTGCCACAACGTCAGCGACACCGAGGTGTGCCCCATCTGCTCCTCCGAGAAGCGGCAGCGCGGCATCATCTGTGTGGTGGAAAACGTGCAGGATGTGATGGCTGTGGAGAACACGCAGCAGTACCGCGGACTCTACCACGTCCTCGGCGGCGTCATCTCCCCCATCGACGGCATCGGCGTCGGCGACCTCGAAATAGCCTCCCTCATCAGGCGCGTGCAAACTGGCGACCCAGCCCCCGTCGAGGAAGTCATCCTCGCCCTGCCCACCACCATGGAAGGCGACACCACCAACTACTACATCAACAAACAGTTGCAGCCCCTCGGCGTTAAAATCACCACCCTTGCACGCGGCGTAGCCGTGGGCGACAGCCTCGACTACACCGACGAGATAACCCTCGGACGCAGCATCGCTCACCGTATACCCTTCGAAGGATGAAACACAAATACCTCCTCCTCGCGTTCCTCTTCGCCCTCGTGGCTTGCGGCAACGCCAACGGCTCAAAACCCTCCGTCGACACCCTGCCCCCGCCTCCGCCCGACGACTCCCTCTCGCGCGACATCGGTATGATGCTGCTCGTCGGCTTCCGCGGCACCGACATCGACACCGCCGACAACAGCGACATCGTCTCCGCTCTGCGCGACTACCACGTCGGCAGCGTCATCCTCTTCGACTACGACTGCCCCTCCGGGCGACGCGGACGCAACATACAGGACCCCATACAGGTACAGCGCCTCTGCTCCCAGCTCCGTCAACTCAACCCCTCTCTCCTCATCGGCATTGACCAGGAAGGCGGCAAAGTGTCGCGACTCGCCACACGCTACGGGTTCCCCGCCATCCCCTCCGCCGAATACTGCGCCGGCAAAGGCGACGACACCATCACCCTCTACGCACAGCTTACCGCTCAGACACTCAGCCTCTTGGGCATCAACCTCAACTTTGCACCCGTGGCCGACGTCAACGTCAACCCCGCATGCCCTGTCATCGGCAAAATCCAGCGAAGCTTCTCCGCCGACCCCGACCGCGTGGCACACTGCTGCTCCCTCTGGATCGACGCACAAAACGCCTTCGGCGTCGTCAGTTGCCTCAAGCACTTCCCGGGACACGGCAGCGCCAAGGGCGACACACACCTCGGCCTGGTCGACGTCACCGCCACGTGGAAGTCACTCGAGCTCAAGCCCTACCGCGCCCTCTCCCAGAAGGCACCTATGATTATGACCGCCCACGTCGTCAACCGCCAGCTCGACCCCTCGGGCCTCCCGGCATCCCTCTCCCCCGCCATCACCTCCTACCTCCGCGACACCCTCGCCTACGACGGCGTCATCGTCACCGACGACCTCGCCATGGGCGCCATCATCAAGGAATACAGCTTCGAAACGGCAGTGCGCATGGCTGTCATCGCCGGCGCCGACCTCCTCTGCCTCAGCAACAACGGCACCTCTGGATACGACCCACTCATGACCTCCCGCGACATAGGAGCGACATACTATCATCCATAGACCTACCATAGAGTTACAATAGAGGTACCATAGACCTAGCATAGACCTACTGAACATAGTTTTTTGTGAATTAAAGGAATGTATTGTTTTGAAAATCAGCGCTGATATTATTTATCTTCCTGACAATCAGCCTCTATTTTGATTTTCACGTGGAATTCCCATCCTGTTTTGCACTTGCAAAAATACAAACATTTTTTCATACACCAAACAAAAAAACGCACCCACCGAAAAAAATTTTTTTCGGCATTATTAAATATTTTTGTATATTTGCACCCCATAAGCAGACACAACCAAGAATAATAACACATTAAATAGTTGAATATTATGGCAAAAGAAGCAAACGACGCCCAGGCTCTCAAGCTCGAAAAGCTGAAAATACTCCAGAGCACCCTCGACAAGATTGAGAAAAGCTACGGCAAAGGCTCCATCATGAAACTCGGCGACCGCCCCGACGAGCAACTCGACGTTATCTCCACCGGCTCCATCAGCCTCGACATGGCTCTCGGTGTCGGCGGCTTCCCCCGTGGACGCGTCATCGAGATCTATGGTCCCGAAAGCTCCGGTAAGACCACCCTCGCCATCCACGCCATCGCCGAATGCCAGAAAGCCGGCGGCATCGCTGCCTTCATCGATGCCGAACACGCCTTCGACAGCTTCTATGCCAAGAAACTCGGCGTCGACATCAACAACCTCCTCGTCTCCCAGCCCGACAACGGCGAGCAGGCCCTCGAAATCGCCGACAACCTCATCCGTTCCGGCGCCATCGACATCATCGTCATCGACTCCGTGGCAGCGCTCACACCCAAAGCCGAAATCGACGGCGACATGGGCGACAGCAAAGTCGGCCTCCAGGCCCGCCTCATGAGCCAGGCCATGCGCAAGCTCACCGCCACCATCAGCAAGACCAACTGCTGCTGCATCTTCATCAACCAGCTCCGCGAGAAAATCGGTGTCATGTTCGGCAACCCCGAAACCACCACCGGCGGCAACGCGCTCAAGTTCTACGCCTCCGTCCGCATCGACATCCGCCGCACCCAGGCCATCAAGGACGGCGACCAGAACATCGGCAACCGCGTCAAAGTGCGCGTCGTCAAAAACAAAGTCGCTCCTCCCTTCCGCACCTGCGAGTTCGACCTCATGTTCGGCGAGGGCATCTCCAAGCTCGGCGAAATCATCGACCTCGGTGTCGACCTCGACATCATCCACAAGAGCGGCTCCTGGTTCAGCTACGGCGAAAGCAAACTCGCCCAGGGTCGCGAAGCCCTCAAGCAGCTCCTGCGCGACAACCCCGAACTCACCGACGAACTCGAAGGCAAGATCCGCACCGCCCTCAAAGAGAAAAACGCCGCTGAAGAATAGAAAACCCAAAATTCAACAAAATAATAATCAACATCATCAAAAAAATCATTTTTATGAAAAAAATCGTATCGCTTCTGGTCGCCCTGACAATGGGCACTGCCTCCTTCGCCCAGTATTGGGACTCTATCGGAACCCCTTTCACCTACCATGACATCTACGGCAACACTATCAGCCTCGGCGATACGCTCGCAGCTGGCAAAGCCGTCGTCATCGACTACTCCGCCACCTGGTGCGGCCCCTGCTGGAGCATGCACACCAGCGGTGTCCTCGAAGCCATCCACGACCAGCTCGGCAGCCAGGTCTGCGTCCTCTGGGTCGAGACCGAAAGCAGCAACACCCTCGCCCAGATCCAAGGTGTCCATGCGGGCGACACCTATGCCGGTGCCACCCAAGGCAACTGGACCGTCATCGCTGGCACCACCACCCCCGTGCCCTACCCCATCATCGACGACAGTTCCAACAGCACCTGCCTCCGCACCTGCGCCAGCCTCTATGAAGGCTACGTGCCCAGCATGTACTTCATCGCCCCGACAGGCTACTACTGCAACATCTACACCAACGGCTTCGGCCTCTCCGGCGACCCCACCGCCGACGTTGCCTTCATTCAAGGTCTGCTCAACACCTACCCCAGAACCGGCGATGCCCCCATTGCCAGCATCCAGAACGAAACCAGCATCTACAAAGGTCGTCCCGCTCTCTTTGGTACCCATATCGTCAGCGTCGATGACGTGACTGGTGTCAACTGGACCCTCCCCGGCGCCACCACCCCAACCGCTAGCGGTCGAGTCATCGAAGCCACTTGGAACACCCCCGGCTCCTACACCGTCTCCGCTGCCGTCTCCAACGCCAACGGCACCACCACCGACTCCGTCAACATCAACGTCCTCGACTACCTCTACTTCTGCGGATTCGACTCCGAAGAGGAGATGGAAGACTGGAACCTGGTCGACGCCGATGGCGACGGCTACAACTGGATGCTCTACTCCAACGCCGCCAATTCCGGCTACAGTTCCTTCCTCTCCGCCTCCTGGTATAACTCCACCGGAGCCCTCTCTCCCGACAACTGGCTTATCTCTCCCGCCATCACCCTGCCCAACACCAGCAGCTGCAAACTCGAATGGTATGATGTCAGCCTCAACAGCCAATATCCCGACAAATACAAAGTCTACATCTCCACCACTGGCAACGAGCCCAGCAACTTCACTTCAAGCCCCGTCAAGAGCCGCACCGTGAACAAGGGCAGCTGGACCAAGCAAACCGTCAACCTCACCAACTACCGCGGCCAGACCATCTATATCGCCTTCCGCCACTTCAATAGCAGCGACCAGTTCGCCTTCTGCATCGACGGCATGCGCGTCTACGACTCCAACCCCACCGTCGGCATCGAGGAGACCAGCGACATCAACTTCGACCTCTTCCCCAACCCCGTCGCTGACAAACTCACCGTCCGCGCCGATGGCCTTCGCGAAGTCAACATCCTCGACCTCAGCGGCCGCACTCTCATGACCCAGCACAACAACGCAGTCGTCGACATGAGCACCCTCTCCAGCGGCGTCTACTTTGTGCGCGTCATCACCGACAACGGCACCGCCACCAAAAAGATTGTTAAGAAATAAACCATGAAACACTACGCTCTTTGGGCTGCCATGCTGCTCTTCGCAGCAACGGGATGGTCGCAGGATGTGCAACGCGACAGCCTCCCCCTTCCCGCCACCCTGCCGGCGGCCGACAGCGTTGACACCCTCGACGAGGACGACGCCGATGACGAACCCAACGTCATCGGCGCCCGCCCCTCGCCAAAACAAAATCCAGCCGAAGAAAACCTCATCGGCGCTCCCGTCTACTATGACCGCAACGGCAACATCGTAGGCACTGAAAAACAACATCAGGGCTATAAAAGGCCCAAACACCATTACCGCAACAACGTAGGACTCAACTTCAACAGCTTCTTCGTCGAAACCGAAGCGCTCATTGGACACAACTCCGCCATCGGCATCAGCTTCACCTACCTTCCCCAGCGCATCGGTGTCTATGGCAAAGTGTTCCCTAGTAAGGGAAACGAATACTACAACCTCGGTGCCGCCGCACGTCTCTCGGGCGTCGACAGCCGGTGGGACTGGCATCTCTACGGCGGCATCATCTTAAATAACGGCTTTGCCACTCCGTCCAAAATCAACACCACCACCGACTTCTCCCGCCACCTCCACATCGGCGGCGAAATCGGTTTCCGTATGGCATCACCCTCCAAAGGAGGCGAATTCTGCTGGACTTCAGTGTCCATGGGTCTCGCCACAGTGAACGGCTACAGCTACCTCACCGTCGGTGTGAGCCTCGAAATCGCTGCCATCGCCGCTCTCTCCTTGTTCTTGTGGTAACCTTTAATTACGGGGAACCTTTCCATGTATGTGATTGACGAAAAGCGCGAAAAGCGCGAGATACAGGAGAAATACAAAGAACTCATCGCCGCTTGCCGGGCACTGAAACCGCTCACTCCCGACGAAGAGGCTAATATCCTGCGCGCTTTCCAGATTGCCAACAAAGCCCATGCCGGCACCCGCCGCAAAAGTGGCGAACCCTACATCTTCCACCCCCTCGCGGTGGCCCTCATCGCCGTCAAGGAGGTTGGCCTCGGCCCCATCGCCGTCATCAGCGCATTGCTCCACGACGTGGTGGAGGACACCGAAATCACTCTCGACGAACTGCGCATGGTCTTCGGCGACCGTGTGGCACGCATCGTCGACGGCGTGACCAAAATCGAGGACGTCATGCTCCTCCAGCAGTCTGAAAGCAAGCAAGCGGAAAACTACCGCAAGATCCTGCTTTCCATGTGCAACGACGCCTATGTCATCTTCCTCAAGCTCTGCGACCGTCTGCACAACATGCGCACCCTCGACTCCATGAAGGAGACCAAGAAATTCATCATCGCCAGCGAAACCTCCTACCTCTACATCCCCCTGGCGCACCGCCTCGGCCTCTACACCATCAAGACCGAACTCGAAGAACTGGTGATGCGCTACACCAACCCCGAAAAATACGCCGAAATAGCCGCCAAAATAGCCGAGACAGCAGGCACCGAGGAAAAACTCAAGGAGTGCCTCACCAAACCTGTCCGCCAGATGCTCGAAGAGGCCGGCTACAACTACACCATCAAGACCCGCGTCAAGTCGGTCTACAGCTGTTGGAAAAAAATCGAGAACAAGCACGTGGCTTTTGAGGAGATCTACGACCTATACGCCATGCGCATCATCCTCAACAACATACCCCGCGAGAAAGAGAAAGAGGAATGCTTCCGCGTCTACGCCCTCATCTCGCAACAATTCGATCCCAACCCCAACCGGTTCCGCGACTGGATCACCCACCCCAAGAACAACGGCTACGAGAGCCTCCAGACCACCGTCATGACTCCCATCGGCCGGTGGGTGGAAATCCAAATCCGCACCGACCGCATGGACACCATCGCCGAAAAAGGTATGGCGGCCCACTTCCTCTACAAGGAAGCTCACCCCGAGGAGCAAATCGACAACAACCCCGTCGAAGAATGGCTCCAGCAAATCCGCACCTCCCTCGAACAGAGTGATAAAAGTGCCCTCGACCTCGTCGAGGAGTTCAAGGAAGCCCTCTACACCAAGGAAATCTATCTTTTCACACCCCGGGGACGCACCGTCACGCTGCCGTCGCGCAGCACGGTGCTCGACTTCGCCTACGCCATCCACACCGAACTCGGCGACCACTGCATCGGTGCCAAGGTCAACGCTCGCGTCGTCAGCCGCAACGAACGCCTTCACACTGGCGACCAGATTCAGATTCTCACCACCGCCAACACCGTGCCTTCGGAAGAGTGGCTCAACGAATGCCAAACCCCGCACGCGAAAGAAGCCATCAAGGATTTCCTCCGTGCCCACAAGAAAGAGTATTCCAAGGAAGGTCGCCGCAAACTGAAAGCTTACCTCGAGAAGATTCACCTCAAAGACAACCCCCAGAACTGGGGACAACTGAAACGCTATCTCGACAACCGCTCCGACATCGATGTTCTCTACGACCTCGCCGTCGGCAATGTCACCGAACATCAGGTAGCAGAATGCTTTGGTAAGGCCCATCCGGAGCCCAACCTCATTTTCCTCAACAAATACAAGGAAATCTCCACGCCTTTTCTCCTCGACAAGGAATACGAGAACCTCCCCACCGAAACAGCCTCTTGCTGCAAACCCGTGCAGGGCGACCAGGTAGTCGGTATTGTCCAGAACGACCGCATCATGGTCCATCGCACCAACTGCAAGGAAGCGATGAAGGAGATGGCAAACCATGAGAACCATATCGTCCGCGCCAAATGGCGTCCTGGCGAACAAATCGCTCTCCTCACCGGTATCTCCCTCACCGCCATCGACCATAAAGGGCTACTGCAGGAAATCACTCGCCACATCTCCGACGAGATGGACCTCAACATGCGCGCCATCACCCTCGAAGCCTCCGAGGGCGTCGCCCGCGGCATCATTATGCTTTATATCAACAACCTCGACCACCTTACCAGGCTGATCGACAAACTGCGCACCATCGATGGAGTCGAAGACGTCCGCCGCATTTGAACGGCTCAGCACCATTCTCGATACCCTGCGGCAGCAATGCCCTTGGGACCGTCAGCAGACCATGAAAAGTCTGCGCTACCTCACCATAGAAGAGGTCCACGAACTAAGCGAAGCTATCATCTCCCACGATAGCAACGAGATTAAAAAAGAACTCGGTGACCTCGCCATGCACATCATGTTCTACGCTAAGATCGCCGAAGACGAGGGTCTTTTCGACCTCGCCGATGTCTTCAACGCCATAAGCGATAAACTCGTCTCTCGCCACCCTTTCATCTACCATAAAGAGGATTACCATGGCGAGAACTGGGAACAACTCAAGATGCGGGAAGGACGCAAATCTGTGCTTGAAGGGGTGCCCTCCTCTCTGCCCACACTCGTGAAAACGATACGCATGCAGGAGAAAGTGGCAGGCACCACCGAAAATACCCGCGAAGCTACCGACATGTCTGAAGAGGAGTTCGGACAAAAACTCTTCGACCTCGTCGACTGGGGACGGCGGCACGGAATCAATGCCGACGATGCCCTTGCCGCAGCCAACCAACGGTTTGCCGAGCAACATAAATAAGTTCCATCTACAATATTTAGCCTTTCCCCTCGTTGTAACAAGCATGGAAGAGAAAAATATCATAGAAATCAAGAATAAACGCGCCTCCTACGAATATTTCCTCATGGATGAGTACACCGCAGGCTTGGTGTTGATGGGAAGCGAAATAAAAAGCATACGCGAGGGCAAGGCAAACCTCAACGACGCTTGGTGCACTTTTATCGGCAACGAACTGTTTGTCCGCGACATGCACATCTCGGAATATAAGTTCGGCAGCTATTGGGGACATACCGCCAAACGCGACAGAAAACTGTTACTCAACCGCCGCGAGTTGCGCAAGCTGCAGAACAAAATCAAGGAACGGGGTTATACCATCGTGCCTGAACTGCTCTTCGTCAATCCACAAGGGTACGCCAAACTCACCATTGCCCTCGCCAAAGGAAAACATCACTACGACAAGCGCGAAAGCATCAAAGAAAAGGACACTCGCCGCGAAATGCAGCGCGAATTAGCATAGCCTATGAAAGTATTTAAATTCGGCGGCGCCTCGGTCAACAGTGCCGATGCCGTGCGCAATATGGCGCATATCGTTCAAAAGCATTTGGAATCAATGCCTTTGGTTGTGGTCGTTTCAGCTATGGGCAAAACTACCAACCTGCTGGAGAAACTAGTGCCTGGAGCAACCGAGGCCTCTGAGACCACTTCCCTGCGTCAACAACTGGAGGAGTATCATCGCAATATCGCATCAGCATTAATGCCTGATAACATGGATGTTCAGCATAAGATTGGCAACCTCCTTTCTTCTCTCGACCATCTCTGCTCCACCCTTCCCCCCGATACAGAACACTATAATTATAATTATGACCAGGTGGTCAGCCATGGAGAACTACTCTCCACCACAATTATCGCCGAATACATCAACTCTCTTGGAATAAATACTTTATGGCTTGATGCACGTCAAATAATCAAAACAGATAGTCATTACCGCGAAGGCCGTGTCGACTGGCCAGCGACACAGGAGGCCATTGACACGCTTTCCATTGATTCCATGCCATTTAGGGTTATTCTCACCCAAGGATTCATCGGCGGCACTGCCAATGGACAAACCACCACCTTGGGCCGGGAAGGTTCCGACTATTCCGCTGCCATCCTCGCCCACTGCCTCAACGCAGAAAATATGACCATCTGGAAGGATGTTCCCGGATTCCTCAACGCCGACCCCAAATTTTTTGCAGACACCGTCAAAATCTCCCAAATACCCTACAACGAAGCCATCGAGCTAGCCTACTACGGTGCCTCTGTCATCCATCCCAAAACGGTGAAACCTATTCAGAACAAAAGCATACCACTCTACATCCGTTCTTTCATCACTCCCGATGCCGAAGGTTCATCTATCGGCGACTACAAAGCCATCGTCCCGGAAACACCTCTTTACATTTTCAAGAACAATCAGATTCTGCTTTCCATCTTGCCTCGCGACTACTCTTTCATCGCAGAAGACAATTTACAAGTCATTTTTGGACTACTTAACGAGCTTGGAATCAGAGTAAATCTCATGCAAAACTCTGCCCTGAGCTTCTCCATTTGCGTAGACAACAACCCCCAACGAATCGGGGTATTGGTTGATCGACTAAAAAGCATGTTCCGTGTGCGTTACAATGAGAATCTCCAGCTTGTCACCATCCGCTACTACACACAAGAGGTAATCGACAGTATCGTCGCCGGTCGCCCCATTCTTCTGGAACAACGCAGCCGCACCACCGAACAAATTATTGTACCCTGCAAATAAAACATATCTCGTGAAAAAATTCCTTTTCTTTCTTTCCTTTGCGATGGCGGTCTCTTTCGGACAAGCTCAGGTGAAGGTATATAACGAAAGCCTCGATGCCATGCAGCAAATCCAAGAGGCTACTACTTTGGCACAGAAAAGCGGTCGCTATGTGCTCTGCCAAGTGGGCGGCAACTGGTGTCCCTGGTGCTTGCGCTTTGCCGATTTTGCCAAGAAAGACAGCGTCATAGCACCCCTCATCGAAGAAAACTTCGTCTACATCCACGTCAACTATTCCAAAGACAACAAGAATTTGAATGCCATGCGCTTCCTCGGCAACCCTGGCCGTTTCGGCTACCCCGTCTTTGTCATCCTCAACAGCGAAGGCAAACCCATCCACATCCAGGAGTCGGAGTCGCTCGAGGAGGGTAAAGGCTACAGCCGCAAGAAAGTGGAGAAATTCCTCCGCCTGTGGAACCGTAAAGCTGTCGAAGCCGAGGTAAAATAACTTATTTCCCTAAATGTAATATCGCGCCTCGAATCTCGTTGTCAGAGACTTCCACATCTATCATGGCGGCACCGAGTTCCTGCAATAGCACACAGCAGACCTCCCCGTCCGAATTCTTTTTGTCCTGATGCATCAATGGCAGCATCTGCTCTATGTCCTTTAATGTGAAGGTAGGAATTTGGAGAGTCGAAAAACTCTCACTAAACCATTGGGAATATGCGCGATAGACTTCTTCCGAAAGACCAATTTTCTTCACTGAAAGATACATGGCAATCTTCATGCCTATGCCAACGGCAATACCATGGGGAAGTCGCAGATATGCCTCGATTGAATGTCCGAAAGTATGTCCAAAGTTAAGTATCTTCCTGATACCATGGTCTTCAGGGTCACGGCGGACCACGGCATTCTTGATACGGGCAACGTCAATTATCTGCTGTTTCCTGATATCATTTTCTTTGATGAGTTGCTCAAATAGGGTTGGCTGGGCAACGGCTGCGGTTTTCACCATCTCCACCTTTCCGTTAAGGAGCTGCTCCGGCGAGAGGGTCTCCAAGAACACTGGATCTATGACAGTTAAAACTGAAGGGTAGAAATGGCCGATACTATTCTTCACTCCCCCGAAATTGATGGCCGTCTTGCCGCCAATGGAAGCGTCAACCATTGATAACAAAGTAGTTGGCACATTAATATAGCGAATACCCCTCTTGTATCCCGCAGCAATAAATCCACCGAGGTCACACACACAGCCACCACCAAGATTTACTATCACAGCGTTGCGGTCGGCCCCGCCTTCCATTATCGTTTGCCACACCTGCGCCGCGATTTCCAGGCTCTTGCATTCCTCACCGACAGGCACCTCTATGAACTCTGCCTCCTGCAACGCCTCAACGCTTGAAATCAACAGGGGCAAACAATGCTGGAAAGTATTTTCATCCAACAGGATAGTATATTTGGCATTCCGCCAGCTCTCCTGTTCCAACTCACGTCGCAACGCCCGCAGGCCTCCATACAATATCTTGGTTTTTGTACTCATGCAATAAATAACGTGCTGATTCGTTATTTATTGCATGAAACTGGAACTGCTCTCCCCAGCCAAGAACCTGGAATTCGGACGCGAAGCCATCAATCATGGTGCCGATGCGCTATATATCGGTGCCCCTGCTTTTGGTGCACGCGCCGCGGCCACCAACACCCTTGAGGACATCGACGCATTGGTTTCCTATGCGCATCTATATGGTTCCAAGGTATTTGTAACAGTAAACACTCTGTTATTCGACAACGAAATCGAGGCTGCCGTGAGGATGATTCATCAACTCTACAACATTGGTGTTGACGCACTGCTTATTCAGGATATGGGTTTGCTGGAGTGCGACCTCCCTCCCATCGAGTTGCATGCCAGCACTCAGTGCCATAACGCCTCGGTGGACCGTATAAAGTTCTTGGAACAAGCAGGTTTCAAGCGTGTAGTACTGGCCCGGGAAACTTCCCTCGAGCAGATGCGCGAAATCCGGCAAACCACACATCTCGATCTCGAGGCTTTCGTTCACGGCGCTCTCTGTGTCAGCTATAGCGGACAATGTTATATGAGCCAGTATCTTAATCAACGTAGCGGCAACCGCGGATGCTGCTCTCAACCCTGCCGCAGCACCTATGACCTCTACAATGGCGACGGCAAGCTGCTCTCCAAAGAGAAACACCTCTTGTCCCTTCGCGACTTCAATGCTTCGCAACAGCTTTGTTCCATGATAGATGCAGGAATAATGTCGTTCAAGATTGAAGGGCGGTTGAAAGATCTGAGTTATGTTAAGAACATTACCGCATACTATCGCCAACTACTTGATAGCATGATGGAAGGACACTCAAAAAGCTCCTCAGGAAGTTGTTACTACTCTTTTACCCCCGACCCCGAGCGTACTTTCAATCGCGGCTACACAGATTACTTTCTCCGCGAACGCAAACCCATGGCCTCCTTCTCCACACAGAAATCTATCGGGAAAAGAATTGGCGAAGCGACTTCCACAAACGGTTCTTCCCTGAGTATCAGTGGTACTGAGCCTCTTACCACGGGCGATGGTCTATGCTATTTCGATGGCGATGGCAAATTGCAAGGGTTCCTGGTCAACGGCGTACAGGGGCGTACCGTCACCCCCAACCGCATGCCAGAAATCAAGATTGGCACCACTATCTGGCGTAATAACGACCAACTATTTGAGAAACAAATGCAAGGGCATACTGCCGAGCGCAAGATAAATATTGAAATGCTCTTCTCCTACGACAAAACCGGATTCAACTTGACATTCAAGGACGAAGATGGTCTCTCCGTGATTCAGCACCTGGAGGCAGAACATATTGACTCTAACAAACCACTCATCAACTCGAACACGATTGTGAAACAACTCTCCAAACTCGGCAATACTCCCTTCTCTGCCACTCTGGTAACCGACAAAACCGAAGGACGCTATTTCATTCCTTCCAGCACTCTCAACGAGTTGCGCCGGAACGCAGTAGAGCTGCTCAAAGAATATAGAATCAGCCACTTCCACCCAAAAGATTGCGCTCATATCGACCAAGGACTCCCCTACCCTAGTACAACGCTCGATTATCGCGCCAATGTCATCAACAACAAGGCAGAAGATTTTTATAAACGACATGGAGTAAGCAAGATAGAGCGTGGCCTGGAGTTGACGGAAAACTATGATGGGAAAGCTCTCATGACCACCAAATACTGCCTTCGCTACGAACTAGGATGCTGTCTGCAAAACAAAAGCCGAAGCAAACCCCAACTGAACATTGCCCCCTCCGATACCCTTATCCTCCGCAATAACAACCGTCGCTTCCGCCTCGATTTCGACTGCCGTCAATGCCTCATGCGCATCTATCCAATAATCTGACTTTTTGCCTCGCATTGCAAAAATCACCCGGCATTCACCACGGCGGCAATGGCGACTCCGAGGAGCAGAACGCACGAAATGATAATCCAACGTCTCGGTCGCATCTCCACCTTTTGACGGCCATACATTATGCCCAGATAGGAAAATAAAAGTGTCAGCGTAAACAATGGCCATACAGCGCGGTGCACACCCTGGCTAAGCAACGCAACAAAGCCGACTCCCATTCCCAATAGGAAAATATTGATTCCTGAAGCAACGGTCATGAGTAATGTGTGCCCCAGACCGCCATTCAGGGGGAAAACCGCCAGTTTGGGTTCACGTCGCAGATAAGGAGACAGCAGTTTCAGCAACACCACCACTGTCATGCCCATCAGCACCAGCGCATTCACTTCTGCATAGGCAAACGGGTCGTCGGCAGACTCAAAGCGCAAAAGGTTACCCGCCAGCATTCCCACAATGAACAGCACCGTATGCACCATCGCAACCATGGTCGCAATGAGCAATCCCGCCGACAGGCGCACTGGCGTAGCCTCAGTGCATCGCTTCATCAGAACCATCGTGCTGATTCCAAACGCAATAGCAATTATAATAAAAGAAATTATAGACATGATTGTATGGTTTTGGTCAATACAATGAATTCATCTACCAACAGTTGTTCGGCACGCTTACCAAGCACCTCCTCAGGCACTGCCTCTATCGGCAATCCCGCCGATCGCAAAGCATTGCGCAAAGTCTTACGTCGTTGGTTGAAGCCGGCTTTCACGGTCTGCACAAAAAGCTTCTCATCACATTCCAAACTATTTACATCGTTTCTTGTAAGCCTGATAACGGCCGACTTCACCTTCGGGGGCGGGTTGAAGACGTTCTCATGCACAGTGAAGAGGTATTCAATTTTGTAGAATGCTGATAACAAGACCGATAGAATTCCGTAGGTCTTGCTTCCCGGCCCTGCAGCGACACGTTCTGCTACTTCTTTCTGGAACATTCCCACCACTTCAATTGCCTGATTTCTTTGTTCGAACACCTTGAATAGTATCTGCGAAGAAATATTGTAGGGAAAATTGCCAATAACAGCGAAATTATCATGGAATAAAGTACTTAAGTCAAATTTTAAGAAGTCACCCTCTATAACATCCAATTGCGGATAATGCTCATGTAAATAAACAACCGACTCCCGGTCGAGCTCTATGACATGGAAGTCAAGATTCTTGTTCTCAATCAGATACTTCGTCAATACCCCCATTCCAGGTCCTATCTCCACCACATGGGACGTCCTTCCGCTAAGACTGTCCACTATACGGCGGGCAATGCTCTCGTCGGTGAGGAAATGCTGTCCAAGGAACTTCTTGGCTTTTACTTCATTCATCTTGTTTTCAATTCGTTATAACGTTTTCGGGCTCTGTCAGCGTAAAGTGACGATGAGTAATCCAACAGTATTTTTTCGTAACATTCGAGTGCCACATCAGTATGTCCAAGCTTCTCCTCGTTCAGTTCACCACGCAGCATCAGCGCATCATCGGCCAGAATATCATAGGGATAGAACTCCACCAATTGCTGCAACAAAGAGTCTGCTTCTTCGTAACGTGCTTGTTTCATGCGTATTTGCGCCTTCTTCATCAGCACCTCGTCAAACAGGGGATGTGACAGCACGCGCTTGTTGATTGCATCGAATCCATCCCATGCCGAATCCAACAAGTTCCGATAGAGCAGCAGGTCGGCGTCGGCATAGAGTTCCAGCATGTCATAAGTACTGTCATCTTCCATGTTATCAGAGATTAGGAGCGACAACTCCATGGCATCGTTAGCCACTAGTTTGCTTGTCGATGCACGCAAAACGTCGAGTTGCGACTTGGCCCAGGAGAAATCGTGGTTAAAATATGACAGGCGCGCGTTCCGGTATTTAGCCATGGCTCCCAGCACATCGTTCTTATTCGCCTTCTCCACCTGCATATAAAGCAGCGAAGCATCCCATATCTCGCCTGCAAACAGCAGCATATCACCCAGTTCCAGCTTCACTTCATCGCGTAGCGCCGCCTTCAGGCGCGGTATCTCCAACACATCGTCAAGCATACTCACCGCCGCCTGGGCATCATTCCCGTGATATGCCATCAGCTGAGCATAATTACGCATCAACGGCACCGTGCGCTCGTTCTTGCCCAGCTCCGCAATCGCCTCCTCATAACGGCCCCTCAATGCCGCAAATTTCTTGCTATCAATGGTATAGTTCTTATTAATACGCGCGAATTCCACTTCCAACTCGCCCACTCGGCTTTCGAAATAGTGAGGATTTTCCTTTCCCTTCTGCTGCAGCAGGCGATAGCTCTCGGCAGCCACATCATAGTCTTCATTGGCATAAGCAATCTTCGCCACTCGCAACAACTGGTCGCCCCCTTGGTCGGGGAATCGGCTCTCCACCGCTCGTGCCTGTGTCAACGCAAAAGCAAAATCCTTCTGCTGAAGGGCAAACCAAATCATCATTTCCAGATAGTTACGGTTGTCTGGATGCTCTCTCACTCGTTGCACCAACGCCTGACGCACACCGTTGGCAAGCCGTTCGTCAGGTGCCTCCTGCAATGTCTTTTGCATCGACACCTGTATCGAATTCATCATACCCGGCTGGTTATCAAGCAAGTCAAAGTATTCCTCAGTCATCGCGCCATAATCGCCCATGGCTTGGTATACACCCACTATCTCACTGAAATACAACTGTTTGTTCCTCGTCTTCGAACGTGCGGTATAGTAAGTCTTCAACGCATAGTCATAACGGCCCACATTGGCGAACGCTCTCGCCAGATCAGGAATAGGTGCCAGGTTCCCTGTGATGGCATCCACAGCCTTGTCAAACACCTTATCCGCCTTTTTCTTCTGCCCTTGCTCAAGGTACACATTCCCCTCATCCACATATAGATACAAATCTTTGGGATTTTCCTTCCGGCGCTTCTCTGCCAGTTTCAGGGCATCCTTGTACTCTCCCAGGCGAAGATATGTATTATACAGTCGCTGATAATAAAATTTATTTGTAGTACGCTTATACAGAGACTCATACAATTGGGCAGCCTGTTCCAGCTCCCCATTGTCGTAATAATATGCCGCCATCTGTTCCTGCGATTCCTGCGCAACAACGTCCAACTTGCCGGTCGACAGCAACAAAACACATAGAATCAGTATATAACGACTCAATTTCATACAAAAAAACCGGAATTTTTCGTTCCGGTCCTTTCTGTTGGTTTGGTGACCCAGCTGGGGCTCGAACCCAGGACCCCAACATTAAAAGTGTTGTGCTCTACCTGCTGAGCTACTGAGTCAGTCACTCACCTCTTTTTCGGTGACCCAGCTGGGGCTCGAACCCAGGACCCCAACATTAAAAGTGTTGTGCTCTACCTACTGAGCTACTGAGTCAACAAAAGCAGGCTTCCGCCTCGCAATTTGAGTTTGCAAAAGTACAACTTTTTTATCAATACACAAAAAAAAATCACAAAACAAAAGCCGGGTTCACTGCAACCATCACGTTAACAGGCACATAAAACATCTTCCGACAGACAAATAAAATCACTGCAAACCCTTGAAAAAAGCCTCATTGAAGCCTTTTTCTCACGTTTTTCACCCTTTCGGGAAAGTAAAAAAAGTTACACTTACGGCACTTCAGGTGGCTCGCCGCGGGCTCCCTCGCGCGAGCTTTCAACAGGCGTCTCTTTCTCCACGTGCCGTTTCTCCGACCCATTCGAAGTAACACCCGTCGCCTGCTTCACAATATCCACAAAATCAGTCCATCCCTTATTAATCTGAACAAACCGGCCGCCATCCTCATAATGGTTCACGCGACCCATGCCGATATACGTTGTATTTGACGTCCGTCCCTCTCTATCTTCCACAAATCCATACAGATGCACGTCCTTCCCCGACCATGATTCCGGAAGCCTCATACTCACACACTTAGACCTCCGCGGCACTGGGGCCGACAAACACCCCTCGGCACTCTCGGGACAATAAGCATAAACATACACGCGGTCCTCACTGGATGCCCGCAAGGACATCGCATTCTTCTCGAAATCAACACTTACCACCTCTCCTTCCTCAAATCGGGCAGGCTTGAAGAAAACATCCGCAGCACTCCCTCGCGACAGTGTCAGCCGACTGTAATCCACTCTTACCGAGCCCTCTTCCATCGAGAAGCACCGCTTGTTCTCACGCACAAAATAGTTGCATTCCGTCATCTTCGCCTCCAAAGCATGCTTCAGGAAACCTATCTTCAGTGCCGGTCGCGCCACGGCGGCAAAACGCACCATCGCCACAAACCAGTCTTTCTCTGTCTGTTGCGCCGGCGTATTCGGATAATTGATATAGCGGCGGTAGGCGCGTACACACGCCTTTCCACGCCACAGATACCCAACACTCGGACCCACCTTGCCGATAAACGGTCCCAGAATTCCTTGGTAGATAAATGCCATAACAAGTAATTTTTTTGTTCCTCAACCATAACGCAGCTTCACTTTTTTTATTATCCAACGACATATAATAAGTGAAGGAGGGCATAAGAACTATAGAAGAACATGGTTGGTAAAAGCATGGGAGAATCAACGACTTACAATGCCGGAAAAAATATGGAATTCACAAAAAAATATTTTTCCATTCGTAAAAAAAGACGTATTTTTGTACCCTAATTCAAAAACTCACGAACATGGAAATGGAGATAAAACTGAAACAAGGACTCGGCGACCTCCGCTTCGGTATGCCAGTGGAAGAGATTGTCAGCCTCCTCGGCAATGCCGACGAAGTGGAAGACATTGAGAACGCCGTAGACGAAACCACCACCGTACTCAGATATAACGAACTGGGAATCACGCTCTTCTGCGAGGGAGACAATCCTATTCTCTC
This sequence comes from uncultured Bacteroidales bacterium, assembly GCA_900317285.1. Lineage (GTDB taxonomy): Bacteria > Bacteroidota > Bacteroidia > Bacteroidales > P3 > Colimorpha. The sequence continues at coordinate 130,196 of ONGA01000004.1, read as the reverse complement.
TTGCATCGATGTCGCCGACGAAGACTGCACCCTCCTCGGAGAGCACCCCTTCGACCTCGATGAGCGCGCTATCGTCAGCCTCATGGTGAAAAACAACTACACCGAGCAAGACGCCGATGAGGAAGACTGGGGCGAACGACGCATTTCATTCCCCGAAGGAAACGTCGATTTCTACTTCGACGAGGGCGATCTCGTCTCCATTATCCTAGGCGCATGACCCCCCTGTTCTCCACAGCTTTCATGCCGCCAATCGCCTACATGGCGACCCTGGCAAAGTATCCCGAAGCCCACATCGAGGCAAAGGAGACCTTCCCCAAGCAGACATACCGTAACCGGTTGGAAATCATGACTGCCAACGGGATGAAGACATTGACGGTACCCGTGATACGCAACAATCATTCACGCACCGACGAAGTACGAATCGACTACAAGGAGCGCTGGAACATCATCCACCTACGCACCCTGAAGGCCGCCTACAGTGCCTCTCCCTACTATCTCTACTACAAGGATGGCCTGGAGAACCTTCTGATGCAGCGTTACGACTTCCTGCTGCAGCTCAACCATGCCGCCCTCGAATGGCTCCTGAAACAGCTGAAAACGCCTTGTACGGTCACCCTTACCACCGACTTCCTGCCACTCTCCGACAACACTCTTGACTACCGCAACACCTTCTCTCCAAAGCACCCCTACCCTACCGAAAGATTCCCTCGATATTATCAAGTTTTCGACGACCGTCAGCCTTTCGCTCCCAACCTCAGCATCCTCGACCTTCTCTTCAATATTGGACCCGAAGCAAAGCAATATCTATCACAGATATAACATGTTACAACAAATAAAGAGGGCTTGTTTCACGTGAAACAAGCCCTCTTTTGTATCTATTATTTGTCCCTTATCGGGCAAAGGCCAGCAGTAGCACCGACACATCCGCAGGCGATATTCCACTGATGCGTGACGCCTGTCCAATGGACACTGGACGGTAGCGATTCAGCTTCTCTCTGGCCTCATACGACAAGGCCGTCAACTGCATGTAATTATATTCGGCAGGCAGTTTTATCTCCTCAAACTTCAGAATCCGGTTCGCCACCTCCTGTTCCTTCTCGATATAACGCTGGTATTTGATACCCGTCTCCACCTCCTGCACAACCTCCTCAGGCATCCTGTCCATGGCTTCAGCCACCGCGGGAGCCACTTCACTCAAAGTATCAAGCGTCAACTCCGGACGCAGCAGCAGCGACGAAAGCCGCACCCGCTGGTTCAGTGGCGCCGACCCGTGCTCCTCAAGCCAACCATTCACTTCCGACGGCACCACGGAGCATTCCTCCACCATCTGCGTCAACTCGCCAATCTTCCTCACCTTCTCTTCCACACGACGCATCCGGTCGTCGTCCGCCAAACCTATGGCGTGCGACAACGGCGTCAGACGTTGGTCGGCATTATCCTGCCGCAAAAGGATACGATATTCCGCCCGCGAGGTGAACATTCGGTAAGGCTCATCCACACCTTTTGTCACTAGGTCGTCAATTAGTACACCGATATACGCTTGCGAACGCCCAAGGACGAGCGGTGCCTTGCCCTTTAGCTTCAGGGCCGCATTCACACCCGCCATCAGGCCCTGGCAGGCCGCTTCCTCATATCCCGTCGTCCCGTTCACCTGACCTGCAAAGTACAGGTTCTCCACACGCTTGGTCTCAAGGGTATACACCAATTGCGTCGGAGGGAAATAATCATATTCTATCGCATAGCCAGGCTTGAAAATCTGCGCCTGTTCAAATCCGGAAATAGAACGCAAGGCCTCGAGCTGCACCTCCAACGGCAGCGACGAAGAGAATCCGTTAAGGTACCAGCTTTGGGAATGCCAGCCCTCCGGCTCGACAAACAACTGGTGATGATCCTTGTCGGCAAAGCGGTCAATCTTATCCTCTATCGAAGGGCAGTAGCGCGGACCACGACCCTGTATGCGACCCGTAAACATTGGCGAGCGGGAAAAACCCGTGCGAAGGATATCATGCGTCTTCAAGTTTGTATTTGCCACATAACATGGACGCTGCTCCTTCAATGGTTCGGTGTCTGAAAAAGAAAACTTGGCAGGAGACTCATCACCGGGCTGCACCTCAAGTTTTGAGAAATCAATGGTGCGCCCATCGATACGAACTGGCGTACCAGTCTTCAAGCGCTCCACCTCAAACCCAAGATCACGCAACTGGTCCGAGAGACCCACGGCCGGAGCCTCCCCTACCCTACCGCCACTCCATGCACTCTCACCGATGTAAATTCGTCCATTCAAAAATGTGCCGCTAGTAAGGACAACAGCCCGGGCCGGAATAGTGTGCCCCATGCGGGTCTGCACACCCGACACCGTGCCGCCATCGAGAACCAAAGCGGTCACCTCATCCTGCCATAACGACAGGTTCGGTATCGACTCCAAAACCCTTCGCCAATTCTGCGAAAAAAGCATCCGGTCGCACTGAGCTCTTGGACTCCACATGGCAGGACCCTTCGAGCGGTTCAACATGCGGAACTGAATGGCCGAGCGGTCGGTCACTATTCCCGACCATCCACCCAGGGCATCCACTTCGCGAACAATCTGACCTTTCGCCACACCACCCATTGCAGGGTTGCACGACATCTGGCAGATGTTATCCAACATTTGGGTAATAAGCAACACTTTGGCGCCAAGTCTAGCGGCAGCGGCAGCAGCCTCTGCCCCCGCATGTCCGGCACCAACAACCACTATATCGTACGGCTCAAATATCATAGAACATGTGATTTACGACTTTTGTTCCCCGTGAAACATCTCGTTCCACAGAGCCAAAGCATCGTTTTCCAAACAACGCATCTCAGCAGCTTCCGAATCAGTTTTATCCCCCTGTCCCAACAAATGGAGCACCCCATGAATCACGACACGATGCAACTCCTGCTCAAATGGGACGCCAAACTTCTCGGCATTCTCCCCCACCCTATCCACACTAATCATGATATCACCCGAGACAAGGTTGCCGACGACATAATCGAACGTAATGATATCGGTATATGTATCATGATTCAAATACTGCCGGTTCACACCGAGAAGATAATTGTCGTCACAAAACAGATACGAAATATTGCCAACCGCCTTTCCTCTGCGTAAAACAACATTTGAAATCCATTTTTTCAGGTTTTGTTCATTTTCAAGCTCGAAATGTACATCCTGCACTGAAAAACGAATAGCCATGATTATAATATTACAATCTGATTAACAAATAATTATGGTGATTTCCGGCAGGAGTATTCGTCAAAATCCGTGCACTATCTCACGTGTGGCAGGACAGTTATACTCCCTGTGCGACGGAAAACGAGGAATCCTCATGCTGCAATCAGCGAAAAATGTTCTTGGAGAAGAGCGACCCGCTCGAGAGCATCTGCCGGGTCAATACCATTGACATCGAACTCAAGTCTGACCTTCCGACCGCCGTCTGAAAAACTCATCCGGTCAGCAAGCGACTTCATGACGAAAATCCCCTCACCCGATGCCGATGCCTCGGAAGGCAACTGACCATAGCGTTCGAATTCGAATCCATTGCCCTGATCCGACACCTCAACGGCAATGCCTCCGCGGCAGGTGGTAAAGGTGACGGTAACCTGTTTTGTAACATCGGATTCATCGCCATGCACGATGGCATTCTCCACTGCCTGCAGTGTTGCCACAGAAATCGTTGAATAATAGCTGCCCACATTGCATTCACGGCAGAAATGGAACAAACGCTCCTCCACCTGGGGCATATTGGCAATATCCGCTTGTATTACAAAAGATTCCGTCATTATTTATATTTTTTTCAATCTGCAAATATACAAAAATTCTTTATATCTGTCCGCTTTCTACCGGTAGAAATAGTCGTTCACTTTCTCGCGATAGTACGGTGAGAGGGTAGGGGGAACCGTGCGCAACTGGTCGACAGCAGGAACCGACTGCCGATGGTATTTCTCCAATTCAGCAGGCGACGGTTGACTGTAAAGATCTCCCGCTTCATGACTCTCTCGACGTTCCTCTTTTTCCCGCTCCATTTCAGCTTTTTCATGCTGCAGGAGACGTGTCATAATCTGTTGCTGACGCTTGATGGTTTGCTGGGTGATAGTGCGGTTCACGAGGTCGGTCTCTGTCTGCTCCATCTGTTTCATCATCTGGTCTATCTCCTTGGCAAGCTTGCTGTTACCGGCATCCTGCTGCTTCATTTCCTGACCATATTCCTGCATCATGCGGCGTATCATTTCCTGTTGAGCAGCCATCTTGGCAAACTCCTCACTCATCGACTGCTGACCACCAATTTGATGGCGCCCGCCAGGCTTCTTTCCCTGCTTGTCGAGCTGTTTTTTCAAGGCTTCCATCTGCTTGTTGAGCTCTTGCTGCATCTGACGCATTGATTTTGGCGACGGATTTTTGCCGGGATTATTGCACTGCTGGCTGTTCTTGCCACGGTTTTTGCACTGACCGTTCTTCTTCTTTTGGTTGTTCTGGCGCATCTGGTCCTGCATCTTGTCGAGACTCTCGGCAAGCACCAGCGCAAGGTTGTTCAACGAGGTCATAGCATACTGCATCGACCGTGCTGACTGCGTATTTTTGTAGGTGCCGTAAAACGACTGGTTCATGTTCAAAAGCTCATTGAGAGAGCGACTTACGCTGCTGTTCACCTCGCCCACTTCCTTGGTGATGGCGGAGGCTACGTTCAACTGTCGCTTTGCCATTGCACGCAAGGAATCCTCAACACCTTTAAAGTCGTCGCGCACACGATTCTGTCGTGATATAATGGTCTGATATTTGGGGTCTTGGATATAAATATTATTGATGTCCGATATTAGCTCTTCCTGATTGAACGAAAGGCGGACAAGATTCTTCAGCAACTGGCGCACCTGCTCGGCATCTTCGGCCAAATCCTCCTGTTCGGCGTCCACTTGAGCCTCTGCCAATGCCTCGCTCAACTTCTCCATGTCTTCTGCGGCTTGCTTTTGCTGCTTCGAGGCATCTTTGTTCTTGCCTTTCTGAAGGCTCTGCTTGGCTTCCTGCTGATGCTGCTCCACCTGCTTTTCAAGCTCCGTGGGAACCTTGAAATCGGTGCTCGGATCCAGGTCTTTGTAGTCTTTTTTAATCTGGTTGATATCCTGTTTCAGCTGCTGGAACTTGTCGTTCAACTGTTGCTGTTTTTCTTGCAGCTGCTCCTTGTCCTGCTTGGATGACGAGGAGGTCTGCTTGCCCAGTTCGCGCTGCTCTTCGGCCAGCTTGTCCATCTTCTGGATGGTCTGTTCCACCTTCTTTTCAACCTCCAGGCGTTTCATCAGTTCGATGTTCTGGTCCAACTGTTTCTCCAACTCGGCATTGTCTATTTTGAGCTGCTCCAGCTCCTGCTGTACCTTTTTTTTGTCCAACTCCTTCATCATGCGGTCAATCTCCGCCATCGTCTCTTTCATCTTCTCATCCATGACCTCGTTCATGAGACGGTCCAGTTCACGCTGCTTTTCCATCAGCTGCTCGCTCTGCTCACGGTATTTCTGCTCCAGACGGTTGTTTTCCTTGATTTGCTGCTGCATCTGCTGCATCATCTGGCGCACCTGTTTCTGCTTCTCCTGAATCTGCTGCAGATCCTTTTTGTCCTGCCAGTTGAGCTCTTTTTTGTCCACCAGCCGACGCATCATCTCGTTGATTTCCTGTTGCAGTTTCTGCAATTCGGACATCTGCTGTTCGGCATTGTGGCGCACTTCGTTGCTGCTCCGGTCGAGCATCTGGTCGAGCTCCTCGGAGGAGGGGATTTTTATTTCGTAGACCTGCGAGCGGGCCTTCTTGGGACCGTGGATGGCGTCGTTGTCGTACACCTCGAACCAGTAGCTCAGTTCGTCGCCTGGCGCCAACGTCAATTCGGCGGTGTTGAACGAGAAGAAGAATTCCTGCGAAGCCTCCTTGCCAAGGGCTATTTCAGCCTCGCTGACGCTGTTTCTCGCCGTATCCTTGGAGTTGGTGGTCCGGTGCACGAAAAGGAGCTTTGTGAAGCCGTAATCATCCTTGATGCGTCCGCTGAAGAGGCGACGGTCGAGGTGCAGCGAATCTTCCATCTCGTCGACGGAAATCATCGGCACAGCGTCGGAAATGGAAGAAATGGAATACTTCAAAGTGTCGGAAGTGCTATAGCTGCTGCCCACGCAAAAGGCGTAGTCGGTGGTGCCCATGATGCGGCGTGCCACCTCCACGCGACCGTTTTCATTGCAGCCTAAAAGTGTGGTCTGACTGCCAATTTTGAAGTACAAAGAGTCGGCATCCTGGGTCTGGAAAAGCCAGCGAATCACCGTACCTTCGGGCACCGACGCGTCGCCAAGGTTCACCACCGTCTCGCTTTCCCTGCCCGTGTAGGCAGGGTAGGAGAGAACCATCCTGAAGGAGACCACCGATGGGTTGGGCAGGACCTCCAGACGGTACTCGGGCGAGGTGACGCCGCCACCCGAAAGGCTGAAAGCCATTGAGCGGTGCAGCTGCTTGAAATGGTGCGAAAAGACGCCATTGGCGGCCTTGTTCATCTTGTATTTCCTGCCTTCCACATTGACAAAGACCTCTGCCGGAAGCGCTTCGCCGCGGGTGCTCACCTCGAGGGTGAAATCCTCGCCCTGCTGTGCGCTGAGGGTCTGGTTCAAAACAAGGAACGAGAAAGGAGCAGGACGTTCGAAATCGGTCGTGTAGTTGACGATACGCTTCGAAGGTTCGGTCACCGTCGACGGGGCGGCAACCAGGAGCACCAGGAGCACCAACAGCGGAAGCAAGGCGTATTTCAGGTACTTCCTGTTGCCCCTGAGATTGATGGCGTTGAGGAACGGAACGGGCTGCAGCTCGGCGGTTTTCTGCTCGATGGCAGCCAGGAGGAGATCCGACTCGCCGGAGGTGTCCGGCTGGTCTTCCATCAGTTGCAAGAGATTCAGCAACTTGTCGCTTACCTGCGGGAAATGGGTACCGATGATACGGGCGGCATCGACCTGGCTGATGCGACGGCCGAAGCCCTGCATTTTCGCCAGCGGACGCAGCACAAACCAGCCCAGCACCGCCACGACGGACAGCGTGCCGAGCCAGAAAATCATGCCCCTGACGACCCTCGACAGCCAGCCGAAATGCTCCAGCAGCACTGCCGCCAGGAAGAGGGTCACCACGATGCCCACGGCATACAACACACCGCGTATCAGCAAGTTCTTGTAGTACTTGCGGATAAAGGCATCCAATGCCTGCAATATGTCCTGCCGACCGTTCATGTGCGAAATTTTAATCTGCAAAGATACGAAATAATTTTGATATATATTGATTCCTATTTTTTTTGTATTTTTGCAACAAAATTCAAACACCATGGATCCAAAGGTTATCATCATCACCGGCGCCTCTTCCGGTTTCGGGCGCGCCACTGCCGAACTACTTGTTTCACAAGGTCATACCGTCTACGGTCTTTGCCGTCGGCCAATGGAACATCCCACCATCCGCTACCGCCAGTGCGACGTGCGCAACCGCGAGCAGATTGCCGCGGTAGTGGCACAAATCGTCGCGGAGCAGGGTAGGGTGGACGTGCTGGTGAACAACGCCGGCATGGGTATCGGGGGCGCCCTCGAACTCGCCACAGAGGAGGAGATAGACCTCCAGATGGGTACCAACTTCATGGGCTGCGTGAACATGTGCCAGGCCGTGCTGCCCTACATGCGCAAGGTGCGCAAAGGAAAGATTATCAACCTGAGTTCCATCGGAGGAGTGATGGGCTTGCCGTACCAAGGTTTCTATTCGGCGTCGAAGTTTGCCATCGAGGGTTTCAGCGAGGCTTTGGCCGCCGAGGTGCGTGGGTTCGGCATCCGCGTGTCGATGGTGGAACCCGGCGACTTTGCCACGGGCTTCACAGGCAGCCGCAAGAACAGCCAGACGACGCTGGACGACCCCGACTACGGCCCCATTTTCAAGCGTTCACTCGCCATCATCGAAAAGGAGGAGTATGGGGGTCTGCAGCCCGAGGTGCTGGCCCGCCGCATTGCCAAGATTGTTGGGAAAGAGAGACCGTCGCTGCGGTATGTGGTTGCCAACCTCGAGCAATGGCTTTCGGTGGTTGTCAAACGCGTGCTGACGGGCAACCAGATGGTCAGCATCCTTCGGGGCTACTACAAGAGTTAAGGAGTGAGGGGGACAAAAGCTTCTGCTAGTCCTCTTCCTGTAATCTTTCCTCTACGTCATTGGCTTTTTCTTCCTTATCTTTAACGACAGGCACAGGGTTCCAGGGTTCGTTGCACCACTCCCAGATGGGCGGAGTGAGGATGCTATGTCGAAGGTAGGGGTTCCTTCCGCTTATAGTTGGCCAAGAGAGGTCGGTGCTGGCAGGCCCCGAATCAATCATTTTGCCGCTGAAATTCCATAGTCTCTGATCGTCGGGGCTGGTGATGAGAAGGCCCATCTTGGCCAGTTTGTTCTGCGGGGATGTGCAAATCCATACCTCGCGGAGATTGATTTGCTTGAGGTCGGTGGGCAGCCATATCTGGCTCTGCGAGGCGTCGGGAAGCGATACAAGGCTGGTCACCCGCGTGTCGCGCATCAATAGCAACCCTTTGAAATTCTGCAATGTATCGCCGAACTGGGTAACCATCAGCGTGTACTCGCCGACTTTCACCCTCGGCATCACATAGCAACCGTCGTAGCCGCTCCTGGCACTGGCCACGACCACGTCGCCCACTCGCAGCTGTACGTCGCAGAAAGGCAGCGCGATGTCCTCCACCACGCTCCTCACCACCCCTTCGACGTGTATCATCCCGTCGGTCTGGGCATACAGGGAGAGCCATGAGGCCAAAAAAGCTGCTATAAACGCCGTCTTTTTCATAGTTCTATGCGTATGCGGTCGGGACGGTCGCCGATTTGGAGGATATAGGTGGTGTAGGATTTATTGTCGTTGGGGATTTCGATGGCGCAGGTGGAGCCGTGGGAGCGCTTGAGGGCCACGAGAACACCTCTGAAATTGCGGATTACCACCAGCTCGCGGTCGAGGAGCCCTGAGAGGAGGAGTCTCTTTCCGTCGAAAGCAATACCCACATCGGGCTTGCGCGCTGGCAGGTCGGGGAGGACTGTGTCGACAAAGGCATTGAGGTGGGGTATGGGCTCTGGGGGAATCCACGCGGGACGTGAAGCAACGGTGTCGGTCGACTCCTCCAACGGAACAAGGGGGGTGGGGGTGGGCACAGTCTTTTCGAGTATTGTAGGCTCTTTCTCTGGTGTTTCCTCTCCTTCTGTGCATGAGAATACCTGCTCGCGCCATTGCGGCACCACGGCTACCGCCACGGTGACAGCCAGGCAGAGGAGCACCGACAGCAGTGCCACACGGCGCATCTTGCCCACGGCGCGGTGCATACGCTGATAGACAGCGTCGCGGTTGAGGCCCAGGGCTTCGGCAATCTCGTCGGCACGGTAGCCCTCAAGTTGCAACCGCAGCATACAGCGCTCGTCATCGCTGAGGGTCTCCATCAAGCGTTCAAGTTCTTCTTTCTGATCCGCAAGGTCTTCCGCCACCACGGTGTCGGCCAAGCAGTCAGATAAAGGCAGGGAAGGTGGTTTTTGCAAACGGCGCTGGAAATCAATCACAGAACGCGTCTGCCAACGCACCCAGGCGCGTTTTTCCTGAGGCGAGGCGTCGGGACGCAGCTGGTCGAAATGTCGCCAAAGGGCGATGGAGACCTCCTGCACCAGGTCGCGACAACGCTCATAGTTGCCCCAGGCGCCAACCCAGCACATGCGCCACACCATTGTCCGGTGGCGCTGCAGCAGTTCGTTGAAGGGCTTGTGGTCTGTCATTGCGGGTGCAAAGATATATAAATTATCTCACTTGCGACTGAAGATGTAGGTGGAGGTTGTCATCAAAGCCATTGCTGCCAATAGCACAGTCAAATTGTTTGCTCTTTCCATGATGTATTACCGTTGGGGGTTGTTATGTCAATATAATACACCTTTTTGGTGCAAAATCTGACACCAGAGGGTATTTTTTTTCTTTTTTTCTGGAAGTGGTTGATTATAAGTGTGGATGGGATGAAAGGTAGGAGAAAGTGGGACGAAATTCCGAAAAAGTGGCTTCTATGCTTGTACTACCATTCTCCTATACTTCTCCTTGTGTTCTCCTATGATGCGTATATGATGCGTATATGATGCTCCTATGTCGGGGTCGGAGCAAAGACGAAAGGGGTTAGAGGGATTTGCCGAAGACGGCGCGCTGCATGAGGGGGGTGGTGTTGTACTGGGTTTCCCAGATTTTTACTGCCTCGTTGCCAATGATTTGGGGGTTGGTGTAGGCGGTGTGGACGTCGTAGCGGATAGCAGCCTCGTTCATGTCGCAGTAATAGATGCTGTGGACGCCACGTTTCTGCCACTCGGGGAGGACGCCATTGAGGAGGAGGTCGATGGTGTCAAACTTGCGGAAGGCCTTGAGAATATGGTACCAACCGAAGGGGAAGAGGTGGCCATTGGCTTTGCGGTAGGCGTCGTTGAGGTCGGGGATGGAGAGTCCGAAGCCGACAAGGTGGTCGTTCTCGTCGACGACAAACTGCACGAAGTCCATGTTGACGAAGGGGAAGTATTCCTTGATGTATACGTTGATTTCCTTCTCGGTCATGGGGACGAAGTCGTAGAGGTCCTTGAAGGATTCGTTGATGGCGTGGAAGAACTGCCAGGCGTAGGGAATGAGCTGTTTGCGGCGTTTGACGCGGACAAGGTGGAGGTGGTACTTGTCCATGATGAGTTTGTTGAGTCGCGCCACTTTGTCGGGTACGGGCTGGTTGGCAGGCATTTTGTACTGTTGCCATTTGCAGCGTATTTCGTAGCCGGCGCGCTCGATGAAGCGGACGTAGTATTCCGGGTTGTAAAGTGTCGAGATGTTCTGTCGGGCGTCGAAATTGTCGATGACCCAGCATTCCTTGTCCATGTCGGTGAAGCCAAAGGGGCCTTCGATTTCGGTCATGCCATTTGCACGGCCGTATTCGCAGACTTTGTCGAGGAGTGCGGAGAAGACCTCGTAGTCCTCGATGAAGTCGAACCAGCCAAAGCGTACGGCTTTTTTGTTCCAGTGTTCGTTGACGGAGCGGTTGATGATGGCGGCCACACGGCCCACAATCTTGCCGTCACGCTCAGCAAGGTAGAGTTCGCGGGAGCAGTGTTCGAGAGAGGGGTTTTTGTCGGTGAGAAGGTTCATCTCGTCGAAATTCAGTGCGGGGATGTAAGAGGGCACATCCTTGAAGAGTTTGTTGGGAAAAGCAATGAATTTCTTAAGGTCGCGGCGACCTTTGACGGGGCGAACGGTAATCATATTCAAAGAACTTGGTATTTCTTGAAAGATTTGTAAATCTTGTCCACAGCGATGTCAATCTGCTCATGGGTATGTGTGGCCATGAGGGCCACGCGGATGAGGGTCTCGTCGCCAGGCACAGCGGGGGCGATGACGGGCGTGACGAAGACGCCGTTTTCGAGGAGGTCGTGGGTGATGGCGAAAGTCTTGGGATCGTCGCGGATGAAGAGGGGGATGATGGGGGTGGAGGTGTTGCCAATCTCAAAACCCAGATCCTTGAAGGATTTGAAGGCGTAGCGCTGGTTGTCCCAAAGGGCGGCATTGCGTTCGGGTTCGCTGCGCATGATGTGGAGTGCTTCGAGCACCGAAGCGGTGCTGGCGGGAGTGATGGAGGCGGTGAAGATGTAGGGGCGGACGGAGTGTTTCATCCAGTTGATGGTCTCCTTGTCGGAGGCGATGAAACCGCCCACAGAGGCGAGGCTCTTGGAGAAGGTGCCCATGACGAGTTCCACATCCTTGAGCTTGCCGAAATGGTCGCAGGTGCCGCGGCCTTCGCGGCCGAAGACGCCGAGACCGTGGGCCTCGTCGACCATAAGGGTGGCGTTGTATTTGTTACAGATGTCAACCATCTTGTCGACATGGGCCACGTCGCCTTCCATGGAGAAAACACCGTCGGTGACGACGAGCTTGGAAGCCTCGAGGGGTGCTTTCTGCAGCACGCGCTCGAGGTCGGTCATGTCGTTATGCTTGTATTTCTGGGTGTTGGCGTAGGTAATGAGTTTGCCTTCCATGATGGAGGCATGGACGCGCTCGTCGTAGAAGAGGTAGTCGCCGCGGGAGACGACGTCGGGGATGACGCCGCTGTTGGCGAGGAAGCCGGCGGAGAAGAGCATGACGTCGTCCTTGCCAAGGAATTCAGCCAGTTCGTTCTGCAGCTGGATATGGATATCAAGGGTACCGTTGAGGAACGGCGAGCCGGCGCAACCGGTGCCGTACTTGTCGATGGCACGTTTGGCGGCTTCTTTCAGACGAGGGTCGTTGGTGAGTCCGAGATAGGAATTGGAACCGAACATAAGAACCTTACCCTCACGTCCTTGCACGTAGACTTCGGTGTTCTGTTCGGAAGTGATGGGAGTGAAATAAGGATAAATCCCTGCAGCTTTGGCTTCCTGCGGGGCGGTGTATTGAGCTAATTTCTGCTGTAACGGCTTCATACTACTTATTACATTGGATTCAAAATGCAAAGTAACAAAAAATTCTTCAAATGTTAAAATTTTTTTATGTTAAAGAGGCGAAAAGGCGGTCGGTGAGGCGGCTGGCACCGATTCTAAAAGTCTGTTTATCAATAAAGTTATCGCTAAGAATTTTTTTTGTTAAAAGAGCGAATGAAAATGCCTCGTCGGGGGTTGAAATGCCGCCTGCCGCCTTGAAACCTACTTTTCTGCCTGTCTTTTTTTGGTGCTCGGCAATGACTGTGAGCATCACCTCGGCGGCATCAAGTGTGGCGCCGGTAGCGATTTTGCCCGTGGAGGTCTTGATGAAGTCGGCGCCACCATCGATAGCGAGACGGGAGGCAGTGGCGATGAGGTCGGGGGAGGGGAGTTCGCCTGTTTCAAGTATGACTTTCAGTGTCTTGCCCTGGCAGGCTTGTTTCATCAGCGCCACTTCATCGCGCACCAGATCGTTGTCGCCTGCCAGCAGGGCTCCGCGGCTGAGCACCATGTCGATTTCATCGGCACCTTCGCCGACAGCATACTTCACTTCTTCCACCTTCAGGCTGATAGGCAGTTGACCATGGGGAAACGCCCCTGCCACCGATGCCACACGGATGCCGCTGCCGACAAGGGTTCGTTTGGCGCAAGCTACAAAACGGGGATAGACGCATACTGCCGCCACCTTCCCCATTTCCATTGTATGCCTGCAGAACGCCTCGACATGCTGTTCATTGTCAGTGGCGTTGAGCGTAGTGTTGTCAATGCAGGAGAATATTCTCTGTGCCAGTTCTTTATCCATCAGATCAGTTGGCTGATTTTTTCCACACGGCGCTGGTGACGACCACCCTCAAACTCAGTGTTGAGGTACTCGTCGACAATCTGCAAGGCAGTTTCCTCACTGATGAAACGGGCGGGCATGGAGAGGATGTTGCAATCGTTGTGTTGACGGCCAAGATGGGCGATTTCGGGAGTCCAGCAAAGGGCACAACGGACATGGGGATACTTGTTGACAGTCATCTGGACACCGTTGCCGCTGCCGCAGATGACAATGCCGCGCTTGTATTCCCCCTTGTTGATGGCATTGCCCACCTGATGGGCGAAATCGGGGTAATCGCAACTATCGGTACTGTTTGTTCCATAGTCTTTTACATCAAAACCCTTTGCTTTGAGATGGTCGATGACTTTCAGCTTCAACTCGTAGCCTGCATGGTCGCACGCTATAGGAATAATTTCTTTCATTTCAGTGAATGTTTATAACTTTTTTCTGCGTGCAAAAGTACTATAAAAAGAAAAGTTGTTCATTATGAAAGACTACAAATTATCAACATTTTTTTACCACAAAACATAAAAGGATAGAAATCAGTAAAATAAAAATATTAACATTTGACGGTTAAAGAGAATGTTAATTGAAGTTTGAATTACTGTTGATAAAAAAATTGGAGGGATATGGTGTTGAAAAAGTGAATATGAAAGTAGGGTTATCAAGAGTGAATTTAACAAGTGATTCAAATGTGAATGAAAGAAAATCAAAAGGTTAAACAGTTATCAACCAAATTAACAAACAAAATAAAAAAGAAAAAAAATGAAATAAGAAAAAAGGAATTTTATTAATCGGAGGAGGACATTGGATTTTTTTTCGTACTTTTGCACTTCAAATCCTTAAGAATTATGAGCAACGAAGAGTTGAAACAGGAAATCCTGCGTTTGAAAAAAGAGAAAAATGCCGTCATTCTCGGACATTATTACCAGCGGCACGAGATCCAGGAACTTTCCGATTATATAGGTGACAGTCTTGCTTTGGCACAGCGTGCACAGGAAGCAACAGCCGATATCATCGTATTCTGTGGAGTCCATTTCATGGCCGAGACTGCCAAGATATTGAATCCTAGTTGCAAGGTCTTGCTTCCCGACATGGAGGCAAGTTGTTCGTTGGCTGAAAGTTGCAAAGCAGGGGAATTTTCGAAGTTTAAAGCAGAACATCCCGACCACATGGTCATCTCCTACGTGAATTGTTCGGCAGAAATCAAAGCCCTCTCCGATCTTATCTGCACTTCCGGAAATGCCGAGAAACTGGTGCGTTCGTTGCCCGAAGACCAGAAGATTATTTTTGCTCCCGACAAGAACTTGGGAGGATACATCAACCAAGTCACTGGTCGTAAAATGTTGCTCTGGAACGGAGTCTGCACTGTGCATGACGCCATGCAGGCAGAAGCGGTGCTGCAGCTGAAGGTTGCACATCCCGACGCTCCTGTCATCGCACATCCCGAATGTAACCCCGCTTTACTCAAGGTGGCTGACTTTGTTGGCTCCACCAAAGCCATGTTGAATTTCATCAAGGCATCCGACGCCAAGAAATTTATTGTTGCTACCGAGACGGGCATCCTCTACGAGATGAAGAAGGAGAATCCTGATAAGGAATTCATCACCCTACGCGACAACAAGAGCTGCGCCTGCGACGACTGCGCCTACATGAAGCTCAATACCCTCGAAAAACTCTATAACTGCTTGCGCGACGAGCAGCCCGAAATCCTCATGTCGCCCGAAATGATTGAGGCCGCCAAGCGCCCCATCGTCCGCATGTTGGAGATGTCGAAAAAACTTGGCATCATTAAATAATGGCGATGGCGAAGGTGGAAGAGTTGCCCGTGGTGGAGGGCTACGAAGCAGAAAAAAAGACTATCAGCATAATGAAAGCCAATGTGCTAAGCATTGTGTTATTTCTCGTTTTCGGTGCTTTGTGTGGACTTGTCTATTACGCCATTTGGGGTAGGGTAGAATTGAATATTTCATCCGAAGAGATTATAAGGAATAACATTCTCCTTTTGGTGGGTCTGGTAGCGGGTATCGTGGTGCATGAGCTTGTGCACGGTCTCACATGGATACTACTTTCCCACAATGGATTCCGCCACCTCAGCTTTGGAGTGATGAAGGGTTGCCCCTATTGTCACATCGATATGCCCATGGTCAAGCGTCACTATGTCATCGGTGCTTTGATGCCGTTATATTTGGTAGGTATTGTGCCGTTGATGGTGGCTTTCTTTTTAGGTAGCCTTTTGTGGCTGCTACTGGGCGTTATATTCGTTGTCTCGGCCATAGGCGACATAATGATGGTTTGGGCCATCCGCAAGGAACCCGCCGATGCGCTGATCTACGACCACCCCTCGGAGATTGGCTGCTATGTCTACCATAAAACAATACAGCAATGATAGGACAACCGCAAGTATACAAAACTCTCGAGCGAATGGGCATTTCGTTCGACTATTACGAACATCCCGAAGCACCTACTATCGAGATAGCCGCACAGTTCTACCGCGGCGAGGGTACTACCCTATGCAAGAACCTCTTCTTCCGCAACCATAAAGGCAACCGGCATTACCTCGTCATAATGGACAGTCGTTTCCCGATGGATATCCACGATATGGAACACCGGCTGCACCAGGGGAAACTCAGTTTTGCCAGTCCCGAGCGTATGATGCGTTACCTTGGAGTGAAGCCAGGAAGCGTCTCGCTTTTTACTCTTGTGAACGATGTTAATCACGAGGTCACCCTTTTTGTTGACAGCAACCTGATGAATGCCGAGAGGGTAAGTTTCCATCCCAACGACAATAGAGCCTCTTTGGTCATCAGCCGAGACGACATGATGAAATTTATCAACAATATAGGGAATCTCTTTGAAATAGTCGACCTGTATACAGTTGAAAACTGAAAGAAAGTGTTGATAACACAACAAAAATAATGTTTCACGTGAAACAATGAAGACAACAGAATATATCGTCAGCGAGCCAAAGGAACTGCTTGTTTTTTTGATAGAGAAATTACCCGATAGCAGCCGAAGCAAAATCAAGGAATTGTTAGCGCATAACGTTTATGTTGACGGACGCCGCACGTCGCAGTTCAATTTCCCCCTGCAGAAAGGGATGAAGGTGAGTATAGAAAAGGCTAGTGGCAAAGACCGTCTGCGTCCACGCGACCTTGATATCGTATACGAGGACCAGCATCTGCTTGTGGTCAATAAACACGAAGGTTTGCTTAGCAATAGCAAGCATCCTAACGATAAGACTGTCATCACAGTACTCAACCAGTATCTGGAAGCATCGCACCAGCGTTGTCACGCACACATTGTCCACCGCCTTGACAGGGACACCAGCGGGTTGATGGTGGTTTCGAAAAGTAAGGAAGTTTCGCAGCGTTTCGAGGAGGATTGGAAAGGAATGGTGTTCGACCGGCGCTATGTGGCTGTTGCCTGGGGTCATTTGGAGCAGAGTAGGGGAGAGGTGCGTTCTTGGTTTACCGACGGCGAGTATTGTGTTCTTTCGTCTCCCACCGACAATGGAGGCAAATTGGCTGTGACACACTATGAGGTGAAACAGACATCAAGACGATACTCGCTGGTTGAGTTGAAGCTTGATACCGGCAGGAGAAACCAGATTCGAGTTCACTTGCGTGACCTGAAACATCCTGTGGTTCACGATCCGATGTATGGCTACAAGGACGATGTGTCCCCTATCAACCGTTTGGCACTTCATGCCTTCCGCCTCTGTTTTGTGCACCCTGTCACAGGACGCCGTTTGAAGTTCGAAACTCCTATTCCTGCCTCTTTCTTAAAACTTATGGAAATATGATACCCTAATGCGGTGTCAATCATAGAAATAAGAGTGAAAGAAAATAAAAAACCGCTCTAACGCAATAATAATCCATAGGTTGCGTTATTGGGGTAATATTTATATTATTGGGACTGAAACTGAAAAACTCCAAATGGAATACAATACTCAACGCGAGAAACTGAAAATCAACGACTACGGACGCAATGTCTGCAAGATGATAGAAAACGCCAAAGCCATAGAGGACCGAGAGGTGCGCACAGATATGGCGCACATGATTGTGGAGGTGATGGCGCATGTCAACCCGAAAGTGAAAGAGCGTACCGATTACCGGCATATTTTGTGGGATCACCTGATGATAATGTCGAATTTCGAACTTGATGTCGACAGTCCCTATCCTATTTCGCGAGAAGATGCCGAGCAGACAGCACCAAGGCGCTTGCAGTACAGCGACAACAAAATACGCTATCGCCACTATGGTCGTGCGTTGGAGGATATGATTTCTGCCGTTGCCGAGATGCCGGAAAGCGAAGAGCGCACAGTACTGATACAGCAGATTGCCCATACGATGAAGCGTCAGTACCTGCAGTGGAACCGAGATTCAGTGGATGACGACCTCATCAGTGAGCAACTTACGGAACTCTCCAAGGGTCGCATTATACTGCCTACTGATTTTCAGTATCACGACTCTAAACTCTACATTGAAGCAATGGCGGCAGCAGCAGCCAAGAAGGAGACCAATGCCAAGAAAAAGAAAAAGAAGAAAAAATGAGCAGTTTTGAAATCATAGGTGGTCACAAGTTGCGTGGCGAGATTGTGCCGCAGGGTGCCAAAAACGAGGCCCTGCAGGTGCTTTGTGCCGTATTGTTGACCAGCGAGAAGGTACGTATAGAGCATGTGCCCGATATCCGCGATGTGAACAAACTGATAGACATTTTGAAACTTTTGGGTGTGAGTGTCCGCGAGGACTACAGTTCGGCATGCGAGAGCGGTCGCACGTTCGAGTTCCAAGCTGACCAAGTGAATCTCGACGTATTGCAGAGCAATGAGTTCCGCGAGCAGGCGGGAGCGTTGCGTGGCAGCATCATGCTTGTTGGACCGCTGCTGTCACGTTTTGGTCAGGCTGTGGTGCCGCAACCCGGCGGTGACAAAATCGGTCGCCGTCGCCTTGATACCCACTTCATTGGCATGGAACGTTTGGGAGCCGAGGTCGAATACAAACGTGGAGCCTACCTTGTCCGCGCCAAGCGCCTAAAAGGGTGTTACATGCTCCTTGATGAAGCTTCGGTTACCGGTACTGCCAATATTGTGATGACAGCCGTTATGGCCCGTGGTACCACCACTATCATGAATGCCGCCTGCGAACCCTACGTCTACCAGCTGTGCAACATGCTTAACCGCATGGGAGCAAAGATTTCTGGAGTAGGCAGCAACCTGCTCACTATACGCGGCGTCCGTGAGCTCCACGGCTGCGATCACCGTCTCCTGCCCGACATGATTGAAGTAGGCTCCTTCATCGGTATGGCGGCCATGACACAAAGCGACATCACAATCAAGAACGCACAAGTGCAGCATCTTGGTCTCATTCCGCAGGTCTTCCGTCGTCTCGGCATCGAAGTGTGGCAAAAAGGCGACGATCTTTATGTCCCCTCGCAAGAGCACTACGAAATTGAGCGTTTCATGGATGGCAGCATTATGACAATTGCCGATGCTCCGTGGCCAGGATTCACCCCCGACCTCATTTCCATCGCCCTTGTTGTTGCCACCCAGGCGAAGGGCAGTGTGCTGATACATCAGAAGATGTTTGAAAGCCGCCTCTTTTTTGTCGACAAACTCATAGACATGGGAGCCCAGATTATCCTTTGCGACCCTCATCGTGCCACGGTCATTGGTCTCGACCGTGAGCACAAGCTCCGTGGTGTCCGCATGGCATCGCCTGACATCCGTGCTGGTGTGGCGCTGCTCATTGCTGCTCTCAGTGCCGATGGCAAGAGTCGTATCGATAATATTGAGCAGATAGACCGTGGCTACCAGTGCATAGACCGGCGTCTCGCCAAGCTGGGAGCCGAGATCAGAAGAGTGGATTAAAATATATAACCGCTATGTTCGACTTTTTATTCAGGAAGAAAAAATACGAACCTATCCCCATCTTTGAAGTCTTGGGCACAGACATGCACTGCCATCTTGTTCCCAAGGTTGATGACGGCTCCAAATGCATAGAGGAGAGCGTCGAATGCATGAAAGCATTAGCCTCGGTGGGTTACAAGAAAATGATACTCACTCCCCATTTTCAGACCCCGCGCTTTGAGAATGACGAGGACGATATTGTGCGTCGTTATGAGGAGATGAAGCGGCAGGCGGCGGATATGGGTGTGGAAATCGATATTTGCGGCATTGGCGGTGAATATCGCATTGACAGCGGCTTCGCCAAACGCCTTGAAAATCCCCGTTTCCTTCAGATTGGCGGCAAGTACGTGCTGGTCGAATTCTCGCTCCATCAGCAGATGATGGGTTGTGACGAGATGATTTTTGACATGCAGATGAAAGGTTACGAAGTCATTTTGGCGCATCCGGAACGTTATCCCTACCTGAATGTTGGCGGCAGCCGCATGGAGCAACTCAAAAATCAGGGAGTCTTCTTCCAGGTCAACGTGCTCTCCCTCGGCGGATTTTATGGTGAGGAGGCGAAGCGTCGTGCATTCGAGATGGTTGAAGGTGGACTGGTCGAGTTCCTCGGCACGGATACCCACAACTCGATGTACGCCCAGGCACTAATCGACCTCACTCACAACCGCAAGGTTGAGAAACTGCTGATGAATCATGAATTTTTGAACAAAACATTATAACACAGAATATGGATAGTCTTTTTGCTGTCTCGCCCATCGACGGGCGTTACCGTTCTAAATGCGAGCCCTTGGCGCAATTCTTTTCCGAGGGAGCATTAATCAAATACCGTGTGCGTGTTGAAATCGAGTATTTCATCGCTCTTGCCGACCGTCTCAAGGAGGTGCGCCCAGAGCTCGCTGCGGTTGCCGACAAGAAACTGAAACTCCGCAATATCTATCGCAAGTTCTCGGCTTCCGACGCCCTTTCCATCAAGGAAATCGAGAAGACCACCAACCATGACGTCAAGGCGGTGGAGTACTTTATCAAAGGCAAGTTCGACAGCATGGGACTCTCCTCGCTCAAGGAGTTTATCCATTTCGGACTTACCTCGCAGGATATCAACAACACTTCTGTGCCACTTTCGATGAAAGAGTGCCACAAAGAGGTGTTGATGCCCGCATACCGCAACATTCTCTCCATGCTCGACCAGCGTGCCGAGGAATGGAAGGACATTCCCATGCTGGCACATACCCATGGTCAGCCTGCTTCGCCCACCACGCTGGGCAAGGAGATCGGTGTCTATGCCTACCGTCTGCGTCGGCAGCTGGAAGAACTTGACCGTATTCCCTTCACTGCCAAATTCGGCGGCGCTACGGGCAATTTCAACGCCCATCTGGTAGCGTTCCCTGACATTGACTGGCGTGCGTTCGGCAACACTTTTGTTAAGAAGAGCCTTGGTCTTGAACGCCAGCAGCTCACCACGCAAATTGAGAACTACGACATGATGGCGGCATGGTTCGATGCATGCAAGCGTATCAACGTTATCCTCATCGACCTCTGTCGTGACATCTGGACCTATGTCTCCATGGAGTATTTCAAGCAGAAAATCAAGGCTGGCGAAGTAGGTTCCAGTGCCATGCCGCACAAGGTCAACCCCATCGACTTCGAGAATGCCGAAGGCAACCTTGGTCTTGCCAACGCCATCTTCGAACACCTCAGCCACAAATTGCCGGTCTCTCGCATGCAGCGCGACCTCACCGACAGTACTGTCAGTCGCAATATTGGTGTTCCTGTCGCCCACACGATGATTTCTCTCGCCTCTCTTGAGAAGGGTCTCAACAAACTTCTCCTCAACGAGAAAGCACTCTTCAATGACCTTGAGAACAACTGGGCAGTGGTGGCAGAAGCCATCCAGACCATTCTCCGTTCTGTTGGTTTCCCCAACCCCTACGAGGCTCTCAAGCAGCTCACCCGTACCAACGAGAAAGTCACAGCCAAGACCATCGCCGACTTCGTCAAAACCCTCGATGTGGCGCCAGAGGTCAAAGAGCGTATCAAGCGTATCACACCTCATAATTACATCGGCTACAGCCTGTGAAACTGCGTAACAATTTTACCCTGCGTCAAATGAGACCTTACAGCGTGCGATGTGCGCTGTATGTCTTTTTGGTGGTGTTGAGTGTACTCTTCACCATGGCAACAGCTCTTTCTGTCGCCGACTTCCTGAAGATTCTTTTCGACACCGGCGACGCTATCCCCACCGCTTCGGGAAACCTCATTGCGCAATGGCTCAATGCCCTTTATGCCTGGCTTATCACTTTCGGCAAGCTCAATGCACTGCTGCTTTTTTCTGCCATTCTTTTTGTGCTCTATAGCTGTAAGAATCTCTTCAACTACCTCTCCCTTATCGAAATTTCCATCATCCGCTGCAGTGTAATCCGCGACCTTCGCAACAAGATGTTCCGCAAGGCGATGCATCTGCCCATGAGTTACTACGACCGTCATCGAAAGGGTGACGTGATGGCACGTTTCAGTAGTGATATGGTAGAGTATGAGGAAGGAATACTCAGTGCTATCCACACCTTCCTTTCCTCCTTCATCAGCTTGCTGCTTTTCCTTGCCATGCTGTTCTACATTAGCGTCAAGCTCTCCCTTTTCGTCCTCTGCATGTTGCCCGTGGTGGCGTTCGTCATCTCTTCCATCTCGCGTAAACTCAAGCGCCATTCCCAGATTGTCCAGGAGCTTAACGCCTATCTCATCGCCCTCACCGACGAAACTATTGGCGGTCTGAAGGTCATCAAGTCCTACACCGCCATCGATTTCTCCAATCGTCGTTTTCGCGAATCCAACAAGGTCTACACCCGCAAGCGCACCGGCATGGTGCGGCGCATCACCGCCGCCTCGCCAGTGAGCGACTTCCTCAGTAATGTCGTCGTGATTGGCGTCTTGCTTTTCGGTGCAAGTTTGGTTCTTAATGGCGATCAAGGGCTTACCTCCGAATTGTTCATTTCTTATGTGATGCTTTTCGTCTTGATGATCCCTCCTGCCAAGGAAATCTCAACGGCGTTCTCTCTCATGAAAAAAGGGCAGGGCTGTGCCGACCGTATCGAGGCTTTCCTCAACGAGCCTTCCGAACCCTCAGTGGTCTCAAGTCCTGTCGAAGACATCACACCTTCAGCTGCCGACACCCCCGCGGTCTCTTTCCGCCACGTCAACTTTGCCTACAATCCCGGGGTTCCTGTGCTTTCCGACATCACCCTTGATGTTCCACGTGGAACAACCGTCGCCCTTGTTGGCTCTTCCGGCAGTGGCAAATCTACCATTGCCGATCTCCTCTGCCGTTTCTATCCTGTCACCGACGGCAAAATCCTTCTTGATGGTGCCAACATCAATGGCATCCCGCTCCACACCCTCCGCAGCCGCATTGGTGTGGTGGCTCAGGACACCCTTCTTTTCAACGATTCCGTAGCCGCCAACATTGCCTTTGGCAAGCCGGGAGCCACACGCGACGAAGTCATTGCTGCCGCCAAGGCGGCACAGGCGCACGATTTCATCTCGCAGCTACCCGAAGGTTACGACACTAACCTCGGCGAAGGCGGTAGCCTGCTCTCCGGTGGCCAGCGACAGCGCATCAGCATCGCTCGCGCCCTCCTCCTCAACCCCGACCTCCTCATCCTCGACGAGGCAACGTCCGCTCTTGATACCGAGTCCGAACGTCTCCTCCAGGCCACCCTCAGCGAGGTCTTGCGTGGGCGCTCTGCCATCGTCATCGCCCATCGCCTCTCCACTATTGCCGATGCCGACACCATTGTTGTCCTTGACCACGGGCGTATCGTCGAGCAAGGAAACCATGCCCAGCTCATGGCTCACAAGGGACGCTATGCCGAACTCGTGGCCCTGCAGTCGTTCTAAAATCTTTTTCGTTTGTTCAAAACCGGGCACACAGACACGCATGGACAGAGACTGCATCTCGCGTTTCTCGTCACGCTCCTTGTCGCGACAGCATCCTCTCTTCGTGCCCAACAGACAGTGGAGCCCGTTACCGGGTGGCTTGCCACTGTCGACACTGCCTCACAGCGCATAGTCCTCTCCTGGCGTCCTTCCGCCTCACTGCAAACACGCGGTTATCACATTTGTTCAGGCAGCCCTTGCCTCGACTACGACACCGTCTTTGGACGTCTCGACACCACCTACGTCTGCCAGTCTCATTCCGCCACCGAACCCCACACCTATCGTATCCATGTCTTCGATAGTGCCCACAATGTCAGTGCCCTGACACCTTCCTTCGGCAACATCGTCCTCAATGCCGACATTCCGCTCTGCTCCACCGCCGTCAGTGCCTCTTGGACGCCCGCCGTCGGCATGGCAGGTGGCGTCGACCACTATTGTCTTCTCGTCCGCATGGAGCCCTTCAACGACGACTTTGTCGAGCAGTTTATCACTCCTGCCGACGGTCCCTTTGCCTGTTCTTTCGACATCCCTGAATCCGCCACCCGAATCCGCCTTATGGTTCAGGCTGTTGGCGTCCCCTATGCCGCGGGGGTACCCCCGTTGATTTCTTCTTCCAACATCGTCGATGTAGAGCGACACACCGCCGATACTGCAGATTTTTTCGACATCTCTTCGGTGGTTTACGATAGCATTAATATGCGTAACTTACTCTATTTCAATGTTGACGATACTTTTCCCACCGACACTTACATCCTCTGGCGCAGCATCGACGGCTCCCCTTGGCGACCTATCGCCTCGGGTTCGGAAATGATGGCGCTGGAAGCATACCCCGACTACAACATCAACCCCTTCGACTCACTTCATTGCTATCAGCTCTCCGTTCGCGATGCCTGTGGCATGAACGAGCGCTATAGTCCTACCCATTGTGTTGTCCTTCCCGACCCCCTGCCTCCTGCCATAGCAATTCCCAATGCTATCGTCGCCGGTGACCCACTCAACGGACTTTTCCTCCCTGTCCTTCAGGGACTCAAGGGCGACCTCTACGAGCTGCAGATATTCTCCCGCACGGGACTTCTCGTCTATGCCACCACCGACTCTGGTGCCGGATGGCGCCCCGATGCCACCGTCCCCCAAGGCGTCTACACCTACCGCCTCCGTTGCCGTTTCAACGACAACCGCATCGTCACCCGCGTCGGCACCGTCCTCCTCCTCCGCTGACCCCGTTACCCCATAATACACCCCCTTTGTCAGATTTCCGTCCTTCAGGTACCTGATCCCTCAGGTACGGTGAATTAGTATCTTCCTATCCGACCGTCAGGATAAGGGAAGGCTTCGTCGCATACATGACATAGAAGCGACATAGGAGAAGAGTAAGAGTTCAGTAAGAGTTGATAGGTAAAACCATCGGAAAACCAGCGTTTTACAAAAGACCATTTTGGGCCCGAAAAGAAAAACCGCACCAAATTTGAAAAAAATACGTATATTTGCATCTTGAACGCGGGTCGGAACAGCCCGTAGATGATTGAACTACAATGAAAATAGGCTTATACTACAGGCACATTGAACCGGCAGACCAGGCCGCATTCGACGCTTTGCTCCAGACCTTGGCGGCAAGAGGAGTGGAAACCGCCACCTTGCGTGACGGCGACTCCGCCGACGGGTGCAACTTCCTCCTCTCTGTGGGTGGCGACGGCACCCTCCTCAACTCTGTCCAGTTCATCCGCACCAGCAACCCCGCCAACTTCCCCCCCATTGTAGGGGTTAATTTCGGCCACCTGGGCTTTCTCACCACCGCCGGCAAGGACAACCTTGCCGCACTCGTCGATGAGCTCCTGGAGGGCCGTTTTTCCATCGAGGAACGCACACTTCTCAACCTGAACGATGGCTCTTATGCGCTCAACGAAGTTTTCTTCCACCGCCGTGAGGAGGCCACACTTCTCCGCACCCGCGTCATGGTCGACGACGACTTCGTAGCCACCTATGCCGGCGACGGCGTCATCATTGCCACCCCCACAGGCTCCACCGCCTACTCCCTCAGTTGCGGTGGCCCAATTCTCACTCCTACCTCACGTTGTTTCGTCATCACTCCCATCTCCGCACACACACTTACCCTCCGCCCCATCATTGTCCCCGACACCGCGCACATACGCCTCACCATCGAAGGCGAGCAGTTCACCCTCGGTGTCGATTCGCGACGCTCCACCTGCAGTGGCAACGCCACCGTCGACATCTGCCGCGCCCCCTTCACCGTCCGCCTCATCCGCCTGAACACCCAGAACTTCTTCTCCGCCATCCGCGACAAACTCATGTGGGGCACCGAAGCCAGACCCTGACAACCCGAAAACTTTTCCCCCATCGTGCAATTTTTTCCCTTTAGGCACGTTATGCAGGAGATTAAATAACAGACAATATGACAGAATTCGAAAAATACGCCACGCGTCACCGTGGCATCAGCAGCACCACCTACGCTAAGTACACATCCGCCATCAACGCCTCCCTGACGCCTTATATCGTTGAGGAGCGCCAGCTTAACGTGGCCCAGATGGACGTCTTCAGTCGCCTCATGATGGACCGCATTATCTTCCTCGGCACCGCTATCGACGACTACACTGCCAACGTCATCCAGGCGCAGCTCCTCTTCCTCGAGAGCGTCGATCCCGAGAAAGACATCCAGATCTACCTTAACTCCCCCGGAGGCTCTGTTTACGCCGGTCTCGGCATCTACGACACCATGCAGTACATCCAGCCCAAGGTCAGCACCATTTGCACCGGTCTCGCCGCCTCGATGGCTTCTGTGCTCCTCTGTGCCGGTGAGAAAGGTCGCCGCTGCGCTCTGCCGCATGCCCGCGTGATGATTCACCAGCCCATGGGTGGCGCCGACGGTCAGGCTACCGATATGGAGATCACCGTTCGCGAGATTCTCAAACTCAAGAAAGAACTCTACGAAATCATTGCCAAACACAGCGGACAGCCCTTCGAACAGGTCGAGAAAGACTCCGACCGCGACCACTGGTTCACCGCTGAGGAGGCGCTGAAATATGGCATGATCGACGAAGTGTTAACAAAAAAATAGGACCTCCTGAGAATATCTAGGATGTCCTGGGAAACTCTAGGAACCATGCAAATCAAGATTAAAAACACCTCCCACCACCCGCTGCCCAAGTATGAGACCTCACAGTCGGCAGGCATGGATCTCCGTGCTTTTCTGCCCGAAGGTCCCATTACATTGAAGCCCATGGAACGCGGACTGGTGAAAACGGGTCTCTTCATGGAATTGCCTGCAGGTCATGAGGCGCAGGTGCGTCCCCGCAGCGGTCTGGCGCTGAAGAAAGGCATCACCGTACTCAACTCGCCCGGCACCATCGATGCCGATTACCGTGGCGAGATATGTGTCATCCTCATCAACCTGTCACAGGAAGACTTTGTCATCAACGACGGCGAGCGCATCGCCCAGATGGTGATTGCCCGTCACGAGCAGGCGGAAATCCTCCAGGTCGAGGAACTCTCCGACACCGAGCGCGGCACTGGCGGCTTCGGTCATACGGGTAAGAAATAAACGTCATTTGAAAGCAACAAAAAAGACTGTCCATCGGGCAGTCTTTTCTTTTTTGGTGACCCTGCTGCGACTCGAACGCAGGACCTACTGCTTAGAAGGCAGTTGCTCTATCCAGCTGAGCTACGGGGCCATCTCTTTCTTTCCGTCGGGACACCCAGATTCGAACTGGGGATCTCCTGCTCCCAAAGCAGGCGCGATAACCGGACTTCGCTATATCCCGCTTTTATGCTCCCTCACAAAAAAAGACGCCTTTGGGCGTCTTTTTCTCTGCTTGGCGGAGAAGGGGGGATTCGAACCCCCGGTACCCTAATCGAGTACGACAGTTTAGCAAACTGTTGGTTTCAGCCACTCACCCACCTCTCCGTGTCTCATGATTTGACTAAAAAGCACCGTTTTTTCGTCTCTCAAAAACGGTGCAAAAGTACTAACATTTTTCAAACTGACCAAATTTTTTTTTCGGTCAGCCGTTATTTTCACTTTACGACGCTTGTGTTTTATTTCCTCTTTGCCTGATTGGCAACACTTTGCATCTTGGCTGCAATGACTTCGGGGTCGCCGAGGAATTTGTCTTCAACAAGCTTCATTTGGTCGTCAAAAGTGAACACATAGGGTACTGCTGTGGGCAAATTGAACTTGATAATCTCCTCGTTTGACATGCCTTTGAGCTCTTTGACGATACCGCGCAGGGAGTTGCCGTGGGCGACGACCATCAGGGTGTTGCGGTTGTCGAAGGCGGGCATGATGGTGCCGCGGTAGTAGGGCATGAGGCGTTCGATGGTATCCTTGAGGCTCTCGGTGAGGGGAATCATGTTGTCGGGAATCTCGTTGTAGCGCGGATCCATACGTGGGCTGCGTTCCTCGTGGAGCTCGAGGGCGGGGGGCTGCACATCGAAGGAGCGGCGCCACATCAGCACCTGCTCATCGCCATACTTGGCGGCGGTGTCGGCTTTGTTAAGTCCCTGGATGGCGCCATAGCTTTTTTCGTTGAGGCGCCAGCTTTTCTGCACGGGCAGCCAGTCCATGTCCATTGCGTCGAGAATCTCGTTGAGGGTCTTGACGGCGCGTTTCAGGTAGCTGGTGAAGCAGAGTTCGGGGCGGTAGCCCTCGGCTTTAAGCAGTTTTCCAGCTTCGTAAGCTTCCTTGATACCGGCTTCGGTGAGGTCTACATCGGTCCAGCCAGTGAAAAGATTCAATTTGTTCCAGGCGCTTTCGCCATGACGAACAAGTATCAGTGTTTTCATTTCTTTGTTTGTTCTTTAAATATTATTTTTTCCCCTTTTGGGAAAGGCCCTTGGGGGAACTTGTTGTTGTGTGCCATCCATGCAATGACGAGACCGGCGACGACAAAGGGCAGGCTGAGGAGCTGACCCATGTTGAGCGCCATGCCGGCTTCGAAGTCCACCTGGTCGTTCTTGACAAATTCGACGAGGAAACGCACGCCGAACAGGGCAACGAGCCACCAGCCGAAGATGCTGCCTGAACGCAGGGCGCCTTTCTTGCGGCAGTAGGCCCAGAGGCAGGCCCCGAAGATGATGAAATAGCTAAGGCTTTCGTAAATCTGTGTGGGGTGTTTCGGTACGGTCTCGTGGTTGCGGTCGAAGATGAATCCCCACGGCAGGTTGGTGGCATGACCGTAGATTTCGCTGTTGAAAAGGTTTCCCAGACGGATGAAGGCGCCGCCGAGGGCGATGACGATGACCATGCGGTCGAGAATCCACCAGATGTTCATGCCGTATTTGCGCCAGTAGAGCCACATGGCCAGCAGGATGCCCACAGCGGCACCGTGGCTGGCGAGTCCCTGGAAACCGGTGAAATGACCATTGTGGAACGGCCATACGATCTCGGTCCAGTGGGCGGAGGTGAGGAAGTAGTCGGGCTCGTAGAAGAGACAATGTCCCAGGCGTGCACCCGCGAGGGTGGCGAGGAACATGTAGACCACCAGGCTGTCGAGGTAGTCGGCACGGACTTTCTCCTGCCGGAACATCCAGGAAACGATGTAGTATCCCAGCACAAAAGCCACCAGGAAGCCCAGCGAATAGTAGCGCAAACCAAAGGACCCGATGTTGAACATCACCGGGTCCACATTCCAATGTATGGCGTTGAGCAGCATTTACTTGGCGTAATTGATGGCGCGGGTCTCGCGGATGACAGTCACCTTGATTTGACCGGGGTAGGTCATCTCGTTCTGGATTTGGCGAGAGAGGTCGTAGCTCAGTTTGTTGGCTTCGATGTCGGTGACCTTCTCGGCGCCGACGATGACGCGCAGTTCGCGGCCGGCCTGGATGGCATAGGTCTTCACCACTCCGGGGTAGGTCATTGCCATGTCTTCCAACTTCTTCAGGCGGTTGATGTAGGCTTCCACCACCTCGCGGCGAGCACCGGGGCGAGCACCGCTGATGGCGTCGGCGACCTGGATGATGGGGGAGATGAGGTTGGTCATTTCCATCTCATCGTGGTGCGAACCGATGGCGTTGCAGATGTCGGGGTGCTCTTTGTATTTCTCGGCGAGTTTCATGCCGAAGATTGCGTGCGGCAGCTCGGGGTCGGTCTCGGGCACTTTGCCGATATCGTGCAGCAGACCGGCGCGTTTGGCGAGTTTGGGATTGAGACCCAGTTCGGAGGCCATTGTGGCGGCGAGGTTGGCTACCTCGCGGCTGTGCTGCAGCAGGTTCTGACCGTAGGAGGAGCGGTACTTCATGCGACCCACCATGCGCATGAGCTCGTGGTTCATGTTGAGGATACCGAGGTCGATGCAGGTGCGTTTACCCACTTCGTTGATTTCCTGTTCGATTTGACGGCGGGTCTTGGCGACGACCTCCTCGATGCGTGCGGGGTGGATGCGGCCGTCGGTGACCAGTTTGTGGAGCGAGAGGCGGGCGATTTCGCGGCGCACGGGGTCGAAGCCACTGATAATGATGGCGTCGGGAGAGTCGTCGATGATGATTTCCACGCCGGTGAGGCTTTCGAGGGTGCGGATGTTACGGCCTTCGCGACCGATGATGCGGCCTTTCACCTCTTCGTTTTCGAGGTTGAAGACGCTGACGGTATTCTCCACGGCGGTCTCGGTAGCGGTGCGCTGGATGCTTTGGATGACAATCTTCTTGGCCTGCTCGCCGGCGGTGATTTTGGCCTCCTCGACGATGTCCATGATGGTGGTGCTTGCTTCGGCGCGTGCTTCCTCGGTCATGGCGTCGACGAGTTGCTGCTTGGCTTCTTCGGCACTCATGCCGGCGATGTGCTCCAGCTTGGTGACGCTCTCTTTGTAGACTTTCTCCACTTCGGCCTGACGCTTCTTGAGGGCTTCGATCTGGTTGTTGAGGTTGTCGCTGACACCTTTGAGTTCGTTGCTTTTTTTCTGGAGTTCCTCGACTTTCTGGTTGAGGGTGTTTTCGCGTTGTTTCAGTTTGTTTTCGGCATCGCGCATCTTGTTGTTCTGTTCGTTGACGCGCTTGTCGTGTTCGCTCTTCATCTGGAGATACTGCTCCTTGGCCTGGAGGATTTTGTCCTTTTTGATGACTTCGCCTTTTTCTTCGGCGTCTTTGAGGACTTGCTGGCTTTTGGAGAGGAGTTTGTTTCTTAAAATTGTTGTGGTCACCCAGACGCCTGCGCCTGCGCCGATCACGATTCCGATTATGATAAATAATACTACCATAGTGTGTTGTGTGTTTTTGTGTGGGAACTGGGTTTGACTCCCGTTGCGGCGTGAAGTTAAGAAATCCTGCATCGCGGTAAGCCCCGCCAAGAGTTATGGTAAACTCCGAACTGATAGGATTTGAGCGCCGGGCGTATCAGCCATACAACCTACCCGCCCCTGAGCCGACTCGGTTTGTAAATTGTGTTGAGTTTACAAACTGTTTTGGGTCGGATGCAGGATTTGTTCCAAAACGCTGTCGATGTTTTGCAGCCTCTGTGCGAGGTCTGTGTCTTTGAACCGCAGCGAATCTTGTATCTTGGTCAATTGAGTGATTTGCGTCAATGCCACCATTGCAAGCAGGTCCTGATGGTCGTTATAGGCATACATCTTGCCGTAGTTTTTGGCCTGCGAGTCGATAGCTTCCGCAGCCTTACGCAAGGCTTCCTCATCTTCAGCGGCTACGCGAAGCTTGTACGTGCGTCCCAAAATATTGACTGATGCCGATACCGTTTCCATTTTGTTTATTCAACGTTTTTCAGTGACTCTATGCTTTTGTCGATGGTGCGTATCATCTGATTGATTTTAAGTTTTATCTCAGCACTGTCGCCCCGTTCTGTCAATCTGTTCCCTAATTTTATTAATTTGTTTTCTTCTTTTAAGTTATTTATTAAAAAATCCTTTTCTTTCAGTGTTTCTTCCAGTGCAATGCACTTGTCCTCTTTCTCGTGCACCAGCGTGCGCAGCCGCGACACTTCGTCGGCCAACTGCCTCACCTTGAATTCAATTCCCGTTACCGATGTTTCGAAATCGAACATGTTAATATATACATTTACACTATAAAAAGCGCTGCAAAATTAGTAATTTTTTCATAACCGTACAAATTTTTTTTCTTGAAGGGGAAAAAACAAGGCACTCCGGGGGGTGGAGTGCCTTTGTGGGGAATGGGTATTGGCAGGGCGGCTGCGATGCCAATGCGGTGTATGAAAAGGGCTGCTTTTTGTTAGAGCAGCTTCTTTTTCAGGTTGAGGATCATGTCGTCGGTCATGCGCTCGAGGTCGTACTGCGGATTCCAGCCCCATTCGTTGCGGGCGCAGGAGTCGTCCATCTTGTCGGGCCAGCTGTCGGCGATGGCCTGCTTGATGGGTTCGGGCTCGTAGACCATTTCGAAGTTGGGGTAGCGCTTCTTGATGGCGTTGTAGATGATTTCGGGGTCGAAGCTCATGGCGGTGACGTTGAAGCTGTTGCGGTGGACGAGCTTGGTGGGGTCGGCCTCCATGATGTCGATCATGGCTTTCTGGGCGTCAGGCATGTACATCATGTCCATGTAGGTGCCTTTCTTGAGGGGGCAGACGAATTTTTCGCCTTTGACGGCAGCGTAGTAGATCTCGACGGCGTAGTCGGTGGTGCCGCCGCCGGGGAGGGTCATGTGGCTGATGAGGCCGGGGAAGCGCACGCTGCGGGTGTCGACGCCGAAGCGGGTGAAGTAGTAGTCGGAGAGGAGCTCGCCGGTGACCTTGGTGACGCCGTAGATGGTGTTGGGGCGCTGGATGGTGTCCTGCGGGGTGTTGTCGTGGGGAGTGGAGGGGCCGAAGGCGCCGATGGAAGAGGGAGTGAAGACGGCGCAGCCGAAGAGGCGTGCCACCTCGAGGCAGTTGACCAGGGAGCCGATGCCGACGTTCCAGCCGAGCATGGGGTTGAGTTCGGCGGTGGCGCTGAGGATGGCGGCGAGGTTGTAGATGGTGTCGATGTTGTACTGCTTCACGGCAGCGGCAATCTGCATGATCTGGGTGGAGTCGATGCGCTCCACGGGGCCGCGCTCGTAGGGGTCGCCTTTGAGGGGACGGAGGTCGCTGCACACGACATTGTTGTCGCCATAAATGTCTCTGAGATTACGTGTGAGCTCGGAACCAATCTGTCCGCCCGCACCGACGATAAGAATCTTTTTCATCGTTATTTTATTATTTTATTATACCTTTTAAAAGCATCCAAACGTCACTGCCACAGGCTGTTGTATGGGATGCCCCGTTTGTTTCACGGTCACAAAAATACAAAATTCTGACGAAAGGTGAAATTTTTTTTCCGGAATATGAAAAAAACGTTGTATTTTTGCAAGAGCAAAACAGGATGGGAATCCCATATGAAAATCAAAACAGAGGCTGATTATCAGAAAGATAAATAATATCAGCGCTGATTTTCAAAACAATATATTCCCTTAATTCACAAAAATCTACGGACGCTAACTCTATACTAGGTCTATGGTACCTCTATTGTAACTCTATGGTAGGTCTATGGATGATAGTATGTCGCTCCTATGTCGTACCTTATCACGACCTATGACAGGAGGGAAGAAAAAGCCCGAAGGTTTTTTGGGGCCTTCGGGCTTAGAGTATGTGTTTAGTAACCTATTAACAGAATGCCTTTGAGAGGTAGTTGGAGGCGATTGGATATGTAAAGTGTTTCCAGAAAATTATAGCATCTTTCGAAGTCGTTGTGGGTCCGGTAGGTTTTGCGCACGGCCAGAACCAGGTATTCCACATCGAACATCATGCAGGCTTCGAAGATGTCTTTCAGGAACTGGTTGTTTTCGGTGGCACGTCCGGCTTCAACTTCGATGACAATCTTGCCGTCTTTGCTCAATGCATCGGCATAAAAGGATTTGTCGATACGGTTGTCTTCCCCGAAAAGTACGGGGACATCTATTTTCTCGCTTGCACGTTTGCTTGTTTCTACTTTGAATTTCAGTGTTTCCAAATGAGGTTTGAGAAGAGAGAGAACAGCGTTGGATTCTAGGTTTGTTGTGCTGGAATCGATGTCTTTCTCGACGGATTTAAAGGCATCGATAATTTCTTTTATTTCTTTTGAGACGCCTCTGGAACGCGGGAAAAACTGGAATGATATCATAGCGTGGTTATATTGGATTGTTTTCGAGTGCAAAGATACGGATATTTTCTCGAACTGGCAAAAAAGATTTGTTATATCTTAAATAAATTGGAATTAGTTATGAAAAACAATCGTTCGTTTGTGCCTTCCGGCCAGCCTGCAGGATCTTCCCCGAATCCCAATTTCTTCATGATGTTCATTCTGTTTTCTCTTTTTATTCGTCCATACAGTTGTTTTCTGGTAGGAGGTATTTCTACATATTTCTCCTTGTATAAATGTTGTATGATATATAATTTTTTCTTGGCAAATATTTCGCTAATCAGATTCCACCAATGGGCATCGGTATCTCCAAGAGAAACCCCAAATAAAATTATAGCATCCGCATCTTTGATCAAGTTCTCGCACTGTTCATGTCGAGTATTGCCCATAACACGATTGGATTGTTCTTTCACAAGAATATCCTGGATGTCCAAATTATTTTTGAATTGTTCGTTGGCAATTTGTTCTTTGTTGTCAACGCCAATGATTATCGAATCTCCAAGTTGACCGTGAATATGTATTATTTTCCTTAAGAAATGGGAGTTGTCGATTCGATAATCATAACTGTAGTTTTCATTATCCACCCCTATCTCATTAGGTAATAATCTTTCCAGTGTATTGGTATAGTTAAGCGTCATGACACTTATGTGTTCAACTAGAGGATAGCCGATGGGTGTGTTTTCACTCAGTAATTTGTTTATGTTATTTAAGTCGGTGGCCTCTATATAATCAAATGGGTTAATAAAGTCATGAAGAAATTTATTCTTTTGTTCATCAGATGGATTGAAATTTTCTTCTTCTTTTTTCAAATGATGTTGAAGGTGTTCGCTCAACTCAAAATATAATTTATCAAAATCTGTTGCATCATTAACTTTTGAGGTGAATTTTCCTAAAGCCTCTTCCATATCAGACCACAGGTTTGTATTTTCATTAATATCTTTTTTGAGTTGCTCTAAAAAAGGGCTGCCTTTTTGTTTCATCAAATACTGATAAAACTCAGGATAACTTGTCTTCATCCCTTGCGCTTTATCAAAGCCATTGCCTAAAATATACAAGATGTTCATTTGTTCCGTGTTTTATTGCCACACCTTTGCCAAAAGCAAAGACTGTAATCTTCAGTTGTCAGTAGGTTTCTGCCAATTGTGGCACAAGTTGTGCCCGATTCTCGCTTCCCATTTGCCAGTAGAGTTGCAGCAGTTCCGTATTCACTCTAACCGCTGCTTTGATTTGGCTTTGGCGAATACGTTGTTTCAGTTCAACAACCCAATCCTTATATTCATGTGTGATAATTTCCATAGTTTTTGAATATTATAACGAATAACCATGTTTCTTGAGATCTTTCTTGCTCTTTTCCTCTTGTTTCAGCAGGTCGTGCATCTCGGATTGCAGCTCACGAAAGCTTTGTTAGGCTATGGTTATTCTAAATTATAGAAGGCGGGAGGCCCGCTAAGGCACTCCCGTCTTGGTGTAGGTTTTTTTGTCAAAGTCTTAGCCTTCGATTTCCTTGCGGACTTTCTTGAAGGCCTCGATGCATTTGTCGAGGTGCTCGTGCTCGTGGGCGGCGCTGATTTGGACGCGGATGCGGGCCTGGCCTTTCGGGACGACGGGGTAGTAGAAGCCGGTGACGAAGATGCCTTCTTCCTGCATCTTGGCGGCGTACTGCTGGCTCTTGGCGGCGTCGTAGATCATGACGGCGCAGATGGCACTCTCGCTGGGCTTGCAGTCGAAGCCTTCTTCCTTCATGCGGCGCAGGAAGTAGTCGGTGTTCTCGTGCAGTTTGTCCTGCAGGGCGTTGGTCTCGCTCATGAGCTCGAACATGCGGATGCCTGCGGCCACGAGGCCGGGAGCCATGGAGTTGGAGAAGAGGTAGGGACGGCTGCGCTGGCGGAGCATGTCGATGATTTCTTTCTTACCGGTGGTGAAGCCGCCCATGGCGCCGCCGAAGGCTTTGCCGAGGGTGCCGGTGAGGATTTCAATCTTGCCGCGCAGGTTGTAGCGCTCGGTGACACCGCGGCCGGTCTTGCCGACCACGCCGGCGGAGTGGCTCTCGTCGACCATCACCATGGCATCGTACTTGTTGGCGAGCTCGTAGATTTTGTCGAGCGGGCAGACGTTGCCGTCCATGGAGAAGACGCCGTCGGTGACGATGATGCGGAAGCGGTTTTTCTGTGCAGCCTTGAGCTGTTCCTCGAGGTCGGCCATGTCGGCGTTGGCGTAGCGGTAGCGCTGTGCTTTGCAGAGGCGGACGCCGTCGATGATGGAGGCGTGGTTGAGGGCGTCGGAGATGATGGCGTCCTCTTCGGTCAGCAGGGGTTCAAAGACACCGCCGTTAGCGTCGAAGCAGGCAGCGTAGAGGATGGTGTCCTCGGTGCCGAAGAACTCGGCGATTTTCTTCTCAAGCTGCTTGTGGAGGTCCTGGCAGCCGCAGATGAAGCGGACGGAAGCCATGCCGTAGCCGCGGGCGTCCATGCCTTTCTTGGCAGCCTCGATGAGCTCGGGGTTGTCGGCGAGGCCGAGGTAGTTGTTGGCGCAGAAGTTGAGGCACTTCTTGCCTTTGACCATGATTTCGGCGCCCTGGGGGCTCTCGATGATGCGTTCGTGTTTGTACAGACCGGCGGCCTCGATGTCGGCCAGCTCTTTCTGCAGGTGCTGTTGGAATTTAGTGTACATGATTATTAATGTGTTAATTTGTTAATTCGTCAATGTTTGAATTAAAGTGCAAAAGTACAAAAAAAAGAGATTCGCGAGAAAATTTTTTTCTTAAAAGTTGGGGAGTCAGGGGAGTGGACGTGCGGTGGTGTTGTGTAGCCAGATGTTGAGGAAGGAGCGGGAGACAGGGTCGAGGTATTCGGAGGGGGTGATGTTCCATTGGATGGATTGGGCGATGTGGCGCTGCAGGGGACGGGTATCGTCGGCGCCTTCGGGGGAGGGGAGGAGTCGCCAGCAGAAGCCCTCGCAGCGGAGCCGTCCGGGGTAGAACTGGGCGAGGCGGTCGCAGGCGTACTGGGTGAGGTAGACCGGACGCTGGAAGTTGTTGGAGTCCAGCATTTCCCATGTCTTGCGGTAGCCTTCGAGGTTGATGTTGTGGATGTCGATATCGGTGCGGTGGTGTTCGACTTGCTGGAGGTACCAGAGAGGGAAGGTGTCGTTGTCGCCGAAGGCCAGGAGGATGGCACCGCTGTCGCAGGACTGGAGGTGGTTGAGCGCGATGTCGTGGACTGAATGGCAGTGGCTGCGGTTGTGGTCGGACCAGTTGCCGAGGGCCATGAGCATGGGGGCCAGAAGCATGAGCCATTGCCAACGTTGGCGGAGGATGGTGCTGACGCCGATGCCAATCCATATGGCGAAGGCGTAGAAGGAGAGGATGTAGGCGTAGTCGCGTTCGCGTGGTTCGTAGCAGGGGTGGTTGAGGTAGATGTTGAGGACGATGCCGCCGAAGAGGAAGAGCAGGGTCACGAAGAGCAGGTCGGAGCGCCGCCGGCGTCGCCATTGCGTCACGAGGCCCGCGAGACCCAGCAGGAAGGGGAGGATGAAGACCACTGTGCGGTGGTGCTTGAGGTTTTCACGCCCTATGTAGTTGTACATCAGGTAGCGGCAGTACATGTAGCCGAACTGGTAGGAGAGGTAGTAGAGAGAGTTGTCGACGAGGCTTGCGGTGTCGGGGGTGTCGGTGGGGATCCAGTCGGCCCAGTGTTTGGCGTCGCGCTCGCGCCAGAGTCGTGGGTAGAGTGGTGCCTTGGGGTATTGGTCGCGCTTGACGTAGGCGATGAAGCTGTCGCCCATCTGGTTCACCGGAGGATTGGCGGCTGCACGGATGGGAACTATGGCGTAGGGAGAGAGTCCGAGGAGGAAGAAGGGTATTGCCAGGCAAAAGTGTTTTAAGGTTCTTGGGGACCTCAGGTAGATCCACAGCAGTGCCGGGACGACGAGGAGTGTCATGAGGTGGACGCAGACTCCCAATCCCAGGAGGAGACTCAGGAGCAGGAGGAGGCGAGGATTGCTGTTGCGTCGCCAGAGGAGGATGAGCCACACATCCAGGGCGCAGAAGAGCATCGCCATGCTGTAGACTTCGCTTTCGACGGCGGAGAACCAGGCGGTGTCGCAGAAGAGGTAGCAGAGTGCGCCGACGAGGGCTGGGATTTGGGTTTTGAATGTTGAATGGTGGCCGTCTGTCGCTGGCCGGTCGAGGAGCAAGAGGATGGTTTTGTAGAGGATGAGGACGGTGAAGGAGGCGCATAGGACGGAGACGAAGTTGCTCAGTGGGGCGACCCACAGGGGGTTGCCGAAGGAGAGGAGCATGAAGCAGTGGGTGACGAGCTGGTAGAAGGGTGCTCCGGGGGGATGTCCCACCTGCAGGCCATAGCCTGTGGTGATGAACTCGCCGCAGTCCCACCAGCTGACGGAGCGGTCCATGGTGAGGGCATATACTGCCAGTGAGAAGAAGAACAGGAGGGTGGGGGTGCAGGAGCGCGAGACGTTACCGCTTACCAGTTTACGACAGCTTTGTTGAATACGTCTTCGCATAGTTCATTGACGATTTCGACGACAAGGTTGCTCTCGACGGCGGAGAAGTCAAGCGAAGCAGAGTAGTCGCGATAGCGGGAGAAGGACTGGTCGAAGCTGGCGTCAGGGTCGATGGTGTTGGTGAAATGGATTTTGATGGTGATGGTGAGGCGGTTCATGGAGACTTCGTCGTTGCTGGAAAGAGCAGCGGTGCGGGTCTCGTAGTTGGTGATTTCGCCAGATAACTGGAGGTCGCCATCGTCGGTGGTGACGTCGAGGGGAGTCTGGCTGGCGAACATGTTCTTGAGTTCGTCAGTCATTTTTTGGCTGAGTTGAGGATTGACGGTAGAGGCGAGGTTGACGATGGTCTCCACGGAGATGGTCTTTGCTCCCGGCGGAATGGAGGCGCCGGTGAAAGAGTATCCTCCGCTGCAGGCCACCATGAGCAGCACTGCCGCCAACAGACTAATAATCCCTCGAGTCTTCATCGATGCGTTGTTCATCTTCGAGTTGCCAGAGGAGGAAGCCTGTTTCCTGCTGGATGTAGTTAAGGACGGCGATTTTGGTTGTCAGGTCGGGGATGGCAGCCACCTCGCTGACGAGGGCGTCGATTTTTTCTTTGAATTTGAGGTCCATGTTATGGGGGTTAGATTTTTGTTATCCGTTGATTCTGTTATAGTAGTGCCACCAGAGGTCTGGGATTTCGTTTTCCATGGCGCGTAGGTAGTCGTTGTAGCTGCAAGGGATGAGAGTGTGGCGGAGGTAACGTTCACGTCGCTCGTCGTCATCGCAGGGCACTTCCATCCACCAGCGGTCGCTCTTGAGGCTCTTGTAGAAGACGATGTCGATTCCGTGCTCACGGAGTTCAACGGTGAAGCGTTTGTAGTGCTGCTTGTCGCGGTAGGGGAAGTCGTTGAGGCGGAAGTAGAAGCCTTCGATGAAGTGCCAGATGGTGTGGGCGAGCATGTGGGCAGTCTGCCCATTGCGGTCGAGGGCGGGGTTCATCTCGAAGAGACCGAAGCATGAGGTTTTGTCGCTCATGCCGGCGAAGCGTGCGATGCGGCAGAGCTGCTCGCCGTAGAAGCCGTGGGGCGAAGGGACAGCGTTGGCAGGGGCATCGCTTTGGCGGACGGCGCTGATGTCGACAGCCACCACGTCGCTGTAGCGCACCAGCGGTTCGGCATTTTCCATGGCTGACTGGACTTCGCCCAGGCGTTTGGTGCTGAATTTCAGTTCATCCATGAGTTGTATCATTTCCTGTCCCACGAAGTAGGTCTGATAGCCCACGTTGACATAGTCGAAGAGGTAGTTGGGCTGCTGCAGGATGATGTGCTGAAGGTAGTTGGAGGAGTTGATTTCCTCGCCGCCCTCGAGGTTGAAACGCGAGTCGACAGAGCAAATGTTGATGACGCGACCGAGGATTTCGTAGGCTTTGTAGATGGGGAAGACGAGGTCGTCGCTGCCGCCGAGGATGATGACGGTCTTGCCTTTTTCCAGGAGTTGGTGCAGGGCTTCGATGACGGCGAAGTAGGTATCGCGTGCCGTGACGCCCGGAGTGAGGTTGCCGAGGTCGACGATGTGGGTGTCGGGATGGGGCTTGGCGAGACGGTAGAGGTAGTGTCGGATGTAGTCGGGAGCTGCTGCGCAGCCGGGATTGTCTACCGAATTGCGGTCTTCCTTGATGCCGAGGAGGATGAGGTTGGCCTCGTCGATGGAGGGGAAGTGATCCTGGCGGGAGAAGACGTCGATGTCGTCGCCCAACATAGGACGGAATTCGCGGCTCTGGAAGTCGACGACAGAGAGGTCAATGGGTTCGAAATAAGTGCTCAGCTCCATGTTTTTCACTTTTTCTACCGTAACGGAGAAAAGAGATAATTATTGTACACTGCGGAGGAAAATAAAGCATTAATCACGCAGGACAAGGTTGTTGGTGGACATGCGTATCATGTAGGACTGGACGAGAGCCTTGAGTTGTTTCTCCATGGAGGCGACGCGGTCGGGCTCTTTGTCAAGGAGGTTGACACGCTGGAGCGGATCGTTGGCAAAGTTGTAGAGAGCGGTGGCTTTTTCGCCGTCGAAGAGGAGTGTGTAGTCGCCGTCGATATATTGGTAGATGCCGTTGTCGTAGTTGACTGCCCATCGGGGTTGGTTGGGGTCGAAGACATTCTTGCCGAAGGCAGAGAAGGGCTGGTTGTAGCCGAGAATGCGGAGGACGGTGGGCATGATGTCAATTTGCTGCATGACACCCGGGAGTTTGCCGGTCGGCAGTTCGCCGGAGGGGTCGTAGATGAAGATGGGGATGGTGACGCTGCCGATGGAGGTTTTGCTTTCGTCGTATTGCAGTTGGTTGGTGTGGTCGGCGGTGAACACGAAGATGGTGTTCTTGAACCAGGGCTGCTTGCTGGCGGTGGCGAAGAAATGCCGCAAGGCGTTGTCGGAGTACTGGATGGTGCGGTGGATAGGGAGCGGGCCACCGGTGTAGGTATCCTTGTAGCGGTCGGGGATATTGAAGGGATGGTGAGAGGTGGCGCTGAAGAAGCCGACCATGAAGGGTTGCTCTATCTGCTCAGTGATGGCGCGAGCGGTGAACTGGAGGAATTCCTCATCCCAGATGGCCCAATGGCCGTCGAAGTCACCGCGGCCGTTGGTTTTGGGGTCGTCACAATATTCGGACATACCGAGATAACGTTTAAAACCGGAGCTGCGTGCGAAGGCCTGGAAGCCCATGGAAGAGTTGGGCGCACCATGGAAGAAGGCTGAATGGTAGCCTTTGCGCCCCAGGCAGTCGGCAAGACCGCTGAGGTCGTTGAGCGAGGAGGAGGTAAGGATAAAAGGCTCGATAAAGTAGGGCACGGAAGAGAGGGAGGAAGGCATGGCGTCAATGCTCTTGCGACCGTTGGCAAAAGTGTGCTCAAAGGTGAGGGAATGTTCGAGCAGAGAATCGAGGAAAGGAGTGTAGGAAACGAAGCTGTTTGCTGCCGTCTTGCCAGACAAGTTGTACTTTGAATGACCTTCGTTGTCAAGGTTGTAATATCCAAAATATTCGCGGGAGAAACTTTCCATGATGATCACCATCACATTTTTTGTGCCAGAGACCATGGGAACAGTGTCGGTGGCGGAGGGATTGTGCACAGGGGAGAAAATGAGTTCCACCACCTCGTCGGGGAAGTAGTGGGGGTTTTTGAAGGTTTTCTTGCCGAGAGTCCGTATGATGGAGAAGGGTGTGTTGAGGACGATGGAAGCCTGCCGAGGGGAGTGGACGTACTGATTGGCGTTGCTGATGGTGATGGGACGGGTATCGCGGGTGAAACCGCCTCTCATGGCGAATACCGCCATAGGGATGGCAATAGCGAGAGCGATGGATTGGATAATGTAGTAGTTGCGGCGATAGGTGCTGGTTTGTTGCTGTTTCTGTCCACCGGCAGAGGGTTTGACGTATAGAAACCAGATGGCGGCTATCATCGCGATGCCGCAGAGGAATAGATACCAGTGGTTGAAGAGTTCGGTAAAGACAATGCCGCCAAGGTTGTCCTCGTTTGAGAATTCGGAGAAGAAGGTGGCGGTGGTGCGTCGTCCGGTGAACTGGGAGTAGACGGAGTCGACAAGGTTGATGACCAAACAGAGAGAATTGATGACCACAAATATCCATTTGCACATGGTCTGCCACCAAGGACGTTCTTTGAGGTGCAGAGGAAGAAGCATGAGGACAATCCACAGGGAGTTGGTGTAGAGGATTGCCGAGGAATCGAAGCGTAGACTTCCAGAGAAGACTTCCCATAAGGACAGGCTTCCCCAGTCGGCGGCGAAGAGATTCCAGTTCTCAAGCACGAAGGCAACGCGTGTCAGCATGTAGACGACATATGCCAAAAGCAGATTGGCGAGCACTGCGACGAGATTGCTGTAAGGCGAAGACTTGATTTTCATTGTTGAAGGTTTTGTTGTTTAAAACTGAAAATATATGAAAGGCTGCAGATCTGCGGTGATGAACTGGTAGAGGATGAATACCATCAGGACGCAAATTAGGGCCATAATCCATAAGGGCATTTTGGAGAACCAGATGCGGTAGCGCCGTTTAAAACGGGTGGGGAGCCAATGGACAATCATTCCGAAGAGAAAGACTAGGAAGACCGAGCGGTAGTTGTCGAGAATGGCGGGAATATGGGAGAAATTCCATTGTGAGCCGATGCGGTCAACCATCATGGAAGCTGTGTTCCAAGCTACCTCGTTGGCTTCGGCTGGATTGAGATTGGAACCGCTGCGGAAGAAAAGGCGGGTGAAGCTTATAAAGACGAATGTTAGCAGGACGCTCCATCCCATCCAAACTTTTTTTGTTATGGCAAAACGTTGCGGTAACATGTGCAGTAGGGAAAAAGCAACAAGGCAGACAAGGGAGATGAAATGCAGCATGTTAAGCAGCGATGACTGGATGTTGTTTTTTGCGATATAGAGCGCGATGGTGGTAACAGCCAAGGTGACGATATGTGTAATCCAGTTTTTGTTGCGCCACCATTTGTTGACTAGGATGCCGATGCCGTTGAGACCACCCCAGGTGATGAAGTTGAAAGAGGCACCATGCCATAGGCCGCCGAGGAGCATGGTGTCCATGTTATTGACGTTGGTACCAAGGCTGCGCCGATGGCTGGGCAGCAGGAAATAGAGGAGGAGAACTATTATCAGGATGGTGGTGACACTGATGGTGAAGGCGAGGTTGTGAAGCCGGAAGGCAGCGATGAAGAGGATGGCGGCGAGGATGATGTAAGAGGTCCAGCCGGCAGTACGGTTGCCTCCCAAGGGGATGTAGAGGTAGTCGCGTAGCCAACGGCTGAGTGACATATGCCAACGACGCCAGAACTCGGTGGGGTTGGTGGCTTTGTAGGGAGAGTTGAAGTTGATGGGCAGGTAGAAGCCCATGAGCATCGCCACACCAATGGCGATGTCAGTATAGCCCGAGAAGTCGGCATAGACCTGCAGGGAGTAGACCATGAGGGCGGAGAAGTTTTCGAAAGGAGTGTAGAGAGAAGGATTGTCGAACACTCGGTCGACAAAACTCACAGCGAGGTAATCGCTTAGTATAATCTTCTTGATGAGACCATTGCAAATCCAAAATACAGCCATACCGAAAGCCCTACGGCTGAGGTAGAAGGGCTTATAGATTTGCGGGATGAACTGGTCGGCGCGCAGGATAGGTCCGGCAACGAGTTGTGGAAAGAAGGAGGTATAGAATCCGAAGTCGAGTATATTGCTGACATGAGGAATTTTGCGTTTGTAAACATCAACGATATAACTGATGTTTTGGAATGTGAAAAAAGAGATGCCGACGGGTAAGAGGATGACAGATGTGTCGAAATGATTAGTATGGAAGAGAGTGTTCGACCAAAGAGCCAGGTGATTGATGACATGAATGTCTGTTTGGAAGATAGAGTTATAGATATCGGTGAAGAAATAAGCGTATTTGAAATAGCAGAGGACAAAGAGGTTAATTGCTACGCCGGTGATCATCAATGTTTTGCGACGATTCTGGGAAACAGAGTGGTCCATGTCGATGCCCAACCTGTGTCCCAGCAGGGTGGAGAAGATGAGCAGAAGGACGAAAAGTCCCGAGGTTTTGTAATAGAAGATGAGACTGAAGAAAAAAAGATAAGCATTGCGGAATGTCTGTCTGGACTTCAGCCCTTTGTGTTTGGAGACGATGAGTGCGAAGAATATATAAATAATGAAGAAGAGCACCCAGAAGTGGATTTGGGAGAACAGCAACGGTTGGTCGCTGTTGAATGAAAACAACTTTCTGAGATATAGGAAGAGGTCGTTCATCGTCCACGCTTGGTGTTATTGATATAAGCTTCTATCAAGGCGTTATAGAGCAGATTGCCGCAAAGTTGGTATCCAGCACGGGTGAAATGGACACGGTCGGTCTGTGCCAAAGAGGCTTTTCTCCACCGGTCCATGGATTTGAGTCCACCCATGATTTCGAACTGGTCCCATACGGCCCCGTCGGTTTCTTCCGCCAGTCGGTAGAACACGTCGCGTGCCAGCAGACCGTTGCGATTTACCTCGTAGCGTCTTTTGCGTATTTTCTTGAAACTGTCGTTGTTTGTGATAAAGACAAATGCACAGTCAGGATTTACAGTTCGTATGGAATTGATGAGTTGCAGGTAGTTTTGTTTGAAGGCGAGAGTGTCGAAATTCTTACCATTGGCGTCGTTGATACCGATACCGAAGATGACCATATCGGGATGGAGCAGGCGGATGTCGCGGACAAAGTTCTCACAACGCAGATAGTCGGATACGGCGGCACCGTTGACTCCAATGGAATGGAAAGAAAAACCCGAATGACGGTTATCAAGATAAACGCCAGACAGGATGAATTGCTCATCTTTTCGGCAGGGAAGGATAATGGAGAAAGAGTCGGTGGGATGAGAAAGGTTGAAAACAAAGCGGTCAGTCCGAGAATCTACGTAGGAGGGGTAGATATTCCGATTGTCGATACGCAGTTGTGGCGTTACTCCGTTGTCGGAGTGCCCGATGAGAACGATGTGGTTGGTGGTGTAGTCGATGGAAGGCTCGTTGAGTACCAAGGTCACTTCCGTGGTAATATCGGAGGCAGTAATACTTATACCGCAGACACCTAGAGGAAAGGGGTAAGATTTGAATACATTGCGCGTAAGTCCCACCTTTTGTTGACAGTGGACTCTGTAGTCTGTGGGGTTGTTGCAGCGGGCAGCCGCTGAATAGGGGAAAATTATGCCGCGGCCGCCGATAAGGGAGGGGTAGGCGTGCAGGAGGTTGCAACGGATGGTGTTGCTCATTGTTCCAGCTTGTACATGTGAGCCTCCGATGTGTACGATATTGAGGTTCCCTTGATGGTTTTTCTCCAGCCTTTTCCACTTCTGGAAGAAGCGTGTCATTGAGACAGAAGAGGTGTCGTAGCGGAGATAGTTGGCTTTATAGTTGACAAA
Source organism: uncultured Bacteroidales bacterium (assembly GCA_900317285.1). GTDB lineage: Bacteria > Bacteroidota > Bacteroidia > Bacteroidales > P3 > Colimorpha. The sequence continues at coordinate 85,462 of ONGA01000004.1, read as the reverse complement.
ATCATAATAGGGGACTTCGATGGTCTTAGGCTGGGCCGGGGAAGACAGGGCGAAGAGCAGCAAAGGCAACAGGAGACCAAGGTGGCGCATAACTATTTTTCTTCGTTATATTGTTTCATTTTTCTTCGCATGCAGAACAGCTGATAGCTGTTGTTGAAAGCTTCGGCGAGAAAGTCTCCCATTAGGTCTGCACCCCGTTGGGAGAAATGGATATAGTCTTCTCCAGCCAGACCCTCTTTAACCCATTGTGGCATGGTGTTTTCTCCTCCCATGGCATGGAAGATGCTCCAAAATGCGACACCGTGACGGGTAGTCGTGGAGGCAAGGCTGTCGATGAGGCTGTGAATGATGGGATAGGTCTGCAGTTGCCCATTTAGGCGTGTGCTCATGTCTGATGGGCCGATGAAAAGAATTTTGGCATTGGGGCAGCATTTGTGTACGTAATCTATTTGTTTTCCAATAGCAGAACAATAGTCGGACACATCCTTTGCATTTTTGAGGTAGGGAACGGAATTACCACCAAACTGCATGATAATCATCCCAATGTTTAATTGTTTGTAAGCATCGGTGAGCAGAGACTCGTTGACGAGGGTGAACTGCTGTCCAGAGCATCCTCGCATAGGAATATTGTCAACGGACACACCGGGACCGTCATCCAAGGTGATACAGTAAATATTGGCAGCACCAGACATTCTAATCTGTAGGGATTTGGATGGTTGAGCCAGATCCCAATGTAGTTTGCCGACAGTACTATTCGCTTTCTGACAGGTTTCTTTCTTTTTTGTGTCTAAATCAACAAGTGTGCCTGACAGGTAGTTTGTTTTGCAATGGTAGACCACATTGATATTCGAAAATTGTTTTACCCTGTCGTCAACATTGTTGCTTTTGCTGGCACGGATATTGACAGAGGCATCTCCATTCATTTGGAAGCATTGCATCATCAGACCGTAGTTGCCCCTGCTGCGCACAACCGTACTGTCGCCAAAGGAGGACAGGTGGATGAGATTTCCCGAATTCCATTGTTGTACGGTACGGGTAGGGACGATGGTTTGGAACGGTAGCATACCGGGACCCCCACCACCGAAGGCTTCTTGTAGATGTTTGCGAAGTTGGGAAGAGATATGGTCCATCTCGATTTGAGAGTCACCATAATGAAGGATACGCACAATGGTGTTGTTCTCCTTGGCTTGTTCGACTGTTTCCCAGAATGAGTTGAAATAGGAACTGTCAGGTAGCCAAAAACGCAACTTCCCTTCGTTGACAAGAGAATCGAAAAAGAGAATGGAGTCACTCAATTGGGAGATCTCAGGAGGAATGGTTTTGATGTCAAGTTCGATTTTACGCTGGTCATCATCGACCAGGGTGCGTAAAGAAGGGAAGTAGTAAGTTCGTGAGCCAATACTTATACCCTCGCGTGGGAATACAACACTCAGTATTCCCAGCGACAAAATGATTCCGGCTATGAAAAAAACTATTGTCCGGGGTTTCATTTTTTCTCCAGGATTTCGAGGCGTCGTGCAAGGTTCTCGATATTGCGAACGAGAACCTCCACCTTGCGGCGCTTCGAGGCTTCCATGGCAGGACTACCAAAGATGGTTTGGTTGCTTGGCACAGAATGTGTCACGCCGCTTTGGGCACCGATGGTCACATGGTCGCCCACGGTGATATGTCCCACGATGCCGGCTTGTCCAGCGATGATGCAGTCTTCACCCACTTTGCAGCTGCCGGCAATGCCTACCTGGGATGCCATTGCAGTATGACGACCGACCACCACATTATGTGCTATTTGGCAGAGGTTGTCCACCTTTACCCCTTCGTGCAGGATGGTGGAGCCCATGGTGGCACGGTCTACGCAAGTGTTGGCACCCACTTCGACATTGTCTTCGAGGATGACGTTACCGATTTGATCGATTTTATCCCAGCCGCCGTCGCCAGTTGGGGCGAAGCCAAAGCCGTCGGCGCCGATGACACAGCCTGCATGAAGAATGCAGTTGCGACCAATTTCCACACCTTCATAAATCTTTACTCCGGCGTAGATAATAGATCCGTCGCCCACTTTGACATTGTCTCCGATGGTAGCATTGGGGTATATTTTCACATTGTTGCCTATTTGGCAGTGGCGTCCGATGACCGCGTAGGCACCCAGATAGCAGTCTTTGCCTATCTTTGTGCCGCGTCCCACACTGCTTCTCCAGGAGCGTCCCTTTGGCGGTTTGCTGCGCTGGTTGAAGGCATGCAATAGTTTTGCCACTGCCATGTAGGGATTGTCGACACGGATGAGGGTCGAATTCACCGGGTGTTCGGGCTGGAAATCTTTCCTGACAATGACTATCGACGACTGTTTCTCGTAGATGTAGTGAGTATATTTGGGGTTTCCCAGGAAAGTGATGCCACCCTCTTCGCCTTCTTCTATCTTGCAGGGTTTCCAAACTCTAGTATTTTCGTCGCCCTCAACGGTACCTTTGACCAGGCGGGCTAATTCTTTGGCTGTATATTGCATGTCTTAATCTTGAAATTCAATTACTCCGCGCTGTCGTCTAATGCGCAGGTTATTCATGTTTTCGTCGCTGACAAAACCGTCTCCGTAGGTGACACGGTTTCCATTGACGGCACGTACTGGGTGGTTTGAATAGATAATATCTTCGTTCGATTTCCAGATGATATCCTCTAGATATACGGTATCGCCATTGGAATAGTCTATCACTACCACACTATCATTGGCTTTCAGTATATTTTTGTCGTCGTATGAGATTGCCTTGTTGGCACGGATAAAGGTTTTAAGGCTTCGGTCTTCAGCATAGAAGCCAAGTTCCACCCCGTCGGGATATAAGGTTCGTGTATCGGGGGTGCGATACTGTTTGATGACGGGGGCGGTGAGCTTCAATTGCAGCTTGCCATATTCGCTGCGCCAAATGCGGGCATCCTTGATTTCTTGGTCGGGAGGGTTTTGCCGTGCAAACTGGCTCACGTCCTTCATGTCGTTGGAACAGGAAATGGTAAAAAAGGGGATAAAGGTCAGAAAGGGAAGAACCCTTTCCAACCTTTTCAGTTTTTTTATCTTTTTTAACCCTATCATTTTTCTATCTGGTCCTCACAATGGTGGATTCACCAATCCAGCCGGGCACGCGGAAAGATTTTCCGTTTTCCAAACCAGCCATGAAAGCATCGGTCTGTTTGGGGAAGTGAGCACTGTAACGACCAATGAGGGCATTGCATGCGTTGACGTTTTCTTCCGACGAGTCAACGCTTTTTGACTTGTTCAGTTTGTCAACGGCAGCCCAGTAGGCACTGCGACCACTCACGTTGTCTTCGCTGGCACTTGAGGAATTACCGGCGTACAGTTGGGCTATCATGCGGTAGGGCTCGCCTTTGGTGCGGTCGGCTTCGGCAGCGCTATTGTAGGCGTTGCGTGCGGCAACGGGGTTGTGGGCGCCGTTGTAGGCATGACCGAGATAGAGATAAGCCATGTATCTATCCTTGCCTGTCACACCTTTGGTGGCATCGGTCAGGTATTTGATGGCGTCGTTGTATTGTTTCTTTGAGAGGCACATTTGACCCATGCGCATAGCGGTGGTGGGACTGGGTTCAAGGCGGTAAAGGTTCTCGGTGGCCGAGAAGAAGAGAGGCTGCTCGGTGCAACGTTTACGCATCATGATGCTGGTGATTTTCTTCAGCAGGTCAACATTCTCGGGGTCGGCTTCAAATTTTTTGCTGTAGATCTCGGTCAACTGGTCGCAGGTGGCATAGGGAGAGAAAGCTGCTTCCACGCCGGCGATATAGCCACGGATGGTGGCAGCTTTGACGCTGTCGTCAATATTTTTCTCCAGTTCGGCATCGAGGAGATCGCTGGCGATGTCGTAGTTGTCGACCACAAGGGTGGGCTCAGCTTTGCCGGCGCGCACATAGTTAATGGTGGCTTCCATGTATTTCACCAGGTAGCCAGCCTCGAGGTCTTCACCGCCGAGACGTATGGCCTCACTGTAGAGTTGGTAGTACTGCTCCAGGCCTTCCTCTTTCAGCAGGTCTTCAATCTCACTGGCTTTCTTGGCGGTATATTTGGCTGCTTCGCCGTATTGTGCGATACGGGTGTCGTACATGGCCATAAGCTCTTGTATCAGAGCATTGCGCTCCTCTGCATTCTGGGTTTTTGCTATCTTTACCTTAAGGATGTTGGCACCGTAGAGGTAGAGGTTTTTGCTCTGGCGGGGGCAGTTGGCGACCACCTGTTTCCAGTAGGGGTAGGCTTCCTCCAGATAGCGTTGGTCTTTCGAGGCTTTGAACTGTTTCACGTTTTCTTGGTAGAGCGAAACGGGCTCGAGCATCTGCTGCTGCACCTCGTCGCTGCATCCCCAGTCTTTTAACTGGGCGGAAGCCGACAGACCCATGGCTGCCAGCAGGACTCCAATCGTCAGTTTTTTGGTCGTTTTCATTGTTTATTCTGTTTTTATTGTTATCGGTGTTTTTTCAATTGTTTCTACAACTTGGTACGCAAAAGTCTTTGTTTCTTGCTAATTGTACTTCCTTTTCACAAACCATCGTTCGCAGGTGCTTACGGAGATGCCGAAGGTGAGGGTTTCGCGTTGCAGCAAATCCTTGTTGCCCAAGCGGCTGTATCCTACACTCAGGGTGAGCAGTGATTGCCCTTTGCGCATCGGCAGAGTGACACCCAGGCCGGCACCCCATTCGTTGACCACCTGTTCTTTGCCCTGCAAGTATAGACGCATGGCACCCTGTTCCAGGTGTGCGCCAAGACTTAAGCTGATGCGGCCCCAGTAACTTGAGGCATCCATCGAGCCAATCTTCTCGATACCCAGCGCATAACGGCTCCACGGTCCTGCTTGAAACGCATCGTCACCGAGAATGGGATTGGAACTCCCTTCGGTGTATTTCAGTCCCGACCAACCGGCAAAACTCGCGTCGGCGGCCACCAGCCAGCGTTTGTTGCGCTCCAGGCTCACTCCAATGCCGATGGTGTGATCCTGCTCCAAGGTGCTGGTGAATTTTGGAGAGTTCCCAGACAACGGATAGATGGTGTCGGAAGCAGTGTAAATCACTGCCTTGTCATTCACATTGCATTTGCGGTAGGGTTTGTAAGTCAGACCCACCCCAAGGGTGTATTTCTCTCCTAGCGGTTCCCAGTACTGTACGCCGAGATCGAACAGAAAGTTGCTGATTTTGGTTTCCTTGTAGTAGTATTTGTTCATGAAGTAGGTGGTGTCGGTATGGAGGAACTGGTAAGAGCGTCCACGTTCGATGCGTCCGGTAAGGTAATTTATGTTGAAGCCCACCTGCAGGCGGCGACCCTCCAGGCCGTTGCCCAACAGGTTGAAGGAACTTCCGATGAACAACTGGCTCGTACCGCCGGTGCCGTTGTAGAAGTTCTTGACGGTGTCGTATCCGGGACCAGTGCCTATGGCGACCGATTCATAGTCTGTCGCACTGTAGGGCATCAGTCCGCCGGCCACTTTCATCCAGTCGGTGACAGGGAATCCTACCATCAGGTAGCTGATGTTTCCGTCGGCGTCCTTCATGCGTTTGTCGTTATCGCTGAGAGTAGTCATCTGGATGCCGGCACCCATGTCAAACACGAAACTCTCTTTTTGGATAGAGCCGTAGGAGGCAGGGTTGAAAGGATTGATGTAGTTTTTCCCCGAGCGGGTCTGCACCACGCCCCCCATGCGGGTCACCATCGGCAGGTTGTACGGCTGTTCGCTGATGCCGATACCGAATTGCGAGTAGGGCATGTTGAAACCGTTCTGTGCAAAAGAATTGCCCATCAGTCCGATGAATCCCAGGAACCCTATTATGAATCTTTTTTTCATTTGTCTTAAACTGCTGTCTACTTGGTTAGTTCGTTGTGTATCATTATTTCGTTCAGTCCTATCAGTGTCAGCTGCGGCACGTGTTCCCATCCGTTGGTGCCTGCGCTCACGAGGCGCCCGGCATCGCCGCCGGTGAGCAGCACGTGCAGCCCTGGAGCTTTCTCTTTATAGAGTGCCACAAAGCCCGCCAGCGCCAACAGGGTGGCACCCAAGGTACCTGCAAGGATACTTTCCTCGGTGGTGCGGCCCAGCACGGGAGCTTTGTCAACATGTTCGATATCCAATAACGGCAGTTTCGCCGTAAAAGTATGCAGTGCCTGAAGGCTCATTCCCAGTCCCGGCATGATGGCTCCGCCGTGGTAGGTCCCTGTGGCATCGACAAAATCCACCGTGATGCAGGTTCCCGCGTCGATAATCAGGCAGGGTTCGCCGGGGTGCAGGCTCACCGCTCCACAGGCATCGGCCACACGGTCGGCTCCCAGCGTCTCGGGGGTTTTGTAATTCAGGTGGATAGGGAAGGGTGTGCTGGATGTGAGCACCTCTATGCGGGAATCGAGAGATGTCCCGTCGCCACTGACACAGGCGAACACCTTTTCGGCCTTTTCCAGCTGGTCGGCGGGCATGCCGTGACCATGTGCCGTGAGCTCCCTTCCCTCGAAGGTAGCCCATTTCGCAGATGTGTTCCCTATGTCCAGTGTTAAATTCATTTCTCCTTGACTGATTCTGTATGTGCGTTACCTTTCTTGTTGTACAGGTTCATGGTGCGGTCGATGCCTTGGGTGACAAAACATTTCACGGCAGCACCCGCCTGTTTTACAGCCTCTTCCATCGCCGCCTGTTCGTCGGCTGTGAACTGGCCAAGGACATAATCCACCTGGCGTCCGCGGCTGAAGTTGCTTCCCACGCCGACACGCAACCGGTTGTAATTCTGTGTTCCCAGCAGGGCTTCGATATCGGCCAGTCCGTTGTGTCCGCCGGCGGCACCCTGTTTCTTGATGCGTATGATGCCCGGGTCGAGTGCCAGGTCGTCGACAACGACCATTAGGTTCTCCAGTTCTATCTTCTCGGCTTGTAGCCAGTATTTTACGGCTTTGCCGCTGAGGTTCATATAAGTCGTGGGTTTGATGAGCACCAGTATGCGTCCTTTGTGGCGTATCTCTGTGCGGTAGGCATGGCGCTCAAGGCTCCATTTCACCTCCGCCTCTTTGGCGAGGGCATCCACTACCATGAAGCCTGCGTTGTGGCGTGTCCCTTCGTACTCTGAGCCTACATTGCCCAGCCCCACTATGAGATATTTGCTCACCTCTTCGTCGTTATTTTCTTTGCAATCTTTTCGTTTACAAAATGATAGTATCTTCTCGAACAGCCTCATCATCTTGAAAATTAAAGTGCAAAAGTACAAATAATGACCGACATGGCAAAATATATTTTTATATTTTATCTAAAATATTCTCGTTGTACCCCGCGTAGTACGCTTTCACTTTGTCCAGAATCTCCTCCATTTCGTCGAGATTTGTGCTGTTCACCAGCGGGATACGGAACGCCTTGAAGTGCGGAAGTCCCTTGAAATAAGCGCCATAGTGTTTTCTCATCTCGAAAATGGCGGTATGCTCGCCCTTGAAGGCTATGGCGGCGTGCAGGTGGCGGCGGCACACCTCCACTCGCTCTCCTACGCTCACCTCCCGTTCTTCTTCGCCGTTAAACACGCGGCGGCATTGTTCGAAGATCCACGGGTTCCCGATGGCCCCGCGCCCTATCAGGATTCCGTCAACGCCGTAACGCCTCTTGTTATCAATGGCTTGCGTTGCCGAGGTAATGTCCCCGTTGCCGAAAATGGGGATGTGCATGCGCGGATTGTTTTTCACCTCCCCAATCATCGACCAGTCTGCGGTACCGCTATACATCTGAGTCTTAGTGCGTCCGTGTATGCTAAGGGCTGCGATTCCTGTATCCTGCAACGCTTCCGCAAAATCCGTAATCATCATGGAATCAGCACTGTATCCTATCCTTGTCTTGACAGTCACCGGCAGGTGGGCGTGTTTTACCATAGAGGCAGTGATTCTAAGCATTTTAGGTATGTTTTGGAGGATGCCAGAGCCTGCCCCTTTGCCCGCCACTTTGCGCACAGGGCAACCCCAGTTGATGTCGATGAAATCCGGTTTCGCCTCCTCGACCACTTCGAGGCACTGCAGCAACTCCCCTTCGTCGGCACCAAATATCTGGATTCCAATGGGTCGCTGGCTCTCGCTGAACCGCATCTTGCGTAGGCTTTTCTCCGCGTCGCGGTTCAGTGCTTCGCTGGCGATAAACTCTGTGATAAGCACATCGGCACCAAACTCTTTGCACAGTTCGCGGAAGGGCATGTCAGTGATGTCGTCCATTGGCGACAGTCCTATCAGGCATTCTTTTTCTGGTAATTTCAGTTCCATCGGTTATTCTTCTTCAGTGTCAGTATCCTCATTGTAAAGTGATTGCAGCATCTCGTCATCGAAATAGACCTGCTCGTCGGGGTGCTGTGCGGCGCGCCGGATGGCTGCTTCCAGACCCGTGAGGGCGGCAAAGGGAGCAAACTGCATGGCTCGCCCCTCCATGCTCATGCGTGGATAGTGCGACGACACATGGTGTGGCAGATTGATAATATCCTCGTATTCCATGACTTACAATGCTTTGTCTATGCTTTGTGCCCTCCAATCTGGCTGTTGCGGTCGCGGGCCGTGGCACCCTCCTCGAGGTTCATCCCCTTGAGGATGGCGTTCTTGTTGAATTTCCGTTTGATGCTGAGCACAGCCTCCTGCATGCGGCGTTCCTTGTCGAGGGCGTTCTGCTCGGCTTCGCGCTGGCGGGCCACCGTCTCGTAGTCGGTGAACATGTCGAGTTGCTCAGCGGGAGTATTGGCGGCTGCCATTTCCTCGTCAACCACTTGGTTTACTGTGATGTTTAGTCGTCTTACCAGCAGTTGTGGGTTCACCGCCTGGTCGAAGAGCTGCATGACGGTCTCGGTGATGATGCGTGCCGACGAGGTGGGGTGGGGGAGTTGTGTTCCGCCGTGGGCCGGTTTGGGTGCCGGGCGGCCATAATAGTCGCTCACCACCTCTCCTCCATAAGTTCCTTGTTTCAAGCTTGTTGTATCGTAATTGACAAAAATGCCCACCTGATGTGCCACCATGCGCAGGCTCACCAGTTTGAGGGCTATGGCATCGGCCATCTCGCGCATCACAATGCGCGCTTTATCAAATGGATAGGGCTCCGAAAGCACCTGCCCTGAGCTGAAGGAACTGTTCTTTGGGCGGTAGCTCTTGATGGCGGCGATAGTGCAGGGCTCCCAGCCCCAGGCATGGTCGATAAGCAGTTCGGCGTTGACACCGAAGAGTTTATACAGCAAACCCTCCTTGTCCAGCGAGCACCGTGCCACGTCGCCCATGGTCATCATCCCGCAGGCCTCGAGCTTGCGGGCGATGCCGCGCCCCACGCGCCAGAAGTCGGTCAGCGGCCGGTGGTTCCACAGCTGGCGGCGGTAGCTCATCTCGTCCAGCTCGGCAATTCTCACCCCGTCTTTGTCGGCGGGTATGTGCTTGGCAACGATGTCCATAGCCACCTTGCAGAGGTAGAGGTTTGGCCCGATGCCCGCGGTGGCGGTGATGCCCGTCTCGCGGAGCACATGCCCTATCATGCGGCGGGCCAGCTCGTGAGCCGTTATCTTGTATGTTCCCAGGTAGTTAGTGACATCCATGAATACCTCGTCGACCGAATACACATGAATGTCCTCGGGAGCCACATACTTCATGTAAATGCTGAAAATCCGCGTGCTGTAGTCGATGTAGTATGCCATCCTCGGCGGCGCCACATGGTAGGCGACGGCAAGCTCGGGATGTGCCTGGAGCTCAGTGTCGTCGGCCGATTCGCCGGTGAACTGCCAGTAGGGCGCCTGCCGCCTCCGCTCGTTGTTCACCTGCCTCACGCGCTGCACCACCTCGAACAGCCGCGACCGTCCCGACAGCCCATACTGCTTCAGCGTCGGCGTCACCGCCAGGCAGATAGTCTTCTCCGTCCGGCTGGCGTCGGCCACCACCAGATTCGTCGTCAGAGGGTCAAGCCCCCGTTCCACGCACTCCACGGAGGCATAGAACGACTTCAGGTCGATGGCTATATATGTGCGTTCGGTCGGCATTCCTATCCATAACGCAGCCTCCCCCGTTTTATTGTCCATCCCCCTTTCTCCGACCCCCGACATAGGAGCATCATATACGCATCATATACGCATCATAGGAGAACTCAAGGAGAAGTATAGGAGAAAGGTAGTACAACCATAGGACACCATTTCACCCAAAATCCTCCTATGTTCGCCAAAAACGCCCCTGAAAAAACCTTCCCCACCGCAAAATAATGTCACCTGTTTCCCGTTATCGGAAATAGAAAAAACAAAAACCGCAGATGGAAAAAACCCTCCAGATTCACTACCGCGAGGTCGACTCCCCCGACCTCCTCGACCCCGCCGACCGCGACCTCCTCCAGCGTGCCATCGAGGCTTCCCGTTCGGCCTATGCCCCTTATTCCCAGTTCCATGTGGGCGCCGCCCTGCGCCTTGCCGACGGCTCGGTGGTCACCGGCACCAACCAGGAGAACGCCGCCTACCCCTCTGGTCTCTGTGCCGAGCGCACCGCCCTCTTCGCCGCCTCCGCGCAGCGACCCGAGATGCGTGACTACCAGGCGCTTGCCATCGTCGGATGCGATGCCGGCGGCACCCTCTGCGAAGCCTCTCCCTGCGGTGCCTGCCGCCAGGTCATGGCCGAATACGAGCGCCTCCAGCAGCACCCCCTCCGTGTCCTCTGCTACCTCGCCGAAGGCCGTGTGCGCCTCTTCCAAAGCGTCGCTGACCTCCTCCCCTTCACCTTCCAAATTTGAACTCACGGCACCCCCGCCAACCCCTTCCGCAGCCGCAAAACCGCCCTTTCAGCACAGAATCTTTACACTTGTTTCCTCCTGATTCCATGTGTTTTACGAACTGAAGGCATGCCGTGGGATAAAAAAAATTTTTCCACAAAAATAATTCTTTGTACTTTTGCACACTTAAAAATAAAGAAAATAAAAATAAATAATAATAAAAAACAAACACAACACAATGGCAATTATCGGAACTATTAGAAAGCACTCCTGGATAGCCGTGGCTATCGTGGGTATCGCCATTCTGGCATTCATCGCCGGTGACCTGACGAAAAACAACCGCAGCATTCCCGACATGGGTAAGGTCGACGGCACCGTCATGACCCACCAGCGTTTCGACGAACTCGTCGAGCAGATGGAAGACAACTACAAGATGCAGCAGCAGGCCTCCCAGATCCCCTCCGAGGTCCAGAGCCAAATCCGCGAACAGGTCTGGCAGAACTTCATCGACGAAACCCTCCTCGGCGAGCAGACCGCCAAACTCGGTCTCCAGGTTACCGCTGCCGAAGTCACCGACATGTACACCGGCACCTTCATCCACCCCTACCTGCGTCAGAACTTCACCAACCCGCAGACGGGCCAGTACGATGCCGCCTACGTCAACCGCATCATCGAGAACTTCGACCAGCTCGACACCGCCGACCGCATGCGCTGGGTTGAAATGGAAAAAACCGTCAAGAAAGACCGTCAGCAGCAGAAATACGCTGGTCTCATCATGAACGGCCTCTATATGCCCAAGCCCATCGCCGCCAAGATCGCCGAGTACAGCGCCGAGGCCTCCAACGTCCGCATCGCCGCCCTCCCCTACCAGAGCGTCAAGGATGAGGAAATCACCGTCGCCGATGCCGACTACAAGAACTACTACGAAGAGCACAAGGCCGAGTTCCGCGTCATGGAAGAAATGCGCGACCTCGAGTTCATCGTCTATCCCGTCAACCCCACCCAGAAAGACCTCGCTCAGATCGAAAGCGACGTCAACAAAGTCTGGGAAGAGTTCCAGACCCTCCCCAACGATGAAATCCCCTTCTTCGTCAACGCCGAGTCTGAGCACAGCTACGACTCCTCCTATGTCAAATCCTCTTCCTTCGCCGCTCCCCTCAGCGAGCAGATTGCCGCTGCCGAGGCTGGCACCTTCATCGCTCCCGCCATCGTCGGCAACGAGTGGATGATGGCCAAGGTCCTCTCCACCGCCGTCCGTCCCGACAGCCTCCGCGCCAGCGCCATCTACATCCTCAACAGCAAGGCCGGCTCCAGCATCACCACCCGCAGCAACGACCAGGCAAAAGTCCTCGCCGACAGCGTCCTCGCCCTCCTGCGCTCCAACAAGATGCCCTTTGAGGCCGCCCTCGAGAAATTCTCCGACGACCCCCAGAAGAACGACAACAAGGGTGACATCAACTGGCAGCCCGACGGTGCCTACGGCTTCCTCAACGAGGACCTTGTCAGCAACCCCGTTGGCAGCTACTTTGTCAAAGAAGACCCCCGTGGCATCGGCTACCTCGTCGTGAAAGTCACCGATAAGACCCCCGCCACCAAGAAATACCGCGTCGCCCTCATCACCCGCGAGATTATCCCCTCCAAGGCCACCAACGACGCCATCTTCTCCACCGCTCACCAGTTCGCTTCCCGCAACCGCACCCTCAGCGCCTTTGAGTCCGCTGCCCAGGAAGGCAACCTCCAGGTCCGCAACGCCCGCGTCAACCTCATGAGCGAGAACCTCGCCGGCATCTCCAACGCCCGTCAGATTGTCCAGTGGGCTTTCAACGAGGAGACCGAGACCGGCATGGTCGCCGACCAGGTCTACGAGTGCGACGGCATGTTCGTCGTCGTGGCCCTCAAGGATGTCTTCAAGAAAGGCTTCGCCACCCTCGACCAGGTGCGTCCTATGATTGAACAGCAGGTCCGCCTCGAGAAGAAAGGCGAACTCCTCCTGGCCCGCGCCGACGAGGCTGTCAAGGCCGGCAAGGACATCAACTCCATCGCCCTTAAACTCAATGTCGCCGTCGACACCCTCGACAGCGTCGCCTTCAACGACTACTACCTCGGCCGCTTCGGCATGGAGCCCAAGGTCCAGTCCGCCATCGCCGTCACCAAGAGCGGTCTTACCGCTCCCGTCAAGGGTGCCAACGGCGTCTACATGGTCCAGGTCGACGGCAAAGTGCCTCACGAGGGTGCCACTGCCGATGCCGTCAAGGCTCAGCTCGAGCAGGGCTACCGCGGCAAGATGCGCTCCCTCACCCAGATTCTCAGAATGAAAGCCAACATCGTCGACCAGCGTAACAAATTCTTCTAGTCAGACGCTTTAGAGCAGCATGAAAGGTGGAAAGTGGACGTCTCTCCACTCTCCACCTTCCTTTTTCAATAATCCCGCGGCATGAAGATCAACGAGTGGTGGCTCCAGCTCAAAAGCTATCCCCTGTCCGACGTCATCAAGCATAAGCACCGCTTCGTCGTGATGGATACCGACACCTTCAAGGAGAAATTCTCCTTCCAGCTGTCGGGCATCAACCTCTTTGTCACCGTCGGCATCACCGTCATCATCTTCATCATCCTCACCACCGTCCTCATCGCCTTCACCCCCTTGCGCGAGTTCATTCCGGGCTACACCGACATCCGCATGGTGGAGCAGACCTACGCCAATGCGCGCACCATAGACTCCCTCGAGGTACAGGTCGCCAACCAGGAGTGGATGCTCAACACCATCCGTGGCGTGCTCAGTGGCGAGGAGATGGGCAGCGAGGTCGAGGAACTGAAAAACGACAGCACTGTCACCCTCGAGCAGCTCGCCGCCGTCTACCGCCGTTCTGTGGAAGACAGTCTCCTCCGCGAGGACGTGGAACGCGAGGACAACCGCTACCAGGTGCGCGTCGCTTCGGCCCAGAACACTGCCGTCGTCGAGAATGTCTCTGCCGTCAACCACCTCTTCTTCCCTCCCCTGAAGGGTAAGATTCTCAAGAAATACGAATCCTCCGCCCGCCATCTGGGAGTCGACATTTCGGGCTCCACCAACCAGACCGTCAACGCCGCCTACAGCGGCACCGTCGTCTCTGCCAGCTTCACCGCCGATGCAGGCTATGTCATCGCCATCCAGCATCCCGGCAATGTCGTCACCCTCTACCGCAACAACGGCTCGCTCCTCAAGCATCAGGGCGATGCCGTCCGTGCTGGCGAGCCCATAGCCTATGTGGGCAATGCAGGTTTCCGCGAGCAGGGTCCCTACCTCCATTTTGAAATCTGGGTCAACGGCACCCCCGTCAACCCCGAAGAATACATCTCATTTTGAACTCTCAGATGAAAAGAATAGCCATATTGGGTTCCACAGGTTCGATAGGCACACAGGCGCTCAACGTCATCCGTCGCCATCGCGACCTCTTTTCGGTCGAGGTGCTCTGCGCCGGCAGCAATGCCGCTCTCCTTATAGAGCAAGCTCTGGAGTTCGACCCCAACGCCGTCGTCATTGCCGACGAATCCAAATATGCCACCGTCCAGGAAGCTTTGTCGCCCAAAGGCATCAAGGTCTTCGCAGGAGTCTCCTCTATGGTCGACCTCATGGAGATGGAGAGCATCGACATGGTGCTTGCCGCCATCGTCGGGTTTGCTGGTCTGCGACCCACGCTCCATGCCATTGAATGTGGCAAGCCCGTGGCGCTCGCCAACAAGGAAACCATGGTGGTCGCCGGCAGCATCGTCACCGCCGCCGCGCAGCACCATCGTGTACCCATCCTGCCTGTCGACAGCGAGCATTCAGCCATCTTCCAGTGCCTCATGGGCGAGTCTTCCGGCGTCGACAAGATTCTTCTCACGGCCTCGGGAGGTCCTTTCCGTGGCCGTACACGCGCCGACCTCGCATCGGTCACTCTCGAGCAGGCACTCAACCATCCCAACTGGAGCATGGGGCGCAAGGTGACCATCGACTCCGCCACGCTCATGAATAAAGGTCTCGAGGTCATCGAAGCCAAATGGCTTTTCGGTGTCGAAGCTAACGATATAGAGGTCGTCGTCCATCCGCAGTCTGTGGTGCATTCCATGGTGCAGTTTGTCGACGGTAGCGTCAAGGCGCAACTCGGCATCCCCACTATGGAGACTCCCATCCAGTATGCTTTCTCCTTCCCCGAACGCATCGAGAGCCATCTCCCGCGTCTGGATTTTGCCAAGTATCCCAACCTTACTTTTGAGCGCCCTGACCGCGACACCTTCCGCTGTCTCGACCTTGCCTACCGTGCCATTGGTCAGGGTGGCAACATGCCATGCATTATGAATGCCGCCAACGAGGTTGCCGTGCAGCAATTCATCGACGGCCGCATCGGTTTCCTCGGCATCGCCGACTTTGTCGAGCAGACCATGCAGACGGCTCCTTTCATCCCCAATCCCACCCTCGACGACCTGCTCTCCACAGACAAGGAGATTAGGAGCAAGGGAAAAATTTAAAACATTAACGAATTAACACATTAAAGCACTCATGAACTGGATTGCACTGATTCTCAGCCTTACTATCCTTGTCGCCACGCACGAGTTTGGGCATCTCCTTTTTGCCAAGCTCTTCCATACGCGCGTGCGCAGGTACTATATTTTCTTCAACTACAAGTTCTCCATCCTCAAAGCCAAAAAGTTCGACGGCAAGTGGCATTTCCTTTGGTTCAATGCCACCACCCCCGACAGCTGGGACGAAAAGAACCTCCGTCCCGAAGACCAGGACAACACCCTCTGGGGCCTCGGATGGATTCCCCTGGGCGGCTACTGCGACATTGCTGGCATGATTGACGAAACCAAGGATGCCAAAGACCTCGAGGCAGAACCGCAGCCTTGGGAATACCGCACCAAACCCGCTTGGCAGCGCCTCTGCATCATTTCCGGCGGCGTGCTGGTAAACTTCGTCACGGCACTCCTCCTCTACGGTGCCATCTTCGCTCATTGGGGCAAGGATGAGCTTCCCATGCACAATGCCACCTACGGATTCCACTACCACCAGGTGATGCTCGACGAGGGCTTCCAGCAGGGCGACATCATCTATGCTATCGACGATTCTGTTGTCGACGACTATTCCGCCGCCAACCGCGAACTCCTCCTCGGCAACGCCCGCAAGGTCACCGTCCGTCGTGGCGACTCTACCGCTGTCATCACCCTTAGCGGTCATCTCGCCGACAAGGTCAACCAGCAGCGTGTCAAGAGTCTCATGATGCCCCGTACTCCTTTCCTGGTCAAGAGCTTCATCGCAGGCTCCCCGGCCGAGAAGGCGGGCATGCAGGCGGGCGACAGCGTGGTGAGCATTGCCGGCAAACCGATGAACATCTTCCAGGACATTACCATGGAACTTACCAATCACGCTGGACAGGAAATCATGGTGGGATTCTATCGCGACGGTCGTCTCGATTCGTTGCCCGTCACCGTCTCCAGTGCCGGCAAACTTGGTGTCCAGTGCGAGAACGATTTCTCCAGGCTCTTCCCGGGGATGATCAGGCACATCGACTTCCGCTTCTTTGAGGCTTTCCCCGCAGGCATTAGCCACGGTTGGGAAACCCTTGCCACCTATGTCTCCAGCCTCAAGATGCTCTTCGCCCCCGGTGGTGTGCAGAACTTGGGCGGCTTCGGTTCCATGGCGGGTCTCTTCCCCGACTACTGGGACTGGCAGTCGTTCTGGAACCTCACTGCTCTCCTGGCGCTTATCCTCGCTTTCATGAACATTATCCCCATTCCGGGACTCGATGGTGGGCATATCCTATTCACCCTCTGGGAGATAGTCACCCGCAGAAAACCTTCCGACAAGTTCCTCTCCTATGCGCAGACAGTGGGTATGGTTCTTCTCTTGGCACTCATGGTTCTCGCCAACGGCAACGACATTTGGCGATGGCTTTCCAGTCAATTCTAATGGATAACTGAAAATGAAAAGACTCGACAGGCTCATACTCAGGTCCTTCATCGGTCCGCTTGTGCTCACCTTCACCCTCTCTGTGCTGGTGCTCCTCATGCAGTTTGTCTGGAAGTATGTCGACGATTTGGTCGGCAAGGGTCTTGAGTTCTCCGTCATTGCCGAGCTTCTCATGTACGCCTCGGCGACATTCGTTCCCATGGCGCTCCCTATCGCTGTCCTTTTTGCCTCCATTATGACCATGGGCAACTTCGGCGAGAAATACGAGCTGGTGGCAATGAAGGCCGGTGGTGTTTCCGTCAGCCGTGTCATGATGCCAATGGCGATTGTTGCCTTGATGCTCACAGGGATGGCGTTCTATTTTGGCAACAACGTCATGCCCACAGCCATGCTTAAATACCGCATGACCCTCTACGACATCACTCGCAAGAAACCTGCTGTCAACATTCGCCCGGGCGAGTACTACAAGGAGCTTGAGGGCTATGTTATCCGCATCGGTGGAAAGAGCCGCGATGGTCGCACGCTCGAGGATATCGTCATCTACGACCACCGCAAGGGCATGTCCGAAATCAATGTGATTGTCGCCAAGAGCGGCTTCATGCAGACTTCCCCCGACAACCACTATCTCCAGTTCACCCTCAACGACGGCTATTCCTACAACGAACTCACTTCCGGTGAGGACTACAGTCGGCGTCCGCTCACCTCCATCGGCTTCAGCGAACAGACCCTCAACTTCGACATCTCCTCGTTCGCCTACAACAAGAGCGTCGAGGAAAACTTCAAGGGCAGCTACCAGATGATGAACATCAACCAGCTCGACACAACGATAGTCAAACTCGAGGAATCTCTTGAACAGCGCATGGGACAGCTAAAAGACGAATTGACAGCCTCCCTGCATGCTTGGCGGCAATGTTCCGACAGTTCAGCTGTCAAGTCTGCCGCCAAACCCGTTGCCGTCGACTCGCTGCTGCTCTCCCTGCCCGACCGCAGTCGCAGTCAGGCACGTGTCTATGCCCGCAATGCCGCTGTCTCTGCGCGTCAGGACTCCAAGGTCTATGCTGAAATATTCGACTCCGATATCGAGTATATTAACCGCCACTACATCGAGTGGCACCGCAAGTTCACACTCGCTGTTGCCTGCTTACTACTCTTCCTCATCGGCGCACCTTTCGGTTCCATCGTCCGTAAGGGCGGTCTGGGGCTCCCGCTGGTGGCGTCTGTCGGATTCTTCGTGCTCTACTATGTTGTGGGAATGATTAGCGAGAAAGCTGTCCGCGAATCTGCCATGGGTCCTGAGGGCATGTGGATATCCTCCTTGGTCATGCTCCCCATCGGCATCGTCCTCACCCTCCAAGCCACTACCGACTCCTCCTTCTTCGACGGCTCCGCCTGGCGCAAGCTCTTCGCGAAGCTCTTCCACAAGAAGAAGTAATCTTCCGCCTTCGTTCCCGCTTTTTAGATGCAGGTGAAGACCACCATCAGTTGGGCGGCAATAACCCGGAGAAACATCGAAAGGGGATAAACCGTGGTGTAGGCGATAGAGGCCTGGCTACCTCCACAGATATCGTTGCTGTACGCCAATGCGGGCGGGTCGGTAGTCGCACCGCTGATAAGACCGGCAATGGTGAAATAACTCAGGTGGCAAAACCAGCGGGCCACGATTCCCACCAGCAGACAGGGTATCATGGTTACAACCACACCGTAAAGCACCCACATATAGCCCCCGCTCACGACGGTCTGCAGAAATCCTTTGCCTGCGCCGAGACCTACGGCAGCCATGAAAAGACTGATGCCTATTTGGCGTATCATCAGGTTGGCACTCTCGGTAGTGTGGGTGTTGATGTGCAGGCGGGGTCCAAAGTAAGTAAGCAAGATGCTGACGATGAGAGGTCCTCCCGCCAGTCCGATTTTCACCGGCACAGCCATGCCGGGCACATGGATGGGAAGCATGCCCAGCATCACGCCCAGCGCGATTCCAAAAAAGATGAAGAAGAGGTTGGGCTGGTGATTCGTGGGCTTCTGTTTGGCTGCCAACTCACGTTGCAACTCGATGCCATTGCGGCTGGCGTTGCGTTGGTACAATTCATTCTCGTGGTCGAGGTTTATACGGAACATCGAACGCAGAAACGTGATACTCAAAATAATACCTACTACCCCTAGAGGATAGGCCATTGCATAACCTTGGGCAAAAAGGGGATTGGATGAACCTCCTGTGAGATCGGCGAAGGCCTGTTGCGCAGCACCCAAACCCGGCGTATTGGTGACAGCGCCATAAAGCACCCCCACCATAGCGGCCGGGTCGGTACCGCTGAGGACTCCAATGCACAAAGCCGTGAGGCAACCCAGCAGTATGAGCATCGCAGCCAGGGAGTTGAGGAGTACCCCTCCGCTTTTGAATGCAGCGAAGAATTTCGGTCCCACCTCGATGCCGATGGAATATATAAATAGTATTAGTCCGAACTCCTTGATGAACAGGGCCGAACAGGGCTCTATGCTGAGACCTGCCTGTCCTGCCGCTATGCCGGCAAAAAGTATCCAGGTAACGCCTAGGTTGACACGTCCCATCTTTATCTTGCTCAACGTGAGCCCTACAGCGATTATGACGGCGATAACAACCAGCGTGTTGGCGACACCGTGTTCCACCAACAATTGTTTGAACCAGTCCATATTCGATTACATCATTTCAATGATTCCCAATGCCTTGTTCTCCTCAAGCAGACGGATAAACTCGGTCGCGGCATGCTTCATGTGGGTCTCTTTGCGCACATGGTAGCACCCCTCCATCGGTACTTCTGCGTCGTGCAGGGACAAGGTTGTCAGCCTGGGATGATGCGCCGTTGCCTGCGACACAAGTGTCACCATGTGGGTCGAAGCCACAAGATTGAGCAATACCGTTACCTCATCCATTTCAAGTTGGATGTTCAGGTCGAGCCTGCGGCCCTCGACAAGGCGGTCGAATGCGTTGCGGGCCTGCATCCCGCGCATGGGTAGCGCGAGAGGGAAGTGCTGTAATTCCTCCAGGGAAACAGACCCCTTCCCAGCAAGTGGATGGGTATTGCTGACTACTACTGCTAGTCGGTTGTCGAAGAGTATGGTGGAATCAATATTGGGATACTCATGTTGTGGACGATAGGATAAAGCAACGTCGATTTCGCCGCAATCGAGCATCTCCATCAGTTCCTCCATCTTCCGGCACAACACATGAATCTTTACGCCGGGATATTTTTTGGCAAACTCGCGCACTACCCGTTCCAGAAGCAGCGAAAAAGTAAAGGTGCTTCCGATGGTGAGGTCTCCTGTGCGGAGCCCCGCCACATTGCGGATGTTGTCCATCCCGATTTCCGCTTCGGCCAGCGTGCGCAGCGCCGACGGGAGAAAGGCTCGCCCGGTGTCGGAAAGTACCACATGGTGCGAGTCGCGCACCAGTAGCGACGTGCCCAACTCGGCTTCGAGTTGCCTGACCTGCTGCGATAGGGCGCTTTGGCTCACAAAGAGTGCCTTTGACGCCTTCGAGAAACTCTTAAGTTCCGCAACCTTAGCGAAATACCTCAACTGACGTAATTCCATACCAAAAGGCAAAGATACAAAAAATTACAAATTATGGTGCAACTGATTGTTGAGCTCCTTCTCCTTAAGATAGGATCCGATAGCAAACGTCGCCACCAAGCCGATAAGAATAATTGCCCATGCGGGATGAATTGAAATTAAAAGCAGTGTGTTCATAATCAATAAGTTTAAAGTGATTATTTGTTCTTTTTCAACGCTGCAAAAATACACCCGCCATTTTCCATGGATGTGGTTTAGGGCACTTATTTCGCGATAGCCGCTATTGCCTTTTGTGCATCAAATTGTAAATCAATGCTGTATTGTATGCCGTCAGATTGGTCTAAATAAAAAGGGAGGTCAATTTCGACCTCCCTTTGTGGAGTAGATGGGACTCGTGGTGCGCCGTCGGCTCGGCCGACAACCCACTACCTTTTGATTGCGAAGCAAATGCTCTACCAGATGAGCTACTACCAATAAAAAAACAGCTAGACATTGTCTTGCTGTTTCTTTCCTGTGGAGTAGATGGGACTCGAACCCACTACCTTTTGATTGCGAACCAAATGCTCTACCAGATGAGCTACTACCCCGATGGTTATCAAAAAAGGGCCGTATCGCTGCGACCCTCTCGTTTGTGGAGTATATCGGAATCGAACCGATTACCTTATGACTGCCAGTCATACGCTCTAGCCAAGTGAGCTAATACCCCAACTGAATTCCCTCTTGAATTCGAGTGCAAAAATACAACCTTTTTCCGATATGACAAAATATTTTTTGAAAAAAAATTATAACACATTGTTTATCAGCACTAATTTATTAACACCCATAACCTGTTACAAGCTCTCCAAGAGCATTTCGCAACCGACTTTTACTCCAATTTGCCCCCCTTCCAGCATCCTCCGAACCTTCCCCTCATTCTCCCCCAAGGACCTCTCTGTCCCCCTCCTCATCCGTAGGCATGACATAGAAGCGACATAGGAGAAGAGTAAGAGTTCAGTAAGAGTTGATAGGTATAATCCATTAAAATACAGCACATTGAAAAACATAAAGAATGCCATTTTTCTGACATCGATGCAAAAAATGAAACCATTTTGGGACAATCTCATTACGTGTTGATAACCAATGCCTTGCAATGCACCATTCAAAAAAATATCTCCAATTGAAAAAAAATGTGTACTTTTGCACCCTCAAATCTAAATATATTATGAGTCACAAGACCGCCATACGTCTCTACGAAATCGCCTCCTACGTGCTCATCTTGGGTGCCACCGCGGTATATTTCATGCTGAAAGACAGCCCCATGCGTCTCTCCTTGACCATGATGCTCGTCGCCGTTGCCATTGCCATGCGCTGGATGATGGAACGCCACCGCAGCAAAGCTGCCGAAGAGGAAATCGACCAGCTGAACGCCGACCTCCGCCGCCTCACCCAACTTCTCGCCGAAGAAAAGAAAAAGAATAATAATCAATAAAATAACAATCATTTATGGCAACAACGACCGATATCAAAAACGGACTTTGCATCAATTTCAACAACGACATCTACACCATCGTTGAGTTCCTCCATGTCAAACCCGGCAAGGGTGCCGCCTTCGTCCGCACCAAAATGCGCAACGTGAAGACCGGACGCATGCTTGAGAACACCTTCCCCAGCGGTGCCAAAATCGACATCGTGCGCGTCGAGCGTCGCCCCTACACCTACCTCTACAAAGAGGGCGACATGCATGTCTTCATGCACACCGAGACCTACGAGCAGATCTACATTCCCGAGACAATCATCAACGCTCCCCAGTTCCTGAAAGATGGTCAGTATGTTGAAATCACTGTCGAGGCCGACACCGAGACCCCGCTCATCTGCGAACTGCCCCCCTTCATTGAGACCGTTGTCACCTACACCGAGCCTGGTTTCGCCGGCAACACCGCCACCAACGCCATGAAAGACGCCACCGTCGAACCCGGCGTTCAGGTCCGCGTCCCCCTCTTCATCAAGGAAGGCGAGCGCATCAAAGTTGACACCCGCACCGGCGAGTATTCCGAGCGCATCAAATAACATTGAATGAAACGCATTGCATTTTTTGCAGCCTGCTTGCTTGTGCTGGCAGGCTGCAAGCATAATCAGACAGAAACCAACGCCACCAAGGCGGTGGACTACCAGCAGGTCGCCACACCCGCTTTCTCGGCCGATTCCGCCTATGCCTATGTGGCTTCCCAACTGGCATTTGGCAACCGCATCCCCGGCACCAAGGCTTGGCGCGAGTGTGCCGAATGGCTCACTGCCCAGATGCGCCGCTGGTGCGACACTGTCATCGTTCAGGACTTTAACGCCACCCTGTGGAACAATAGCACCGTGCCCGGAAAGAACATCATCGCCTCCCTGCAGCCGCAGGCCAGCCAACGTGTCCTCCTGGCAGCCCACTGGGACAGCCGTTCCTGGGCCGACCACGACCCTGCCGACGCCAACCACAAGAGCCCCGTCCCCGGTGCCAACGATGGTGCTTCGGGAGTGGCAGTGCTGATGGAAATGGCCCGTGTGATGAGCCAGATGCCGCCCACCGTCGGTGTCGATTTCATCTTCTTCGATGTGGAGGACCAGGGCGCCCCCGAGTGGTCCGATGCCAACGGCGAGGATACTTGGTGCAAGGGTTCCCAGCATTGGGCCCGCACGCCGCACATGCCCTATTACACTGCCGTCTATGGTGTGCTCTTCGACATGGTGGGTACCCAAGCCCCGCGCTTCACCAAAGAGCAGATAAGCCGGCATTTCGCCCCGGGCTTGACCGCCAAGATGTGGAATGCAGCCTCTGTGCTGGGCTATGGTCAGGTGTTCGTCAATCAGGACACCGACCCCATCCTCGACGACCACTACTATGTCAACCGCCTCGCGGGAATCCCCATGGTGGACATCGTGCAGAACAGCGGTACCACCAGCTTCTTTGAGCATTGGCACACCACCACCGACGACCTCAACGCCGTCAGCCCCGAGAGCATGAAAACCGTCGCCACGGTCGTCATGAAGACCCTCTATGGCGATTACCCGTATGAAAACAAATAGCATACTGGCGATTGCACTGCTCGTCGCAGCCCTGTCGTCCTGCAAGAGCGACGTTTGCGACACCCCTTTTGGCGAGGGTGGCGTCTTCGACCTTTCCCTGCCCTCATTTTCTCCACTGATTCCCGTGGGTGGCACAATGGTCATCCATTACGACAACTATGGTTTTGAGGTGGGACACCGCGGTATTTTCGTCCGTCATGCCACCCTCTACGAATTCGTGGCATTTGATTGCACCTGTCCCAAAGACCACGATATCGCATTGCAGCCCGCCGACGGGTGGGACGGTGCGGTACTGGAATGCCCTGCTTGTGGCTCGAAATTCGAAACGGAATACGGGAACCCTCTCGACGGAGCCGAAACCTCATGCCCGCTCTATCCCTACACCGCCCATTATGATGGCGGCTATGTATTGGAAATATACAATTAAAAAAGCATCGGGCCTGAGACCAAGCCCGATGCTCTTTTTTCTTCCGTAATTATTTTATTTCTCGCGAATGACGTCGCCGTGGTCACGGACAATCATGCGCTGCCATTCCTCGCGGTAGTGGGGCTGCATGGGGAACACAGCCATACCGCTGGCGGTGCGCTCGAATTTGCCGTCCTTCTCTTTCTTGATGTTGCCGTCAATGTATTTCACAAGGAGGTATTTGTCCAGTTTGTTCCACTCGTTCATCATCTTCGCGGCAGCACGACCGGAGAATTCGTTCAGCTGGCGTGTGAGGGCGTCGCCGTCGCTGCCTTTGGCGCGTTGGTCAAACTTCTGCACATCGGCAATGAATCCCTCCTCGAGGCTGTTTTGCACCTTCTGAAGGTCCACAATCATGTCGCTGTAGCGGCTGTAGACGAAGTTGGTGACGCGGTTGAAGAGCCAGAATGCGGCAGTCTCGCTGTAGGTCAGCATGTCGCCGTTGCCCTGACGGAAGCACTCCGGAATCTCGGTGATGCCGCAGTACATGGGGCAGTAGACAGTGCTGTAGGTGTCGTCGACACCGAACCAGAGGATACCACCCACCTTGGCGGGCAGCCAGCCACGGCACTGGGCCACGAAGCTGAAGCCGGTCTGTTGGGTGCTGGTGGCACGCTCGTGGATGTAGCTATGGCCATCAATCTCGAAGCCCATGGGACGCCAGCGGTAGGGGCAGTTGAAGGGACCGCCGCCGAGATCCTTGCTCATATCCATGGCGGTGCCTTCATAGTGGTCGCGCATCAGGTTCATGGCTTCGCGCACATCAATCTTATGGTCGGGTTTCACCCACAGGGGCATACGCTCGGCAGTGGGGTCCCCCATGACATATTTCTCATAGCGCTGCATGCCGGTGGCAACGCGGTTGAACATGGCGTAGACACGGGCGTCGCAACCACGCAAACCACTGAAGGTCAGCGGAGCGTAGGTGTCGGCAAACGAGAACTCCTCGTTGTTGCCATTGAACCAGCCACAGGCACGGGCATAGGTGATGACATCGCTGCTGTAGACGCATTCCACTTCGGGCTCGAACAGGTAGTCGAGGTGGGCGCTGCTGATGACGCTGTGCAGACCTTTGCCTTTGGCTTTCTGGAATTTCTTGCCCTCCTGGGGAAACTGGGTGATGCGGGCCTGGTTGGCGTGACCGCTGACGTAGCCGTCGGGAATGCGGCGTGCCACCCAAACGGCACCGTCTTTATATTTATATTTCAATTTCTTGGCGAGGTCTCCCTTTACGGGTTCGGGGCGTTTGCCGATGAGTTCAAAAATCCACACCTCGTTGGGGTCGCAGATGCTGAAGCTCTCGCCCTCGCTGTGGTAGGGATAGGTGCTCAGGAAACCGGCAAGGGTGAGAATGGCCTCACGGGCATTGCGGGCACGTTGGAGGGTGAGATAGATAAGGCTGCCGTAATCAATACCGCCTTCAATCTCGTGCGCCAGCTCTTCGCGACCGCCGTAGGTGGTCTCGCCGATGGCCAGCTGGCACTCGTTCATGTTGCCCACCACGCTGTAGGTGTGAGCCACCTGAGGAATCTGGATGAGGGGCGTGCCGCTGTCCCAATCGATAACCTGGAACATCGTGCCGGCGGGATAGTTGGCGGCGCGACGGTAGTAGAGCTCACCGTAGAGCGTGTGGCTGTCGGCGGCGTAGGTGATCATGGTGCTGCCATCCTTGGTGGCACCTTTGGTGAAAAGGAAATTGGTGCAGGCATTGGCGGCATCGGCGAAAAGCATCGCTGCTCCGAGAAGTCCTGCTGCTAAAAAGGTTTTGACTTTCATATTGTTTGTTGTTAATTATTTTTCCTGTTTTTTTGAGAGTGCAAAAATACGACTTTTTTTCGTATCTTTGCAAAAAAATATTTAACAGCTATGGTAACAACAGGAATAAAAGGCCGCCGCGAACAGACGGTGACGCCCGAGATGAGTGCCGCCCGTGTGGGCAGCGGGCTGGTGGAGGTTTTCGCCACCCCAATGATGATTTCTCTTATTGAGCAGACTTGCAACGAGAGCGTACTTCCCTACCTCGACGAGGGGCAGGGCACCGTGGGTACGCTGGTCAATGTGGCCCATACTGCCGCCACCCCCATCGGCATGCGCGTATGGTGCGAAAGCGAGCTGGTTGAGGTTGACAGAAGAAAACTGGTATTCAAGGTGAAAGCTTTCGATGAGTGTGACCTTATCGGTGAAGGCTTCCATGAAAGATTCATTATTGATACCGCCAAATTCTTCGAAAAAGTAAGCAATAAAAAAGCTGGCGCTTCACGGTAAAGCGCCAGCCTTTTTTTAATTTCTTTAATTACTCTGCCGAGTGGGCGTTGGCGTTGGCGTCCACGCGTTTCACCATCCCTTGCAGGGCGGTGCCGGGTCCCACCTCGATGAACTCGTCGGCACCGTCTTTCATCATGTTCTGGACGGTGGCTGTCCAGCGGACAGGCGAAGTGAGCTGCATGAGCAGGTTCTTCTTGATTTCGGCGGGGTCGCTGTGCGGCATGGCGTCAACATTCTGGTACACGGGGCAGACGGGCTTGCGGAACTCCGTGCGCTCGATGGCTTCTGCCAGCTCCACGCGGGCGGGTTCCATCAGGGGGCTGTGGAATGCACCACCCACTGCCAGCGGCAAGGCTTTACCTTTTGCTTCCTTCGCTTTCTCGCAGGCACGTGCCACGCCCTCGTTGGTGCCGCTGATAACCAGCTGGCCGGGGCAGTTGTAGTTGGCCGGAACGACGACCTCACCATCGATGCTGGCGCAGATGTCCTCGACCGTTTTGTCGTCGAGTTTCAGCACGGCTGCCATGGTTGACGGGGTCTTCTCGCAGCATTTCTGCATGGCGTTGGCGCGGGCGATAACCAGGCGTAGGCCGTCTTCGAAACTCATGGCGCCGGCAGCGACGAGGGCGGAAAACTCGCCCAGCGAGTGGCCACCCACCATGTCGGGTTGGAAGGCAGATCCCATATATTTGGCCAGAATCACGCTGTGGAGGAAGATGGCGGGCTGCGTCACCTTGGTCTGTTTCAGGTCTTCCGGTGTACCGGCAAACATCAGGTCGGTGATTCTAAAACCAATGATTTTGTTGGCTTTCTCAAACATGGCGCGGCATTCTTCGTTGCCGTCGTAGAGGTTCTTGCCCATACCTACAAACTGGGCTCCCTGTCCGGGAAATACGTATGCTTTCATTCTTTCTTCTTTATTGTTTTATTATGTAACGCAAAAGGCGTTTTCTTATTGTGTTGCTTCTTGATGGAGGTGGAAAAGGGCGGTGGCGGAGTCGGTAGTGACGGTGGCAACCTCCTCGAGGGAGATGCCTTTGATATCGGCTATTTTTTGTGCGATAACGGGGATGTAGGCACTCTCGTTCCGCTTGCCGCGGTAGGGTACGGGGGCGAGGTAGGGCGCGTCGGTCTCGAGGAGGAGTCGCTCCAGGGGTACCTCGCGTACAATGTCGGCAAGTGTCGCATTCTTGAATGTCACCACCCCGCCGATGCCGAGATGGAAACCCAGCTCCATGGCGCGGTAGGCTTCGGGCAGGCTGCCGCCGAAGCAGTGCATCACGCCGCGCCACGTGGGGCGGTTGATGTCGCGCAGCAGGTTGAACAGTTCATTGTGGGCTTTGCGGACATGCAGCGCCACTGGCAGGTTGCACTCGGCAGCCCAACCCAGTTGGCGGCGCAGGGCGTCGAGTTGTTGCTCTTCAAAGGTGCGGTCCCAGTAGAAGTCGAGCCCTATTTCGCCTACGGCAATGAACGGGATGCCGGAATCGAACAGGCGTGCATGCACCAGCGCAAGTTCCTGCTCATAGTCCTCCTTGACCGATGTGGGGTGCAACCCCGTCATGCGGCGGAAATGTTGTGGAAACTCGCTGTAGAGTTTGTCGAGGGCGGCTGTCGACTGGCTGTCGATGTCGGGCAGCAGAAGCGTGTCGACCCCCGCATCGAGCGCGCGCTGCAACGCTTCGTTGCGGTCGTTGTCGAAAGCCTCGTCGTAGAGGTGGCAATGGGTGTCGATGAATCTCATGGTTGCTGGATGATTTCCGTCATGAGGTCGTAAAGTTGCAGCAGTTGTGGTTTGTCGGCAAGCAGTTTCCGTTGGGCGGCAAGGGTCTTGCTGTCGTGGCGTGCGGCGGGTCCCGTCTGCTGGCTGCGCAGGTCGCCGAAGTCCCACTTGCGCAGTGTCTCCTCGGCGAGGGGGCGCAGCATGTCGAAGTCGAGCCCTTCCTCCTGCATGAGTTGTTGCGCCTGTGCATTGAGGGCATTGACGAAGTTGCTCACCATGACGGCAGCCAGGTGGGCGTGGCGGCGCTGCTCGAAGTCCAGGCGGTAGAGGCGTTGGGTCACGGGAGCGAAAAGCATCTCGATCTCTTCGGCCACCTGGGGCGTGGAACCCTCGATGCAGAGAGGCATGCGGGAGTAGTCGATGGCGATGTCGCGCACAAAAGTCTGCGGCGACCACACGACGCCGTGTTTGCGCGATACATGGTTCAGCACCGAAGCGGGTGTCGAACCGGAAGTGTGCAGCACCAGGGCTTGCGGAAGGTTCAGGTCGAGAGGCAGCTCATAGAGGGCGTCGTCGCTCACGGCAAGGATATAGACCTCGGCGTCGTCGCGCAACAGGTCGGCACGGTCGATGGGAGAGGCTCCCACGCGTGCTGCCAGGCGGGCGGCATGGTCATATTCTCGGGAAAAAATTTGGCAAATGGTGTTGCCTGCGGCTTGCAGAGCCAGCGCCAGGTGGGTGGCTACATTCCCCGACCCGACGAAAGAGATGGTGCGCGGTCGCACCGTGCGGGAGGCATTAGTATTCGTCCTCTTCAAAGAAAAAGTCCTCCTTGGTGGGATAATCGGGCCAGATGTCCTCGATGCTCTCATATTGGTCGCCCTCGTCTTCGATTTCCTGAAGGTTCTCGACGACTTCCATGGGAGCGCCGGTGCGCTGGGCGTAGTCTATCAGTTCCTCCTTGGTTGCGGGCCAGGGGGCGTCTTCCAGTTTCGATGCTAATTCAAGTGTCCAATACATGCTTTTTTAGTCTTTTTCTGTCAAAAAAATCGTGCAAAAGTACGTGAATTTTTAATACTGACAAATTTTTTTTTCAATTAGCTGATATACAAATCTTCCTGTGCTCCGGTCGACACCACGGCATAGCGCGCGAGGACGAAAAGGTAGTCGGAAAGGCGGTTCAGATAGCGCAGTATCACATCGTCGATTTTCGCCTCGCGGGCGAGGGTCACCACGCACCTCTCGGCGCGTCGGCAGACGGTGCGGCACACATGGCTTTGCGCTCCCACCATATTGCCGCCGGCAATGACGAAGTTCTGCAGCCTCGGCAGCAGGTCGGTGAGCGTGTCTATCTGGCGTTCAAGCATCTCCACCTCCACGGGGTCCAGCTGTGGCAGGCGTGCATAGAGTGCTTCGTCCTCGGTAGCGAGGAGTGTCTGCAGGGTGAAGAGGTTGCGTTGCACGGCTTTCAGTTCGTCGTAGTAGCCTCCTTTCTGTTGACGCAGCATCTCTGCCAGCAGTCCCACATGCGAGTTCAACTCGTCGACAGTCCCGTAGGCTTCCACTCTCTTGTCGTCCTTCGCCACGCGGCTGCCTCCCACCAGCGAGGTGGTGCCTTTGTCTCCGGTCTTTGTGTATATCATACTTTTTCGACGCTTTTAACTTCGGGGATGACGCGTTTGAGGGCCTGTTCGATGCCCTGTTTCAGGGTCTGCATGGCGTGCGGGCACGAGCCGCAGTGCCCTTTCAGGCGCACGATGACCACGCCCTCGGCGGTCATGTCCACATATTCCACGTCGCCGCCGTCCTGTTGCAGGTAGGGGCGTATCTGCAACAATGCGTTTTTCACTTTCTGCTCAACGGCAGGTTTTTCCAAATCTGTCATATCAATTCAATTTCCTGGGTACGCAGGCGTCTCGCCTGCAATTTAATTGGTGCGCAAACGTCCCGCCTGCATTTTCTGGGTACGCAGGCGTCCCGCCTGCAATTTAATTCTTAACTTTCAATTTGCAAATCTCCGCAATGGTGTTCTGTGCCAGTGCGTCGAAGGCGTCTCTCACGGCATCCTCCGTGTGGGTGGGGTTGAAGAGGGCTGCCGGCTTGCCGTTGTCGCCGCTCTCGGCGATGCTCTGCACCAGCGGTATCTCGCCCAGCAGCGGGATGCCCATCTCTTCGGCCAGCTTCCTGCAGCCGCCTTTGCCGAAGATGTAGTATTTGTTCTGCGGCAGCTCGGCGGGGGTGAAGTATGCCATGTTCTCCACAAAGCCCAGCACCGGAATGTTCAGTGCCTCGTTGCGGAACAGTTCCACGCCGCGCACCACGTCGGCCAGCGCCACCTGCTGCGGTGTGCTCACGATGATGGCGCCGCTCACCGGCATTGTCTGTGCCAGCGTCAGCTGTATGTCGCCCGTTCCCGGGGGCATGTCCACCACCATGTAGTCCACCTCGTCCCACCAGGTCTCGGTGATGATCTGCTTCAGTGCGCCGCTTGCCATGGGTCCGCGCCATGCCAGTGCCTTGTCGGGATCCACGAAGAATCCCACCGACATCAGTTTCACTCCGTAGCGCTCGATGGGCAGCATATAGGTCTTCTCGCCCACCTTGTGGCCGTACACCTCTTCTCCCTTCACGCCCAGCATGATGGGGATGGAGGGACCGTAGATGTCGGCATCCACCAGTGCCACCTTGGCTCCGGTCTTGGCAAGCGAGATGGCGAGGTTCACCGCCACGGTGCTCTTGCCCACGCCGCCCTTGCCCGAGGCAACGGCGATGACGTTGTGGATGTGTTCGAACACCTCTTTGAATTCCTCCTTGGGGTCGGGTTGGGGCTTGCTGGTGAGGTTGATTTCCACCTCCGCCTCGCGGTCCACCAGCTCGTGGATGGCGGCGATGCAGTCGTCGCTCATCTTCTTCTTCATCGGGCAGGCGGGAGTGGTGAGCACCAGGTCGAAGCTCACCTTCTTCCCCTCCACTTTGATGTTCTCTATCATGCCCAACTCCGTCAGGCTGCGACCCAGGTCGGGGTCGTTCACATGGCCCAGGGCCATCTCTATCTGTGTTGTCGTTATCATTTGTCGAATATTTCTTTCAGTTTATTTTCCAAATCCTTGCCCCGCAAATTCCGTGCCACAATCTTGCCCTCGCGGTCCACCAGCACGGTGGCGGGTATCGAGCTGATGCCGTACAGGCGTCCGCCCGCCGAGCTCCATCCGCGCAGGTCGCTCACATGGTTCGGCCACGACAGCCCGTCGCTCTTGATGGCATTCAACCATGCATCGCGGTTGTTGTCGAGCGACACGCTGAAAATCTCCAGCCCCTTGGGGTGGTATTCTCCGTACAGGCGCACCACATTGGGGTTCTCGGCGCGGCATGGGCGGCACCACGAGGCCCAGAAGTCTATCAGCACCACCTTCCCGCGAAGGTCGCTCAGCCGCCGGGTCTTCCCTTCCGGGTCGGGCAGCTCGATGTCGGGAGCATCCATCCCCGGCAGCAGCACGCTGCGCAGACGGCTGTCGAGGTGGCGCACAAAGTCGTGGCCCTTCCAGCGTGCATCCTGTGCGTCGCGCACCGTCTTGTACAGCGATGCGTATTGGTCGAAGGCTTGCTCGAAATAGGTCACCAGGAACGCGCTCATCAGTTGTCCGGGGTTCGCCTCCAGCAGCGCTTTCAGCGCCGGTGCCATCGCCTGGGTGTTCTGCTGCACCGTCAGGTCGGCCTGCATATTGGCGAATGTCTTGTACAGCGCCATGTTCTCCGACCCTTTCACGTCAGTGATGTTGAAAAAGTTGATGGACGGCATATAGGCGACTTCCATCGTGATGCGCTCGTCGGGCAGCATCAGCACATGCAGCATGGGTCCCTGCTGCCCCTCGAGGGTGAGTATCGCCATGACGGGATTGTCCGAGAAACGCTCCATTTTGACTGCCCCCTTGCGGTTGGGCGTCAGCGTGTCGATCGCCATCAGCCGCGAGCCGTCGGGTTCGCTCACGATGATGCGCGACCCCTGTGGCAGCCCGTCGAAGGTGCACTGCAGGGTGATTTTCTGCGCCGCGCCGGCCAGCGGCAGGAGGGTCAGCAGGAGTAGGGTCAGTCTCTTCATTTCTTTCTGTTTGTCTGTTTATTCTTTGCAATCTGTATTTTCACCCCGCGGGCTTCGCGCAGGTCCTGGTCTTCGCCGAGGTACACGCGGTAGAAGGCGTCGTTGCCGTAGAGGGCGTTGCCGATATGGGCTTTGAGCATCGTGAGTATCAGCTGTCGCTGTGCCGCCATCCCTTTGGCGTCGGCGGCGATGCCCTCGGCCACGCCCGCCTCGCTCAGCTTGCGCAGCAGCCCTTCGGGCACGCTGTACGAGCGGCAGAAACTCTCGGCGTCGGCATAGCGCTTCAGCAGCGCTCCGGCATGGCGTTTTACCTCATTGAACGCCACTCGCGAAATCAATCCCTTCGACGCCAGCTTGTTATAGTAGATGTAACTGCTGTCCTTGCGGTACGGTATCAGGTGGTCGGGAACGATGCCGCCGCCGCCGTACACCACGCGCCCGCCCGCCGTGTGATAGGGCGTCGAGTCCGTGATGTGAACCGTCGGATTGTCGGCATACGACTCCTCCACCAGCTGGTCCAGGTAGTCGTGGTAATACTCGTCCGTCCCGTGGTCGTAGGGCCGTTGGATCGAACGTCCCGAGGGCGTGTAGTAGCGTGCCGTGGTGAGCAGCACCGACGAGCCGTCGCTCAACTCAAACTCCCTCTGCACCAGTCCTTTGCCGAAAGTGCGGCGTCCCACGATGACCGCGCGGTCGTTGTCCTGCAGCGCACCGCTCACCACCTCGCTGGCCGAGGCCGACCCTTCGTCCACCAGCACCGTCACACCCCCCGTGGTGAACAGTCCGCCCGAGTGGGCGAACACATCCTGCCTACGCTGGTGTGCACCCTGCGTGTAGACGATAAGGCTCCCCGCTGGCAGCAGCTCGCCGGCAATGCCCACCGCCGCCGCCAGCGACCCGCCGGTGTTGCCACGCAGGTCGAAAATCAGGTGCCGCATACCCTTGCGCTTCAGCGCCTTCAGGGCGTCGTGGAACTCGTCGTGACTCGTGTTTGAAAAAGTGTTCAGAAGGATATACCCCGTGGTGTCGTCTAACATCCCGTGGTAGAGCAGGGTAGTGTGCTTCACAACCCCGCGGCGAATCTTGAAAACCAGGGGCTTGGCAACCCCTGCACGCTGCAGGGTCAGCTCCACCGTCGTGCCCCTCCGGCCCCGCATCCACGACACCACCGTGTCGCTCGGCATGCCGGTCACGGCCCTGCCGTCCACCAGCTCAATCCTGTCGCCGGGCAGAATGCCGCTTCCCGCCGAGGGACCGTCGGCCATCACCTGACCCACAAACGAGCTGTCGCCATCGCGGTGAATCACGATGCCCACACCCTCGAAACTCCCGCGCATCAGCTCCGCCGTGCGCTCCGTCTCGCGGGCCGAGAGGTACGTGCTGTGCGGGTCCAGCTCTGAAAGCATCACCCCCACAAGCCGCTCAGCCATCGAATCCGCGTCGACCGAATCCACATACTCGCTCTCCACCAGCTCCATCACCTCGCTCATCTTCCCCTGGAGCGTCGTCTCGCCGGGGTGCATGCGCTGGTGCGAAGCAAACATCACGCCGATAAGCACCCCTAGTGCCATCGCCGTGAGAATCAGTACAAAGCTGCCTCTGTTTGTCGATTTGTCTCCCGAATCCATACCTCCTATAACGGAGTCCTCACGAATAAAGTATGCACCCCCGAAAAAAAATCCCCCTACATAGGAGCATCTAAGAAGCAACTAAGAAGCGGTATAGGAGAACCCAAGGAGAAGTATAGGAGAATGGTAGTACAAGCATAGGAGGCGTTTTTTCGGCATTTCGTCCCACATTCTCCTATCTTTCGTCCCATCCCGCCTCATTCCCAGTCACTTGCCTCCAAGCCCCCGAAAACGCCCTTCCCAGCGTTAAAATAACTTAAAAACACCCCTCCCCGCGCACAATCAAAAAAAAATAGTATCTTTGCACTGCTTATATATATAGCAACCGAAACGGTAAACAACAGAGAAACAAATTAATAACATTCAAAAACCGATGGCCCGACGGTATAAAACTGGGGTTAAAACAAAATGAAAAAAGTTTTATTAACTTTCGCGATGGCAATGCTGCTCCCCGTGGCACTGCGCGCACAAATCACCTCCTTCCCGTGGTCGGACGATTTCTCCGACTCGGCAGCTTCCATGAACACATGGACTATCTCCCCGGCTGGTAGCTTCGATGTCATGACCGCCGTTGGCAACATGGCTGAGGGCTCCATGGTGAGCCTGGGTGTTAGTGGCACCATGACTTCTCCCGCTTTCACCCTCCCCGCCAACGCCAATGGCTACAAGATGACTTACTATGTCTATGGTGAACTCCCATACCTTGAACAGGGTGCTGTGGGTTACTACTTTGTGACCGTCAACACCACCACTACCACCGACACTGTGGATACCTATTATTGCTACACCAATGGTTTTGAGCGTGTGTCTATCGACCTTGAAGAATATGCCGGTCAGACCATTACCGTCTCTTTCGAGCATGCGGCTAATTATAGCATATTGGCAATCGACGACTTCAAGATTGGTCCCACCAGTGCTCCCCTCTACTATGTCTCTGGCGCCAGCGTGGCTCAGTTGAATACCCCCTACACCTATGTTGCTAACCATGTTGAGGGTGACACCGCCAACAACGCCATGTCCTTCTCCTGGACTTCTCGTATCGGCACCATTACCGGCACTGGCGACACCATCACTGTCAGCTACGCCGCCGCTGGTCTCGACACCATCCGTATGATTGCCCAGAACACCTACGGTCGCGACACCGTCTACTTCCCCGTCGAGGCTATCTCCTGCCCTGGCATTTCCGCGTTCCCCTATGAGGAAAGCTTTGAAGAAGCAACTGCCTATTGCTGGACCGCAATCGACAAAAATGGTGCGGCGATTGACAATTTCTACATTTCTAACAATGAAGAGTACGCCCACACCGGCACCCACTGCATTGGTTCTCGTTACAATGAGAGTGCCGCTCCCGACGAGATGATGGTTTCCCCCGCCATCACCATGCCCGCCAACACTACCGGCATGCAGCTCTACTGGTATGTCCGGGGTGGTGCTTACGGTGATTCTCTCGGCCGCTATGAGGTCCTTGTCTCCACCACCGGCAACTCTGTCAACGACTTCACCGACACCATCTTCCGTCAGGAATTCACCGCTCAAGACGCAGAAGCACTTGGTTATGTGCAGCACTCTGCCTCCATCGCCAACTACACCGGCACCATCTACATCGCTTTCCGCGCTAATTGCGACATCGATGCCAACACCCTCTTCATCGACGACGTCAAGATCCGCGCTGCTCTGGAACCTGTCTTTGCCATCGAAGGTCCCGCCAGCGTCGAAAGACCGGAGACCGCTACCTTCACCGCCACCTATGTTGAGGGCGTCCAGACTGGCATGAGCTACAACTGGACCTCCACCCTCGGCACTGTCACCGGCGCCAACACCCTCTCCGCCACCGTCTCCTACAACGCCAACGGTACCGACACTGTCATCTTCACCGCTCAGAACAGCCATGGCGTCTTCACCGACTCCATCTTTGTCCACGTCTATTCCTGCGACGCCATCAGCCAGTTCCCCTACGAGGAAGGCTTCGAGAACGGCCTTGACTGCTGGACCGCTATCAGCAACAACACCGCTAATATAAACAGAATGGGAATCTATATGGATGATCCCGAAGATGATCCCGAAGCTTATGAAGGCACCCATTGGTTCGGTTTCAGCTCCTTCTCCCGAGCCAGTGACTACAACCAGTACCTCATCACTCCCGAACTGAACCTCACCGAAGGTACCACCTACCACGTCAAATTCTGGTATCGTGCCTCCCATAGCTCCCAGACTGAGTCCTTCACCGTCCTCACCTCCTCCACCGACAATCAGATCAGCAGCTTCACCAACGAGATTGGCTTCAACGACGAGGTCGGAGCAAGTGACTGGGAGGAATTTGATGCCGTCATCCCCGCCGGCACCAAGTACATCGCCATCAACTACAACAGCGAATATGCGTACAACCTCTACGTTGACGACTTCAGCATCGAGGCTTCCGGCGTTGGCATCAACGATGTCGAGAACGTCAACCTCACCCTCAGCCCCAACCCCGCCAGCAACACCGTCAAGGTTAGCGCCAACGGCATCGAGGGCACCGTCAACGTCGCCATCGTCGACCTCAACGGCCGCACCATCATGGAACAGAACGGCAACGCTCAGAGCTTCACCTTCGACGTCACCAACGTCGCCCGTGGCGCCTACTTCGTCCGCCTCACCGGCGAGAACGTCAACGCCGTCCGCAAACTCATTGTGAAGTAAATCCATCCCCTTCACAATCCCCCAAGAGGGTGCCCTCCACCAGGGCACCCTCTTCTGTTTTTCCCCCCTTACCCCTTGGACAACTAAATGTTAAATCTTCGCAATTTTGAGAATTATTTGAAAATAGTTCGTATCTTTGCAGCCGGAAAATAAATAACCAGACATGATACACACTGCCGGAACCAAGGACAATATGATAGCCAACAACCTCACCCCCTTCGTCTCCACCCATCCGGGCGAGGTGATAAAAGACGAAATCGAGGCCCGCAGCATCACCCAGCGCCAGCTGTCGGACGTGACGGGCATCTCCTACACCGTCGTCAACGAAGTGCTCAACGGCAAACGTCCCGTCACCATCGAATATGCCCTCCTGATAGGCAAGGCCCTCGACATCGACGCCTCGTTCCTTATCAACATGCAGTCGGACTACGACATGCAAATGGCTCACCGCAACAAGACCCTGACCGCCCGGCTCGACAACATGCGGAAAATCGCCGCCGTTCTCTAGCAGAATCCTCAAAAAGATAATAATATAAATATAATACATTAGATAAAATGGAAAAGAAAGACCTCCTCAAAGAAACCGTCAAGCACATTGACATCAAGAAGTACGATTCCACCGAGCTCATCAACGCCATGCGCTCCATGAGCTTCACCAGCCGCGACACTGCCCGCGCCGCCGACATCCTCTGCCAGATGCTCGCCGAGAAGGACTGCACCAACATCCTCACCATCGCCGGCTCCACCTCCGCCGCCGGTTGCATGCAGGTCTACGTCGACATGGTCCGCAACAAAATGGTCGACGCCGTCGTCTCCACCGGCGCCTCCATCATCGACATGGACCTCTTCGAAGCCCTCGGCTACAAGCACTACATCGGCACCAAGGAAAACGTCATCCCCGACACCAAACTCCGCGAACTCTACATCGACCGCATCTACGACACCTTCATCGACGAAGAGGAACTCCAGGCTTGCGACCAGGCCACCTGCGACGTCGCCGACCTCCTCGAACCCCGTCCCTACTCCAGCCGCGAATTCCTCTATGAGGTGGGCAAATGGCTCGCCAACGGCCACGGCGTGAAGAAAGAAAGCCTCATCCAGACCTGCTACGAGTGCGGCGTCCCCATCTTCTGCCCCGCTTTCAGCGACAGTTCCGCAGGCTTCGGCATCGGCAAGCACCAGTGGATCCGCAAACATGCCGGCAAACCCTATGTCAGCATCGACAGCGTCGCCGACTTCCTCGAGCTTACCGAAATCAAGATGAACAGCCCCGAAAGCGGCCTCTTCATGGTCGGCGGCGGCACCCCCAAGAACTTCGCACAGGACACCGTCGTCTGCGCCGAAATCCTCGGCAAGGAAGTCCCCATGCACAAATATGCCATCCAGATCACCGTGGCCGACGTCCGCGACGGCGCCTGCTCCTCCTCAACCCTCCTCGAGGCCGGCAGCTGGGGCAAGGTCAGCGAAGAACTCCAGCAGATGGTCTACGCCGAAGGCACCACCGTCATCCCCGCTATCGTCAGCTACGCCTACCACAACGGCGCATGGCGTGACCGCGAATACAAGAACTGGCAGAAACTCTTCCAGAAATAAAAAAAAGGCATCAGAACGACGGACAGTCGCAGTGAGAACGTTTGTGCTTATGCATGTTGACGCTGCTGCCGCAGGCGGTGCAGAGTAGCACGGCGGCGAGTAGCAGCGCCAGCAGGCGGCAAGTGGGGGTGAGACGTTTCATTGAAAAAAGACTTTTTGTCCCTAGTAACGGAGAAAAGCACAAATTATTTTCCCCCGATGCCAAATTGTTGAACCTCAAGAGTTATGAAACGGATTGCAACCCTGGTGGCGGTAATCGCTATCGCCCTGACATGCAACGTCCTGCGGGCACAGGCGACCGACTCGGTCGACGTGCTCGACTATGACATTGCCCTCGACCTGAGTGCCGCCCCGCCGTTCCGCGGCGACGCCACCCTCACGGTCAGGAAACTCCGCGCCTGCTCCAGCATGGTGGTCGACAACCTCGTCGCTGTCGACTCGGTGGCCGTGAATGGCCAGAAGGTCGCAAATGCCGACCTCGCGGCACTGCCCATCGCCAACATCGCCGTGGGCGACACCTTCACCGTGCGCGTCTGGTATTACAGCTACGGCTATGTGGAGAGTCAGGGCTGGGGAGGCTTCCATTTCGATTCCGACATGCACTACAACCTCGGCGTGGGCTTCCAGACCAACCCCCACGTTGTGGGTCGCACGATGTTCCCCTGCCGCGACAACTTCCACGACAAGGCAAGCTACACGCTGCGCGTGAAGAGCAAGGCCGGTTGGACGGCCGAATGCGGCGGCATCAAGCAGAGCACGTCGACCGATGGCGACGGTTGCGAGCACTCGGTGTGGCGCATCTCACAGCCCACGCCGACCTACCTCGTCTCCGTGAGTCAGGCAAACTGGCAGCGCGTACAAGACACCATCCATTCGCTCTATGGCGACTATCCCGCCACCTACGGCTATCTCTACCCCACCGAGACCCAGGTGCGCAACGCCTTCGCCGACCTCGACACCGTGGTGCCGATGTTCGAGCGCTGTTTCGGTCCCTACCGCTGGGGCCGCATAGGCTACATCGCCACCGAGAAAGGCTCGATGGAGCATGTGAACAACATCGCGCTGGCACGCCAGGCCCTCACCCCGACGGCAGCGACCGAAGAGTTCGCACGCACCACCATCGTCCATGAGCTGGGGCATGCCTGGTTCGGCAACCTGGTGACCTGCGCCACCGAGGGCGACATGTGGATCAACGAGGGCGGCGCCTCCTTCACCAGCGAGGTGGGCATGGAAGCAGCCCGCGGACGCGAATGGTCGGACGACTACTACCAGCGCAACCTCGAGTCGGTGCTCCGCACCACGCATGTCACCGATGTCGTCTACCGTGCCCTGCACGGCATGTCGCACAACTACACCTACGGCTCCACCACCTACGACAAGGGCTGGATGGTGTGGCATTCGCTGCGCGGATACCTGGGCGATTCGCTGTTCTACGCCTCCATTCGCCAGCTGATGGACCGCTGCGCCTTCGGCAACCTCGATGCCGACGGGCTGCGCGACTCGCTGAGCCTCTACAGCGGCGTCGACCTCACGGGATTCTTCAATTTCCACGTCTTCAGTCCGGGATTTGTCAACTACCATGTCAGCGTCTCGCAGGGCGAGACCCCCTCCAACGTCAGAATCGCCATCTCGCAGGGCAATGTGGGCACCGCGAACCTCGCCTACGCCAACCGTGTGCCCATCACCTTCTTCAGCGCCACGGGCGACACCAGCAAGGTGTGGGTCTGCTTTGCAGGGAGTGACACTGTAGCAAGTAGCCACCAACTCCCCTTCTCCCCTGCTTTCTGGGTTCTCGATTATGACAAGGAGATTTCGGATGCCGCCATCAACGGCGAAGCCCATTTCACCTCCGCCGGCACGCAGAGCCTGCCGATAGCGCACCTGACGCTGGCGGCACAGGGTCCTGCCGACGTCTATGCCGAGCACCACTGGGGCTCCCCCGAGGATATGCCCAACGGCGTGGTGCGCAGCGCTAAACGCTACTGGGTGGTGACAGGGCTGTGGAACGCCCCCGTGCAGGGGAAGTTCCGCTATGTCCGCACCGGTGTCTCCTCGAGCAGCTACAAGAATCTGGACCGTGGATTCTACTTGGGCACCGCCACCATTGACTCCATCTACCTGTTCCACCGCAGCCATGCCGGTGAGGCGTGGCGCGTGGTGTCGCACACCCGTACCGGCTCCGCCAACGAGGGATACTTTGTCGTCGACAGCCTGATGGCGGGCGAATATGCTCTCGCGGTCGTCGACACCCAGCAGTTGGGCATCGGCGAGTCCCTGTTGCCCGACTTCCAGATGCAGCTCTTCCCCAACCCCCTGAATCAGGGGCAGCCGCTGACGCTGAAAGCTCCGACTGGGCAGCCTTTTTCGGTGGCGATAGTCGATGCCGAAGGACGTCAGGTGTGGCGGAAAGAGGAGTGCCGGGACGGCGAGAATGTACGTCCGGAACTGCCGAAAGGAATTTATTTTGTGAGGATTGAAAATAATTTCATATCTTTGCAGTCGAAATTGATACAATTATGAACAAGCTAAAAGTACTCGTTGTTACCGTGTTGGTGAGCGTTTCGCTCTCAGCGGCAGCACAATATTCGCAGTTGGGAAAGAAGAATGAGTTCATGCTCAAGGTCGATGCAGGCTATGCTCCCTTCATGGGCAATGTGGGCGAGGCCGGCGACTATGGCTTCTATCTCGGCGAGTTCCACAGCGCCGCCAATGCCAACGTGATGGCAGGTCTGAATATCAGCCAGGACTGGTTTGTCGGTCTCGGTGCGGGATTCAACTATTTCCACAACTTCAACCACAAGGAAGTGGATGCGCTGATGGGCGTCAACTTCTTCGCCGATATGGATTTCCGCCCCATTTGGAAAGCCATCATGGGTCTCGACTACCAGCCCACCTCCATCAAATGGGCGCCGATGATTGGCGTCCGCGCCGGTGGCAGCCTGCTGATGGGCAAGGAAGAGACCTACGGCAACACCTTCACCCCCATGGCGGAGATTTATGGCGGTCTCAACTGGTACTATTGGTACGCCTTCAACGGTATGCGCAACATGACGCGCAACTGGCACAGCTTCTACGTCACCATCGGTTTGGCGTATATGCAGCAGACGGTGTTCCTTCCCATACGTTTAGGATGGAGGTGGTAGGCTATGCAGAGTACTCGTCAAAATAAAATCTGCCGCCTCATCCAGCAGGACATGGGCGACATTTTCCTGAAAGAGATGAAGCCGGTGCTGGGCAATTCGCTCATCACCGTCACCCAGGTGCGCATCACCCCCGACCTCTCCATCGCTCGCATCTATGTCTCCATTATGATTATCGGTGGCGGCACCAAGGAAGCTCTCCTGCAGCTCATCCGCGAGAACACCGCCGACCTCCGCCGCCGCCTCGGCCTGCGTGAGGGCAAGCAGCTCCGCATCATTCCGCACCTGGAATTCTATCTCGACGACTCTCTTGACTATATTGAGAATATCGAGCGTTTGCTGAAACAATGAAAATTGAGGGACTTATCGCCGTCCGCTACCTCTTCGCCCGCAAGCAGCGGTCGGTGGTCAATGTCATCTCGTGGATTTCCCTCATCGGTCTCATGGTGAGCACCATGGCGCTCATCATCGTGCTGTCGGTCTACAACGGCATCGGCGACATCACCAAAGGTCTTTTCGGCACTTTCGACCCCGAGTTGCTCATCGAGCCTTCGGAAGGGAAGACGTTCCATACTGCCGACATCGATTTCCGTGCGTTGAACGAGACGGAGGGCGTGGAGAACGTGTCGCGCCTCGTCACGGAGACGGCATGGGTTACCTACGGAAGCAACCAGGCAATCGTAAAGCTGCGCGGTGTGGACGACAACTACCGCACCCTCACGGGTCTCGACACCCTCCTGCATGAGGGCGACTATCTGCTGCGGTTCGACGACCCCCATGCGGTAGGTCTCATCTGCGGCGGCGAAATATTTTACGAACTTGGCATGCACATCCCCTCCGCCTTCCCGGCGGCGGTACACATCCCCAAGCGTGGCTCCACGGCCATGGGTCTCACCATGGATGAGGCATTCAACATCGGCTATGCCTATCCGATAGCCAACTTCTTCATCCAGCAGGATATCGACCGGCAGTATGT
The DNA here is from genome assembly GCA_900317285.1 of uncultured Bacteroidales bacterium. GTDB lineage: Bacteria > Bacteroidota > Bacteroidia > Bacteroidales > P3 > Colimorpha. The sequence continues at coordinate 43,670 of ONGA01000004.1, read as the reverse complement.
GGTGACCGACATCAACTTTGTGCGGCGTCTGATGAACTACGCCCCCGACGAAGTGTCGGCTTTGGCCATCAAACTCAGGCCTGGCACTGACCCCCAGAGGGTGAAGAAAAGCCTTGCTTCCGTACTCCGTACCCCGCATTCCGCACTTGTCGTCAAGGACCGTTACGACCAGCAGCCTCTCTATTTCAAGATTTTCCGCACCGAGCGTCTCGGCATCTACCTCATCCTTTCCCTCATCGTTCTCATCTCCACGTTGAGCCTTGTGGCATCGCTTTCGCTGTTGATTATCAACAAGCGAGGCGATGTGTTCATTCTGAAAAGCATGGGCATGACGGCACAGCGTATCCGCCGTTCTTTCACGGCAGAAGGATTGCTCATTTGTGCCTTGGCGGTGGTGTTGGGTTTGGTGTTGGGATTCGTGGTGTGCTTCTTGCAGCAGCAGTTCGGCATCATCCGCATGGGCGACGGCAACTTTGTCGTCAGCACCTTCCCCGTGGCGATGCGGGCGGTGGATTTTCTCTATACTTTTATTCTGGTGATGGCTATCAGCAGCCTGTCTGTGGCGCTCACTGTGCGTCGCGCCAGGATTTGAGCACTTCGGGATATCCTATTTCTTCCAGGTATTCGTAGGCTCCTTCCGTACGCAGCAGGTCGTCGGGCATGTGTGCGTCGGTGCTGACGATAACGGGGATGCGCAAGGTTTTCATCTCGTTGATGAGCCACTTGCCCGGGTAGTAGTCGGTGTGGCGCCCCTTATAGATGCCGCGGGTGTTGATTTCGCAGATGAGTCCGAGCTCTTTGATGAGGTGTATGGTCTCCAGTGCCAGGTCGCGGTACCAGGGCTCGTCTTCGTGGAAATAGCGGTCGCGGTTGTGCATCACTATCTTGTCGGGATGGCCGACGATAGTGGGGCGGTTCCTCTCGAGCATGGCGTTCTCCTGGTGGAAATAGGCACGGACACCGCGGCGGATGTCGCCACCGAAGTGTCTCATCAGCCCTTCGTCGTAGGTCTCGTATCGGCTTCCGTCAATCATCCACAGGTCGTCGCTGTCGTGTGGGGTGATGCCCGGTGCGGGAATGAGGTGTACACTGCCGATGGTGTAGTCCAGATGTCCTTGTTCTATCAGTGGTGTGAAGTCCTCCAGCATACCGGGGACATAGTCTATCTCAAGTCCGAGACTTATCTCGATGCGGTCGCGGTATTCTTCCTGCAATGCCCGCACCTCGCGGCAATAGCCTTCGTAGTCGGTGATGGAATAGGTGTTCTTGAAGGGTAGGGGACCATGTCCGCTGAAGCCCAAGGCGGTGAATCCATGGCTGACGGCAAAGTCGACCATCTCGCGCAGCGTGGCCTTGCCGTCGCAATAGTTGCTATGAGTGTGAAAATTAGAAAGCATATACCATACTGAGTGAGAGTCGCAGGTTGCCGACGGGTTTGTCATATCCTGCGCGGGTATATTCGGCTTCGCCGGTGAAAGAGAGACCTTTCTCGGTAGTGTAGGTGAGACGCGGTTGGATGCGCCAGAGGTATTCCATGTCGTGGCCACGGCCGAAGCAGTGGACGAAGTTGGTGTTGCCGTAGTCGAGGTTTTTGGCGAAGCCAATGAAGAGGCCGGGGCGCCAGTGGCCAGTGTTGCGCTCGATGTCGAGCCATACGGTGTTGAAGTGCCAGTCCTGGAAAGTGCTGTCGGCCAGCATCAGGTAGCCGCCCAAGGAGCATCCCTCGTAGAGACTGTTGTTGAGGAGGGTCTGGGCTTTGACGGTGATGGGGCCGAGGACAGCCTTGCCGAAGAAGGAGTAAGAGAATGAGGAATAGAGGTTGGTGGAGGGTTGCACGGCAGTGTAGGCCGTCTGTACCATAGGCTGGATGGTCTTCAGGTTGACGGCGGCACCGAAGAAGAGTTTGCCGGTGTTGTAGCGCAGCTGTAAGTTCAGCTCGGGCACTAAGCTATGGCGGGCGAATTGGGTGCTGGAGGTGGGAGTGCCATTGAGAAGACCTTGGCTCATGTTGTCGAGTTGCCACGAGGCCACAGCCACGGCCTCAACCCCCCAAAAAGGATTCTGGTACTCGTAGCGTATCTGCGGTTGACGGGCATAGCAGTGGAAGGGAGCCCCCATATTCAGCGGGTTGGTCATCGGCATAATCTCATGTATGACCATAGGATACCAGTACTGACCTGCAAGAAGATGCTGTCGCCTGACTGTGATGTCGTATACTTTTTGGCCTTTTCTGACTTTGATATTTTTCTCCCACACCATGTCGATATAGGCATGCCGCAGGCGCAGATCGTTGATGGTGGCGTTGGTGCTGCCGGTGAAGTCGCCCTCGATGTAAGCCTTGGTCCTGGCACCCCAGATGTCGGGGCCTTTGATGGTGAGACCCAGGCGAGCGGTGATGGCCAGCATGTCGGCCTGCCAACCGTCGTTGAGGTCGTTGCCGAGGCTGTCGCGGAGGATGGGCTTGGGATAGAAAAGCATCATGTCCTCGCGGCCACCCACCACGCTACGGCTATCGGCATAGTAGTGCGGGTTGACAAAACCGTGCCAGTCGAGGGAGAACTGGGCTCGTATAGGGCTAATAAGTCCTATAAGTCCTATAAGTCCTATGACTATCTTCTTCATTTCCTGCTTCCTCCGGCCAAAGCCAAAATCAGTCCCAGCGCAACGCCGAGGAGGGCGGCGAAGAGCACCTGGAAGGTGGGGGGCAGGATGAACGTGATGGTGTGCATCGGGAACCAGAACAGCGGGATGGTCTTCTTGATGACCAGGTTCCACTGCACGTCCCAGTTCACTTTTGTGCTCATGATTTCGCGCATCTTCATCGGGCGCAGCAAGCCACGCACAGTGCCGCCGTTGTCGGTAATGTGGATGTCGGTGCACTTGTGGAAGGTCATCATCACGGGGGCGAAAATGCTGTTCATCAGCACGCTGACTGCAAAGGCGATGCCCAGTTTGCCCCAGCTGAATTCGCTGGCGTTGAAGATGGCGGCCAATGTGCCTTTGTCGCAGCCGCCCACGGTCTCGAGGAAAGCGGGAACGCCCACTTTGAAGATGACCATGGACATCGCGATGGCCATGCCGAGGAATCCCCACACTATCATGCGGGGCAGCACGCCGAAGCCTTTCTTGTTATAGACGCCCTCGCGGATGCGCAGCGCCAGCATCTCGCCGAGGGTGGCGAGGATGGCGAACTTGAAGAAGGCCATGATGTAGGGGTGCGACGCCGTGGCGTTGCAGAACCAAGCGAAGAAGCCCGTGGCTGGGATGAAGAAGGGCGCCAGCACAATGATGACGCACAGAATCAGTATCCAGTCTGCTTTTTTCATTTTGTTATCTTGTTTTTATTCTCCGGTAAACGAAAGGATATATTTGCCGTACGAGCTGGGGTAGTTCTTCACCTTCAGCGACAGCGCTATGGCTTTCGAGTCGTAGTTCACCGTGCCCGAAAAAACTGCCTCATAGCGGCGGCTGTTGATGGTGATGGAGTCTTTCGACGACGAGAGGTTGGCCTCGTAGCTGTAGTCCGACAGGCTCACCGACTCGTAGCTCTCGTTGATGCCCAGTCGGGTGTTCTTCAGCGTCACGCTGACATTCTTGTCGCTGTTTCTGCTTATCGACACGCTGCCGTTGCCGTAGTTGTAGACGGTGTCGCGGTAATAGATGGTGTCGCGGTACTGGCCGTTGGGGGCAAGGTATCGGCCCTGTTTCTGGTAGCGCGTGTAGGCGGCGACTTTGCAGCCGTAGGAACCCTTGATTTTGTCGGCGGGAGGCTCGTCGCTGCAGGCGGCGAAAGCAATGGCGCCGAGGAGTAGGAGAAGTAGCGGTTTGATATGTTTCATAATACGTTAGTAACTGTAGGTTGCGCCGTCTTTGCCGTCTTTCACGGTGACTCCGGCCTCCTTGAGGGCGTCGCGGATCTTGTCGCTGGTGGTCCAGTCCTTGTTAGCCTTGGCGGCGGCGCGGATGTCGAGGATGATATGCATCAGACCGTCAATCAGCGCGGTATTGTCGCTCGACGTCTCGTCTTTCATGCCGAGGATGTCGAAAAGGAAGGTGTCGAACACGCCCTTTAGCTCGTCGATATCGGCCTGCGTGAGTTTAACCTTGCCGTCGGCGGCACCGTTGATGATCTTGGCGGCCTCGAAGAGGTGGCTGATGACCGTCGGCGTGGCGAAATCGTCGTTCATGGCATCATAGCACTGGGTGCGCAGGCGTCCCGCTTGCATCTCGGACGAGCCGTTTGCGCTCCCGGTAAGTCTATCCAGCGTCTTGTAGGCTTCCATCAACTTGGCGAAGCCCTTCTCGGCGGCCTGCAGCGCCTCGTTGCTGAAGTCCACGGTGCTGCGGTAGTGGGCCTGCAGGATGAAGAAGCGGATGGTCATGGGCGAGTAGGGCTGCTCCAGCATCTCCTTGCCGTCCTTGTCCTTGTGGCTGCCGCTGAAGAACTCGTCGAGGGTGATGAAATTGCCCAGGCTCTTGCCCATCTTCTGGCCGTTGATGGTAATCATGTTGTTGTGCATCCAGTAGCGGCAGGGGGCGTGGCCCGTCGAGGCAACGCACTGCGCTATCTCGCTCTCGTGGTGCGGGAAAACAAGGTCCATGCCGCCGCCATGAATGTCGAACGGTGAACCTAAATATTTGGAACCCATGGCGGTGCACTCGGCATGCCATCCGGGGAAACCGTCGCTCCACGGCGAGGGCCAACGCATGATATGCTCCGGCGCAGCCTTTTTCCACAGGGCAAAGTCGCCGCTGAAATGCTTCTCGTCTTGACCGTCAAGCTCGCGCGTGGTTGCCAGCATCTCGTCGATGACGCGGCCGCTCAGCTGACCGTACTTGTGCGTATTTTCCTGATACTTGCGCACATCGAAGTACACGCTGCCGTTGCTCACATAGGCATAGCCGGCATCGAGAATGCTCTGCACCAGCGCAATCTGCTCCATGATATGGCCGCTGGCATGGGGCTCGATGCTGGGCGGCAGCACATTAAGCTTCTCCATGGCGGCATGGTAGCGGTTGGTGTAGTATTGCGCCACCTCCATCGGCTCCAGCTGCTCCAGGCGTGCCTTCTTGGCAATCTTGTCCTCACCCTCGTCGGCATCGTGCTCCAGATGTCCCACGTCGGTGATATTGCGCACATAGCGCACCTTGTAGCCCAGATGCCGGAGGTAGCGGAACACCACGTCGAACGTGATGGCGGGGCGCGCATGGCCCAAGTGGCCGTCGCCGTAAACGGTTGGTCCGCAGACATACATGCCCACTCTTCCCTCCGTCAACGGGCGGAAAAGCTCCTTCTGACGGCTTAAAGTATTGTAAATCAACAACTGTTGTTCCATAATCCGTTAAATTTTGAGATGCAAAGTTACGCAAAAAAAAACACATGGCAAAATTTCTTCTCCACACCCTTTCCGGCACCCCTGACATAGGAGCTCATATACGCATCATAGGAGAACCCAAGGAGAAGTATAGGAGAATGGTAGTACAACCATAGGAGCCACTTTTTCCGGATTTCGTCCCACTTTCTCCTATCCTTCGTCCCACACCCCTCCCTCCCGCACGATATTTTTTTCTTCCATTTCACAAAAAAATCGTAATTTTGCAGCCGTATTTGAATCCCGTATATATGAAAGAAATACATAGTTTCACCATCTTACGCCGCCAGCAGCTCGGCAGTCGCTACTTCTCCCTGCTCCTCGCACACGGTGGCACCCTCCAGCCCATAGCCCCCGGCCAGTTCGTCGAGGTGCAGGTCGACGGATGCCCCGGCGTCATGCTCCGCCGTCCCATCTCCGTCCACGACGTCGACCCCCAGGCCGGCACCCTCACCCTCCTCATACAGGTCGTCGGCAACGGCACCCGCCGTCTCGCCGAACTCCGCGAGGGCGACAGCCTCAACCTCGTCTATCCCCTCGGCCACGGCTTCTCCACCGACATCCCCGCCTCAAGCCGCGTACTGATGGTTGGCGGCGGCGCCGGTATCGCTCCGCTCCTGCATCTCTCCAAAGTACTGAAAGAAAGAGGAATAGACTGCACCGTCCTCCTTGGCGGCCGCACGGCGGACCTCATCCCCGTGCGCGACGAGTTCAACCCCTATGGCCGCGTCCTCATCGCCACCGACGACGGCTCCCTGGGCCACAAGGGCCTGGTCGTTGAACACCCGGCTTTCGCCGAACCCTACGACATCATCTACACCTGCGGTCCCACACCCATGATGAAAGCCGTCGCATGCTCCGCCGACCAGCGCGGCATCCGCTGCGAGGTCAGCCTCGAAAACATGATGGCGTGCGGCGTCGGCGCCTGCCTCTGCTGCGTCACCGACACCGACCAGGGTCACCGCTGCGTCTGCAAGGACGGCCCCGTATTCGATATTTCCACCCTCAAAAAATGGTACCAATGCTGAACGTCAACATACACAATCTCAAACTGAAAAACCCGGTGCTCACCGCCAGCGGCACCTTCGGCTACGGCGAGGAGTTCGCCGATTTCGTCGACCTCAACCGCCTCGGCGGCTTCATCGTCAAGGGTACCACGGGCACCCACCGCGAAGGCAACCCCTACCCCCGCATGGCGGAAACCCCCTCCGGCATGCTCAACGCCGTGGGTCTCCAGAACGGTGGCGTCGAGAAGTTTTGCACCGAAGTGTATCATAGAATCAAGCACTTAGACACCAATATCATCGTCAACGTCAGCGGCTCCTCGATCGAGGAATACTGCGATGTGGCGTCGCAAATCGACGAGTTGGAGAAGATTCCCGCCATCGAGCTCAACATCAGCTGCCCCAACGTCAAAAAGGGTGGCATGGGCTTCGGCACCAACCCCGACATGGCGGCACAGGTCGTCTCCGCCGTCCGCAAAGTCTATCATAAGACGCTGATTGTGAAGCTTACACCCAATGTCACCAGCGTGGTCGACATCGCAAAGGCTGTCGAAGATGCCGGTGCCGACAGCGTTTCGCTCATCAACACCATGCTCGGCATGGCCGTGGATGTGGAACGCCAGCGCCCCTACCTCAGCACCATCACCGGCGGTCTCTCCGGTCCCGCCGTCAAGCCCGTGGCAGTTCGAATGGTGTGGCAAGTGGCTCACGCCGTGAAGATTCCCGTCATCGGTCTCGGCGGTATTGCCTCTGCGGCCGACGCCCTCGAGTTCCTCATGGTCGGCGCAAAGGCCGTCCAGATAGGCACCGCCAACTTCATCGACCCCGCCGTCACCATGAAGGTTATCGATGGTCTTGAGGACTACTGCAAACGTCATGGAATCAACGATATAAACGAGATAATCGGAATTATATGATTCTCATCGCCGACAGCGGCAGTACCAAGACCACTTGGATGGACGTAGCCTCTGGTAACAAGATAGTTACCGAAGGCCTCAACCCCTACTTCACCACCGACGAGGCTTTCCTCGCCGCCTGCGCCGAAGTGGGCGACAGGTTCTCCATCTTCACCCAGCTGTCGGTCTATTTCTATGGTGCCGGCTGCGGCAGCAAGAGTCAGTGCCAGCGTGTGGCGCGGCTCCTTTCACAGGCATTTGTTACTGATAACGTGTTTGTTGAGACCGATTTGCTGGCTGCCTGCCGGGCGACCTGGGGCATCCAGAGCGGCCTCGTCGGAGTGCTCGGTACCGGAAGCAGCACCTGCTACTACGACAACGGTCAGGTGGCTGCCCAAGCCCCCAGCCTGGGCTACATCCTCGGCGACCACGGCTCCGCCAACCATGTGGGGCGAATCCTCCTCACCGACTATCTCGCCGGTGACATGCCGAAAGAGATAAGTGCCATGTTCCATGATACTTACCCCATGGAAAAGGACGAATGGATTGAGTCCATCTACCGCCGTCCCAATGCCAACCGCTTCCTCGCCTCCCTGGCGCCCTTCGCTGTCAGTCACCTCAAGGAAGACTATTGCCGCGATGTTGTCTACCATGCCCTCGACAATTGGTACGGCTACCAGATTTCCAGTCTCATCCGCGACACCCACTGCAGCAGGCTCTGTGTCGTGGGAGGTTTTGCCGAAGCCATCCGCCCTGTGCTTTCCGTCTTCTGCAGCGACAAGTCGGTCGCCCTCAGCACCGTCGTCGCCGACCCCATCGAAGGGTTGCGCCAGTACCATATTAAGAACTTTTAACGATAGTTAAAGAAATATTAATTTAAAAAGTACGTTTCCCCCTAAAACTCTAAAAAACTAAAAAAATGGATTTGACAAGCATCTTAGTGATTTCCGGCAAGCCGGATCTGAGTGAACTGGTGTCGCAGACCAAAGGCGGTGCCGTGGTGAAAAACCTTGTGACGGGTCAGAAATACCCCGTCTTCAAGAACGACCGCATCAGCTCTCTGGGCGAAATCCGCCTCTTCACCAATACCGATGAGCGTCCCCTCGACGAGGTGATGCAGCTCATCTTCAAGACCCTCGACGGCAAACCCACCGCCTTCGACCCCAAGAAAGCCGATGGCAAGGAACTCTTCGCCCTCCTCGAGAAAGCCCTCCCCGACTACGACCGTGAGCGCGTCCACACCTCCGATGCCAAGAAGCTCTTCTCCTGGTACAACGTCCTGCTCCAAGCCGGCAAGATCACCTTCGACGAAGAAGCCGAGCAGAAAGAGGCTGACAAATAATAAAGCAACCCAAGCGATGAAAAAAATAATTTTCTCTCTCTTTGCGGTGGCGCTGATGGGCATGGTCGCCTGCTCGAAGGACGACGATTCTTCCGCACCCGACCCGGACCCCGAGCCCGTACCGGCTCCAGTGCCCCCGCAGGACTGGCCCGACCAAGAGGGTGTCTACAGCCCCTGGGCTCAGATTGTCACCGTCACCAACGACGGCATCGTGGAGGAGCGTTGGTCCTGGTTGGGCCCCCGCCTGCAGTCGGTGTCCAACGGCAGCAACGTCCAGCAGCGTGGCTTCTCCTATGATGGCAGCGGCCGTGTGCAGAGCGTCAACATTGCCGGTGGTGTGCTGACGGAATATCTGGGCAACCTCCTGACCGGTACCGCCGAGGTGAGCTACACTGGCGACTATGTGTCGGGCATCACGCTCAAACGTGACGGAACCGACATGGTAGCGGCCCAGGTGAGCCGCAACGCTGCCAACAAGGTGAGCAGAGCCTCTGTCTCCCTCAATGACGAGACTCTTCTGGCCTTGCTCAATGGGATGATTGCCAGTTTTGTGAGCAGCAGCAGCGCCAACCTGCCGGCCTTCACCATCACCGGGTCGAACGGAAGTCTCGACTTCTCGTGGGTGGGCGACAATGTGGAGCAAGTGCGTCTGGCCGTCTCCATCAACGCCAGCAGCACCAAGGGCGCCATCATGAACTCTTCGTTGGCAAATATCATAGGTTCGCAGCCTTCCTTGTCTGCCCTGATTTCCTTTCTTCCGGATAACACCCCCATCGCCTTCGGTGTCACCATCACCGACACCATCGGCTATGACTATGACAACAAGACCAACCCCTTCAAGCACTACCTGGGTCAGGTGGATGTGTCAACCCTCTCTGCCAACAATGTCACCCAGGAGTCCCATGCATCGGGCGTGAGCATCAAAGTGGGTCTCACTTCCCCCAACATTCCGCTGTATAGCCGCCCGTTGTTCAACCGCACGGTGAGCTACCGCTACGCCTACAACACCGCCAATTATCCTGTTTCGGTCACCGACCGCGTCACCGACGCGTCGGGCAATGTCTCCAACGGGACCACCAGACAATTCGAATATACGTATCAAGAACAGCAGCAATGATTTACACAGAAAAAGACAAGCAATACAAGCGTTATACCGTCACCTCGGCTTTGCCCTATGCCAACGGTCCTGTGCACATCGGACACCTCGCCGGTGTTTATGTGCCCGCCGATGTTTACGTTCGTTACCTCCGCGCCCAGGGTGAGCAGGTGATGTTCATCGGCGGCAGCGACGAGCACGGCGTGCCCATCACCATCAAGGCCCGCAAAGAAGGTGTCACCCCGCAGGACATTGTCGACCGCTACCACAAGATTATCAAGGACTCCTTCGCCGAACTCGGCATCAGTTTCGACATCTACAGCCGCACCTCCAGCAAGGAGCACCACGAGACGGCAGCCGCCTACTTCAAGAAACTCTATGAAGAGGGTAAGTTCGTGGAAAAAGTGTCGCAGCAGTACTACGACGAGGAGGCGGGCTGCTTCCTGGCCGACCGCTACATCACCGGCACCTGCCCCCATTGCGGCAACGAGCGCGCCTACGGCGACCAGTGCGAAGCCTGCGGTACCTCGCTCAACGCTACCGACCTCATCAATCCCAAGTCCGCCCTCAGCGGCAGCAAGCCCGTCCTCAAGGAGACCAAGCACTGGTTCCTCCCCCTCGACCAGGACGAGCCCTGGCTGCGCCAGTGGATTCTTGAAAGTCACAAGGGCGACTGGAAGACCAACGTTTACGGTCAGTGCAAATCGTGGATTGACGCTGGTCTGCAGCCCCGTGCTGTCACGCGCGACCTTGACTGGGGCGTGAAGGTGCCTGTCGAAGGTGCCGACGGCAAGGTGCTCTACGTATGGTTCGATGCCCCCATCGGATACATCTCCTTCACTAAGCAGCTGAAAGGTGACGACTGGGAGAAATGGTGGAAAGAGAAGGATACCAAGCTGGTGCACTTCATCGGCAAAGACAACATTGTCTTCCACTGCATCATCTTCCCCTCCATGCTCCATGCCGACGGCAGTTATATCCTGCCCGCCAATGTGCCCGCCAACGAGTTTCTCAACCTTGAAGGCGACAAGATTTCCACTTCGCGCAACTGGGCTGTCTGGCTGCACGAATACCTCCGCGAGTTCCCCGGAAAGCAGGACGTGCTGCGCTACACCCTCTGCTCCAACGCCCCCGAGACCAAGGATAACGACTTCACCTGGAAGGATTTCCAGCTGAAGAACAACTCCGAGTTGGTTGCCATCCTCGGCAACTTCGTGAATCGTACCCTCGTGCTGACGCATAAATTTTATGGTGGCAAGGTGCCCGCCTGCGGACCTCTTGGAGAGGCCGAGCAGGAGGTTGTCAAGGAAATCGCCACCTTCCCCGAACGCATTGGCCGTAGCATCGAAACCTACCGTTTCCGTGAGGCTCTCGCCGAGATGATGAACCTCGCCCGACTGGGTAACAAGTATCTCACCGACACCGAGCCCTGGAAACTCATCAAGACCGACCCCGAGCGCACCGCCACGGTGATGAACCTCTCGCTCCAGATCTGCGCCAACCTCGCTGTCCTCTGTGCCCCATTCCTGCCCTTTACCGCCGACAAGATGCATGCCATGATGAACCTGCAGGCTTTGGGTTGGAGAGATGCCGGCCGTGCCGACATCCTCATGGAAGGTCACTCCATCGAGAAACCCGAGCTCCTCTTCGAGCAAATCAGCGACGAGGCCATCCAAGCCCAGGTCGACAAGCTGCAGGCCACCAAGGTCCAGAACGAACTCAACGCATGGAAACCTGCCGAAGTGAAAGCCTCTGTCACCATCGACGACTTTGGCAAGATGGACATCCGTGTGGGTACCATCCTCGAATGCCAGAAGGTCCCCAAGGCCGACAAACTGCTGCAGTTCAAGATTGAGGATGGAATGGGAACGAGAACCATCGTCAGCGGCATTGCCAAATACTACCCCGAACCCGAGAAACTCGTCGGCAAGCAGGTCTGCTTCATCGCCAACTTCCCGCCGCGCAAACTGAAAGGTGTCGAAAGCCAGGGCATGATCCTCAGCGCCGAGGATAAAGACGGTCGCCTCGTCCTCCTCACCCCCAGTGACGTGGTCACTCCGGGTTGCAGCGTGGGATGAAAACGTGACCACTTTAAAAAAAACAAAGTTATGATACGTATGAGAAAACATACGTATGAGAAAACATTTGTCCAGCGCCCTTCTGCGTTCCTTGGCGCTCATTGCGCTCGCCCTTCCCCTTCTCGTCTCCTGTGTAAAGGATGATGCACCTGCAAGCAGCACCGACACCGTCCCGTCGCGGAACATCTCCAGCGGCGAAATCTCCACTCCCGAGTGGAATGTTTCCCCGGACTACGACTACAGTTCCAGCATGACGGCCGTGGTTGATGTTGACCTCATGCAGACTTTTCCCGATCTTACCCCCGCCGAATGGCAAGTCGACACCGCCGACCTCTTGGGTGCTTTTGCCGGCGAGGAGTGTGTCGGTGTGGTCAAGGTCAAGCCCACCGACGGCCTCTTCTTCCTCTTCATCACCGTGCCTACATCCAGCGAGGAGGATATCGCCCTGCGTTACTACTCCACCCGTTTGCACAATATTTTCCAGGCCGACATTGTTCTTCATTTTGAGAACGGCGCCCGTCTGGGCTCCGTGAACGACCCGCTGAAGCCCGTGTTCACTAATTAATGATGCGCGGTATGACCAAGAAGTATTACGAACCTCCCCGGCTGACGGTGGTCACCTTCAAGGTGGAATGTGGCTATGCCGCAAGCGATACCCACATGCTTGGGCTGATTCAGTCTGTGGGCGACCGTGACATCGAGGAGCGCCAAGAAGCCACCAGTGTTTGGGGCAGCGAATGGAACTATTAATATAAAATATGAATTAAGAGTTAAGAATCATGTTCATCACTCGTCATTCATCATTCCTTGCCCTCTCGGTGCTTCTCCTTCTCCTCATCTCTTGCGAGAAAGACAGCGACTCGCTGCCCAAGGACGCTATCACTCTTTCCACCGAGAAGCACCTGTCGCCCACCAAGACCTCCGTCCTGGACCTCACCGTCCAGTGGACCGGCGCTGGCGACGAGGTGGTGCGTTTCTACGTCGAGAATCAGGCTGAACAGGACAAAACTGTCAAAGTAAACGACGGGAAGGCTTATGTCGACGATGTCTACGGCAGTGGCGCCGTCCAGGCCTACTATCCTGCATCCATCATTGCAGCTTCTGGAGCCTCTGATGGAGGTACTCAAACGCCCACTGTGGTGATTCCCAGCCGCTACGACAGCGAATACAGTGGGTCTCGTCAAGTGCTGGCGCTGCCCATGGTGGCGAAAGGAGTTGTCGGTGACCATAAAATCGAATTCAAGCACCTCACCGCCGCCCTCAGGGTTGTGGTTGGCAACAACATCACCGGCAGCGCGCTGACTCTCGACAGCATCGTCGTCTCCAGCAGCGCATACAAGCTCAGTGGCGCCATGACCCTCGACTTCTCTGCAAGCGACTTCGACGTCAGGAAGCAGGAAGGCAGTGGTTCGGTCTCCGTCCGCCTGTCTGGCGTCACCATTCCCTCCGGTGGTGAAGAAACGGTGCAGGTCCCCATCCTCCCCATCGGCACTGGCGACCTCAGAATCCAAATCTATGCTCATCGCAGGGGAAATCTCATCGGCATTACCGGGGTGCCAGATGTCTACACCTCCGAGGTCTACCATTATGATGACACGAAAAGTCTTTCTTCCGACCTTGAACGCAATGTGATGATGACGGCAAGAATCGGACTTGACATTTCCAGAACTCCCTCGCATACCACCCCCACCATCGTCGACAATTCCCTCTTCACCATCAACGACTCTGGCGTCCAAGTGCACTTTTCCAAGGGTAACCTCAAGAAAAACGGTTCCTTGTGGTCTTTCCACGACAACCAATACTCCCGTTCCGCCACCCAGAGCGACTCTGAGCGCGACCTCTTCCCCTGGAGTGAGGTCTCCAACGATTGGGGCTCCCTGATAGGCACCGGCTGGTGCAACCTCGAGGCCACCGAGTGGGAATACATCATCAACACCCGGATCGGCACGCGTTTCGCCAAAGCCTGCGTCAATGGCGTCAACGGGCTCATCCTCTTCCCTGACAACTATGTCCAACCCACCGGCATCCCGCTCAAGAATGTAAATATCGTCAATAAGGAAGATGCCCAATTCTTCAGTGATTACAACGACTTCACCTCCGCCCAGTGGACCGAGATGGAAGCCGCCGGCGCCATCTTCCTTCCCGCACCGTATAGCCCGGGGGGCGAGGGACACTACTGGTCGTCGAACTCCTCAGGCGACGATAAAGCCAAGCGTCTTTTCTTCAGCCTTCGCGAACTTTCCGCCACCAATCCAGAGACCCAAACCAACAGTTGTTCAATCCGTTTGGTGAAGATTGCCAACTAGCCTTCGGGAAAAATATGTTTCTGCCGGGGAAATTTCCCCGGTTTTTTTATGTAATTTTGCAGTCGAAAAAGAAACCGAATAACAATTCAAATAGAAAGGAGTAACACCATGAAAACTTCAAAAGCAATAATCCTGGCAATCACTGCCTTCTCGCTTTGCCTCCCTCCGGTCCTGGCCCAGCGTGCTGTCTCGCGCGGCGGCGGCTCCAGCCGTTCCGTCAGCTCTCCCAGCCGTTCTGTCAGCAGCCCCAGTCGTTCCGCCAGCTCTTCGAGCCATTCCTTCAGCTCTCCCAGCCGCTCAGTGAGCTCTTCGAGCCGTTCGGTAAGCACCCCTAGCCGCTCTTCCAGCTCTTCGCGCACCTTCACCTCACCCTCCAGCCACACCTTCCACAACCCCAACCACTCCTCCTCCTCCGTCTCCCGCTCCTCCTCTTCGCGCAGCGTCTCCATGCCCTCGCGTAGTGTGGCCGCTCCCACCCGCAGCGGCGGATTCGAGCGCGGTGCTGCCGTACGCGCCATGGGTCGCAACGAAGGCTTCCCCAAAGCCACTCCTTTCCGTTCTGTCAGCACTCCCAGTGCTCCCGGCCCTGCCGGTGCCCCTGCTCCCTCGGTGCGTGCCACCACCGACCACCGCCACGGCAGCTACGCCCGTCCTGGCCGTCCCGGCGTGCTCCCACCGAGCCACCGCCCCATCCACCCGGCACCCTACTTCCACCACCCCTGGCACCACCGCATGGTGCACTGCCGCCCCATCATCTGGAACCCCATACCCCCGCGTCCCTGGCACTGGCCCGGATTCTGGCTCTTCTGCAACAGCTACTGGTATGACTATCATGTGACCGATGTCGTCGTGGTGCGCCAGTACGTGCAGGACACCTACAAGGTCGACATCGTCACCTACTGCATCAGCGGAGACATCATGTACGCCATCGTGCGTGACGGCGGCGACACCTTCCTCCAGGTCTACGACAAGGAAGACCATCTCCTCGCCGAGCAGAAAATCAATAAAAAATACTGCAACATGGTCATCGACCCCGACAACGGCGGCTGTTGGATTTCCAAGAAGAACGAAAAGGATCCTCTCCTCTTCATCTGGGCCGAAGGGCAACTCCTTATCTACGAAGCTGATTGACAATCGAAAGACTACATCCCCGAGGGGCGGCGCCACAGGCGCCGCCCCTCGTTGCTTCCTTCGCCTCCCTCCAAATCCCCCTCCGAACTGTTAAAAAATCTCAACTTTCAATTTTTTTTTGTATCTTTGGCAGTTGATAAACATAAGGAAATATTATAAATAATATAAAAATCAAACAATTACATAAAATGAAGATCTTAGTTTTAAACTGCGGAAGTTCATCGATCAAGTATCAGCTCATCGACATGGCAAACAATGGCAACGTGATGGCCAAGGGTGTGCTGGAGCGTATCGGCCTGGAAATGGGTGAGTTCACCCACAAGTGGAACGGCCAGAAGCACTACGAGCAGCTCCCCATCCCCAACCACACCGCCGGTGTGGGCATCGTGCTCAAAGCCATGGTGGATCCCGAAATTGGTGTCATCAAGGATTTGAAGGAGATTGGTGCTGTGGGTAACCGCATTGTCTTCGGCGGCGAGGAGTTTACCGAGAGCTGCATTATCGACGACAAGGTTGTCAAGAAGATGGAGGAATTCATCGATGTGTTCCCGCTGCATCTCCCCGGCAACTTGGCCGGTATCAACGCCATCAAAGAGGTGCTGCCCGAGGTGCCGCAGGTGGCCGTCTTCGACACCGCCTTCCACCACACCATGCCCCCCAAGGCCTACCTCTATGGTCTCCCCTACGAATATTACGAGAAATACCGCATCCGCCGTTACGGATTCCACGGCACCAGCCACGGTTTCGTCGCCGAGAAGGCTGCCAAGCTCATCGGCAAGGACTGGAAAGACCTCAAGATTATCTCCTGCCATCTGGGCAGTGGCGCTTCCATCACCGCCGTCGACCATGGGCGCAGCGTGGACACTTCGTTAGGTATGACCCCTGTGGAGGGACTCCTCATGGGCTCGCGTTGCGGTGACCTCGACTCTGGCGCCCTCCTTTACCTGATGGACAAAGAGAACCTCACCACCAAGCAGGCCTCCACCATCCTCAACAAGAAGAGCGGTCTGCTGGGTGTCAGCGGTGACAAGCAGGATATGCGCGACGTGCGTGCCGGCCGCGATGCAGGCGACGAGCGTGCCACCTACGCTTTCGATATGTTCGCCTACCGCGTGAAGAAATACATCGGTGCCTATATGGCTGCCATGAACGGCTGCGACCTGCTGCTCTTCACAGGTGGCATCGGCGAGAACGCCTGGTTCATGCGCCGTCCTATCCTCGAGGATATGGACTTCTTCGGCATCAAGGTTGACTTCAGCAAGAACGACGGCGTGATGGGCGAGGACGTCATCCTCTCCACGCCCGACTCGAAGGTCGCTGTGGTCGTTGTTACCACCGACGAGGAGTTCGTCATCGCCAGCGACACCTACAAGCTCGTCACCAAGTAACGAGTCCCTGTTTCGATTCATAATAACGAAGCGCCACGCAATATTGCGTGGCGCTTCTCCGTTATAGGGGTATGAAAAGGATGATATGGACGCTGCTCCTCCTGCTGCCGTTGGCGGCCGTGGGGCAGAACAAGAAAAGCGAACCGCTGTTCGAGCAGGCTGTGGAGAAAGGCATCGTGGGACAATATGAGGAAGCTGTCAAGCTGCTCCGCCGCGCCCTCGACATCGATCCCGGCTATGCCGAAGCGTGGCTTGTGTTGGGCAACCAGCATCTGGCCCTCGAGCAATACGCCGCCGCCCGCGATTGCTACCAGCAGTGCCTCGACCTCCATCCCAAAAGCACCCGTTGGCAGCAGGAAGCACGCGCCGGTATCCGCACCGCCGACTTCCGCCAGCATGCCGTCGAAAACCCCGTGCCCTTCCGCCCCATCAACCTCGGTCCCAACATCAATACCGAGGATGACGAATACCTCCCCGCGCTCACAGCCGACTACCGCATGCTCGTCTTCACGCGCCGCTTTCCCCGCAAGTCCACCACCGTCAGGGGCTATCCCATGGAAGAGGACTTCTACTACTCCGACTACGACACCATGGAACTCAACTGGGGACCGGCACACCGCATGCCCGAGCCCCTCAACAGCAACGGCAACGAGGGCGCCCAGACCATCTCCCACGACGGTCGCGTGGTCATCTTCACCGCCTGCAACCGCCACAACGAGCCCACCGGATGCGACATCTACATGAGTGTTCGCCACGGTGGCCGCTGGGGGCAGCCACGCAATCTAGGCGCACCCCTCAACTCCGTCTACTGGGAATCCTTCCCTTCGCTCTCCATCGACGGCTACACCCTCTATTTCGCCTCCAACCGCCCCGGCGGCTACGGCGGCACCGACATCTGGTGCTGCACCCTCGAGGAAGGGCGCTGGAGCGAGCCGAAAAACCTCGGCCCCTCTGTCAACACCAAGGGCAACGAGACCGCTCCTTATATCCATTTCGATGACAAGACCCTCTACTTCGCCTCCGACGGCCACCTCGGCATGGGTGGCATGGACCTCTACCGCGCCAAAAGGGTGGGGGATACCGCCTGGGGCGACATCAAGAACCTCGGCTACCCCATCAACACCTCCGGCGAGGAGAACAACCTCATTGTCGCCCCCGACGGGCGCACGGCCATCTTCTCTTCCGACCGCTATGGCGGCTACGGCAAGCAGGACCTATATTCCTTCGTTATGCCCGCACCCGTGCGCCCCGAGCGCATCACCTTCATTGACCCCGTCATCCAGGCCGAGAACCTGCTCACCCTCGGCGACACCGTCACCCTGCGCAACATCTTCTTCGAGACAGCCAAGGCAACCCTCGTCGAGACCTCCCTCGCCGAACTCGAGCGCCTTGCCGAAGCCCTCAAGCGCCATCCCCACCTGCGTCTCGAGGTGGGCGGCCACACCGATGCCGTGGGCAACGACGAGGACAACCTTGCCCTCAGCGAGCGCCGCGCCAAGGCGGTCTACGACTACCTCATCCTTCGCGGTGTCGACGCCAGCCGCCTCACCTACCGCGGCTACGGTGAGAGCCGCCCCGTTGCCACCAACGACACCCCCGAGGGTCGCGCCCTCAACCGCCGCACCACTCTCGTCCCGCTCAAGAGCAATCCCATAGACTAAACTATTGCATAGGTCAAACTAGGTAGCGACATAGGAGCGACATACTATCATCCATAGACCTACCATAGAGTTACAATAGAGGTACCATAGACCTAGTATAGACCTACCGAACATAGTTTTCTGTGAATTAAAGCGATGTATTGTTTTGAAAATCAGTGGTGCTAATAATTATCTATCTGATAATCAGTCTCTATTTCGATTTTCGTATGGGATCTTCTCCTCGTTTTGCACTTGCAAAGGTACAAAGATTTTTCTGATTCATTTGCCCTTTAACTACTTTTAACTTCTGTCGGCTGCGTTAACTCCTGGAAAAAGTTGTATTTTTGCAACCGGAATGAAGCGGTTCGCCAACATATTGATATCGTCTATCGTGCTGACACTGATGCTTTTCAGCGTTGCTGGGCTGTCGGTGGAGAAATGCTCGTGCACGGGACGGGTAGTGTTGACGATGCATGTCGACAAGGACTGTTGTCCGGGGGAAAACGGCTGCATGACGGTGAAGTCCATGCAGCTGTCAGACTACCTTCCGACGGCAACCGCCAGTCTCGACATGCCGGTGCAGCCGGTGCTCTTTCCGGTGTTCCCGCCGACGGTTCCAACTGTTTACGGTGACTATGGCGACCATGGTTACTGTGGTTCTGCCCTGGCCCCTCCGGGGGGAACGGCGCAGACGGTTGCCGTGCTGAGGGTTTGATTGCTTGCCTCATCAGACTGGCAGGTCCAAAAAGACTGTCAGGACCTGCAGGACTAATAGGTATAACAATCAAACAATCTAATCCATGATTAAAAGATTCATTGCTGCCAGCCTTTTGGTGCTGGTAGCCGCAAGTGTCGGTGCACAGACCGACAGTACACGCAGCCGCACGCTGGAAGAGGTCTCCATCCAGCAGCGCAAAGCCGAGGGCCTGTCACGCCTCGGTGGCGCCGAGAACGGCAACGCCATAGGCCAGGACGAGCTTTTCCGTGCCGCCTGCTGCAACCTGGGAGAGAGTTTCATCACCAACCCTTCGGTGGATGTGAACTACAACGATGCCGCTGTGGGCGCCCGGCAAATCAAGCTGCTGGGCCTCAGCGGCCAGTATGTGCAGATGCTCCTCGAAAACCTGCCCGTCACCCTCGGTGCCGCCATGCCCTACTCGCTTGGCTATGTGCCGGGGGCGTGGATGAAAAGCATCTCCGTTAGCAAGGGCGCCTCGAGCGTCAAGAACGGTCCCCGGAGCATTACCGGTCAAATCAATGTGGAGTACCTCAAGCCCGAGGATAATCCCGCCTTGCAGGTCAATATTTATGGCGACAGCCGCCTCAAGGGCGAAGCCAACGTGATGGGTAACGTGCACTTGAACCACCATCTCAGCACGGAGGTGCTGGCGCACTATGAGAAGGATTTCATGCACATGGACGAGGACGGCGACGGCTGGCACGACTCGCCGGCGGTGGAACAGCTGCACCTGCAGAACCGTTGGAAATACCAGAAAGGGCACTACATCATGCATGCCGGATTCGGCTATCTGCATGAGAACCGCGAGGGAGGACAGATGAAGGATTTCAGCGCCACCCCCTACCGTGTGCTTATTGAGGCGAACCGCCTCGACGGCTACATGAAGCATGCTTTCCTGCTCAACCGCGACCACAACACCAACCTCGCCCTGCTCGCCACCGGGA
Organism: uncultured Bacteroidales bacterium; assembly: GCA_900317285.1. Classification (GTDB taxonomy): domain Bacteria; phylum Bacteroidota; class Bacteroidia; order Bacteroidales; family P3; genus Colimorpha. The sequence continues at coordinate 23,734 of ONGA01000004.1, read as the reverse complement.
GCCTCTACAATCTCGATGGCACGTTCGGCTTGAAGAGCTACAGCGACCGGCAGCAGAGCCTCAACTCCCAATTGGTGCTGGAGCATAACTTCAACGACATCCATAATCTCTCCACAGGGTTGAGTCTCAATGCCGACCAGTTGGATGAGAAACTCCTGGGTCCGACCGCTGAGACTCGAACCGAATACACGCCGGGAATCTTTGCTCAGTACACCTACAAGCCCACCTACAAACTCACGCTGATGGCGGGTTTGAGGGCCGACCACAGCTCGCTCTACGACCGCAGCTACCTTACTCCTCGCCTGCATGTGAAGTGGGTGCCGGCCGACTGGATGACGCTCCGTGCCTCCACCGGCAAAGGCTACCGCACTCCGCATGCCGTTGCCGAAAACCACTATCTCCTCACCTCGGGGCGCACCCTTGTGGTGGGAGACCTGAAGCAGGAAGAGGCTTGGAACTCGGGAGCCAGCCTGTGCTTCTACATTCCCGTCAAGGAGCGTACGCTCACCGTCAACGCCGAGTACTATTATACCGACTTCATCAACCAGGCCGTGGTGGATTACGACAGTGACCCCACAAAGATCCGCATCGACAACCTGGACGGCCGTTCCTACTCGCACACCCTCCAGGTGGATGCCAACTACGACCTCACCGAAGACCTCAACTTCCTGGCGGCATTCCGCTACAACCGTGTGATGTGCACCTACGGCGGACGGATGATGGAGAAACCCTTGCAGAGCCGCTACAAGGGGCTTGTCACCCTCAGCTGGAAACCCATGCTGTCCATCTGGCAGGTGGATCTCACCCTGCAGCTCAACGGTGGTGGACGTATCCCCGACTACCTTGACGAAAACAATGTGCTGGTCACCGGCGAGGAGTTTCCCGCCTATCTGCAGCTCAACCTGCAGGTGACCCGCGAATTCCGCTATTTCTCGGTTTATGTGGGTGGAGAAAACCTCACCAATTACCGTCAATCCAACCCCGTGGTCAATGCCGCCAATCCCTGGTCTTCCACCTTCGACCCCACCCTCGTTTGGGGACCTGTGCACGGCATCATGGGCTATGCGGGAATCAGATTAAACATTTAATTTTATGAAACAGACTCTTTTAATCCTCCTGTCCAGCCTGCTGCTGATGGCTGGCGCCAAAGACCTTCGTGTGCTGGTGATGACTCCCACCCCCAAGATGCACTGCGAGAGTTGTGAAAACAAAATCAAGAAAAACCTCCGCTTCGAGAAAGGCGTAAAGAAAATAGAGACCAGTGTGGAGAATCAGACCGTGACCGTGACATACGATGCCACGAAAACCGATGTCAAGAGCCTTCAGTCTGCAATGAAACAAATTGGATACGACACCAAGGTCGTTTCCGATAAACCTCAGGAGAGGTCTTCGGACAAGAAAAAATAGTTATTATTTGTTGCCGATGAATTGGGCGACCCAGTCATTGTCCGTCTTGGCAGGGTCGTCCCATCCGTCGGTGTCGACGGTCACTTCAAGCAGTTTGGCGGGACCCTCGCAGAAGAGCTCGACACTGTCGGCAGCGGCGGGAACGAGGACGCATTCGCCAACGTGCATGGGCACGATGGTTTCCATGCTTTTGACTGCGGCGATACCTTCGACGCACATGTAGACCACGAAGGAGTCAACCTCCTCGAGGTTTTTCCGCATGGGAGTGTCGAAGGGAATGAGGCGTGTAGTGAAATAGGGACAGGCGGCAACGGTTGTGGATTCGTTGCGCCGGGCTTGATACTGGGTGTTGGCGTGCCCGCGGATGCCGGAGAAATCGATGGCATCCATAGCCTCTTCGGTGTGGAGCTGGCGGAGGTTGCCGTCGGCATCGCGACGGTTGTAGTCGTAGATGCGGTAGGTGCAATCGGAAGTTTGCTGAATCTCGGCCACCATGAGACCTTTGCCGAGTGCATGGACGCGACCGGCGGGAATGAAGAAAATATCACCGTCCTGGGGCTGTTCAGCATGGAGGAGGTCTTCGAGATGACCGGCGGCGAGTGCTGCACGGTACTCCTCGGGCTCGGTATCGCGGCGGAAGCCGCTAATGAGGCGTGCTCCCGGGTCGGCTTGCATGACATACCACATCTCGGTTTTGCCGCAGGGCATGCCGCGCTTCTTCGCCAGGTCGTCGTCGGGATGCACCTGGATGGAGAGGTCCTTGGCGGCGTCGATGATCTTGAAAAGCAGCGGAAATTCGGTACCGAAACGGTTGAAGACTTTGTCGCCCACAAGGTCGCCCATGTAGATTTCGATGGCTTCGTTGAGGGTATTGTCGGCCAGGAACCCGTTGGCGATGACAGATTCGCGCCCCTCAACGGAGGAGAGCGCCCAGAGTTCGCCGCAATTGGGCAGGGGTTCGTAGTTGAAGCCGTACTGCTTCAGTTTGTTGCCTCCCCAGATGACGTTTTTGTAAAGCGGGAGGAATTTAAGGGGATAGAGAGCGGACTGCATCAGTAGCTGCGGGTTCTAGTAGTGTGGCTGTTGGCTTTGTTGGTGCCTTTGACCTTGATGTTGGATTTCACTTTGGTGCCACGGTTGCTTTTGTGGCGTTCGTACATCATGCCTGCACCCATGTTGGAACTCTTGGAAGAGCTATTGCAGGAGGTTTGCACACCCGTCAGCGCAAGGAGGGCGGCAATGAGCAGCAGAGGCATCGATTTTTTCAGGATATGTTTCATATCGTGGAATTGTTGTGTTTACTTTTTTAGAAGGTCGGGGCGGCGCTCCTTGGTGCGTGCGATGGCTTGCTCCATGCGCCATTGTTCGATTTTGGCGTGGTTGCCGCTGAGGAGCACGTCGGGTACGCGCCAGCCGCGGAACTCCGGCGGGCGAGTGTATTCGGGCGGTGCGACGAGACCGTCCTGGAAGGAGTCGCCAAGGGCCGATTGTTCGTCGCCGATAACGCCGGGAACGAGACGGATAACGGCATCGCAGATGACTGCCGTGGCGAGTTCGCCACCGGTGAGGACATAGTCGCCGATGGATATCTCACGGGTGATAAAATGCTCTCGTATGCGCTCGTCGACACCTTTGTAGTGACCACATAGCACCATGAGGTTCTGTGCCAGGGAGAGCGTGTTCGCCATGGGTTGGGAAAACATCTCGCCATCGGGGGCGGTGTAGATGATATCGTCGTAGTGGC
>ONGA01000004.1:0-20494 GCA_900317285.1 uncultured Bacteroidales bacterium | reverse complement strand
CGTAGGGATAGTCGTCGACGGAGCCGTAGCGGGTGAGGGAGTAATCGTGGAGGTCGTGGAAATAGACTTCGACAAGCCCTTTCTTTTGGGCTCTTTTGAGGATGCTTTCCTCGAAGAACATGGTCATCATGTTCGGGAAAAGGGTGAGGATGTCGAGTCTCATTTCACTTTCAATTTTTGACCTGCACGGATGGGAGTGTTCTCGCTGATGCCATTGAGGTTGCAGAGCTGCTTGACAGACATGCCGTTGTTGGTGGCGATGCGGTAGAGAGTCTCGCCTTTACGAACGGTGTGAGTGGCGCCGCCGGATTTCTTGGACTTGCCGGTAGCGCCAGTGGCGTTGGCATTTCTGCCTTTTGAAGAGCCACTCACTTTCAGGCGCTGACCAGGGCGGAGAGTGGCGTTGCGGCTGATGCCGTTGAGGCGGCAGAGACGCTGGATGGTGGTGCCGTGGCGACGTGCGATTTTGGCCAGTGTGTCGCCTTTGCGGACGCGATAGGTGCTCGTCCCACCGGAACCGGATGCCGCATGTCCCCCTTTCGACACTTTGCGGAAGGAGGATGAGGTGATGGAGAGGGTCTCGCTGACGAGGTCGTGAGTGTTGCAGTCGACCACATCTTCCGGGTTGAGGGCGTTGCCCATGTAGCGCACTTCGAAGTGGAGGTGGCTGCCAAAGCTGCGGCCAGTGTTGCCGCATAGACCGATGATGTCGCCGCTCTTGACCTGCTGTCCGGGCGTTACAAGCCGCTTGGACATGTGGGCGTAGTAGGTCTCCAGCCCGTTGTCATGGTGAATGATGACGAGGTTACCGTAGCTGCGGTTGAATTTGGAGATGCGTACAACGCCGTCGAAAGCGGCATAGATGGGTTCGCCGGTAGGTTGGGCGAGGTCGAGGCCGTAGTGGAAGCGGCGCCAACGGGGACCGAAGTGCGAAGAGGGGCGGGCGGTCCATGGAGTGGGCCATGAGAATTTCTCGCCACGAGCCTTGTTGCGCAACTGGAGAATGATGGGTTCGGAGATGGAACTGACGTCGAGTTTGGGCAGGTGGATGGCGGCGGTGTCGAAGCCTTCAAGGATAATTTCATCCTCGCTGCGTGCGCCCTCGTCGTTGAGGGGGAATGTGGCGGGGAGGTCTTCCTCGTCGTCTTCCTCGTCGCCGTCGGGCTCGTAATAGAGAGGTGACTGGTAAAGGTAGGTCTCGGTTTCGTTGGAGTTTTTGTTGTCTATGACTACACCTTTGTATTCCTCCTCTTCGTAAATCACGTCGAGCTTGTTGACCTTGATTTCGGTTTTTTTCTGTTTATTCTGGGGGTCGTCGGTCTGCGCCGAAGCGAATGCCGGTGCTGCCAAGAGTGCTAAAAACAATACAATACGTTCGATATTTTTCATTTGACAGAGTTCTAATTGAGAGGTATAAAACTCTGCAAAGATACGAAAAATATCCGATATGGAAAAATTAAATACTTTTAAAAAGCCTGTAATGAAGATATAACAGTCATAGAACCAATGTCCTATGGAAGAGCGTTATGCTAGTTGGAAGGGTGGAAGGAACCGTCGTCGGAAATCTGGAGGTGGGGGTTGATGAAGTCCTGTTTGGTGAGGGTGCGGATGAAGGCGGCTACTTTGTTGGTTGAGTCGAGGCGTGGCCCTTTGCGGAAGGGTTGGATGAAGGAGTGGATGCGACCGTCGATGAGTTTGCCGTTGTGGCGGTTGATGCGTGCGGTGACGACGGGGGCATAGCCGAGGGGGCCTGTGACGCTGATGCCTGCGGGGGTGCAGAAATTGCCGAGGCTGTAGGCGACGAGGTGTCCTTTGTAGACTTCCATGGCGCGGGGCACATGAGGCCCGTGGCCGAAGACGATGTCGGCTCCGAGGTCGATGCAGTGGTGGGCAAAGTGGCGCGGCGAGCCGCGGTTTTCGTCGAGGTAGATCTCGGCGCCCATGGGTAGGTGGGCGTAGTCGCGTCCTTCGGCACCGCCGTGGAAGGAGACGATGAGAATATCGCATTTGCTGCGGAGGTCGGAGACGATGCGGGTGACGAGGGCGGTGTCGGTGTGGTTGCAGGTGATTTCGTTGTGCGCGAAGGCACAGAATCCGTAGCGGATGCTGTCGCGCACGAGGATGGCGGTGTCGCAGTAGCCGCGGATGCCGGCGCAACGAATACCTGCCATCTCGAGGCGTGCGAGGGTCTCCTTGGCGCCCGCGAGTTTGAAGTCGTTGGTGTGGTTGTTGGCGAGAGAGAGGAAGTCGAAGCCTGCGTCGACGAACAGGTGGATGTAGTCGGGGGGCATGCGGAAGGCGTAGTTGTAGCGTCCGGTGTCTTTGTCGCATACGTGATCGGGACCGCAGATGACCCCTTCGCAGTTGCCCGCCGCGATGTCGGCGTTGCGGAGGATGTCGGCCACGTCGTCGAAGAGGTTGCGGCCGTCGTTGGCTGGCAGCTGCGGTTGCGGATAGAGGGTTCCCAGCATCATGTCGCCGACGAGGGCGAAGGTGATGGAGGAATCATCGGGGGCGGCAGCGGGTGTCGACGAAAAGAAGGGAAGGCTGGAGGGGGAAGAGGGGAAGATGCGGCAAGCGCCGATGTAACGGTTGCGGTAGTAGCCTTCGTTGGAGGAGGTGACGGTGATGCCGCGTTTGGTGGAGGCGTGGATGAAATGGAAGACATTGTTGCTGTCGACGGAGGTGACGATGCCGACATGGCCGATGGATTTCTTGCCGCCGTGGCGTCCGCCGAAGAAGACGAGGTCGCCCACCGAGAGTTCGCTGAGTTTGACCTTGGTGCCCTGATTGTATTGCGGACCTGCCGAAACGGCGAGATTTACGCCAAATTTGCCGTAGACGTAATGTGTGAAGCCGGCGCAGTCGAACCCCTTGGGATTCTTGCCGCCCCAGCGGTAGGGGACGCCGAGGTGCTTTTTGGCTTCGGAGATGACGGAGTCGATGGCATTGTCGGAGAATGAGTGCTCTTCCTGAGCCGCGAGGGGGAAGAGGTATGCTGCGAGGAGTAGCGCGAGGAGAGCGAGTTTTTTCATAGGTGATCAGGTGTTTGACGGTTTCAGTAGTCGAAGATGATGCGGTTTTCGACCAGGTGGGTGGAGACGCCGTAGACGTTGCCGATGTTGTCGGGTGTGAGCCCCTGGGCGACGGGACCGTGGAAGAGGAGCTTGCCCTGGTGGAAGAGGAGTATGTCGTCGCAGAACTGTAGCGCGAGGTTGAGGTCGTGGATGACGATGAGGATGGTTTTGTCGGATGCCTGGCGGAGGAGGCGCATGATGTCGAGCTGGTGGGCGATGTCGAGGTTGGAGACTGGCTCGTCCATGAGGAGCAGGGGGGTCTGCTGCGCGAGAGCGCGTGCTATCATGACGCGCTGGAGTTCGCCGCCGCTCATTTGTGCGGGCTTGGCAAGTCGCAGGTGCCAGGTGTTGGTTTGCCGCATGCACTGCTCGACGATGTCCCAGTCGGCCTGCGACTCGTTCTGGAGGCGTTTCTGGTAGGGGTTGCGACCCATGAGGACGGTCTCGAAGGCCGAGAATTCGAAGTCGGTCTGGGCCTGTTGGCGTACGAAGGCGACTTTTTGCGCCAGTTCGCGGGCGTGGTAGGAGGCAACGGGTCTGCCGTCGACGAGCACCTGTCCCTGGTTGGGCTCGAGGAGACCGCCGATGCATCGCAGGAGGGTGGTCTTGCCGCACCCGTTGGGACCCATGACGGCGGTGATGCGCCCGCGGGGTATGTCGGCGCAGATGTCGTCGAGGATGTGGCGTGAGCCGAAGGAGACTTGTATGTGGTCGAGGGTTATCATTTGTTTGCAGTGAGGCTAGTAGTTTTTCTTGTTCTTGTAGAGGAGGTAGATGAAGAGGGGCGCGCCGACCATGGAGGTGAGTGAGCCTACGGGCAACTCGCTGGGGCGCAGAAGGTAGCGTGCGAGGGTGTCGCAGACGAGCACGAAGAGGGCGCCGCAGAGCATGGAGTAGGGGACGACGCCGCGGTTGTCGGGGCCTGCCACGAGGCGTACGGCGTGGGGGACGATGAGGCCGACGAAGCCGATGACGCCGCAGGAACTGACGGCGAACGCCACCATGAGGGTGGTGGCGACGAGGAGTATGCGTTTCACCTTTTCGACCTCGACACCCATGCTGCGTGCCGCCTCGCTGCCGGCGAGGAGGAGGTTGAGGTCGCGGCAGTACCAGAGGACGGTGCCGATGCCGGCGACGGTGACGGGTGTGAGGATGGCGATGTCGGTCCAGGAGGCGCTGCCGAAGGAGCCCATGGTCCAGAAGATGATGGTGTCCATCTTTTCCTGGTTGAGGACCATGAGGAAGGAGATGAGTGCGGAGATGAGGAGTGTGAGGCAGACGCCGGTGAGGAGGAGAGTGGTGGTGTGCATGCGGTTGCCGATGGAGGCAATCTTGTAGATGAGGAGGACGGTGAGCAGCGCTGCCGCGAGGGCGAATCCGCCGACGCCCCAGAGGAACGCCTCGAGACCGAGGAGAATGGCGACGGCGGCACCCAGGGAGGCACCGCTGCTGACGCCGAGGACATAGGGGTCGGTGAGGGGGTTGCGGAAGATGCTCTGGTAGGCGGCACCGCAGACGGAGAGGACGGCGCCGACGAGTGCGCTCATGATGACGCGCGGCAGGCGCAGTTGCCAGAATATCTGGGAGTGCCATATCTCGTCCCACTGGAAGTCGACGGCGCCGAAGAGGCAGCTTGTCGCCATGGCGGCGAGGAGCAGGAGGGTGAGCAGCAGGAGCACCCAGGGGTTGGCGCGGGAGGAGGTATGGGTGCGGGTGTTCATCAGAGGATGTCTTTCATGGTGTAGATGCCGGGTTTTGCCGTGGCGAGGAATTCGGCGGCGAGTAGTGCGCCGAGGGCGAGTCCCTGGCGGGAGTGGGCCTCGTGGGTGAGGGTGAGGGTGTCGATGTCGCTGGCATAGGTGACGGTGTGGGTGCCGGGCACTTCGCCGATGCGGAAGGACTCGATGGGCACGCTTTCGGCCTGGCGGCTGCCGCTTTCCGCGATTTGCTCCTGGAGGGTGATGGCGGTGCCGCTTGGGGCGTCGAGTTTGTGGATGTGGTGGGTTTCGCTGATGGAGACGCGGTAGGTGTCGCGGCCGCGCATGAGCTCGGCGAGGCGGCGGTTGAGTTCGAACATGATGTTCATGCCGATGGAGAAATTGGTGGCGGTGAAGAGGCGTCCGTTGTGGTCTTTGCATTCGGCGACGATGTCGTCGTAGTGGCTGTACCAGCCTGTGGTGCCGCAGACGACGGGCACGCCGGCTTCGAGGCAGCGCCTGATGTTGGCGGTGGCGGTGTCAGGGGTGGTGAATTCGATGGCGACGTCGGCGTTGCGCCAGGGTTTTTGCGGGTCGTTCCAGTCGTTGTCGTTGTCGACGGCGGCGACGATGGTGTGGCCGTGCTGGAGGGCGAGGGCTTCGATGGCGCGGCCCATTTTGCCGTAGCCTATGATTGCTATGTTCATCTTGTGCGGAATTTGAATTTGCAAAGATACACAATTATTTTTTATCGGAGGCAAAATTTTTTTTGCAGGTATCGAAAAATGTCGTATCTTTGCAAGTGCAAAACAGGATGAGAATCCCATGTGAAAATCGAAATAGAGGCTGATTTACAGGAAGATAATTATAAACAGCCTTGATTTCAAAAAACTATGTTCAGTAGGTCTATGCTAGGTCTATGGTACCTCTATTGTAACTCTATGGTAGGTCTATGGATGATAGTATGTCGCTCCTATGTCGCTCCTTGGTTTGACCTATGCCAAGGGGGAGGGGAGAAAAATATTTGGCTTGGGAGCGGAGGTGTCGTGTTTTTTTTGTATCTTTGCATCTGCATTTTATATTTTTATTTTTATTATGGAGTTCAAAGTCAATACTATAGAGGAAGCCATCGAGGATTTTCGCGAGGGCAAGTTTGTGATTGTGGTGGACGATGAGGACCGCGAGAACGAGGGCGACTTCATCATGGCGGCGGAGAAAATCACTGCCGAGCATGTGAATTTTATGCTGAAGAACGGCCGCGGCGTGCTGTGTGCCCCGATTACCGAGGAGCGCTGCCACGAGTTGCAGCTGGATATGCAGGTGCATGACAATACGTCGCTGTTGGGCACGCCATTCACCGTGACGGTGGATAACCTGAAGGATGGTTGCACGACGGGCGTGTCGATGCACGACAGGGCCAGCACTATCCGCGCGCTTGCCGACCCGACGACGAAGGCCGAGGACCTGGGTCGCCCGGGTCATATCAATCCGCTGCGTGCGCGCAACGGTGGCGTGCTTGTGCGTGCCGGCCACACTGAGGCGGCTGTCGACCTGGCGCGCCTGGCGGGCTTGCGTCCCGCGGGTGCGTTGATAGAGATTATCAACGACGACGGCACGATGGCCCGCATGCCGCAGCTGCAGGAGGTTGCCAAGAAGTTCGGGCTGAAGATTGTGACTATCAAGGACCTTATCGCCTACCGCGTGGCGCACGAGACGCTTATCCGCAAGGAGGAAGAGGTGTTCCTGCCGACGCAGTGGGGTAATTTCCAGCTGATTGCCTATACGCAGCTTGACAACGGCAACACGCACATGGTGCTGAAGAAAGGTGAGTGGGAGGAAGGAGAACCTGTGCTGGTGCGTGTGCATTCGAGCTGTGCCACGGGTGATATTTTCGGCAGTTGCAAGTGCGACTGCGGCGACCAGCTGCATCATGCCATGGAGATGATTGAGAAGGAGGGCAAGGGCCTTATCGCCTATATGAGCCAGGAGGGCCGCGGCATCGGCCTGGTGAACAAGCTGAGGGCCTACCACCTGCAGGAGCAGGGCTTCGACACGGTGGACGCCAACCTGAAGCTGGGCTTCAAGGCCGACGAGCGCGACTACGGCATCGGTGCCCAGATTCTGCGTGACCAGAAGGTGACGAAGATGCGCCTCATCACCAACAACCCCGTGAAGCGCACGGGTCTGGAAGGCTATGGCCTCGAGGTGACGGAGATTGTGCCTATCGTCATCGAACCCAACAAGTATAACGAGAAATATCTGAAGACCAAGCAGGACCGTATGGGTCACAAGCTGCACCTGAAATAGGAGCCGATGAAACGCCTGCTGCCCATAGTGCTTTTGCTGATGCTGCTTGGCTCGTGCCACGCGCAGCCTGCCGCCAGGCAGGTGTTGCGGACGGGTGCCGAAGAATTGCTCGACTGCAAGGGACATCGCTGGGGACATGAGGATGTGTGTGCCTTTGCGCAACCAGTGTATATGGGACGCCTTGCGGTGGTGGCCAATCAAACATCGCTTGTCGGCAACACCCACTTGGTTGACACGCTGCTTGCTTCCGATGTCGTTGTCACGAAGATATTTTGTCCCGAACATGGATTCCGAGGGACCGCAGAGGCGGGTGCCCATGTGGATAACAGCATTGACTCCAAGACAGGTATCCCTATCGTTTCGCTTTACGGCAAGAACAAGAAGCCGACACAGGAGCAACTCGCGGATGTGGATTATGTGCTTTTCGACCTGCAGGATGTGGGCTGCCGTTTCTACACTTATATTTCCACGCTCCACTATGTGATGGAGGCCTGCGCCGAAGCGGGCATACCGCTCGCGGTTCTCGACCGCCCCAACCCCAACGGACACTATGTCGACGGGCCGGTGCTCGACACGGCCCACTACCGCTCGTTTGTCGGCATGCACCCCGTGCCTGTGGTCTATGGCATGACGATAGGGGAGTATGCCCGGATGATTAACGGCGAGGGCTGGCTGAAGGGCGGCAGCAAATGCAACCTTACGGTGGTGCCTATGCAGGGCTACAAGCGCGACTCGGTGGGCTACGAGCTGCCCGTGCCGCCGTCGCCCAACCTGCGCAATGCCCACGCCATCGCCCTATATCCTAGCCTCTGCCTCTTCGAGGGTACTCATTGCGGAGTGGGGAGGGGTACCGGATACCCGTTTGAAAGAGTTTCCTACGGAAGCGACACCCTTGAACTGCGTGGCGAGGAGGCTCCGGCGGCCTTCAGCCTTCGATACCTGATGGAGATGTACCGCCGTGTGCCGAAGGGCAAGTTTTTCCAGAAGAGCAACTTCTTCGAGAAGCTGGCGGGCAACGGTGATCTGCGCAAGCAGATATCGTCCGGCATGAGCGAGGAGGAAATCCGCGCCACTTGGCAGCCCGCCCTCGACGAGTTCAAGAAGATTAGAGAGAAATATTTAATTTATAAATAAAAATGAAGAAAGTAATCCTTATGATGGCTACTGCGGCTGTGCTGTTTGGCGGCTGCTGCGAGAAACAATGTGACACTGTCAACCCCACCGGTGCGGTGATGGAGAATATCCTCAACCGCAAGAGCGTGCGCTCCTACAACGGCGACACTATCCCCGCTGCCGTGGTGGAGGACCTGCTCCGTGCTGCCATGGCTGCCCCCACGGGTATGGACATCCGTCCGTGGAGTTTTGTGGTGCTGACCGACAAGAGCCAATATGAGACCATCTTCGAGGGTAACGGCAATATGAAGAAATTCATGGAGAGCGGAGTGGTGATTGTGGTTTGTGCCGACACTACGGTGACACGTCCCACCCGCGAGAACCCCAACGGTCCTGCGGTGACGATGCCCAACCCCATGTGGCGCGACGACATTGCCGCCGCCACCGAGAACCTGCTGCTCGCCGTCGAGGCCCACGGCCTGGGAGCCTGCTGGACGGCTTGCTACCCCTTCGCCAACACCATGGCGCCGGTGCGCAAGGGTTTGGGACTGCCCGACAATGTGGTGCCCTATGCCGTCGTCCCCATCGGCTACCCCGCCGGGGAGAACCAGCCCAAGGACAAGTGGGATACCACCCGCATCCACTATGACCGCTGGTAGTTTTTTTAATGATTAATCTAGAAATATGTTAAAAGAGATAAAATTCAGTTTGGTGTATCGCGACATGTGGCAGTCGTCGGGCAAGTACCAGCCCCGTGTGGACCAGCTGGTGAAGATAGCGCCTGTGATTGTCGAGATGGGTTGCTTTGACCGCATAGAGACCAATGGCGGCGCCTTCGAGCAGGTGAACCTGATGTATGGCGAGAACCCCAACAAGGCGGTGCGCGCCTGGACCAAGGAGTTCAACAAGGCTGGCATCCAGACCCACATGCTGGAGCGTGCACTGAACGGCTTGCGCATGTATGGCGTGCCTGCCGATGTGCGCCGACTGATGCCGAAGGTGAAGAAGGCGCAGGGCGTGGATATCATGCGCTCGTTCTGCGGTTTGAACGACCCGCGCAATCTGGAACTCAGCGTGAAATATGCCAAGGAGGCCGGCATGATCAGCCAGGCGGCCCTGAGCATCACCCACTCGCCCGTACACACCGTAGAGTACTACATGGGTATTGTGGACAAGCTGGTGGAATTCGGTGCCGACGAGATCTGCCTGAAGGATATGGCTGGCGTGGGACGCCCCGCCACATTGGGTAGGCTGGTGCATGAAATCAAGACCAAGTATCCCCACATTGTGGTGCAGTATCACGGTCACACCGGTCCCGGTCTCTCGATGGCATCGACCTTGATGGTGGCGCAGGCGGGTGCCGACGTCATCGACTGCGCCATGGAGCCTCTGTCGTGGGGCATGGTGCACCCCGATGTCATCTCAGTGCAGGCCATGCTGAAGGATGCCGGATTCCTGGTGAAAGACATCAACATGGACGCCTACATGGAGGCACGCAAGCTGACGCAGGAGTTCATCGATGACTTCCTGGGCCTGTATATCAACCCCGGTAACCGTATCAGTAGCTCGTTGCTGGTGGGTTGTGGTCTGCCCGGTGGCATGATGGGTTCGATGATGAGCGACTTGCGCGGTGTGCATGGCGCCATCAATATGGCCCTGAAGAAGAACGGCAAGTCTGAAGTGAGTTTCGAGGAGTTGACGGTGCAACTGTTCCAGGAAGTGGAATATATCTGGCCCATGCTGGGCTATCCTCCGCTGGTGACCCCCTTCAGCCAGTATACGAAGAACATAGCCGTGATGAATCTGCTGGCCATGGCGCAGGGCAAACCCCGCTTCAGCCAGATAGACAAGGATTCGTGGAGCATGATTCTGGGTCGTGCCGGCAAGTTGCCGGGCGAACTGGCACCTGAAATTGTGGAGCTGGCGAAACAACAGGGCATGGAGTTCTACACCGGCGTGCCGCAGGAAGCCTATCCCGATGCACTGCCCGAATACATCAAGGAAATGGAGCAGAACGGCTGGGAGCGTGGCGAGGACGACGAAGAGTTGTTCGAGTTGGCCATGCACGACCGCCAGTACCGCGACTACAAGAGCGGCGTGGCGAAGGAGCGCTTCAACAAGGAAGTGGCCCAGCTGCGTGCCGAGAAGGAGCCCAAACCTGCCGCTCCCGCCACTGCCGAGAGTATTGCCCTCAACTATATCACACCCAAGCACCCCAATGCCACGCCGATAGTGGCTACCGCTACGGGCCGACTGCTGTGGGAGGTGAATTTTGACGACCAGAGCACCGCTCCCGCCCCCGGTACCGAGGTGAAGGAGGGTGCTGACATTGCCCATATCGAAGCTCCTTACGCCCTCATGCCCCTGGTGGCGCTCAAGAGCGGGAAAGTTATCGACACCTGCGTCAAACAAGGCCAGATGGTGAAGAAAGGCGACGTGATTGGATGGGTCGAATAGTAGTGTTTAAGGTTTAAAGTTTAAGGTTTAAGGAAAAAAATTTGGTCGGTTCGGAAAAAGTGTGTACTTTTGCAGTCCGAAACAGATAGAAGTGTAATATAAAAAATTTGAAATAATGAGTATCTCAATATTCGCACTGATTATCGGCGCCATCTTCGTGAACAACGTTGTTTTGGCACAGTTCCTCGGCATTTGTCCCTTTCTGGGTGTGTCGAAAGATGTGAAGAGTTCGATTGGTATGGGCGGCGCAGTGCTCTTCGTGATGCTGCTTGCCACGATGGTGACCTATCTCATCATGCAGTACGTGCTCGTACCGCTGAACCTGCAGTACCTGCAGACCATTGCCTACATCCTTGTCATTGCTGCCTTGGTGCAGATGGTCGAGATTGTACTGAAGAAAATTGCTCCCGCCCTCTATCAGGCACTGGGAGTGTTCCTGCCGCTGATTACCACTAACTGCGCCGTGCTCGGCGTTGCCATCCTGGTTATCCAGAAAAATATGAACTTCCTGCAGAGTGTTGTCTATTCCGCCAGCATTGCCGTGGGCTTTACTTTGGCACTGGTTATTTTTGCCGGTATCCGCGAGCAACTGGAGCTGACAGGCACCCCCAAGGGAATGAAAGGCGTGCCCATTGCACTGGTCTCCGCCGGCATTCTCGCCATGGCGTTCATGGGATTCAACAATCTGGTTCCCTTGCCTTAAGGATGAAAATGGCATACAAAATAGAAAGAGGATTCCGACGGGGTCCTCTTTTTTCGTTTTTTGAGGGGGTAAAAGTGTGTTTAGAAGATGATTAGATGAAAAAAATGCAATTTTTCAGTATTTGTAAGTTATTGATAAACAGGTGTATGGTGATTTTTTAGGATTATTTAAAAGTTCTTTTTTTTAACATTTCGGATTAATGTTGTACTTTTGCACCTCGAATTCGGAAAAGAACGAATGAAAATGAGTGACTTGCCGGGTTTAGAATTAAGAAAAGAAAACAATAAAAAGTATTAACAATTTTAAAAATTTAAAATGATGAAGAAAGTATTCTTTGCACTTGCAGTTGCTGGTATGTTTGGTTTTGCCGCTTGCGGTAACAACAACACCGAGGTTGAAGACACCACCGCTATGGAAGCTATTGAGGCTACCGAAGAGGTCGTCGACACCAACGCCGTTGAGGCCGCCGTCGAGGAAGTTGCTCCCGAGGCTACCGAAGAGGCTGCTCAGTAATTGTGCAAGACACACACTGAAAAAAGAGAGCCGCTCGATTGAGCGGCTCTTCTTTTTTATATATACTCTTAATTATTAGTTGCGGTAGCCGATGACATGGCGCACCTCGTTGAGAGTGCGTACGGCGCTCTCGCGGGCTTTGTCCTTGCCGCGGTCGATAATGCGTCGCAGAGTGTCATCGTCAGCGCCGATTTCAAGGATGCGCTGTCGCAGGGGCTCGACAAACGCCACCATATCCTCGGCGAGTTGCTTCTTAAGGTCGCCGTAGCGTATCTGGCAGCGGTTGTAGAGGTCGTCGAAGTACTCCACCGTGTCGGGTTTGGAGACTGCCTTGAGAAGAGAGAAGAGGTTCTCTATCTCTTCGGGCTTTTTCTGGTTCATCTCCGTGGGACCGCTGTCGGATTTTGCTTTCATGATTTTCTTGCGGATGACCGCCGGTTCGTCGGTGAGGAAGATGGTAGAGGCTTCGCCCTCGCTCTTGCCCATCTTGCCACTACCGTTGAGGGCGGGAATCTTGACCAACTGGCCGCCAAATCCCATGGCCTGGGGCAGAGGGAATACCTCAGCGTGGTACATGTTGTTGAAGCGCTGGGCGAAAGTGCGTGTCATTTCCAGATGCTGCTCCTGGTCCTTACCCACGGGGACCTTGGTGGCTTTGTGGATGAGGATGTCGGCAGCCATGAGGGTGGGGTAGGTGAGCAGGCCGGCATTGACGTTGTTGGGGTTTTGCCGCACCTTGTCCTTGAAGGAGGTAACGCGTTCCAGCTCGCCGAGATAGGCGTTCATGTTGAGGAAGAGGTAGAGCTCGATGGTCTCGGGCAGGTCGCTCTGGAAATAGATGGTGGCGCGTTCGGGGTCGAGACCGGCTGCGAGATACTGGATAAGGATACGGCGAGCGTCCTCATATATGCTGCCAGGGGTGGGGTGCGTGGTCAGCGAGTGGTAGTCGGCGATGAAGAAGAAGCAGTCGAATTCGTCCTGCATGCGCACGAAGTTGCGGAGGGCGCCGAAGTAGTTGCCCAGATGGAGGTTGCCCGTGGGGCGAATGCCGCTGCAAACAATGTCTTTGCTCATAGGGAGGGGTTTGAAGGGTTAATTGTGTTGTTTTTTTATGGGAATGGCGGCAGCGCGGCTGCGGTTGACGACCCACACGCCGGTGAAGACGAGTGCCGCCGCGAGGACCTTGGTGGCAGTCAGGCGGTCCATGCCTGTCCAAATTGCCATAGCGATGGCGATGATGGGCTGCAAGTAGCCATACATGCTCACCAGGGTGGGGCGTATGCGCTGCTGTCCGATAGGGATGAGGTAGTAGGCAATGAAGGTGGAGAAGAAAATCATGAAGGCAATCTCCCACCATACATAGGAGGGCACGGACATGAAGTCGGTGGCGGGAAGGTGGGGCAGTGCGAAGGGGATGGAGATGATGAAAGAAACGAGGAACATCCATTTCATGGAGGTAACCACCGAATAGCGGGAGATGAGATTACGGCAGGTGCCGAGATAGAGCGCAAAAACGATGTAGTTGGCGAAGCAGAAGGCGATGCCTATGGGTTCGGTTTCCGACGCTCCATTTCCGCCGAAGGTGCTCTGCAGGATGAGCCACAGGATGCCACCGAAGCTGAGTGCTACGCCGAGGGCTTTCTTCCAGGTGATGGGCTCCTTGAGGAAAATGGCTGCTACGAACATGGTGAAGATGGGCGTTGTGGTGCTCATCACCGAGAGGTCCACGGGTGTGGTGTGTGCAATGGCATAGAGGAATGTGAGTTGCGGCAGCAGCAGACCCAGGATGCCGGCACCGCTGAGACGCAGGAGGTCTTTCCAGGGAACGGTCTCCTTGGGGGTGAATAGGGACAGAAGCCAGAACAATCCCCCGGCCACCAGTGCCCGCATGGAGAAGAGCACGATAGGTGAGATGCCGCCGTCGGTGGCAATATCGCGACATACCACGACATTGATGCCGAAGATGATATAGGCGGCGGCACAAGCCAGATGACCGATGGAGATGTCCTTGTTCAGAGTCATGTCTCGTGGGTTCAGCCCTGCATGAGTTTGAGGAGGTCCTGACCGATATCGCGGCGGTTGTATTTGCCTCTCCAATTGATAGTCTGACTGCGGTTGTAGCTCTTCAGGAGCGCCTCGGGAAGGGTGTTGGCAAGAGCGGTGGTGCAGATGACACGGCCACCGTTGGTGAGCAGGTGCCCTTCGCCGTCGCGCTTGGTGCCACAGTGGAAGACCAGCGTTTCGTCGTCGGTACCCAGGTCGATGATGTCGCCCTTTTTGTAGGATTCGGGGTATCCGTCGGCCACCATCATGATGCAAGCGGCAGTACGTGAGTCAATCTCCAGGGTGCAGCAGTCGAGGTTGCCGCGGGCGGTGTTTTCGAAGAGTTCGACGACATCGCTCTTGATGCGGGGAAAGACGCTCTCTGTCTCGGGGTCGCCCATGCGTACATTGTATTCAATGACATATGGGTCGCCGTTGCAGTTCATAAGACCGATGAAGATGAATCCGCAATAGGGAATCTTCTCGTCGCGCAGACCGCGGACGGTGGGTTTGACGATACGGTCCTCGACTTTCTTCATGAATGCCTTGTCGGCAAAAGGCACGGGGCTGATGGAGCCCATGCCGCCGGTGTTGAGGCCGGTGTCACCTTCACCGATGCGCTTGTAGTCCTTGGCGGAAGGCAGCAGGAGATAGTGGCTGCCGTCGGTGAGCACGAAAACACTGAGCTCGATGCCGGAGAGGAACTCCTCGATGACCACGGAGGCGGAGGCGTCGCCGAACTTATGACCCGAAAGCATCTCGCGCAGGTGTGCTTTGGCGGTTGCCAGGTCGGGCTCGATGAGAACACCCTTGCCGGCAGCCAGGCCGTCGGCCTTGAGCACATAAGGAGCCTGAAGGGTTTCGAGGAAGGCTTCGCCCTCGGCGAGGGTGGCTTCGGTGAAGGTCTGGTAGCGTGCTGTGGGGATATGGTGGCGCTGCATGAAAGCTTTTGCATAGTCCTTGCTGCCTTCGAGCATGGCGCCCTGGCGGCGTGGACCGATGACGAGGACATGGCGCAGGCTGGGTTGCTCGGCGAAGTAGTCGGCGATGCCCGCCACAAGCGGTGCCTCGGGACCTACCACCACCATTTCGACACGGTGCGAGATGACAAAGCGCTCCACGGCGGCAAAGTCGTTGGTGTCGAGAGCCACGTTTTCACCCACTGCCGCAGTGCCTGCGTTGCCGGGGGCAATGAAGAGTTGACCGCACTGTTTGCTTTGCGCAATCTTGTGAGCGATAGCGTGTTCGCGACCGCCGGAACCCAGAAGTAGAATGTTCATGTCTTCCTTTTTTAGTTATCTATTTAAAATGCAAAGATACGAAAGTCAGACGAATTGGCAAAAAATAATTTTGAATAAAAAAAGTGCATTTGTATCTATCAGAAAATCAATGATTAGAAAAAAAGTTTTAAAAAAAGTGCATTTTTCGTGTTACTTTTTTCCTATTTTTGCAACTAATTAAGTAGAGGGGGTCAGAAAAGACCGCCGCAAAAAATAAGGACAGGAAAAAGAAATAAAGGGCTTAACTCCAGCAGTATGCAAGCAGAAGCTCACCAACATGCCGAATTTACACAGATGCTCCGTGAGTGCGAGGGCACCCTGGTCAAGGTATGCTTGTGCTTCACCGACCGCGAGAGAGAGGATTTCCGCGACCTCTACCAAGAAATAGCTTGCACCCTTTGGAATTCATGGAACAGTTATCGCGGAGAGAGCAGCCTCAACACATGGGTTACACAGGTAGCCCTCAATGTCGCGGGGCAAGAGTTTAGGAAAAGGAGCCGGATGCCGCAGTTTGTAGCACTTGACGAAAGCATCTACGACACTATCGCCGACGAGGCCACCGACATCCGATTCCAACGGCTATACAGCCTCATCGACCGGCTGGAGAGTGACGAAGACAGGAAACTGCTGTTTCTATACCTCGACAAGAAGCGTCTTCGCGAAATAGCAGTCATTGCCGGGATAACGGAGGCCGCCGTAAAACAGAAGCTCTACCGTATCAGACAACAGTTATTGGAACTTAGAGAACAATTCAAAGACGAATGAAAAATATAAAAAACAACAAGAACAACCCTCAGGATTTGCCATCTGACCCCCAGTGGGAGGAAGAGTGGGAGTCTGACGAGTTCATGCAGGAGCTGCAGGGACTGTGGGACGAGCAAGACAGCCGTGTGGCTGAGATTGTCGCCCGTCCCGAAGCGCAGCCCCGCGGGCTGAACCTCCGCTACTCCACTCCCTACCGGCACATCCTCATGGTGGAATACTTCCTGTTGGCGCTCGTAGGCACCGGCGCAGGCATCTACACTGCCCTGTCTTTCCTAAACGATGCTGATCTTTTCATCCACATTGCCGGCCTGGTGCTTACCTTCGTCAACGTTCTGATTACTCTTTACAGTCTCTACCTCTTCCTTGCACTCCACCTCCACCACCCCGCCCGTACGGGCGTTGTCCGCATGTCGCGTTTCATGCGCCGCATGCACATGGAACCCCACTACGCTCCCCGCGTCGACAGACCGAAGAGCCGTATCATCACTGTTGATTTCAGCCATGCTGTCACCACGGCTTTCTCGTCGGTGCGCCAGGTGGCTGCTGTCAGCGCCACAGTTCTCGTGGTGCTCGTGGCCGTCTCCTGCTCGCCGATAGGTGACGGACACACCATGACCCAGCGCGATCGCGTCGACCGTGCTGCCATTATTGAAAATATTGACGCAATGATATCGCAACTATGAAACGTTCTTGGTTTATAACAGTTCTTGTCTGCCTCCTCTTGCTGGGAGGGGCTGGGATTGTTGTCCTTCTGCCTCGCATTGTCAGCTTCGACAAGTGCAGCGAAGTGTACAAAAAGTACGCGGAGACGGAGGGAATGAAGGCCACATTTATTAAAGATTACCAGCTAAACGACAGCGTCGTCGTCGATGTCACCCACCTGAAGGCGTTGACCGATTCGGCATGGGCGTGGCTGCGGGAGGACTTCAACGTGAACTCCATACCGGAAGAATTGTACGATGACACAACGCCCCATACCATTTACTTCTGGGCTGCGCCGAAAAACCACTATGACCAGCCTATGGACACGGTGCTCCTGAACAACGACTTTATCGTGGTCTCCTGCCGCGACCGTACTATCGCGGTCTTCGATATTCAGACTGAAATTCAAATCGATGCAATTCTGTATCATCAAATATCATTAAACAAAAAACACTAAAACAAAATGAACAAAAAAGTCTTAACGGTAGCACTCATGGCAGTGCTTGGAACGATGGCTGTCGGCTGTCAGAAAGAAATGTTTGTCGACCCGCAGTCATCCCTTGAGGAAGCCAGCACCGATTACACGGTGCGCTACACTGTCAACGGAGTGATGCACACGGCAACGCCGAGAAGCGAGGAAGAGTACGACGCACTGCTTATGCGCCTTCTGATTATCACCCGCAGCGGCTACGAGGTGGAAATCGCTAATGGCAACTATGTGCCGAGTGCCATGGCTACCAAAGAGACTTTGGAATATAAGACCCCCAACGAAGCGGATGCCTTCAACTGGACGAAACAGAAGTACAGAGAGGGCTACAAGGTCCGCATGGTCTACGACGAGAAGAAGGGCGAGCATATCTGCACCGCAACCCGTTAAAGCATAGCTTGACGGTTGCGAATAGCCTGACGATTCCCCGCGCGGAAACAGAGTGCGCAGGGACATAAAGAGAGGGTGCCGAGGCAGGGAGAGTGTCATTGAATTTGGAAGGTTGCAATTCACTCAGCCCCGCCGATCCCGCACCCGAAGCATAGAGCTGGCGCTCTACACGTTTCCAATAACGTGCATCAATCAGCTTTATTGTGTGACATTGAAAAATGCCATGCAGGCTATGCGGCTTGACTTCGCAGTCGCGGTTCAACAAGAGAAACGAACACAGGAGAGATGTACGATATGTCGTATATAATTGTCAGCAACGGTACAGAATACACAATTGCATCGATAGCGGTTGTTCTGCTGGTGATTTGCGGCATAGCCTACTTCCTGAAGAAAATTGGAAAGAAGAAATAACCTTTTTTATTAACACACAAAATCCAAAAAAACAAATGAAAAAATTTTTTGTAAAAGTTGCAGTATGTGCAACATTGTTCTGTGGAGCTTTTGGAACCATGTCCTGCTCCGAGAAAGAAGATGTCACCCCCAACAATGACGGAAGAAGCAAATATCGTGCCATTTACGAGGTGAGACTACACAGGGAGGATGTGGATACTTTGGCCAAAGAGGTGGCTATGTTCCACGACACATGGCTTCGTCGTTATCTGAACGAATTTAGGGAGCGTCCTGTTGAGGATCCTCATGGGTATATTAGAACGGAATTCTTCGACATGTGGACGGAGGATATCCAAAACACGGAATCCTATGGCAGAGATCTGTACGGTGGTTGGATTTTCGATACTGCTGGATACATGATGATTTGTGAAGCTATTGGAGAAAATGGAGAACAGGATATTATGAATATCCGGTACAATCAAGACCCATATATGTTTGTTGACATTGAGTTTGTGCGGAATGAAACAGCACAGCTTGTAGAAATGATAGAGCCTCTTATCGCTGAAAGTCGGAGCTTTGAAGATTTTCAGAGAAATTTTGAGGCGGAGGCCAATAGACTGAAAGGAGAGTGCTCCAACATCAATGAGTATCTGTGCATCAGTTTTGCAGCCGCAGTTTGCGCCAATTCCTTTGAAATCTGGACTGAAGAGTTCTTCGAGGGAACTATTAGAGCAAAAGGTGTGAGAGAGCTCTGGGGCAAAGTGAAAAAATGTGCCAAAGAAGTCGCCCAAGCAGTGAAACCTTATGTCGAGGCTGATATGAATGGTGCTGTTGTAGGCGCTGTTGATGGTGCTATCGGCGGTGCTGTTGCTGGTTCCATGGCCGGTGGTGTTGGAGCAGGTCCCGGAGCAGCAGCAGGTGCTGTTGCAGGTGCAGCAGGTGGTGCAGCATCTGGCTCGGTAGGCTATGCTTTGAATCACTAAAAAAATGATTTGTTCAGAACATCCTTTTTGAAGGAATTATCATGGGAAACCTAATCACTGGCTCTTTGCTTGTTATCGTTGGCGTGGCTATAGGCCTCTTCACCAAGAAACCGATGCAGAAAGAAACAGAGTTCAACTTCGGGAGAAGTCTCCGAAGGATCTTCTCCGAGTCGTGGTGGCAACTTTTTATCACTCTTGGACTGATTCATCTATCGCAGTGTTGCGTTGACTTCAGCACCATGACCTGGCGAGGTTGGATACTCCTGTTCCTTGCCATCAGTGCCCTGGACGGGTTGATCGGATATGTTGTTTCATTGGTGAAGAAAGCAAGATGATAACGATGTGAGAGCATGGGGCGGGGCTCCTGTCCTCCCTGTCCCAATGAGGGTGCCGGAGTCTACCGGCGCCCTTTTTTTGGTTGTTATGTGGGCGGAAACTGAGATTTTACGTTAAGTGACTGGGAATGAATGTGGATGGGATAAAGGATAGGAGAAAGTGGGACGAAATCCCGAAAAAACGCCTGTACTACCATTCTCCTATACTTCTCCTTGGGTTCTCCTATGATGCGTATATGATGCTTCTTAGTTGCTCCTATGTCAGGGGGTGAGGTTTAAGGTTTATGGTTTAAGTAGACATCGAGACTTCAGGACATCGGGACTTCGAGAAGTTTTGATAGTTCTTTTAGTTTTGATTGAGAAAAAAAAATTTTATAGATTTCGTGAGCGAAGCGAGCAGGAGAATTTAGGCGGAGCGGGAGAACAGAAAAAGAAGCAGGGGCGGCGCGTGGCGCCGCCCCTGCGGGGTATTAAAAAGAAGCAGGGGCGGCGCGTGGCGCCGCCCCTGCGGGGTATTACGGATTGTCAGTATGGGTTACTTGACAATGAGTTTGCGGATGGCGTTGGTGTTGCCGTTGACAACGCGGACGAAGTAGGCACCCTTGGCGAGGTTGCTGACGTCGATGCGGACGTTGTCGTTGGCGGCCTTGAAGTCGCGGACCATGCGGCCGTTCATGTCAACCACGGAGACCTGGCTGCCGGCTTCGACACCGCGGAGGGTGACGTTGCTGGTGGCGGGGTTCGGGAAGAGCACGATGTCGGCAGCTTCGACCTCGTCGATGCCCACAGGAGGCTCACCACCGTTGAGGGAGATGCTGATGTTGTCGATAGCAGCGGGAGTCTGGCTACCGTCAGAGCCGTCGTTGCGCCAGCAGAAGACAATCTGGTAGTTGCCAGCGGTGGCGATGTTGATGACGGTGTCGATGTGCTGCCAATCGGTGACGTTGTTCAGTCTGTCAGCAAGGTCAACCCAGCCAGTGGGGATAGAAGTGCCACCAGTGACGCCGGCATTGGCGGTCAGTTCGGCATTGCCAGGAACGAAGAGGACGCGGAGGAAGTCGTAATAAGTACCGGTGGAACTAAGTTCGCCGTTGGCTTTCCAATCGAAGCTGAAGGAGTATTCGCCAGTTTCGAAAGCGAAGAGTTTGTAGGCGTAGGAGGTGGTGGTGGTGCTGTTGGTGTAGGCATTGGCGGTGCCGTTG
Organism: uncultured Bacteroidales bacterium; assembly: GCA_900317285.1. Classification (GTDB taxonomy): domain Bacteria; phylum Bacteroidota; class Bacteroidia; order Bacteroidales; family P3; genus Colimorpha. Next base: position 50 of record ONGA01000004.1, on the reverse strand, counting down.
TTGTTGGAGATGTACATACCATTGGTGCCGCCGTTGCTGGCTGCGGAGCC
>ONGA01000017.1 GCA_900317285.1 uncultured Bacteroidales bacterium | reverse complement strand
AACTCCATCAAGGCATCCTCGGCGGCTTTTCCGGCACCGTCGGCACCGTCATCGGCTACCGCCGTAACAACCAGTGGTTTATGCGCGCCAGGCCGCGCTTCGTCGCCAACCCCCGCACCGAGGCCCAGCAGGCCCACCGCCGCCAGTTCGGCGACATGGTCTCTCTGGCGTCGAAGTTGCTCCCGGCCCTCAAGGTCGGCATGCGCCACTACGCCCCCCAGCACGCCATGACCGCAGGCAACGCCTTCGTCCACCTCAACTGGACGAGGGAGGGTGCTATCTCACTGAAAGACATAAAGATGTCCGTAGGCCCCGTCCCCATGGTCACCTTCACCGAAATCACCGTCGAGGACGGCGTCCTGACCCTGCGTTGGGACAAGAACCTCCACCACCACGGAGCCAAAAACGAAGACACCATCAAGATCTACGCCTATAGCGAGGAACAAGGCCTGACCCAATGCGTGGCCACCGCCGAGCGCCGTTCCCGCCGCCTCAGCACCCTCCTCCCGGATGCCTTCCGCGACGCCCACCTCTGGGCCCTCATCGAAGACTCCATGGGCCGCGTCTCCGACAGCCAATACCTGGAGCCCTCTAGTACATCTAGTTGTTCTAGAACATCTAGTCCCTCTAGCCCCTCTACCACCAACACAAACACAAACCCCGCAGAAGCCTCCCTCCAGCGGGAGCCCTCTGCGGGGCACAGAAAAGAGCCGGGGGCACTCCCCTAGCCCTTCTTTTGCCTTCCTTTAGGCGTCAGCGAACACCTTGCCGTCCTTCAGCGTCACCTGAAGCTGGGTGTATTCGCAATGAAAATCGTTCTTGAGGCGGTCGAGATAGCGGCGGCTCTCCCAATGGCACATGGGCAAGTCGTGCAGCAGGCAGTTGCCGCAGGTCTCGGGCGTGGTGGCGGGCACCTCGGTCTGGGTCAGAATCCATTCCAGGCACTCGATGGTGAGACGGCGCATATCCTCGACGCTGTAGCTGCCCGTCATGATGACATACATGCCCGTCAGGCAGCCCATGGGTCCCACGTACACCACATCCTCCTTGGCGGACGAGTTGCGGAACCAGGTGGCCATCAGATGCTCAAGGCTGTGCATGGCCGAAGGTGCCACGGCAGGCTCGCGGTTGGGCTCCGTGATGCGCAGGTCGAAAGTGGTAAACCCCTTGTCGATGCGGGAGACATAAATCCCCGGCTTCAGATGGGTATGGTCAATGGTAAAGCTCTGTATTACTTCCATGTATCAAGGTTTAAGGTTTAAGGTTTACGGTTTAAAGTTTAAGGTTTAGGGGTTAAGATTCTATGGAACCGCGTAGCTCCCTTAAACCTTAAACCCTAAACCTTAAACCACTAGTTAATCTAGTGTCTCAAGATATTTCTTCACAAATCGGAACGATGTGTCGCACATCGAGGAGAGGAAATCCTCCCACTGCATCTGGTGGTTGTCGGTGCGGCCCGGGGTGTCGCTGATGACACGCAAACTCATGAACGGCACCTTCATCAGGTAGCACGTCTGCGCGATGGCGGCGCTCTCCATGTCGCATGCCAGACCGTCGACGAAGTTGCGCTTGATGGTGTTCTGTCGCTCGCGGTCGGTGATGAACTGGTCTCCCGTGCAGATGAGGCCCGTCATCAGGCGTTCATCCGAGGCGAGAGGCACATCGAGGACGTGGTTGAGCAACTTTGCGTCGGCATCGAAACGTTCGGGCAAGCCCTGCACCTGTCCGCGGGCACATCCAAGTCCGCTGCCGCAGTCCACATCGTGGTACACGCACTGGGTGGCGGCAAGCACATCCTTCACCTGCATCAGCGGGTCGATGCCGCCGGCAAGACCCGTGCTGATAATGGCGTCGGGATGGTGCTCCTGGATGAGGCGCATAGTGCCCACAGCGGCATTCACCTTGCCGATGCCGCACTGCCACAAAACAATTTCATTATCTCCCAGGCGACCCTGGTCGCCGCCAATGGCATCGTGCATCTGGCGATACTCGATGTCCATGGCAATGATGACTCCTATCTTCATGCTTGCTTGTATTTCAACGCTGCTTCAACAAACGCCACGAAAAGCGGATGGGGATGCATGGCCGTCGACTTGTACTCGGGATGGAACTGCGAACCCACGAAATAGGGGTGCGACGGGATTTCCACAATCTCCACCAGGCCGCTGTCGGGGTTGATACCCGCAGGCATCATGCCGGCAGCCTTGAACTCCTCGAGGTAGGCATTGTTGAACTCGTAACGGTGGCGGTGACGCTCGCTGATATCCTCCTTGCCGTAAATCTCGTAAGATTTCGAACCCTTGACAAGCTTGCAGGGGTAGGCGCCCAGACGCATGGTACCGCCCATGTTGGAAATATTCTTCTGCTCCTCCATCATGTCGATGACGGGGTGTGTGGTGGTGGGGGCAATCTCGACCGAGTGGGCATCCTTGTAGCCGAGCACGTTGCGTGCAAATTCCACCACGGCGCACTGCATACCGAGGCAAATGCCGAAGAACGGAATCTTGTTCTCGCGGGCATACTGCACGGCGAGAATCTTGCCCTCGATGCCGCGGTTGCCGAATCCCGGAGCCACCAGGATACCGGTCAAGCCCGACAGCTGTTCGCCGATATTCTCGGCAGTCAACTCCTCCGAGTTGACATATTTCACCTTCACCTTGCAGCGCAACTCGGCACTGGCATGGATGAAAGCCTCGGTAATGGACTTGTAGGCATCCTGCAGCTGGACATATTTGCCCACCAGGCCCACGCTGACCTCACGAACAGGATTGTGGAGCTTGTAGAGGAACGCCTCCCAGTTCTGGAGGTCCAACTCTTTCTTGACGGGCACATCCAGCTTGCGGAGCACCTGGATGTCGAGTTTCTCGTCGCGCATCTTGAGAGGCACGTCGTAGATGCTCGCCACATCGCCGTCCTCGATGACGCTGTCGCCATCAATGTTGCAGAAGAGGCCGATTTTGTCCTTGACGCTGCGGGTGAGGGGCTTCTCGGTGCGGCAGACGATGATGTCGGGCTGGACACCCTGCTGCTGCAGGGCCTTCACGCTGTGCTGCGTAGGCTTGGTCTTCAGCTCGCCGGCAGCGGCGATGTAGGGGATATAAGTCAGATGGATGACGATGCACGAACGGCCCAAGCTCCATTTCAGCTGGCGCACAGCCTCGATGAAAGGATAGGACTCGATGTCGCCCACGGTGCCACCAATCTCGGTGATAACGAACTCGTAGTTGCCGGTATTGCCGAGGGCGGTAATGCGCTCCTTGATTTCGTTGGTGATGTGGGGAATCACCTGCACGGTCTTGCCCAGGAAATCGCCACGGCGCTCCTTCTCGATGACATTCTTGTAGATACGGCCTGTGGTGACGTTATTCGCCTGCGAAGTGGGCACGCTGGTGAAACGCTCGTAGTGTCCCAGGTCGAGGTCGGTCTCTGCGCCGTCCTCGGTAACATAGCACTCACCGTGCTCGTAGGGGTTGAGCGTACCCGGATCGATATTGATGTAGGGGTCGAGCTTCTGGTTGGTGACCGAATAGCCACGGGCCTTGAGCAGACGGGCGAGAGAAGCTGCAATGATTCCTTTTCCAAGAGAGGAGGCAACACCTCCTGTAACGAATATATATTTTGTTGCCATAATTAAAATATTCCTATTAAAAATAAAAAAACGTTGCAAAAATACTATTTTTTTTGCAAATCTCGGCTAATCAGAAAAATATTTTTCCCGAAGGTGCGTTATTTAACTAAAAATTAACAACTAACAACAAAGAAGAGAAAGCATGAAACGCTGGTTCAGAGTGTTTATCATCTCCGTTTTCGCCATAGCGGCTGTCAGTTTGGTGGTTATACAGTTCTTCCAGACCCGCCGCACGTTCTCCATCAACGACAACATGTTCAATGTGGGCGTAAGCAACGCCATGGACGAAGTCATCAGCCAATTGAACGGCAACTCCGCAGGAACGGAAGAGGCAAGCACCGCCTTCAACTACAAAGAGCTGGACTCGCTGATTGTCGAAGAGCTCTTGCTGAACGGCATCGACATGCACCCCGACGTGGGCCTGTACGACGGCACCCAGGGCTCGTTCCTGTACAGCACCGACTCGCGAAACGAAAACAACCTGGAAGAATCGCCCTACCGCTACAACTTCCAGCCTGCAGGCGTCGTCTCCGGCAACCAGATTTACATCATCCTCGGATTCCCCAAAACCGAGCTCTTCCTGCAACGAAACTCATGGCTGTACACCTACATGAGCCTCTTCCTGATACTCATCATTGCCGTCATGTTCATCATTTCCCTGCGCACCCTGGCAATCCAGCGCAAACTGGACCAGATGAAGACAGAATTCATCAACAACATGACACATGAGATCAAGACCCCGCTAGCCACCATTGGCTTGGCATGCGAGATGCTTCAGGACGACAGCGTCTCACAAGACAACGACACCCGTCGCAACTTCATATCCATCATCAGCGACGAAAACCAGCGCCTGCGGGTATTGGTGGAGACCATTCTGCAGAGCGCCAAAATGTCGAACAAGAACTTCAAAATCAACTGCAAGGAAGTAGACATCCACCCGTTAATAGAACGGGCTACGCAGAGTTTCAAACTCACCCTCGCCAACCGTGGCGGCAGCATCGAAACACACCTCGACGCCAACCCCTCCACCCTCTTTGCCGATGAGTTGCACCTTTCCAATCTCATTTTCAACCTTGTGGACAACGGAATCAAATACTCTACCGACGCGCCAAGAATCGTCATCTCCACCGCCATCGAAGACAACAGAATGGTGTTGCGCGTACAAGACCACGGCATCGGTATCTCGAAAGAGGATCAAAAGCATGTGTTTGAGAAATTCTACCGTGTCTCCACCGGCAATATCCACAATGTGAAAGGCTTCGGAATCGGACTCAACTATGTGTCCGAGGTCGTTCGGCTGCACCACGGAACCATCTCCCTGGAAAGCGAGCTCGGACAAGGTACCACCTTCACCGTGTCCCTCCCCCTATAAAAAAGAGAGACGCCGGTCAAAACCGGCGCCCCCAACATGAAAAAAACAATTATTAAAACTCTTTATTTCACTATAAACTTGCCTGAAGCATTGTTCAGCCTGTAGATATAGACTCCGGCAGGCATCTGGGCAACATTCACGTTCACCACACCGTTTCCGGCAGGGACACGCACCGAGGAGACCAAACGGCCATCGATACCATACACCTTCACCTCACCCGAACGGTTTGACTCATAAGGAAGAGACACATAATCGGAAGCAGGGTTGGGATAAGCTGCACTGAGAACTGTGTTCTCTTCAATACGGTCAATCTTCACATGCGTATGATGGATGTTGGAGTCCTCCGGAGGAACCATGCCGTAGATAATACCCTGGGCGTAATTGAAATTATACTGGCTTGTCGCAATCTGGTTTGCAGAAAGGTTGAAGAAACCATTGCTGTTGCCGTTCCAGCCCCAGTTCATGTAATACATGGTGGTGTCATCCAGTTTGTAACCTGTGCAAAGCCAAGCATGACCGCCAGCATCACGGCCTTCGCCACCACGGTCGGTACCACGCATATAAACCAGGTCGTTTGCCTTCAATGTGTTTCGGATAATACCGATGTATCTGCGAACCGAGGTATACTCTCTGTAAAGGGTAGAGCCCGACTGATATTTCAGATAGGTGGCTGCGCCACTGGCGACATCTTCCGAGGTGGTGCTGCTGCCATTGACGCCATACTGCATGCCGCAGGCGATACCACAAGCATAGCTGATCCATGCCACAGCACGACGCCTGGTCACGGAGGTGGCATTCATGATTTTCTGCACCATGTTGTCGTAATCAAATCTGGTGGTATCAAAATTCAAAGAAAGTGTCTGGTTTCCGATATTCTCAGCGACATAGGTCTTAGTGCCTCTCGGCTGTACGGGATACCGGTAATAGTAGCACATCTGAGCCATTGCCGTTGCACCACATCCGACATAGCAGGTCTGGCCCTGATAGGTGGGGCAATAATGGTTGTAGTTGTTATTGGACGACCCGGTTTCGCCCTGATCCCATCTGACATTGGTCAGCACCACCTCATTGTCAGCCCATTTGGCTTGATGTTTGGCGAGCACCGTCCACTGGGGATCGTCGGGGAGATTCTCTTCCTCGTCCATCATCTGTATCTGCTTGACATCCTCAATATAAGCCTCAACGAAACTGCGCATGTTGTCGGGCAGGCTGGACATGTCAAGTTTACCTTCTCCGCTATAGCCAATCACAGGGTTGATTACCGTTGTGGCAGCCATGATGATCCAACCATCACCATTATTGACATTGAAGAAGAATGCAGCAGGGACGTTCAGCGCAAGGTTGTCGACCTGATGGACCAACAGCATGTCAGCCGACGTGACCTTCTCATTATATGTATTCTTGCTCATATAATGGGCAGCGGCATCTTTTGCCTGTTCCAGAGTGATGTTGTCAGCCTTGGCAACAGTGGCGCATAATGCCGTTGCAACAACTAACAATGAGGAAATTAACTTTTTCATTTTGTATATTGTATTATTTATTATTATTACTTTTTTGGCGGTGCAAAAGTACACATTTTATCCTACACACTCAAATAAATTTTTGTTAATTATTTATAAGTATCCCTTCATTTCGTTTTATTGCAAAAAATATGCGGTCCGCGAATTGCGGACCGCATAAATTATCAGCATTTAACCTGTCGTTTACTTGTTATTCGGCAACAACTTCAATATTGAGTTCAGCCTTGATGTCTTTGTAAACATTGACTTTGGCGGTGTAGGTGCCAACGGCTTTGATGTTCTCAACCACAATCTGTTTGCGGTCGATATCGTAGTTGTGCTGTTCTTTGAGGGCTTCAGCGACCATGATGTTGCTGATACCGCCGAAGAGCTGACCGTTCTCACCCACTTTGACGACGAGTTTCACGTTCTTGCCGTTGAGGGCAGCCTGCTGGGTTTCGGCATTTTTGCGGATAGCCTCTTCCTTATGGGCGCGCTGGCGCAGGTTCTCGGCATGGATCTTCTTGTTGACGGGGGTGGCGATGATAGCCATTCCTTTGGGAAGAAGATAGTTGTTGGCATAGCCGTTCTTCACTTTGACGATTTCGTCCTTGTAGCCGAGGTTGGCCACATCCTGTTTCAGTATAATTTCCATCTATTCTTCCTCCTATTTTATTTGAGACAATCGGCGACGTAGGGCATCAGGGCGATATGACGGGCGCGCTTGATAGCCTGCGACACTTTTTTCTGGTACTTGTTCGAGGTGCCGGTGATGCGACGGGGCAGGATTTTGCCCTGTTCGTTGACGAACTTCAGCAGGAAGTCGGCATCCTTATAGTCGATATACTTGATACCGAGTTTTTTGAAACGGCAATATTTCTTACGCTGGGTTTCAACAGCGATGGGGGTCAAATATTTGATTTCGGTTTCGTTAGCCATAATCTTTTCTCTTTAAATGTTAAACCAACAACTTATGCCTCGGCGGGAGCTTCAGCAGCAGCCTTCTTGGCGTTGCGCTTCTTCTCATTGTAAGCCACAGCGTGTTTGTCGAGGCTGACGGTGAGGAAGCGGAGGAGGCGCTCGTCACGTTTGTAAGCCACTTCGAGGTCGTTGATGACGCTACCCTCGGCGCGGAACTCGATGAGATAATAGAAGCCGGTGGTCTTCTTACGGATAGGATAGGCGAGCTTGCGCATGCCCCAGTTGTTTTCGTACACGATCTCGGCACCTTTGCTGGTGAGCAGGTCGATGTACTTCTTTACCGTTTCCTTCATCTGTTCTTCAGACAAAACGGGAGTTGCAATGAAAACGGTTTCGTACTGTTTTACCATTACTTTGTTTGTTTTTGTTTGTTAATTAATACAATAAAAAAAGACAGGCGCATGTCCTGTCTTTCGTTTTGAGCCACTTTGCGGACTCGAACCGCAGACCTACGCATTACGAATGCGTTGCTCTACCAACTGAGCTAAAGTGGCCTTCGGCGGGTCGCACAATTGCGAGGCTTGATGTCGGGGTGAGAAGACTCGAACTTCCGGCCTCCACGTCCCGAACGTGGCGCGCTAGCCAACTGCGCTACACCCCGCGATGGTGTCCTGGCAGGGATTCGAACCCTGGACCCATTGATTAAGAGTCAATTGCTCTACCAGCTGAGCTACCAAGACATTTCTCGTTTGTGTTTCAGCAACGTGCATCGGCCTCTTGGGGAGGCATCTTGTCGGACATGGGCTTTGCCGCTGCTGCAGCATTTCAAATTTCTCTCTTTGAGCGGAAAACGAGACTCGAACTCGCGACCCCGACCTTGGCAAGGTCGTGCTCTACCAACTGAGCTATTTCCGCGTTTACCGCTTACGCGTTTTTGGTACTCCGGGTGGGACTTGAACCCACACGCCCTTGCGGGCAAGGGATTTTAAGTCCCTCGTGTCTACCATTCCACCACCAGAGCCGTTCTCTCTGATTTAGGAGACCTGAGCGGAAAACGAGACTCGAACTCGCGACCCCGACCTTGGCAAGGTCGTGCTCTACCAACTGAGCTATTTCCGCATCGCGTTTTTTATCATTTCAATGACCTCAAAAGCGGGTGCAAAAGTACAAACTTTTTTGAAACCGACAAAATATTTTTCATTTTTTTGAAACAATTTTTTTAATCTCGTTCAGTTTCAGCAGTGCTTCTATCGGCGTAAGTGTATCGATATCAATATCTAATATTTTATCTTTTATTTCGAGCAAGGTAGGATCGTCGAGCTGGATAAAGCTGAGTTGACAACCGAACAAGTCTGCTTTTTGAGCGTTTTTTGGTCCGTTTTTTTGATTTTTCGCCTCTTTCGATGTAATCTTTGCGTTCTTTTCCTCGAGCATCTGGAGCATGGCGTCGGCGCGGTTGAGCACCTGCGGCGGCATGCCTGCCAAACGTGCCACATGAATGCCGAAACTGTGCTCGCTTCCTCCGGGAACAAGCTTGCGCAGGAAGATGACACGCCCGTCGATTTCCTTCACACTGACGTGATAGTTGTGGATACGGTCGTACTGCTCTTCCATCTCGATCAACTCGTGATAGTGGGTGGCGAACATCACCTTCGGGCGGGCCTTCTTGTTGTTGTGGAGGTATTCGGTGATTGCCCACGCGATGGAGATACCGTCGTAGGTCGAGGTGCCTCGCCCAATCTCGTCAAGCAACACGAGACTCCTGTCGCTCACGTTGTTAAGAATACTGGCAGTCTCGTTCATCTCCACCATGAATGTGGATTCGCCACTACTGATATTATCGCTCGCGCCCACGCGGGTGAAGATTTTGTCAACGATGCCTATCGTGGCGCGCTTTGCGGGGCAGTAGCACCCCATCTGTGCCATCAGCACGATGAGGGCTGTCTGACGCAACAGGGCGGACTTACCGCTCATGTTGGGGCCCGTGATAATCATTATCTGGTTGCTGTCGCGGTCGAGCATCACGTCGTTGCTCACATACTGCTCGCCGGGTGCCATCTGTGTCTCGATGACGGGATGACGGCCTTCGAATATCTCCAGTTTGCTGCTCTCCGACAGCTCGGGACGGCAGTAATCGTTCGCCAGCGCCACCTCGGCGAAGCTCTGCAGGCAGTCGATGTGTGCCACTTGTTGGGCGTCGTACTGGATGGTTTGCACATATTCCGCCACGGCAGTCATCAACTGTATGAATATCTGTGACTCCAGCGCCAGGATGCGTTCCTCGGCACCCAGAATCTTGTCCTCGTATTCCTTTAGTTCAGGGGTGATGTACCTCTCGGCATTGGTAAGGGTCTGACGGCGCACCCATTCCGCGGGCACCTTGTCCCTGTGGGTGTTATACACCTCGAAATAATAGCCGAAGATGTTGTTGAATCCTATTTTCAGCGACGGGATGCCCGTAGCTTCGCTCTCCTTCTGCTGCAGCTGCATCAGATAATCCTTTCCGGAGCCAGCCATCGAACGGAGCTCGTCGAGTTCGGCATTGACGCCGGAGGCAATCACGCCGCCCTTCTCCACCTTCACGGGAGGGTCTTCAACCAACTCACGGCCGATGCGTTCGGACAACGAGGAGCAGGGATTCATTTGTTCCCCAAGTCTTTGCAACGGCGATGCCTCGGAACTGCAACAGAGTTTCTTCACCTCGCCCACAGCGTCGAGGGCACGCTTCAGCTGCAGCATTTCGCGCGGGTTGATGCGTCCCACGGCCGCCTTGGTAATCAGCCTTTCCAGGTCGCCGATATCCTTCACATTCCGTTGCAGAAGCTGCCGCAACTCGCTGTCGCGCAGCAGACTGTCGACCACACCCAGACGTTCCTCGATCGCGGGGATATCCTTCAACGGCATGAGCACCCAGCGCTTCAGCAGGCGGGAACCCATCGGGGTGAGGGTCTGGTCTATCACATCAAGCAGGGTGCGGGCATTGTCGTTGGGCGACGCCACAAGCTCGAGGTTGCGGACGGTGAATCTGTCGAGCCAGACATAACGGTCACGTTCCACACGGTTCAAACGACAGATATTCTGTGTCTTGTCGTGCTGCGTATCCTGCAGGTAGTAGAGCACGGCGCCAGCGGCGATGATGCCCATGTCGAGGTCCTCGACGCCGAAACCCTTGAGGGAGGCGGTACCGAACTGTTTGAGCAGCAATTCGTTGGCAAAGTCGGGAGCGAACACCCAATCATCGAAGGTATTGGTATAGTATTTCTCGGCGAAATGTTCCTGGAACGAGCGCAACTTCTTCCGCTGCACCACCACCTCGGAGGGGTGGAAGTTGGTCATGAGCTTGTCGATATAGTTCATGTCGCCCTGAGCCACATAGAACTCGCCCGTGGAGACGTCGAGAAAGCTGATGCCGTGCACCTTGTCGGTCAGATGCAGACCACAGAGGAAGTTGTTCTCCTTGACTTCCAGCACCATATCGTTGTAGGAGACACCCGGGGTGACAAGCTCGGTGATGCCGCGCTTGACGAGGCCCTTGGCGGTCTTGGGGTCTTCCAGCTGCTCGCAGATGGCGACACGCATGCCGGCACGCACGAGGCGGGGAAGGTACTGTTCCAACGCATGATACGGGATGCCGGCGAGCTCGGTGTATTCGCCGCCGCCGGCCATTTTGCGTGTGAGGGTGATTCCCAGCACCTGCGACGCCTTGCGGGCGTCGTCGCCAAAAGTCTCGTAAAAGTCACCCACCCGGAACAGCAGCATCGCATCGGGGAACTTCTTTTTCAGTTCGGCATGCTGCTTCATCAACGGCGATTCGGTGTCGGTCTTCTTTGCCACGCTGTTTACTTTTTATATAATATACAATTTATAGTACTTTCCAATAACAAGAAACGCACCCAAATATTGTGTCGGGTTTTGATTTTTTAGCGAGGGGGAAAAGAAAGAGGTGGGCGATTGACACCGTCCACCTCATTTTCTGATGTTTCACCGCGGGGATTTTATTCCTCGGCGTTCTTCTCGATGGCGAGTTTACCTCTGTAGTATCCGCATTCGGGACAAACGTGGTGATACATAACTTGTGCGCCGCAATTGCTGCAAGTAGTCAGCTGAGCGCTCTCCAACGCATCGTGCGTTCTTCTCTTGGCCGTTCTGGTCTGTGAGAATCTGTGTTTGGGATGTGGCATATTATTACTTTTTTAATTTATTTATTTCAATTTTTTCAGTGCTTCCCATCGGGGGTCAATCTCATCTTCGTTTTTTTGTTCCTCGTCGACGATGAACTTGGTCACTTCCGGGTCGCAATCTCCGTCGGGGTGGATGTGTTGCATGGGGATACGCACTGCGACGTATTCGTACAACCACTGGGCCAGATCCATTTCAAAAGCGTTCTCGGGCAGGATGACGACGTTCTCGTCGTCGGTGGTTTCGGTGTCGCTGAAGCGGACGCAGAGATGCTCCTCGCCATCCACCGGCACGTTCATTTTGCCCAAACAACGGTCGCAGAATGTTGTCACTTCGCCATTGAGACGGAAAGTGAACATCAACATGTGCTCCATTCGCTCCATCACGACGTCGATTTTCACCTTTCCACCCGCAATTTCGTCGTTTTCGTACTCTTCAAAGAACTCATCCGCAAGGTCGAACCCATAGTTGTAAACTCCTGGTTTCAAGCCGCTAAAGCGGATTATCATATCATCTTTCTGGCTCATTTTCACACTCCTATTGAGTTTGCAAAAATACGAACTTTTTTTATACTGACAAAAAAAATATCATTCATTTTTCAAAATCAAATATAAAACCTTCATTTTCAATGCATAGTATTTTTCGTTCAAAAAATGCAGCCGAACCGGCAAAAGGGCGATTTTTTAGGGTTTGTAAATGACTGATTCTAGGGAGGTAACGGGTATCAACTCTTACTGAACTCTTACTCTTCTCCTATGTCTCTTCTATGTCGATGGATGGGGAACAGGGGGTGGCGGGAGAGGGACGGGAGACGGGTGCGAAAGTGAAGGAAAAGAGGAGGGAATGGCGGGGGCAAAAGGCGGGGGAGGGAAAAAATATTTTCGTGGTGTTGATTTTTTTCGTATCTTTGCATTTTAAATAAAAAGAACGATGGAGTTTCTGATTGGTATCATCTGCGGTGTGCTGCTGTCGCTGTTCTTCAGCCTCGGTCCTGCATTTTTCTCGCTGATACAGAACAGTATACACCATGGTTTCAAGAAGAGTATCTCTTTTGTGGCGGGCGTGAGCCTGAGCGATGTCATCATTGTGCTGCTGATGCTCACGGTGCTGCAAAATCTGGATTTGAACAAGTTGCTGCACAATGTTTTCGTGGGCGGCATCGGCGGTGTGGCCGTGGGCGTGTTCGGTGTGATGACCTACCGCAGCAAGGTGAAGAAAGTGCATAGCAAGGAGAGCCGCCTGAAGTTCAAGGCAGCGAACGCCACGCACCGTTGGCAGCTGATGCTGAGCGGTTTCCTGCTGAATATCCTGAATCCGCTGATTTGGCTTTACTGGGTTTCGATTATCACGTTCCTGTCGGCTGAGATGAGCCTGGGCAATATGGACCGTTATATTTTCTTCCTCGGGATGCTTATTGCAGTGTTCGGCACGGATGTGCTGAAATGCCGCCTTGCCGCCATGCTCCAGACGTGGTTCACGGCGCGCCGCCTGAACCGTTTCAACAAGATTACGGGCGGCATCCTCATTGCCTTCTCGCTGTATCTCATCATTTCCATGGTGCTCTACAACACCAGTGCCAAGATGCGCGCCAAGGAAGACGCCAAGCCGTCGCGCAGCACGAAGCTCATCGAGAGGATGCACAACATTGCACACCGCGACAGCACGAAGCTGTGCGACACTGTGACGTATGACAGCCTGCCGCTGGACTCGGTGACCGAAGAAGAGACCGGCGCCGAGGAGGAATAGCCTCTTTCCCAAGAGAATTGCAAAAACAAATCCGCCCACCCGAAGGTGAGCGGATTCAACCTTTAAATATAATGTATAAGGTATCCCCTATTCGCGTGCGGCGAGGAGAAGTTCCATCATCTTGATGGCGGACTGGCTGACGGGGGTGCCGGGGCCGAAGATGGCGGCGACGCCTGCCTTGAAGAGGAAGTCGTAGTCCTGCGGCGGGATGACACCACCGGCGACCACCATGATGTCGTCGCGACCCAGTTTTTTGAGTTCCTCGATCACCTGGGGGAGGAGCGTCTTGTGGCCTGCGGCGAGGGAGCTGGCGCCGAAGATGTGGACGTCGTTCTCGACGGCCTGCTTGGCAGCCTCGGCCGGAGTCTGGAACAGCGGGCCCATATCGACGTCGAAGCCCATGTCGGCGTAGCCCGTAGCTACGACCTTGGCGCCACGGTCGTGACCGTCCTGACCCATCTTGGCGACCATGATGCGGGGACGGCGGCCTTCGAGTTTGGCGAATTTGTCGGTGAGTTCCTGTGCCTTCTTGAAGGCATCGCTTTCTTTTGTCTGGCTGCTGTACACGTTGCTGATAAGGTTGATTTTTGCTTTGTAGCGTCCGAAGACTTTCTCGAGCGCATAGCTGATTTCGCCGAGGGAGGCACGCTTGCGGGCGGCGTCGATGGAGAGGTCGAGCAGGTTGCCCTCGCCGGTCTCGGCGCAGCGGGTCAGCGCGTTGAGAGCAGCCTCGACGGCGGCGGTGTCGCGCTCGGCGCGGAGTTTGGCGAGGCGCTCGATCTGAGCGTTACGCACGGCGGTATTGTCGATTTCGAGGGTTTCGATGGGGTCCTCGTGGTCGAGGCGATACTTGTTGATTCCGACGATGGTGTCAACGTTGGAGTCGATGCGACTCTGCTTGCGGGCAGAGGCTTCCTCGATGCGCATCTTGGGCACGCCGCTCTCGATGGCCTTTGCCATGCCGCCGAGTTTCTCAACTTCCTGGATGTGAGCCCAAGCGCGGTGTGCAATCTCGTGGGTGAGGGTCTCGACGTAGTAGGAGCCGGCCCAGGGATCGACGACGCGGCAGATGTTGGTTTCCTCCTGAAGGTAGATCTGCGTGTTACGTGCAATACGGGCGCTGAAGTCGGTGGGCAGGGCGATAGCCTCGTCGAGGGCGTTGGTGTGGAGCGACTGGGTGTGACCCAGGGCGGCACCCATGGCCTCGATGCAGGTGCGGGCGACGTTATTGAAGGGGTCCTGCTCGGTGAGCGACCAGCCGGAGGTCTGGCTGTGGGTACGCAGGGCGAGGGACTTGGGGTTCTTGGGGTTGAACTGGCTGACGATTTTTGCCCAGAGCATACGGGCGGCACGCATCTTGGCGATTTCCATGAAGTGGTTCATGCCGACGCCCCAGAAGAAGGAGAGGCGCGGGGCAAAGTCGTCGACGCTCATGCCCGCCTTGACACCTGCGCGGAGGTACTCAAGACCATCGGCGAGGGTGTAAGCCAGCTCAATGTCGGCGGTGGCGCCGGCCTCCTGCATGTGGTAGCCGGAGATGGAGATGGAGTTGAACTTGGGCATGTGCTTCGAGGTGTACTCGAAGATGTCGGCGATGATTTTCATCGACGGCAGCGGGGGGTAGATATAGGTGTTGCGCACCATGAACTCCTTGAGGATGTCGTTCTGGATGGTGCCCTGGAGCTGTTCCTGGGGCACGCCCTGTTCCTCGGCAGCGATGATGTAGAAAGCGAGGATGGGCAGCACGGCACCGTTCATGGTCATGGAGACGGACATCTTGCCGAGGTCAATCTGGTCGAACAGAATCTTCATGTCGAGGATGCTGTCGATGGCCACACCAGCCTTACCGACGTCGCCGACGACGCGCTCATGGTCGGAGTCGTAGCCACGGTGAGTGGCGAGGTCGAAGGCGCAGGAAAGACCTTTCTGACCGGCGGCGATGTTGCGGCGATAGAAAGCGTTGGACTCCTCGGCGGTGGAGAAACCGGCGTACTGGCGGATGGTCCAGGGGCGCATGACATACATGGTCGAATAGGGACCACGGAGGAAGGGAGCGATACCGGCGGCATAGTTGAGGTGCTCCATGCCGGCAAGGTCTTTCTTGCCGTAGGCAGGCTTCACATCAATCTGCTCGGGAGTCTTCCAGTTTTTCTCGATATGATTCTCTTTCTCCCAATCGGCGAAGGACTCGCGACCTTTTTCGACCGAGCGGAAATCGACTTTTGAAAAATCAGGTCTCATTATCAATACTTTATTACTTTATCAATCATTAACTTTAAGATGCAAATATATAAAATATATTTAATACGGCAAAATAAATCGCACATGCAAAGAGGCTTACGGTGGAGAAGGCCGTCAGGAGAAGTCGGCGACGGGACCGAAATCGAAGCCGTCGACGAGGATACGGTTCTTGGTGGTGCGGCCGAGGAAGCAGCAGTTGAGGCGAGCGTCGTCCATCTTGAGGAGGAAGGCATCGTCGACCGTCTCGGGCAATGTCACAAGGTAGCGTCCCGGCTCCTCGCCGAAAAGGAAGGCATCGAGGCGCACCTCGCGGGGAGTGAGGATGTCGAAGCCGAGCGGCGAGGTGAACCGCAGCAGTGAGCAGAACACTCCCCCCTGCCCTACCGCAGCATGGGCCGACAAGAGGTCGGCGCCAGACAAGGCAGTGAGAATCATCTCGATATACTGACGGTCTTCCTCATGACCTCCCGTCGCCATGGGTTGGTCGACCAGATGGAGGCAGCGGCGTGCATAGTCGCTGTCGGCAAACTCAGAGCTGACATTGCCCACCATATAGAGGAGGGTGCCGGTATTAAGTGTGAAGTGAGAGGTGGCTGGTGTGAGGTTTTTGCAGAGGGTGCGGGCTATCTCCACACATTCTTTGACCTTGGGCTCACGGATGGCGCGGTGGTCGGCGCTGCCGTCATAGAGGTAATCGTTGCGCTCGACGACATGGTGCTGCCCACGCAGCCATCCATAGAGGCTCTGCTGCTTGCCGTTGGCCTCCCACATGGCGAGGAGGGTGGAGAGTTCGTCGATGGTGGGCTGGCGGCCGATGATGTCGAGCACTTCGTCGAAAGCCTGGCGCGAGATGCCCATGGCTTCGACCTGTTCAAAATCTATCGTCAGCTCACTCATCCTTCAGCTTCTCGAACAGGGCGGTGCAGCCGGTGTAGATGTCGTCCCAGGCGACGTTGAACTTGCGTGTGTACCAAGGGTCGGACACGCCCCGTCCGTGGTGCTTGGTATCGGAAGCCGGTGTATGGTCGAGCAGCAGCGAGAGTTTTCCGTCGGGGTCGTCGCCGAAAACTCCCAGCATGTTTTTCAAGTTGGCTTCTTCCATACCGACAATCATGTCGAACCGAGCGTAGTCGTCGGGTGTAATCTGGCGTGCCGTCTTGCCCGGGCAGCCGATGCCGTGTTTCGCCAGTTCCTGGCGCGCCATGGGGTAGACGGGGTTGCCGATTTCCTCGGTGGAGGTGGCGGCGGACTCGATTTCAAACCGATCCTCCATGCCGGCGGAACGCACGAGTTTCTTCATGACGAACTCGGCCATGGGGCTACGGCAGATGTTTCCGTGACAGACAAAAAGGATTCTCTTTTTCATGGTGCAAAAATACGAAGAAAAAATGACATACACAAAAAAAAGAAGAGGCATCCTTGCGGACGCCCCTCCATACCAAGTATATCTGCAAAGAGGAGATTAGTGTCTCTTCTCTTTGATACGGGCTTTCTTACCGGTGAGGTCGCGGAGGTAGAAGATGCGGGCACGACGCACAGCACCATGCTTGTTGACATCAATCTGCTCGATGAACGGGCTAGCGAAGGGGAAGATGCGCTCCACTCCGACGCCGTTAGCGATCTTGCGGACAGTAAAGGTTTCGGTAGCACCGCTTCCACTGCGCTGAAGGACAACGCCCTGGAAGTTCTGGATTCTCTCCTTGTTACCTTCTTTAATCTTGTAATGGACAGTGATGGTATCGCCAGCCTTGAATTCGGGGAACTCCTTGCGCTCGACCAAATTCTCTACAAATTGCATTAATTCAGTTTTTCCCATGACAAATAGAATTTTATAGGTTAATGATTACTTTACCATCTTCACAACGGCGGCGAAAGCCTCGGGATTGTTCATAGCGAGGTCGGCCAGCACCTTGCGGTTGAGCTCGATGTTGTTTTTGTGAAGGTTGCCCATAAAAACGGAGTACGAGATGCCGTTGATGCGGCAACCGGCGTTGATACGGTTGATCCACAGGGAACGGAATTCGCGCTTCTTGTTCTTTCTGTCGCGGTAGGCGTAGGTCTGACCTTTTTCCCACTTGTTCTTAGCGACGGTCCATACGTTTTTACCTCTGCCCCAATAACCTTTGGTGCGGTTGAGGATTTTTTTTCTGCGGGCTCTGGAGGCCACAGCATTGACTGATCTTGGCATAGATTTTTAATTTGTTTTTCGTTCAGGCGGCAGCCCGGCAGCTTGTCGCTTTAAGCCTGCTGCACTTGATTGCTCTGGACAATGGTTAATAACTCCTGTTTTCTTTCTAGTATTTAGAATTACTAGTTTTACGCAAGAAGCATACGTTTGACGCGCTTCTCGTCGTCACGGCTCACGAGAGCGGTGTGGTCGAGGTTACGCTTCTGAGTCGTCTCCTTTTTGGTGAGGATGTGACTGTGGTAAGCATGCTTGCGTTTGATTTTGCCAGTGCCGGTGAAAGCAAAACGCTTCTTGGCAGCGGCTTTGGTTTTCATTGTAGGCATTACTTTACTGTTTTTTTTAAGTTAGACTATATATTGATATACCTGGATTTTATTTCTTGGGGGCGATGATCATGAGCATACGCTTGCCTTCGAGACGCGGCATCTGTTCGGGCTTGCCGTACTCCAGGAGGGCTTCGGCAAATTTCAGCAGCTGCTGCTCACCCTGTTCCTTGTAGACGATGGAACGGCCGCGGAAGAAGACATCCACCTTCACCTTGTTGCCGTCCTTGAGGAAACGGATGGCGTGGTTGAGTTTGAACTCGAAGTCGTGGTCGTCGGTCTGGGGGCTGAGGCGGATTTCCTTGATGACAATCTTGGTGGAATTGGCCTTGCGTTCCTTCTCGCGTTTCTTCTGCTCGTAGAGGAATTTCTGGTACTCGATGATTTTGCACACCGGCGGGTTGGCGGTGGGGGAAATCATCACAAGGTCGAGACCTTCATCGTAAGCGCGGCGAAGCGCTTCCTTGGTGTTCATGATGGCGGGTTCCATGCCGTCGCCGACTACACGCACCATGGGCACATCAATACGTTCGTTGATCAGGTGCTCGGGTTCCTTGCGGACCGGACCGCGATTGCGACCGTTGCTACTGGCAGCCGGGTTGAAAGGTTTGAATGGCGTTGCTATAACTTGGTTCTCCTATTTTCAGTTGCCTTATACAGGCAACTATTTGATATTATAGTGTTTACTGTTTTTATTTACAAATGATTCGAACTGCAAAAATACAACTTTTTATTATATTGGCAAAATTATTTTTTCATTCATGTCATTAATTCACAGAGTGGTATTTGCCATTGGGAGATATGAAAAGTTAAATTATCTTAAAAAACACCCCTGTATCTCAACAAAACGGGGACAACCTTTGTCTATAGAGCGTAAACATTAAACAAATTGTATCAAATCCAAAAACAACAACACCATGAAAAGGACAACACTCTTTCTCGCGCTACTTGCGCTGATCACTTTCGCCGCCCATGCGCAGCATTTCGAGTGGGCAAAAAATTACCATGGCTACGAGGGTGATTTTAGTATGTACACCGATCTCCCCCGCGGTCTGGTAGCCGACAGCGAGGGCAACACCTACCACCTCATGCAGGTGGCCAGGGGCGGACAGCTCGACGGCATTGATCCCTTCGCGGGCATCACCAACCTCAACACGAGCGCCCTGCTGGTAAAGAGGTCGCCCGACGGCCAATACCTGTGGCACCGCGTCATCAACTCCGACGAAGGTATCAACGAAAGTCCCATAGACTTTCACGACCTGCGAATGCTGGGCGACACGGCGCTGATGATGATGGTGAGCTTTTTGCTGCCGCACACTGACTCCAACTACAACACGCCCCTGGTGCATAGTTCGCTCTACTATCTCGACACCCTGCTCACAACAAGCGATTTGCTGATGCCCACAGACAGCACAATTAGCCGCAGGGTCACGGCTTTCATCACCCTCGGACTGGACGGCAAGCTGAAGGAGCAACACTTTGTGCAAGTTAGCTATCTCGACTCCCTGGGACAGCCCGTCGTCATGGGCAATTATGGGATATACGACAACAATCTTCCATCCGATCACTTCGACGTGGACAGCCGCGGCAACATATATGCAATCTGCAACACCCAGGACATGGCCTCCGGCAGAGATCTCGAACATTTGTACTTCCACGACGGAGGGTTGAGCGGCTACCGATTCGTGGTTGACGGCACGCAAGTCCACACCCATATCCCGCCTTATCACACCGGATGGTGGAACCAGCTGGTGCTGAAGTTCTCGCCCCATTTCGACAGTCTGCTCGACGCCTCCTACCTCGTCGATGATGTATCAGGGGTTGACTGGTACGAAACCCCAATGCTCGAACCCACATCGTTTGATATTCACAACGACCAGTTATACATTACTCTTCTGACGCTGCATGAGCACGACAGCATGCCCATTGCCCGCTCCAACGGACTGCGGCTGGAGGTGGACAGCCTTGCTCCTTACTCCACAGGCATAGGTTGCCTGCTCCGCCTCGACACGGGGCTGAATGCCAACCTGCTGATGCAGTTCAATTTTCCGCCACGTCCCGGCGGGACTGCATCGACGATGATTCTCAGCGCCACCTGTGTCGACACTGCCACGGGCTCACTGTTCGTCCTGGGTAAAGCGCATCCGGACCCCGACGGCGGCAACAAGTTTATTTACCGTGGCGACACACTGGACAACAACAGCAATGCCTTCTGGCTCCGCGTCGGTTTGGACGATGGACACTACCTCTCCTATGGACGGATAAACTCCAGCAATGGCCACTCCACAAGTGGCATGAGCATCGCTGCGCGCGACAACCGGGTATTCGCCCAGATGTCCTACAACAACAGCATCCGCTTCGCCGGCACCACACTCCACCAAGGTTACTCGCAGACAGGACTGGCCTTGGCACAGTGGGACTACGACGGCCACGAGGTGGCAATCTACGACTTTCACTGCAACCATGAGTACAGCCTGCCTGGCCACGTGTTGCTGACGGATACGGCGGTGTACGTCACAGGCAACAGCCTCACCACCCCCACCAGCTTCGGCGACATCGCCTGCGGCAATGGTCAGTTCATAGCCAAACTGGTCGACACCTCGATGCGCTCACCCTATGTTTTCGACACCGCAAACCATAGCGGCAGCATGGTGCGCATCGCCACGGTGGACGATGAGGAGTCGTTTGTGGTCTATCCCAACCCCTTCTGGCAGAAGGTGACCGTTCAAGTGGAAAGTGGAGATTTGAAAGTGGAAAACGGGACTGTCACCGCCTGGCTGACAGATATGTCGGGTCGCCGTGAGCAGGTGCGCCTCAACGCAGAAGGCAGCGGTCGCTACTCGCTCGACCTCACCTCGCATCCCCAGGCCACCTATCTCCTCACCCTCACCACCGCCTCAGGGAAAACGCATACCGTAAAACTAATGAAACAGTCGGATATCTTCGGACACTAATAATTGTACGGAAACGGCAAATTTCCGACGCCCTGCGGGTAATAAAAATGGCATTGCGGCGTTACCTTTAGTGAATGACAACTAATGATTTTAGGATATGAAAGAAACGCAGATAGGACTTTTTCAGCCTACAATAATAATGAATGGTTTGGTAATGACCGAATCATAGTCATATAAAACGACGGCGCTGCCTGCAAGATTTGCAGGCAGCGCCGTATTATGTGTGATTCGTTTTTATTCCTTCGGCGAGAGGGCCTTGGTGTCGATGTCCTCGCGGATTTCGGCGATGAAGTCGGCAAGCTTGAACTGGCCTTTGTCGCCAGCCTTGCGGTTCCACACCGAGACCAGCTGCTCGTCCTGCTCTTTCTGACCCACGATGAGGGCGTAGGGAATACGTTGCAGGCGCAGGTCGCGCAGTTTGTAGCCAATCTTCTCGGCACGCTCGTCGACCGACGAACGCACACCGATTTTCAGCAGCTCCTTGTTGACGGCGGTGGCGTAATCCATGAACTTCTCGGAGATGGGGAGCACGCGCACCTGCTCGGGGCAAAGCCAGGTGGGGAAGGCACCCTCGTATTTCTCCACCAGCCAGGCGAGGGTGCGCTCGTAGCATCCGATGCTGGTGCGATGGATGACGTTCGGACGCACCTTGTTGCCGTTCTGGTCGATGTAGAACATGTCGTAGCGCGGTGCCAGCAGGGCGTCCCACTGGATGGTGATCATGGTGTCCTCCTTGCCGTAGACGTTCGAAGCGTTGATGTCCACCTTGGGGCCGTAGAAGGCGGCCTCGTCGTCGTCCTCGACGAAGGGGATGTTCAGCTCGTTGAGGATGTCGCGGATGTGCTGCTGGCTGGCCTCCCAATCCTCGGCGGTGCCGATGTATTTCTTGGTGTTGGCGGGATCCCACTTCGAGAGGTGGTAGGTCACGTCGTCCTGCAGACCGAGGGTCGTCAGGCAGTATTTAGCCAAGGCGAGGCACTTCTTGAACTCCTCCACCATCTGGTCGGGGCGCACGATGAGGTGGCCTTCGGAGATGGTGAACTGGCGGACGCGGGTCAAACCGTGCATCTCGCCGCTGTCCTCGTTGCGGAAGAGCGTGGAGGTCTCGCTGTAGCGCTTGGGCAGGTCGCGGTACGACTTGGGAGAGGCCTTGTAGACGAAATACTGGAACGGGCAGGTCATGGGGCGCAGGGCAAGCACCTCGGGATCCTCGGGGTCGCCGATGACGAACATGCCGTCGCGGTAGTGCTGCCAGTGGCCCGAGATCTCGTAGAGGTCCTTCTTGGCCATGAACGGGGTCTTGGTGCGGATATAGCCCCACTCGTTGTCCTCCAGGTCCTCAATCCAGCGCTGCATGGTTTGCACAATCTTGGCACCCTTGGGGAGCAACAGCGGCAAACCCTGTCCGATGACGTCAACGGTGGTGAAAAGTTCCAACTCACGACCCAGCTTGTTGTGGTCGCGGTTCTTGATGTTCTCCAGGTATTCCATGTGGGCCTCGAGGTCCTCCTTGCTGAAGAAGGCCACACCGAAGATGCGGGTGAGCGACTTGCCGTTGCGGTCGCCGCGCCAATAGGTGTTCGAGTTAGCAATGAGCTTGAAGCCCTTGATGAGGCGGGTGTTGAGCAGGTGGGGACCCGAGCAGAGGTCCACAAAGTCGTCCTGGCTGTAGATGGTGATGCGGGCGTCGGGGGCGATGGCGTCGAGCAGCTCGAGCTTATAGGGCTCGTTCTTCTCCTCGAAAATCTTGCGGGCCTCGTCGCGGGAAACGATTTTGCGCTCGAGACGGGTGGCTTTCTTGATGATGGACTTCATCTCCTTCTCGATGGCGTCGAGGTCCTCGCGGTTGAAGGGACGGAAGTCGAAGTCGTAGAAGAAACCCTTGTCGGTGGCGGGGCCGATGGTGATCTTGGCCTCGGGGAAGAGGTGCTTCACGGCCTCAGCCATGATATGGGCGGTGGTGTGACGCAGGATGGCGAGCGATTCGGGAGCGGTCTTGTCAAGCAGTTCAATCTCGCAGTCGTTTTCGACGACATCTCTCAAATCCACCACGTTGCCGTCGATTTTTGCAGCGCAGTAGTTGTTCAGCTCTTCGGGCTTCACCTGCAGAATCAAGTCGATAATGGAGCAGGGGGCAGCCGCCTGAACATTGCCTAATTGTTTAATGGTCACGTTCATATTGTCACTATGTATCAGTTGTTTTCAAATTATTTTGAACTGCAAAGATACAACTTTTTTATATATTGGCAAAAAATATTTTCCTACAGGGCGCCAAGAGCCTCTTCGGCGTCTTTGACCCCCTTGTCGGCGGCGAGGCGGAGCCACTTCTTCGCCTCCTTGGCATCCTGCTTGACACCGTCGCCGTTGGCGTACATCAGACCCACGGCATAGCAGCAGTCCTTGTTGCCGGCTTCGGCGCCCTTGAGGAACCACTGCGCCGCCTGGGGGAGGTCTTGTTTAACATAAGTACCTGACACATAACACCTGGCAAGGAGGTACATAGCGTAGGGGAATCCCAGCTCGGAGGCCTGGGAATAGAGCTCGAAGGCGCGCTGCGAATTGAGGGTGACGCCGTCGCCCGTCTCATAGCAGATGCCCAGACGGCACATGGCCTCGGCGCTGCCGAGGTCGGCCGCACGCTGGTAGAGCTCGACGGCACGGCGGTGGTCCTTGAGGACGATGTTGCCGCTACGATGGCTTGCGGCGAGGGTCAGCATGGCACGCACGGAGCCCGAATCGGCAGCGCGCTGGTACCAACGGAGTGCCTCCAGGGTGTCGCGCACCAGCGACTTGCCGTCGGCGTAAATCTCGCCTATCAGCATCATTGACTGTGTGTTGCCTTTCGTGGCGGAGAGGTTGAGGTAGTAAAGTGCCGTGTCGATGTTTTTCTCGCAGCCCTGACCGAGGAGGTGCATGGAGCCGAGGAGACGCTCGGGCTCGCCGTCGCCGAGGAGGGAGGTGCAGCCTTTGACGATGCCATAGGCACGCTGGGGGTCGGCTTCGACGCCTTTGCCGAAGAGCAACGCATTGGCATAAAGCATCATGGCGTCCACACTGCCCAGGGAGGAGGCTTTCTGGTAGCACTCGGCGGCCTCGTCGAGTTTGTCCTGCGCCTCGTAGATTTTGCCGAGGAGGAGCGTGCAGTCGGCACTGCCGCCCTTGACACCTCTCTTGATATAACTCATGGCATGCATGGCATCGCCTTTGGCGGCCATCACCTTGGCACGGTAGAAGCAGGCGTCGGCGGGCTTGCCGGCATGCTCGAGTGAGTCGGCCATGTGGCGCCAGAGGTCGACATCCTGTGCGGAACCGAGGAACGGCAGGATGGCGAAGAGAATGATTATCAGTCGTTTCATAGTATAGATACTCTAAAAATTCTGATGACAAAGATACGAAAAATTTCGAAATCACCATTTTTGGGTATTGCGTGGTCCGGGAAACGGGTGTACTTTTGCATCCGAAAATGGAACGGAAGAGAGCCATTTTGTGTTTTAGGATTAATAGCATTAGGGGTCGCCAAAACGGCGGCCTCTTTGTTGTTTAAACGCTACTAATCAACAGATTACATGTTTTTGAGCAAAAATTGAACGGAAGGCGGAAAAACGGGATTTTTTGCGTTTTGTAAACCATTGATTTTTAATAGGCTATACCCATCAACTCTTACTCAACTCTTACCTCTCTCCTATGTCGTTACTATGTTGCACCTTACACAGGGGTAAAACTGTGTTTAGCGGGAGGCGGTGTAGAGGCGGCAGACGCCGAAGGTCAGCTTGCGCTGGCGGCAATTAAGAATTGGGAACTGGGAATTGCGGATTTTTTCCAGGAAGGCGTCGCCTTTGGGGAAACGCTCGATGCTGGCAGGGAGGTAGGTGTATGCCTCGCGGTTGCCGGCGATGCGGCTTCCGAGCCAGGGGATGATGCGGCGTGTGTAGAGGTTGTAGAAGGGCTTGACGAGGGGGTTGTCGGGGGTGGCAAGTTCAAGGATAGCCAACTGTCCCCCAGGCTTCAGCACACGCAGCATCTCGTTGAGGCCCTGTTCCAGATGGACGAAGTTGCGGACGCCGAAGGCGCAGGTGACGGCGTCGAAGGTCTCGTCAGCGAATGGCAGATGCTCGGCGTCAGCAAGCTTATATGTTGCATGGGGTGCTTTCTGCTTGGCAATGGCAAGCATTTCTTCGCTGATATCCACACCGGTCACGGTGCAGCTACATTTCATCAATTCCACACACATATCGCCCGTGCCGCAGGCTACATCCAGCACATGGCCATGCAAACCCTTCACCGCACGCTGGCGCCACCATCGGTCGAGGCCGAGGGTCATCAGGCGGTTCATGCGGTCGTAGTCGCGCGCTATCGTGTCGAAGTCGTAGGCCATAGGCTACCAGATGGGATAAGGGCAGGTGGCTTCTATCTGGTACACTTCACCGTAAATCAGTGCCAGCACAAAGGTACTGATGACCAGCAGTGGCAACATCGGGTCGAGCCGTTTACCCCTGCGGCACCACACACCGATGATATGCCACACAAAGAAGGGAATGGTGATTGCACAGAATGCCAGGTGCTCCTCGTTCCACATGAAGCACGCCACGCCTAAAACTACAAGTAGTGTCTGGTATATCTTGGCGGGAATCGCACCGATGCGCAACGGGATGGTCATGCGGATACCCTCATCGCTCTCCATATCGCGGATATTGTTCACATTTAGCACCGCCACACTCAGCAGGCCGACGCCCACAGCAGGTGCCCAGAGCCATATCTTGAACGGAAGGGTGTGGGCGATAACGAAATAGCTACCCAGCACACTCACCAAGCCGAAGAAGATAAAGACGAAGAGGTCGCCGAGACCACGGTAACCGTAGGGGTTCTTGCCGAGGGTATAGTGGGTGGCGGCCCAGATGGCGGCGGCGCCCAACAACAGCAACCACCACGGACTACCGCTCATCCACACCATCAACAGACCACTCACGCAGCAGACCACCACCATCGCGTTGATGGCGCGCCACATCTGCTTCACGGTGAGACCACCGTCGGCCATGCTGTAGTTGGGGCCTTCCCTACCCTCGCCGTCGACACCGCTGAGGTGGTCGCCCAACTCGTTGCTGAGATTGGTGAGCACCTGCAGCGAAACAGTGGTAAGGAGGAGCGTCACCAGCGTCCAAACTGGCATACATGCTTCAGCATGCGGCCACGCCAAAAGAGCCCCGCACACCACGCCTGCCAGCGACAGGGGCAATGTGCGGAGACGCATGGAATTTATTAAGGCTTTTGTCATTTTTTTTGCCTAGATACGATAGATATGATAGATACGATAGAAGCTATAGATATTCTAGATTATTTGGATTTTACTTCGATGCAGAGTTCTTCGAGCTGTTCCTGGCTGATGGGCGAGGGGGACTGGCTCATGACGTCGCGGCCAGAGTTGTTCTTGGGGAAGGCGATGAAGTCGCGGATGGAGTCGGCACCGGCGAAGATGGAGCAGAGACGGTCGAAGCCGAAGGCGAGACCGGCGTGAGGCGGTGCGCCATAGGTGAAGGCATCCATCAGGAAGCCGAACTGTGCGGCGGCGCTCTCGTCGGTGAAGCCGAGGGTGTGGAACATCTTGTTCTGCAGGGTGCGGTCGTGGATACGGATGCTGCCGCCGCCCACCTCGCAGCCGTTCATGACGATGTCGTAGGCGTTGGCGCGAATGTCGCCCCAGCGGCTGGGGTCGTCGAGCAGTGCCTCGTCCTCGGGCTTGGGAGCCGTAAAAGGATGGTGCATAGCGTAGTAGCGCTGCGTCTCGTCGTCCCACTCAAGCAGGGGGAAGTCGATGACCCAGAGGGGAGCGAACTTCTGCGGGTCACGGAGGCCGAGCTGCTGGCCCATCTCGAGGCGCAGGGCGCAGAGCTGGGTGCGGGTCTTCATGGCAGGGCCGCAGAGAAGCAGCATGAGGTCGCCGGGCTTGGCGCCCATCTTGTCGGCGATGGCCTTGAGGGCGTCGGCGTCGTAGAACTTGTCGACGGAGGACTTGAAGCTGCCGTCGGCGTTGTACTTGATATACACCATGCCACCGGCACCCACCTGCGGACGCTTGACGAAGTCGGTCAGCGCGTCGAGCTGCTTGCGGGTGTATTCGGCGCAGCCGGGGGCCACAATGCCGACAACCAGCTCGCTGCCGTCGAAGAGACCGAATCCGTGACCTTTGACCACGTCGGTCACCTCCTTGAACTCCATGCCGAAACGGATATCGGGTTTGTCGGAGCCGTAGAGGCGCATGGCGTCGTGCCAGGTCATGCGGGGGAATTTGTCGAACTCGATGCCTTTCATCTCCTTGAAGAGGTGCTTGGCGAGACCCTCGAACATGTTGAGGACATCCTCCTGGTGCACGAAGCTCATCTCGCAGTCGATCTGCGTGAACTCGGGCTGGCGGTCGGCGCGGAGGTCCTCATCGCGGAAGCAGCGCACAATCTGGAAGTAGCGGTCCATGCCAGCCACCATGAGCAGCTGCTTGTACTGCTGGGGGCTCTGCGGCAGGGCGTAGAACTCGCCGGGGTTCATGCGGGAGGGGACGACAAAGTCGCGTGCACCCTCGGGGGTGGACTTGATGAGCATGGGGGTCTCAATCTCCAAGAAGTCGCGGTCGGAGAGGTAGTTGCGCACGAGCATAGCCATGCGGTGACGCATCACGAGGTTGTTCTTGACGGGGTTGCGGCGGATGTCGAGGTAGCGGTAGCGCATGCGGAGGTCGTCGCCGCCGTCGCTCTGGTCCTCGATGGTGAAGGGGGGCACCTTCGCCTCATTGAGGATGGTCAACTCAATAACCTCAATCTCAATCTCTCCGGTGGGGATTTTTGTATTCTTCGAGCTGCGCTCGATGACCTTGCCGGTCACCTGGATGACGTATTCACGTCCCAGCTTACGGGCCTGCTCGCAGAGCGGCGCGTTGGTTTCCATGTTGAATGCCAGCTGCGTGATGCCGTAGCGGTCGCGCAGGTCGATAAAGGTCATGCCGCCGAGGTCGCGCGAGCGCTGCACCCAGCCGGCGAGGGTCACTGTCTGTCCCACATTGGCGAGGCGAAGCTCGCCGCAAGTATTTGTCCTATACATATATATAATATTTATCTTCTTTTCGGTACGAGGTGCAAAAATACACAAACTTCGGCAATGGGCAAAAATTATTTTGCGCGGGCGAGTTTCAGAAGCAGCGGCAGGTGGTCGGAGAGGCCGCCCTCGTAGCGCGGACCGAGGTAGGTGCGCTTGGGGCGCTGACCAGGACGCGGAGCCTCGTCGACGAGGAGGTGGTCAAACTTCAGAAGTTTCAGCTTCAATACTTTCCATGTACTATCGGCCAGGAGAAAAACATGGTCGATGTAGCGCCACTCGCCCTGATACTTGTGGCTTCCCCAGTCGAGCGGCAGGCGCTTGGTGAGGTTGCGGATGCCGTCGGGACTGACGCTGTCGGCACCGAAACCGATGCCATTGAAGATGGCGGCCTCGTCGGCGGTGCTGTTCAAGTCGCCCATGGCGATAACGGCGGCGCCGGTATGCTTGGCGTGCAGGGCAATCATGTGGTGACGCAAAGTGTCGGCGATGCGGCTACGCTGCATGTCGGCTTCCTCGCCACCACGTTTCGACGGCCAGTGGTTGAGCAGTAGACAGACACTGTCGCCATTACTGGTAACGCCCTCGATGACAAGAATATCGCGGGTAAAGAACCCTTCAGCGCTGTCGCTGACATTGACCTTGCGGCTGTCGGTGACGGTGAAGCGGTCGGTGCGATAGAGGAAAGCGCAGTCGATGCCGCGACGGTCGGGCGAGTCGTAATGCACATAGCGGTAGGGCACCTGCGAGAGGGGCGTACCCTGACAGAGCTCACGGAGGACGTAGTTGTTTTCCACCTCCGCCAACCCCACCACATCGGGCAAGTCCATCATCACCAGCGTCTTATAGATACCCTGCAGCTTGGCTTCGAGGCGGCGGCGCGTCCAGTGGCGGTCGCCCGTGGGGGTAAACTCGTCGTCGTTGGTATTGGGGTCGTCGCGGGTGTCGAAGAGGTTCTCCACGTTCCACCATGCGGCGGTGAGCCCTTGGGGAGGCAACGTGGAGAACCCTTCCTGCGATTGCGATGCCAATGGAATCATCAGCAATAGTATTGTCAGCAGCCGTTTCACTCGGCGGGTGTTTCTTCCGCGACGGGTTCTTCGGCGGGAGCCTCAACTGGGACCTCGACCTTAACTGTGGTACTGTCGCAAACCTCGGTGGCGGCGACTTCGACGGGCTTGGGTTGCCACACCCAGCGGTGCTGCGTCAGACGGAAGCCGACAACGAAGAGCGCGGCCAGGATGACGATCCAGATGAGAGTTTTTTTCCACCAGGCCATTTTCTTGTCGGCGAAGGGGTCGGTCATAACCAGCGTGGGATACTTCGCCATGGAAGTGAGGGTGGCACCGAAGGTGGTGTTGACCTTGACGTTGGCGTTGATGGCCCAGCCGTTGGCGTTGAGCACGGGACCCAGGTCGCGCTTGCGGAGCTTGAGCCATGCCAGCAACATGGAAGGACCGCTGATGACGATGACGATGAAGCCGATGAGCAGGAGGATATTGTACCATTTGCCTGCCACAAAGCCGCCGAGGTCGACGAAGAAACTGCCGATATAGCCTAAAGCCAAGCCGATGGCTGCAAAGATACCTGCAAATTTGGCGATGTCGAACGGCGTGGGTGCCTTCTTGTCGTCTGCCTTCTTGTCGGCCGCAACGACAGTCTCGCCCTCCTTGGCTGCCGCCACCTTGCTTTGGAACTCGGCGGTGCCGGCATCGGCCTTGGTGGTCATCTCGTCGAACTGCTTGCTTTCCTTTTCAGCGGCGTTCTTGGCAATCTTGTCGGTCACCCAGTTGCCGAACTTGCGGTAGGGACTCCAGAAGGCCTGACGAATGGAGATGGGGTTGTCGATAATCTTGGTGACGGTAACATCCCAGTCCTGTCCGGTGCGGTCGTAAAAGATGGCGTTCTTGCCCTCGTGGAGGTCTTTCACGTCGCCATCGGTGAGGGCGGCGGCGATATCCATCTCCTTGCCTTTCACCTTGCTGACGCAATGGCAGAGAAGCAGGTACATGCCGCTCTTGCCGGCCGAAGCGATGGTCTTGGGCAAGTCCTCGACCTTGATACAGAGCTCGCAGCAGCGCTGGTCGATATAGAGTTTGCCAGCCTGGAAGACCGCCTGAATATTGTCGTCGCGACGATAGAAATCCTTAAAGACGACGAAATTGTGCAGCAGGCGGAAGTAATCGCGGCAGAGACGCAGCAATTTCTCGACAGGTTCAATGGCTGCAGCGTGGGTTTTCACCTGCTCGGCCACGGCCTCGGTCATTGCCGTTTCGCCAGCGTTTTTCCATGCCGTATAGGCGTCGACCTTGGCGAGAATGCCGTTCCATTCGGTCTCAGAGATGCTCTCACGACCGGGGAAATCGACATCGAGCACAAGTTCCTTGAGCGTGGCGAAAGCCGCCTGCCAGGCGGGATTGATACCACCCGTGAGGGGTAGCAAAGCTTCTTTGCATGGACGTGCCAAAGGATAGCTAGCTATCTCATCCATGCTGTTGCCTAGGTCGTTACCGCTGATGGTGGCGATTTTGTCCACCTGCACGTCGAGCACGGGAGCCGCATCGCCATCGAACTGGACAAGCTTGCAGCGCATAAAGAAGTCGGCCACCTTGGCACGGATAGCGTTAACGGCGGTCTCGGCATCGTCGCTCTTCTCGCCATAAGGCGGCGTAAAGGGTTCGTCGTGAGCGGTATAGTCTTCTTTACATTTTTCCTCATAGATGGCAAGATAGTCGTTGACATCGGCCAGCGAGATACCCTCCTTTTCATAACCCAGACGACTGAGAATCAAGCGTGCAGACTCTATCACCTGCTTACCCTCCTCTGTGTCGGACTTAATCTGGGAGAACTTGATGCTGTCCTTGCCCTCGGTCAAGTAGTCCATGTCCGTCAGCACATTGCGAAGCCACTGCGCGGCGGCGACCACCTCGTTGACGCGAATCTTGCCGTCCTTGTCGCTGTCCATCAGCGCAAGGGTCTTTTCGTCGAACTCCAACCCTTTCACGGGGCAGCTCAGCACCGTCCAAAGCTTTTGGTCAAGCTCGTCGAGATGGGCAATGTCGTCGCCGGTCTCAATGCTCACACGGGTGATGCCACCGATAAGATTGAACTTCCAATCATACGTGTTTTTCGAAATCAAATTGGTAATTTTTGCCATAGTGTTAATGTTTTATGATTGATTTTTCTAACTATAAAAAGCCACTTTTATTGTGTCAACTCTCAAACTCTTTCAAGAAGGAAACTCACGGGACGGAAGCCGTCGTTGCAGCTGATCATCGCACTGTAAGGATTTCGCATCCAGCCGTCATAAAAGTCACCCTCGCCGCGAGCCAATGCCTCAACGAATTCACGCATGCTTCCCCAGGCACTCTCGCACATTCCCTCAGGCATTTCTCCCCCGCGCGACACCCATTCCTGCCCCTCGAGCACGTCGCAGGTGTGCTCTATCGGGTTTTCGTAGAGCCCTTGCAGGTCCTTGTAGTCCGCCTTGCGGATGGCCGTAATTTTCACATCGTACATGAGATTCGTTTTAGACTGCAAAAATACGTTTTTTTTCAAAAGTAGAATAATAATATGTATATTTGCACTATCAGCCAACCTACCAGACAAGACATATCACATTCATTTCCAACGCATAAAAACAAAATAACCATGAAAAAGATATTGAGATTTCTTTGCGTGTCGGCAATTCTTCTGCTGGTCGTAGCTTGCAGCAAAGACGACAAAGACGCAGCCTTCAACATCGCGGGAGTGAACCTCCACGGCGTGAAATACTTGGCCCTCGGCTCAGGTAATAATGCCAAAGGCGAAGATGTACAGCAGATGCTTTACAGCATCGACGAAAGCGGCAACATGCAGCTGGTGGCGTACAACTACCAGTGCGACGACGATGGTCTCGAAACCGAGATTTCGCGCAACATCGGCATCAGCATTAACCAGATGGTGCCAGTGGGCGACAATTACATCTGGCTGGTGGGTTGCCGCTATGTATGCAACGACTACTCCGGATTCAGCGAAAGCATGCAGGACCGCATACGTGGCATGGTGAGACACAGTGAAGAACACACCGAGAATTTCCTTATCCGCAAGAGCGACGGCAAGATATTCGACCTGGGCGAAGTTATCGGTGCGTTCCCCTACTGTATAGTCAACGTGCCAGGATTCGGGAACGCCGGTCTTGTGGGAATGGGTGGATTTGGCGGCACTCCCCTTGATGGTGACATCACGGGCGACCGTCTCCGGAAACTGGGTCTCATCAACCAACATAATGGCGACATCTTCCTGGCCATAGGCACGTGGAACGGCGGCCTCTCCCGACTGCACGACAACGGCAGCACGCTCAGCATGATAAGTGTATTGCCCGGCACCGAAGAATACGCCACCAACTTTGCCTACGCCGTCACTGACAATGCTGGACATCTCGGCACCTGCATCAGTTATGGCAGCAACATTCCCCACGTGGCCTCCATCATGGCCTCCGACGGCACACTGCCTGCCATACAAGGCATTCCCAGAGCAATGGAAGGGAACACCTATTGGCCCGAGATGCGCTGCATCGGCGGAAAATTCTTCGTGTCTGTCCACGTCAATCCTTGGGACGGTCCACAATATGACAGCATCTACCGTATTGATATCAACGGTTCGCAGGTCACTGCGGTCGGGGTAGCAGCTGGCTATTTCTCTGGCGACGAATATGAGACCTCCTCGACCACAACCTACGTCAGCGACGAAGATACCTACTCCTGGTACAGCGGAACAACACTCTATACCTTCAACGCCAACACCTACCAGCTGACCTCCAACTCGCTGCCCGCAGGCTGGCCGCAATACAGCCTATACGACGCAGAAGGTCATTACTATGAAGAGCACCTCAGCGGCAACGGACTGCAAAGTTTCACCATCTACAACCTTGCAACACTGGAGACTGAAGATGTTACTTGCAACCGCTCGCAGGTGCCACCCTTCAACTTTCATAAAGGATGCGGCTACGACGGTGGACTCAAAGCCTTCATCGAGAGTGTCATCCTAGCCAACGGCTCGACTGTAACCATCGTGACACCCGTCACCGGCACCGACCGCGGTGTGTCGCGCGTCGAAAGCCAGACCGAAGCCAACAACAACGTGGTAGTCAGCACGCTGATACCGCTGAACTAAAACAGAAAGGGAGGGCATTCATTAAAGAATGCCCTCCCTTTTTATTTATATTTTCAGCATCAAACGCCAACAAACTCGGAGTTTTTATAGATTGGATAGAGGGAATAGAAGCGATAGCATTCTATCTATCACATCTATCGGCTCTATCGTATCTATCATTTCTATCGTTATAAAAAATTGGCGGCGACCTACTTTTCCACAAACAAGTGCAGTATCATCGGCGATGTGAGGCTTAACTTCTCTGTTCGGAATGGGAAGAGGTGAACACTCACTCCATAGCCACCAAAAATAATGGTTTTGGCACACTGGAACAAAACATATAAGGGAAAACCATAACGGAAAGTCTTCGGGTAATTAGTACCGCTCGGCTTTGACATCGCTGCCTTTACACCTGCGGCCTATCAAGGTCGTAGTCTTCGACCACCCTGTAACGAAGTCTCATCTTGGGGCCGGCTTCGCACTTAGATGCTTTCAGCGCTTATCCGTTCCAGACATAGCTACCCGGCGGTGCCACTGGCGTTACAACCGGTACACTAGAGGTCTGTCCAACTCGGTCCTCTCGTACTAGAGTCAGAGCCCCTCAAACTTCAAACGCCCACAACAGATAGGGACCGAACTGTCTCGCGACGTTCTGAACCCAGCTCGCGTGCCACTTTAATCGGCGAACAGCCGAACCCTTGGGACCTTCTCCAGCCCCAGGATGTGACGGGCCGACATCGAGGTGCCAAACCACCCCGTCGATGTGAGCTCTTGGGGGTGATCAGCCTGTTATCCCCGGAGTACCTTTTATCCTTTGAGCGACGGCCCTTCCATGCGGAACCGCCGGATCACTAAGTCCTGGTTTCCCACCTGCTCGGCTTGTCAGCCTCACAGTCAAGCTCCCTTCTGCCTTTGCACTCTGCGCACGGTTACCAAGCGTGCTGAGGGAACCTTTGAAAGCCTCCGTTACTCTTTTGGAGGCGACCACCCCAGTCAAACTACCCACCATACACTGTCCTCCGCACCGCGGAGTTAGAGCCTAGACAAGCAAAGGGTGGTATTTCAACGTTGACTCCACGAATCCTGGCGGACCCGCTTCGCAGTCTCCCACCTATCCTACACATCGCTTGCCCAGAATCAATGTAAAGCTATAGTGAAGGTTCACGGGGTCTTTCCGTCCCGTTGCGGGTAAGCGGCATCTTCACCGCTACTACAATTTCACCGAGCTCGTGGCTGAGACAGTACCCAGATCGTTACACCATTCGTGCAGGTCGGAACTTACCCGACAAGGAATTTCGCTACCTTAGGACCGTTATAGTTACGGCCGCC
>ONGA01000019.1 GCA_900317285.1 uncultured Bacteroidales bacterium | reverse complement strand
TAACAACCAGTGGTTTATGCGCGCCAAGCCGCGCTTCGTCGCCAACCCCCGCACCGAGGCCCAGCAGGCCCACCGCCGCCAGTTCGGCGACATGGTCTCCTTGGCGTCGAAGCTCCTCCCGGCCCTCAAGGTCGGCATGCGCCACTATGCCCCGCAGCACGCCATGACCGCAGGCAACGCCTTCGTCCACCTCAATTGGACGAGGGAAGGAGCTATCTCACTGAAAGACATGAAGCTGTCAGTAGGTCCCGTCCCCATGGTCACCTTCACCGAGATTACCGTCGAGGACGGCGTCCTGACCCTGCGTTGGGACAAGAACCTCCACCACCACGGCGCCAAAAACGAAGACACAATCAAGATCTACGCCTACAATGAAGAACAAGGCCTGACCCAGTGCGTAGCCACCGCCGAGCGCCGTACGCGCCGCCTCAGCACCCTCCTCCCGGACGCCTTCCGCGACGCCTTCCGCGACGCCCATCTCTGGGCCCTAATCGAAGACCCCATGGGCCGCACCTCAGAAAGTGCATATTTAGAGCCGATTACACCGCCCATTCAACCCATTAACCCCATTAACCCCACAAGCCCCTTCAGCCCTTTCACTCCCTCCAGTCCCTTTAGCCCTTCAACCACCCCCACTTCCCCCCTCCCAGATCCCCCTAAATAAATATAAATTCTTTCAATTTAATTTTTTTTCGTATCTTTGCCCCCTATGAAAATGGCAAAGAACACACTCACAATCTTTGCAGCATGCTTGTTACTAGCAAGTTGCAACGGCTACAACCATCTGCTCAACAGCAACGATTTCGACGCGAAGTACACCGCGGCGATGAAATATTACAACGAAGGCAGCTACTCCCGCGCCATCCAGCTCTTCGAAAACCTCACCATGTACTACCGTGGCAAGGAGAACGCCGAGAACATCTCCTGGTACTACGCCCAGGCGCTCTTCAAGGAGAAAGACTACTTCACCGCCGGCTACCAGTTCAAGCGCTTCTCCAAGCAGTTCCCCTACAGCGAGAAAGTCGAGGAGGCCCTCTTCCTCTCCGCCTTCTGCAAATACAAAGACTCCCCCGACTATTTCCTCGACCAGAAATACACCAAGGACGCCATCGAGGAATTCGAGATGTTCGCCGAACGCTTCCCGCGCAGCACACGCATCCCTGAGGTCAACCAGTGCCTCGACGAGCTCCGCGAGAAACTCACCAAGAAAGACTACGAAATAGCCTACGGCTACTACTTCATCGAAGAATACCACGCCGCCTACGAGTCATTCAAGAACTTCCTCAGCCTCTACCCCGAGGCATCCATGCGCGAGGACGCCATGTTCTACATGCTCGAGTCGAGCTACAAATACGCCATCAACAGCCGTGAGGACAAGATGTACGAACGCCTGCAGCAGGTCATCAACGACTTCGACAAGTTCAGCAGCAGCTTCAGCGACTCCAAGTACCTCGCCAAGGCACAGGACATCTACACCAAGACCCGTGCCGCCATGG
The DNA here is from genome assembly GCA_900317285.1 of uncultured Bacteroidales bacterium. Lineage (GTDB taxonomy): Bacteria > Bacteroidota > Bacteroidia > Bacteroidales > P3 > Colimorpha. The sequence goes on along the minus strand of ONGA01000019.1, from coordinate 25,251 downwards.
CCCGTCACAACGAATCAAAATAAAAAAACACATCATACAACAATGGAAGAAAAGAAGAAGAAGGTGATCAACACCACCATCACGCGCAACACCGCCGATTTCAACCGCGGCACCGAGAACATCTACGAAACCGTCGCCATGCTCACCAAACGCGCCAACCAGATTGCCGCCGAGGAAAAACGCGAACTCCACAACCGCATCGACGACTTCAAGTCCAATAACGACACCGCCGACGAGATGTTCGAGAACCGCGAGCAAATCGAAATCGTGCGCCGCTACGAGATGCAGCCCAAACCCACCCTCGAGGCCACCGAAGAATACCTCGAAGGCAAAATCTTCTACCGCAACCCCAACAAGGTGAGCGCCGAAACCAAACAGTCGGAAGCCATCGACGAGGAAATCGCCGAGGAGTTCAACAACCTCATGGTCTAATCCCCCCATGCGAATCATCGTCGGCATCACAGGAGGCATCGCGGCCTACAAAGCGCCCGAACTGGTGCGCCTGCTCAAGAAGCAGGGGCACGAGGTGCGCTGTGCCGCCACGGAGCATGCGCTGCAGTTCGTCACCCGCGTGACACTCGAGACCGTCTCCGGCGCACCCCTGTATTCCGACCTCTTCGCCTCGGGACGCACCGAGCACATCTCCCTCAAGGACTGGGGCGAGATGCTCATCGTGGCTCCCGCCACAGCCAACATCATAGGCAAAGTAGCCAACGGCATCGCCGACGACGCCCTCTCGACGCTCCTGCTGGCCTTCTCCGGCAAACCCGTCATCATGGCACCCGCCATGAACTGCGAGATGTGGGCGCACCCCGCCGTGCAGCGCAACATCGAGACCCTCAAAGCTTGGGACATCCGCATGGTAGGCCCCGAAGAGGGCGAGCTGGCCTGCGGCGTCAACGGCGTGGGCCGCATGTCCGAGCCCGATGCCATCGCCGCAGCAGTTTGCAATTCCGAATCCCGAACTCCGAATTCCGAATTGGGCAAATGGCTGGTGACCGCCGGTCCCACCTACGAACGCATCGACAGCGTCCGTTTCATTGGCAACTACAGCAGCGGCAAGATGGGCTTCGCCCTCGCACAGGCCCTCGCCGATGCCGGAGCCGAAGTGGAGCTGGTGGCAGGACCGACTTCGCTGAAGATTGACCACCCACGCGTAAAGGTCACCCGCATCGAAAGCGCGCGCGAGATGTACGCCGCCGCCACCGAGGTGTTCCCCCACTGCAACGGCGCCATCCTCTCCGCCGCCGTGGCCGACTACCGTCCATCGGAATGCGCCGACCACAAGCTCAAGAAAAACGGCAGCGAGGGCATGCACCTCGACCTGGTGCAGAACCCCGACATCCTCGCCACCCTCGGCACCATGAAGACCGACAGGCAGACGCTCGTGGGCTTCGCCCTCGAGACCGACAACGAGGAGGCCAACGCCCAGCACAAGCTGGAGAAGAAGAACCTCGACTACATCGTCCTCAACTCGCTGCGCGACGCAGGTGCCGGCTTCGGTGTCGACACCAACAAGGTGACCATCATCAGCCGCAACGGCAACCGCAAAGAAAGCCCCCTGCTCAGCAAAAAGGAGGTGGCCCGGCTTATTGTTGAAACAATAACTCCTTAAGGTCCTTAAAGCCCTTTTAGCCCTTAAGGTCCTTAACGACTCAAAAACCATCAATGAAGAAACTATCCATCATCGCCATCATACTGGCCTCCGTGGCTATCGCCGGTGAGGCCTTTATTTTTGCCACACACAAAGACAAGAACGAATCCGAAGCGCTCCACGCCCGCGCCATCCGCGCCGACTACCGCGTCTACGCGCCCTCCATACCCGACACGCTCTACTTCTGCGGCGAACGTGTGCCTCTCAATCTATGGTACGTGCGCGAGAGCCTCGACCGCGAGCTGGTCTCCAACATGTACTACCAGAGCAGCACGCTCTTCAACATCAAGCGTGCCTCCCGCGTCTTTCCCACCATCGAGCGCATCCTCAAGGAAGAGGGCGTGCCTCAGGACATGAAATATCTCTGCGTCATCGAGAGCGGCCTGCAGAACGTCACCTCCTCGGCTGGCGCCGGCGGCTACTGGCAGTTCATGAAAGCCACAGGCATCAAGTACGGACTCGAGATCAACGACGAGATCGACATGCGCAACAACCTCGAAGCTTCGACGCGTGCCGCCTGCCGCTACCTCAAAGCCCTCAAGGTTCGCCTCGGCAGCTGGACAAACGCAGCCGCAGCCTACAACTGCGGCGAGAACGGTCTCGAAAAACGGCTCGCCAACCAGCAGCAGAAGTCTTACTACGAGCTGCTGCTCAACCGCGAAACCCAGCGCTACGTCTTCCGCATCCTCGCCCTTAAACTCATCATGCAGCATCCGCAGGACTACGGCTACACCGTGCGCCGCTGCGACACCTACCCCGAGCTGCCCTACGAGGAAACGACCCTCAGCGGACAGAATGTCGACCTGGTGCAGTTCGCCCTCGACAACGGCACCACCTACAAGATGCTCCGCACCATGAACCCCTGGCTACAGACCGACAAGCTGAAAAACAAATCCGACAAAACCTACACCGTCCGCATCCCCACCAAGAAAGGCACCGAATACAGCACCATCACCCGCGGCAAACACGACACAACAGTAATTGAAAGCATCTGATGGACGACGAGAAGATTAAGATATTAGGCGCGCGGGAACACAACCTGCAAAACGTGGACTTGGAGATTCCGCGTGGGAAGCTGGTGGTGTTCACCGGACTCAGCGGCAGCGGCAAATCGTCGCTGGCTTTCGACACCATCCATGCCGAAGGGCAGCGCCGCTACATGGAGACTTTCTCGGCCTACGCCCGCCACTTCATCGGCAACATGGAGCGCCCCGATGTGGACCTCATCGAGGGTCTCTCGCCCGTCATCTCCATCGAGCAAAAGAGCACCAACAACAACCCGCGCTCGACGGTGGGTACGCTGACCGACACCTACGACCTGCTGCGTCTGCTCTACGCCCGCATCGGCAAAGCCTACAGCACCGTCAGTGGCAAGCCCATGGTGAAGTACAGCGAGGAGAAGATTCTGGAAATCATCACCTCGGAATACGGCAGCCGCGACATCATGATTCTCGCCCCGCTGGTGAAAGGGCGCAAGGGTCACTACCGCGAGCTCTTCGAGCAGGTGGCGAAGAAAGGCTTCCTTAAAGTCCGTGTCGATGGCGAGGTGAAGGAAATTACCTACAAGATGCAGGTGGACCGCTACAAGGTGCACGACATTGAACTGGTGGTCGACCGCCTACGTGCAGACAGAAATGCCACACGCCTCCGCGAGGCTGTCCAGACGGCTTTCCGCCAGGGCAAGGGCATCCTGATGATATTGAACAACGAGGACGGCAGCATCCGCTATTTCAGCCGCATGCTGATGGACCCCGACAGCGGTCTCTCCTACCCCGAACCGGAGCCCAACACCTTCTCGTTCAACTCGCCCTACGGCGCCTGTCCCCATTGCAACGGCCTTGGCGAGGTGGCACAGATCGACATGCAGAAGCTCATCCCCAACCCGAAGAAGAGCATCAAGGACGGTGCCATCGAGGTGCTGGGGAAATATTCGCCCACCAACTACGTCTACCGCAAGCTGGAGCTCATGGGCAAGCATTACGACTTCACACTCGACGATCCCTTCGAGAACCTCAGCGAGGAGGCCGTCAACGCCATCCTCTACGGCAGCAACCATTTCGCCGGAATTGAGGACCCCGAAGACCCAGGCTACCTCAGCGAGTTCCAAGGCATCGTGAACTATATCACCGAACTGGCCGGCGACGAGAGTCCCGCCAGTCTGCAGAAGTGGGCGGCCTCGTTTATGAACACCGTACCGTGTCCCGAATGTCATGGGCACCGCCTGAAAGCCGAATCGCTGGCTTTCCGTATCCTCGATAAAAACATCGGTCAATTGGCCGACATGGACCTGCTGGAGTTGCAGGCCTGGCTTGGAAACTTGGAGCCACAGCTCGACGAGCGCGACCAGAAGGTGGCGCACGAAGTGCTCAACGAAATACTGAAACGCCTGTCGTTCCTTAACAACGTGGGCGTGGGTTATCTCTCGATGAACCGCAGCGCCAAGAGCCTCAGCGGTGGCGAAGCACAGCGCATCCGCCTGGCCACGCAGATAGGCTCGCAGCTCACCAACGTCCTTTACATCCTCGATGAGCCCAGCATCGGTCTCCACCAGCGCGACAACCAGCGCCTCATTGAAAGCCTCAAGCAGCTGCGCGACCTTGGCAACAGCATCATCGTCGTCGAACACGACCGCGACATGATGCTCGCCGCCGACTACCTCGTCGACATCGGCCCCGGCGCAGGCATCCACGGCGGCAAAATACTCTTCGCCGGTAAACCCGACGAGAGCCACCGTGCATCAGGCGTCAGCCTGACGCTGGACTACCTCGCCCGCCGCCGCGACATCGCCCTGCCGCACCGCCGCCCCATCGAAGGTCGCGAACACATATTATTAAAAGGTGCCACCGGCAACAACCTCAAGGGTGTCGACCTCGACCTGCCGTTGGGTATGTTCGTCTGCGTGACGGGCGTCTCGGGCTCCGGCAAGTCGACCCTCATCAACGACACCCTCCAGCCCATCCTCAGCCAGCATTTCTACCACTCGCTCCGCGCCCCCCTGCCTTATCAGAGCATCGAAGGCATCAAGTATATCGACAAAGTCATCCAGATTGACCAGAGTCCCATCGGCCGCACGCCACGCTCCAACCCCGCCACCTACGCGGGCTTCTTCGACGACATCCGACGCCTCTTCGCCGAGCTGCCGTCGGCACGCATCCGCGGCTACAAACCCGGTCGTTTCAGCTTCAACGTCAGTGGCGGCCGCTGCGAGCACTGCAAAGGCGCCGGCCTGCGCACCATCGAGATGAACTTCCTGCCCGATGTCTACGTGCAATGCGAGGTCTGCGGCGGCAAGCGCTACAACCGCGAGACTTTAGAAATAAGATATAAAGGAAAATCCATCGCCGACGTACTCGACATGACCGTCAATGAGGCCGTCGAGTTCTTCGACGCGCACCCCAAGCTGCGGCGCAAGCTGCTGGCCCTGCAGGATGTGGGCCTCGGCTACATCACCCTCGGTCAGCAGAGCACCACCCTCAGCGGCGGCGAAGCGCAGCGCGTCAAGCTCGCCACCGAGCTCAGCCGCACCGATACCGGCAAGACCCTATATATCTTGGATGAGCCCACCACAGGCCTCCATTTCGAGGACATCCGCATCCTCCTCGGCGTGCTGCAGAAGCTGGTGGACAAAGGCAACAGCGTCCTCGTCATTGAGCACAACATGGACGTCATCAAGGTGGCCGACTGGGTCATCGACCTCGGTCCCGACGGCGGTCGCGCCGGCGGCAACATCACCTTCTGTGGCACCCCCGAAGACTTAGCCAAGCAGAAAGACAACTTCACAGGCCAGTACCTAAAGGCCGAGCTCGACGCCATGCGTCGCTAAAACACCAACACAATTTTAAGCGTCCCGTCGCACATGTGCAACGGGGCGTTTATTTTTTCAAACAGCCCTTTGCGCCATTGCAGAACCATGTTTTGATTTCAAAACAGACTGTCGCAAGCTGCGAAACCTTGTTTTTATTTTTAAAATGCCTGTCGCAACTTGCGAAACCATGTTTTCGAATTAAAAATGGCTGTCGCAACCTGCGACAGTCATTTTCAAAATCAATTGGCACTTTCGCAACCCGTTTTAGCCGTTTTCAAAATAGGTTGGCTGAAACGGGAATATCCGTGTATGAGTGCTTGAATTTATTCCAAGGACTTGAATGTACTACACTTTTTGTATGCAAAACAGTGTGCTCATATTGCCATTCGTCAAATGCTGTTTCTGCAACAGAATCTGGAATAGACATAAGAAAAATATCCTTCAGTGAACAGCCATAAAAAGCATAATCCTCTATAATTTGGTCGTCAAGTTTAAGTGTGTTCAATTCTTTGCATCCAGCAAAGGCGTATTCACAAACTCTATTAAACCATGAACCGCCACTATTTTGAACAAATGCCGCTACTTGTGTCCCATTGTAGTCAATTTGCCTCAATTCAAACATAATGGGTCCTCTACTTGTGCAGTCAAAAGTGCCTTTCGGCACTTTTGTCAGCGTTTCATAATTGGCGCAAGGTCTGACCGCTTGATTCATGTTGGTTCCCCAATATACGTACAACTGTGAACCACGCATTTCATATGCTGGATTGTTGTAATCATACATCCACGCTCCGGCTCCTGTGTAATAGAACCCGTTCGAATCCCAATCATAATGCCAGTTTCTATTTGGTAACGTTACCATTGGAGTAGGGTTGTCTGTGATGCGTATATATAATTCGCCATCAATCATCATTTCGTTTGGTGATATAACCCGAAATGGTACATCTTGAATCTGACTGTTACACTCTGGACAATATAGCGTGATTCGTGTAGAACTATCGTTTACTCGATAATAATAGGTATAAGGTTCGCCAAGACTGACATTAATGGGATCATACCACATTTCGTTCCACTCGAAGCATCCATACCATTGTCCTCCTACCTGACAGCTGTCAATAAACTCAATTGTTTTGTAGAAATTATCTTGTTTCCATGCAAGTTCAAGCCAAATTTCCCCATCTATATATTGTTGTAACCAACAATTCATATCCGGGTTAAACCACTTTCCCTGCATTAAGAATTGTTCCTCTTGAGGAATATCTTGTGGGTCGTCCTTGTGGCATGCTGTCAATATTATGATGGAGCACACTATTGCGCCGAGGATAAATGATTTTCTCATATTGCTGTGGTTTTTACTGTTATCGGGTGAGCCACTCGCGTACCTCTGGGGGAATCACTTCGGAGCTGGTGGTACTGCGGCGGTAGCCAGCCATGACGGTGCGACACTCGACACAGACGACGTTGGTTTCGATATTGACAACGCGCTGCATCATGGTCAGGCTCTTGTTGCCGAGTTTCTCGATCTCGGTCTCCACCTGGATACGGTCGTGGTAATGGATCTGCGCCTTGAAGTCGACATCATAGTGCACCACCATGACGGTGAAGTCGCTCTTGGTGGGCGATAAACCGTGTCCCGAGAAAAAGGCATCTTTGCCCAGGTCGAGGTATTCCATGATGACGGCATTGTTGACGTGACCCATCTGGTCCACGTCGTTGAATCTTATCTGAATAGGTGTAGTATGCATGGGTTATTGTTTTTTCAAAGAGAAGAAATATTCCAGTCCACCTTCAGCTCTATTTTTGGCGTAAATCTCGCCACCGTGGAAGAGGACCGAGTGCTTGACAATACTGAGGCCGAGGCCAGTGCCTCCATTCTGGCGCGAGCGGCCTTCGTCAATACGCACAAAGCGGTCGAAGAGGCGCGAAAGGTACTCGTCCGCCACGCCTTTGCCCGTGTCATAATAATGAATAAAGTAGTGGTCGGGGCTCTCCTTGTAGGTCTCGAGGACTATGTTGATACCCTCGCCGGCGTAGGCGATACTGTTCTCCACCAGATTGCGGAAGATGCAGTAGAGCAGTTCATGGTTGCCGTTGAGCGGCATGGGCGGCAGGTTGTTACTGACACCGATGCCGACGGCCGCAGCCTTGTCGGCGAGGTCGCCAATGGCCTCTTTGGCCACCTCGGTGGCATCCACCTCCGTCCGCGGGAAGAGGTCGGCGCTCTCCTCCAGCTTGTTGATGATGGAGACATCCTGTATCAGGTCCGAGAGCCGCAGTGTCTGACGGAAGCAGCGGTCGAGGAAATAGCGGCGCCGCTCGTCGTCAACAGGTTTATCACTGAGTAATATTTCCAGATAACCTCGTATGGATGAAACGGGCGTCTTCAGTTCATGGGCGATATTGGAGGTCATCTCCTGTTTCAGCTGCCTATTGCGCCGTTCGGCCTCCGTGGCTTCGAGCCGCAGTCGGTTGGCCTCGTCGGCCATCTGCTTCAGCCGCCTGTTCTTCAGCATCAGGCGAATGTAAAGCACCAAGATGGTGACCACCAATATCAACAGTATCGCATCAGACCAATCCATAGCCAAAACCTGTTTTGTTCACAATCCGTTGCCCCTCGGTGCCAAGTTTCTTGCGAAGGCGGGCAATATGCACATCCACACTCCTTTCGCCCACCAGCGTATCGTCCGGCCACACCGCCGCCAGTATCTCCTCTCTGGTAAAAAACCGTCCTGGCTGCTGCCGGAAAAGCTCCAGTATCAGGTGCTCGCGCTTGGTCAAGGTACTCTGATTACTCTGAATATTCTGACTACTCCGACGCAGCACCGCCTTCACCCTTGCCAGCACCGTGTCGAATGAGAACGGCTTGGTGATATAGTCATCGGCCCCCACGCCGAAGCCCTGCAACTGGTCGTCATGCGCATCCCGTGCCGTGAGGAAGATAATCGGTGTATTGTCCCCCATCCCACGCATCCGCTGTGCCATCTCGAATCCCGACATCTTATCCATCATCACGTCCAAGAGAATAAGGTCGAAGCGCGAGCCAAGCAGTCCCTGTGCCTCCTCGGCAGAAGCCGCCGTCGCCACCTCATAGCCCTCGGCCTCAAGGTTGAAACGCAGTATCTCCCGTAAGTCTTCTTCGTCGTCAACAACAAGTATCCGTGTCATATTAAAATAACGCGGTGCAACATAAAATATTGTACAAACAAAAAGGAGACTCGTTTGAGTCTCCCTTTCGGTGTGGCATCGACTGGATTTGAACCAGTGACGCAAGGATTTTCAGTCCTTCGCTCTACCAACTGAGCTACGACGCCATCGTAAATTTCACTCTCGAAATCGAATGCAAAAGTACGAAGATTTTACAAACTGGCAAAATAATTTTTCTGGCAAAACACGGAAAAACCTATTTCCACACTGATTTACAACCAGTTTTACTCCAAACTTTTTTCTTCTTCCTCAGCCTTTTTCTTGCTCGGCACGAGGAAAATCTGGTCTATCAGAAGCCAAATTACGCCAATTGTGATGGCTGAATCCGCCACATTGAAGATGGCGCTGAAGAACTCAAAATGATTACCGCCGACAAAAGGCATCCATTGCGGCCAATCGAATTCAAACAGCGGAAAATAGAACATATCCACCACCTTGCCCAGCAGGAAGGGGGCATAACCGCCTTCGGGTGGGAAAAGCACAGCGATATCATAGTAACTTTCGCTGAAAATCAATCCATAGAGGCAGCAGTCGATGATGTTTCCCACCGCTCCGGCAAGGATGAAGGTCAGGCAAAGGATGAGCGATGTGCGACCATTCTTCTTGATCTGGTTCACTATAATCCAGCCGATAGCCACCGACGCCACAATGCGGAACATCGTCAGAAAATATTTGCCAATGGTGCCGCCAAAGGAAGTACCAAAAGCAAAACCCTCGTTCTCAATAAAGTGCAATCGGCACCACTCACCAATCAGGGGTATATCCTCGCCGATATGCATGTGGGTCTTGACCATGATTTTCACCACCTGGTCCACAATCAAGATGGCTGCCAGAATGGCGGCGCAAAGCCAAATTCTTTTTTTCTTATCCATTGTTTCTGAGGTTAATCTGTTCCAACAGCTCGTCATACCACTCCTGTCCGAAGCGGCGGATGAGGGGTTCCTTCAAATAAACATACAGCGGTTCTCCCTTACCCTTAGCCTCTCGACAAATGTCCCATTGGTGGTAGTTGACGGCAGTAAACTCGCCAAAGTCCTCCACACGTATGGGATAGAGATGGCAACTCACTGGTTTATAATATCCTTGCAAGGCGCAGAAGGAGCATCCGTCGGGACCGGCAATGATGAACGCACAGGCGCCGCCGTCAATTAGCGGAGTACCTAAATCACCCTCTTTGTCGCGAACTGCAACCCCCTGTGCCTCAATGGCTGCACGTCCCTCATCGGTAAGCAGCGGCAGCACGTCGGGGAGCACAGCTTCCAGTTTTTCCACCTCCTCCTCAAGCAGTGGTGCCCCACTGTCACCTTCAACGCAGCAAGCTCCTTTACAGCAACTTAGGTCGCAGCAAAAGCGGCAGTCGGCCACATCGTCACTCACTATGCTATTCTTTACAATAATCATTTCAGCACCTCTATCATCTTGTCTGCCAGCACAGCAGCGAGTTTATACTTCGATTCCACGGTCCAACCCGCCACATGGGGTGTGAGCACCGTGCGCGGCGAACGCATCAGGTATTGCATCGGTTCTGGAGCATTACCCAGTCCGTCAGCCTGCATATTCTCATATTCAAGCACATCGAGCGCAGCACCGCGTACCTTTCCGCTCTCCAGTCCCGCCACCAGTGCCTCGGTGTCCACCACTGCGCCTCGGGCGGTATTGACCAAATAAAACTGCTTGGCCATCGCCGCAACAAACTCAGCATCAAGGTAGTGACGCGTCTCCTCCGTGAGGGGGACGTGGAAACTCACCACATCGGCCTCAGCCTGAAGCTCCGACAAGTCTTTAACGGCCTTAATATCCTTAAAGCCGATAAGGTCCTTATATTTGTCATAGACAATCACCCGGCATCCGAAGCCACTGAGCCTCTTGGCAAAGGACTGGCCCATGTTGCCGAAACCTATGATGCCCACCGTCAGCGGACCCAGTTCGTAGCCGCGGTTGGCCTCGCGCTGCCACAGTCCCTGGCGCACTTCGGCATCGGCGCGGGCAATGTTGTTCAGCAGCGACAGCAACAGTCCCACGGCATGATCACCCACAGCATCGCGATTGCCTTCGGGCGAATTAAGACATCTAACGCCATGGGATTCAGCATAGTCGACATCGATAGTCTCCATACCGGCACCCACGCGACCTATGCACCGCAGCGACGGCACACGGTCGATAAACTTGCTGTCAATGTTCACTTTGCTCCTCACCACCAGTCCCTCGCAGCCCTGTGCGGCCTGCGCCAGTGATTCATAGTCATGGTCGGGCTCAACCCTCACATCGAACCCTGCCTCGCGCAATCGCGTCACAAGCACTTCATGGGTTCTATCAGCAATCAGAATTTTCACCTTCTTAGTTCTTACTTCCTAGTTCTTAGTTCTTTATAGCCTCATCCTCTTCCTGATACTCTTTCTCCAGTGCCGAAAGTCGTTTGCGGTTGCGAGGACGCTTGTATTCGTTCACCGTCTCGCCTGCAACGATACCCGTAGGCACAGCTATAATACTGTAACCAAGCAACATGACGATGACCGACAGGAATCGTCCCGGGGTCGTGAAGGGCACCACGTCGCCGTAGCCGACGGTAGTGATGGTGACAACAGCCCAGTAGATGCCCGTGGGCACACTCTTAAATGCCGGATTCACCTCGCTTTCAAACGAATACATCATAGAGCCGAGGATAACGGCGGCCACAAGCACGAAAAGCATGAAGATGAGTATCTTGATAGCGCTGTTGCGCATGGCGTTGAGCAGGTGGTAGGCTTCTATCTGAAAACGCTCCATCTTGAAAATGCGGAAGATGCGCATCACGCGGAGCAGACGCAGCACGGTAAGTGCTTGGGTGGCAGGAATGAACAGCGAAAGATAGGAAGGGAAGATGGAAAGGAAGTCGATGATGCCCCAGAAGGAGAAGATGTACTTCAGCGGGTGCTTAAGGCAGTAGACGCGAAGGTAGTACTCGAAGGTAAAGAGAATGGTGAAGCCCCATTCGAGCGACTTCATAATCCAGAAGGAATTCGAGCGCTGCGCGCCGCGCGAGAGGGTGTCGGTGGAACCCCAGGTGCTGTCGAAGACAATAAGTATAATGTTGGCAATGATGAGGATAAGCAGCCACACATCGAAGCGCTTGCCGGCGGGGGTGTCGCTCTTGAAGATGATTTCAAATATCTGCTTGCGTGTCAGCGAACGGTAGCGCTTGGGGAGCAGCAAACGGAAAAGGAGCCAGTGCATGGCGTCGCCCACAACATGGTAGGCACCGCGCAGAAATCTCCCGTAGTTGAGCTGCGAGAGGTACTTGCGTACGCGCCAGTAGGTGTCGACGATTGAATCTATAGCCTTCATTTCTTTCTGATTATCAACAAATTTTCCGACTCCTGACGAAAGATTTCGGAAGCGGCACGCTGCAGGACTTCGGGAGTCACGGTGTCATAGTTCTCGGAACGCCGGTTGATGAGGTCGGTGTCACCGAGCCAGGTATAGTAGCAGAGCGACAGGGCGCGGTCGGAAGCATGGTATTGCGTGCAGCTGAAATCGAACGCATTCTTGTTCAACGCCTTTTTCATCTCCTTCTCCGTAACCCTCTCGTCCACAAGCAATCGCGCCTCCTTCCGGAGCGTCTCCACGACAGTCTCGACATCCACGCCGGCTCGCGGTTTGGCACTCATGATAAACAATCCGGGACCGGCATCAGCCGAAAGGTAGGCATCGACCTCGGTCACCAGTTGACCACTACGTATATACTTGGAATATAGCCTACTGGACTTCCCATTGGAAAGCACATCGCTCACCAAGTCGCTGGCACAGAAAAGGGGGTCCCAGCGGTCGCCCATGGGCCAGGCAAGGTAGATGGCATCCGAGGGCACGTCGCGCTCCACCTCAAGCCTTCTCGGCTGAAGCTGCTGTGGTTCAGCCTCATATTCGCGCTCTGTGGCGAACTTGCGACTGGCTGTGGCATGGGTGTCGAGCGAGGCTTCGAAGACATCTTCGACCCGATGCAGCATCTCCTCGTGCGAGAGGGGAGCAGCAACGGCAAGTATCGCATTGTCAGGGCGGTAGTATCGCCCATGGAACGCCTGCACCTCCTGCAGCGTAGCCTCGCCCACATGGCGGATATCGGCACCGATGGGCGACCAGCGGTAAGGGTACCTGGTATAGCAGAGAGAGCGCAGAAGAAGCCACATGTCGCCGTAGGGCTGGTTCAGAAAGCGCTGCTTATATTCGTCAGTAACAACATCTTGCTGCACCTCGAGTGCCTCCTGCGTAAGGACAAAATTGTTCAGGCGGTCGGCCTCGAGCGCCAGCGCCGTCGACAGCGAGTCGGTAGGCAGCGTGATGTAATAATTGGTATAGTCGTTGTTGGTGAAAGCGTTGTTCTCGCCACCGAGGGTGTTGACAACAGAGTCGAAGTCGGGAAAACGCTGCGTACCGCTAAACATCAGGTGCTCAAACAGGTGCGCGAAGCCGGTATGCTGCGGGTCCTCGTCGCGGGAGCCGACATTGTAGAGCATGTTGACGGTGGCGAGGGGCGTGTCGTCGGCCTCGTGGGTGATGAGCGTCAACCCGTTATCCAATAGATGTTTACGGTATTCAATCATGACAAATCAAGGTGCAAAGATACGTTTTTTTTCGGACATGGCAGAAAAAAAGCCCCTCCCCCGCCCTTTTCTCACCCAGGGTTGCCGCTGGCTCAAAAAAGGGCTAAAGAATCCATCGACATAGGAGAGACATAGGAGAGGGGTAAGAGTTGAGTAAGAGTTGATGTGTATAGATATATGAAAATCAACTTATTACAAATCGCAAATTTTGCCATTTTTCCAGCAAGGGCCCATTTTTTTGATACGTTTTTCAAATACCGATTCAACACTCTAATATCCAGCGTATTGCAAACATTCCACCTCCCATTTCCAACCGTTATGGTTTTTCCCCACACAGGCACACTTCCGACCCTCCGCACCGCCATCATTGCATTTTATTATATAGGTATCAAAAATATTATTATCTTTGCACCCAAAATCCCCAAAGGGAAACACATTATAATAAACTGATTCACTAACAAATACAAAAACAAACACCATGTTAGAGATACTGCATCAAATCAACATCGTCGAAATTGTCAGCGCCTTCATCGTCATGTTCGCCATCATCGACATCACCGGTTCCATCCCCATCTTCATCAGCATGGAGGACAGCGGCAAGCACATCAAACCCCTCTACGCCACCAGCGTGGCCCTCGGCCTCTTCCTGCTCTTCTTCTTCACCGGCGAAGCCCTCCTCAACCTCTTCGGCATCGACATCGCCTCCTTCGCCGTCGCGGGTGCCTTCGTGCTCTTCCTGCTCGCCCTCGAGATGGTCATGGGACGCGAATTCATCAAGAACGAGAGCGTGGGCTCGGGAGCCTCCATCGTCCCCGTCGCCTTCCCGCTCATTGCCGGTCCCGGCGCCATCACCGCGCTCCTCTCTCTCCGCGCCGAGTATGCCACCGTCAACATCCTCCTCGCCCTCCTGCTCAACATCATCATCGACTATATCGTCATCCGCCTCCTCAAGAAACTCCAGCGCTGGCTCGGCGACGAGGTGGTCTTCGTCCTCCGCAAGTTCTTCGGTGTCATCCTGATAGCCATCTCCGTCAAACTCTTCGCCTCCAACCTCGCCATCGTCATCCACAACGTCGGGCTCTGATTTTTTTTCCAGAAAGACTACAATTTTTTCCTCACCATCGGTACTAACAGATACAATTCAAAAAACAAAACCTTCATAAACCCGAACCTCATGACTATAAAGAAAGCCTTGGTCCTACTTCTTCTGGCGGTTCTCGCCGCCCCCCTCTGCGAAGCCCAGCCCGGCGGTTTCCCCGGCGGCCGTCCCCCGAGAGGCGAACGCCCCAGCGGACGCCCCCCCATGCCCGGCCGTGACTGGAACAACCAAGGCAACGACAAGAATGCCGACCAGGTGAAAAAGAAAAAGAAAGTCAAGGAAGGCGACACCTTCAAGGTCGTCGGCTCCCTCCGCGACTCCATCAGCGGCGAGTTCCTCGCCTTCGTCAACGTCGCCGTCCTCGACAGCGCCGACTCCTCCTTCGTCAAGGGTGGCGCCACCAACTTCGACGGCCTCTTCGAGATTGCCGGTGTGCCCCAGGGCTCCTTCCTGCTCCGCATCTCCGCCATCGGCTACCAGAACCGCCTCATCCCCTTCCGCGTGACCAACAACACCGCCCTCGGCACCTTCCGCCTCAAACCCGGTGCCACCACCCTCCAGGAAGTGCAGATCACCGCCGAGAAGCCCCTCTACGCCATGGACGGCGAGAAAATGGTCTACAACGTCAGCGACGACCCATCCATCCAGACCGGTACCACCGAGGACGCCCTGCAGAACGCCCCGGGCGTTGAAGTCGACGTCGAGGGCAACGTCACCCTCCGCGGCGTCTCGAGCGTCGAGATATGGATCAACGACAAACCCTCCAAACTCACCGAGGAGAACCTCAAGACCTACCTCCAGACCCTCCCCGCCAACGCCCTCGCACGCATCGAGACCATCACCAACCCCTCCGCCAAATACGCCACCGACGCCGAAGCAGTCATCAACATCGTCACCTCGGCGCACATCAAGAGCAACCAGTTCGTCAGCTTCGGCCTCAACGGTTCCAACCAGCCCTTCGTCTCGCCGTGGATCAGCTACATGTGGGCCAAGGAGAAGTGGAGCATCAACCTCTTCGCCTCGGGCCGCTACTCCTACCGCGACAACACCAACGAAGGCTGGTCGAAGCAATTTCCCCGCGGCGCCGCCACCTACGACTCCCTCTACCAGACCGACACCAGTGCCAGCGGCAACCGCAGCTACAGCGGCAACATCTTCATGAACGTCAACTATGAAATCGACTCCACCAGCGAAATCTCCTTCAACGGCGGCGGATTCCTCAACTACAACCGCAGCTACAGCAGCAGCTCCACCAGCCAGACATTCTACATGATGCCCACCGACAGCCTGATGGCTTACACCGTCGGCGACACCTCCACCTCGCCCTCGGGCTTCGGACATGCGGGCTTCGACTACACCAAGAAATTCGACAACGAGGGTCACAACCTGCGCATCGGCGTCAACACACGCTTCTCGCGCAACTCCGGCGACGAATACTACAACCGCCACTACACCCTCTACACCATGACGCCCGCCCCCACCAATGAAGACCGCTACCTGATGACCCGCAACTACAACTACGGATTCGACCTCGACGTGCGCTACAACCGCCCCTACTCGCAGAACGGCGAGATGAGCTACGGCATCCGCGCCGACCACCAGCAGACCAGCAACGACTACCAGCGCTGGTACTCCACCGACGGCGGCAACACCTACAACACCCCCGACAACATCCGCACCTACCACTTCGACGGCGCCGAGACAGGCATCAGCGCCGACGTCAACTGGACCCACCGCTGGGGCGGCTTCACCCTCAGCTCCGGCCTCGGCTACGGCTTCGAACGCATCTACTACAAATACTCCGACAACACCTACTTCCCCGACGACAGCACCTTCTACAACCACAGCGTCCGTCCCTCCATCCACCTCACCTACCGCACCGAAGACATGCACAACTTCAAACTCAACTACTCCATGCGCATGTCGCATCCCGGCGAGAAAGACGTCACCCGCTTCCGCATCTACGGCGACAACTCCTACCGCACCGGCAACCCCAACGGCCTCAAGCCCAGCTACACCCACAGCCTCGAAACCGGCTGGCAGAAATTCTTCGAGACCTTCGGCAACATCGGCATCGAAGGCTACGGCCGCCTCAGCACCAACGAGATATCGTCACTGACCGACTACAAGGAATGGGACGACCTGCTCGAGCGCTCCGTCTCCTACTCCATGCCCTACAACCTCGGCACCTCCTGGCGCTACGGCGGAAGCCTCAACATGACCTACCGCCCCACAGGCTTCTTCAACGTCCGCCTCTATGCCAACGTCTACAACTACGGCTACAAACTTGAGAACTACTACGGTCAGGACTACACCAACGACAAGTGGTCGTGGAGCGTCCGCGTCAACGCCTGGGCCAAAATCTTCAACCAGTACCAGGTGACCCTCTCCGCCAACTACAACTCCCCCACCCTCAGCCTCATGAGCACCCGCGGCTCCCGCTACAGCCTCAACATGGGCGTCCGCAGCGACTTCTTCAAGCGCAAACTCTCCGTCTTCATCAACGTGCAGGACATCTTCAACTGGGGCGGCCGCTACGGCTCCACCAGCGAGAACACCAACCCCAACTTCCTCTCCAGCTCCACCAACAAGATGCTCAACAGCCGCTACATCTCCGCCGGCATCACCCTGCGCTTCGGTAAACTTGAACTTGAGAAAGACGCCAAAGACGGCTCTTCCGAATCTGGCGACAGCCTGTAAAACCAGGAAATCGGAAATCGGAAATTAGATTTTTTTCTTGCAAAAAATATTGATAATCAATTCCTAATTCCCAATTTCCGATTCCCAAATAAAAAAAAGTTTTGCCATATAAAAAAAAGTGTGTACTTTTGCACCCGCTTTTGAAAGGAAAAAGCACCTGAAAACAAGGTAATGTCCTATGGTGTAACGGTAGCACATCTGACTCTGGATCAGCTTGTCTTGGTTCGAATCCAGGTAGGACAACAAGAAAAGAAGTGGTGAATCGCCACTTCTTTTTTTTCATTATTTCCATTTCCAGCCCCTCATTTTACATTTTTTTCGTATCTTTGCACCTTGAAAAAGAAACCCACAGAATGAAAAAGTTATTCGTATTTCTCACACTGATAGCGGTCACTGGCGCCTTCGCGGCTGCCCAGGACAACGCTGTCAAAGGCAAGTACACCGACCACAACACCCTCACTCGCTTCGACTCCACGGGTGTCTACATGGAAGAATCCGGTCTCAGCCACGTCGTCACCCACAAGCGCGTCCGCATGCTCTCCCATGCCGGATGCTCACAGTACAGCACCTTCAAGATGGACTACGACCCCCTGTCGGCCTACTGCGAAATCGACCGCATCATCGTCCATCGCGTCTATGGCGGCCCCGACACCCTCCTCTGGCCCGGCCGCGACAATAACCGCGTGGTCTACGACTATGTGGCTCCCGCACGCATGATCTACTGGGGCGCCAGCCAAAAGATGGTCGAAATCGGTCACCTCGACATCGCCGACGAAGTCGAGATCTGGACCTACAAGAAAGGCTACACCTACGCCCTCCTCCAAGACGACCATCCCAGCCTCAACGCCACCTTCGCCGCCCTTCCCCAGGACGACAGCCGCTACGTGCCCCCCATGCGCGGACACTACTACGACATCGTCCCCTTCTGGAGCGACGAACCCGTTCAGCACAAGGTCTACCAGCTCAACATCCTCGACAGCAAGCAACTGCAGTACCATGTCTACAACGGCGAGCTTGACATCCGCCGCGAGGCTGCCGACGAAGAGGGCCGCGTCCTCTACACCTTCTCCAACAAGGAAGACATCATGCCGCTGAAGCGCGAGCCCCGTGCGCTGGCAAACAACGACATCCAGTGCAAGCTGCTCCTCTCCACCAGCCCCGACTGGCAGGCGAAGAGCCGCTGGTTCTTCGGTGTCAACGAGGACTACGGCAGCTTCAAACCCACTCCCGCCATCCAGAAGAAAGTCAATGAACTCGTGCGCGACTGCAAGACCGAGCTCGACAGCATCAGCGCCCTCACCCACTGGGTCGCCGACAACATCCGCTATGCCGGCATCTCCATGGGCGAAGGCGAAGGTTTCACCCTCCACAACCAAGAGATGAACTTCACCGACCGCTGCGGCGTCTGCAAGGACAAGGCCTCCACCCTCATCGGATTCCTCCGTGCCGCGGGATTCAAGGCCTACGCCGCCATGACCATGGCAGGCGAGCGCATCGACCGCATCCCCGCCGACCAGTTCAACCACTCCGTCTGCGCCGTGCAGCTCCGCAACGGACAGTTCCTCATGCTCGACCCCACCTGGGTGCCCGGCGTGCGTGAACTCTGGAGCAGCGCCGAGCAGCAGCAGGGATACCTCATCGGCACCGCTGAGGGCTGCGACCTCATGGAAACGCCCGTCTCCCCTGCCGAGAAGCACTACCTCCGCATCCTCGGCGAGACCGCTATCGACATGCAGGGCACCCTCACCGGCACCCTCACCGTCACCGCCGAAGGCCAGAGCGACGCCTCCGTGCGCAACGTCTTCCGCGCCAGCCAGAGCGAGTGGCGCGCCAGCCTCGAGCGCCAGCTCCTCGCCATAGCTCCCGAAGCCGAAATCACCGACATCCAGCACACCGACCCCAACCGCTACCTCGACCAGCCCGTCTCCATCACCTACCGCTTCCGCATTCCCCACTATGCCACGGTCGACAAGGAAGTCATCTCCTTCATCCCCCTCTCGGCACGCAACTTCTACAGCTTCGCCATGAGCCACCTCTACTTCAACCTCAGCGCCGAGACACGCACCCAGCCCTTCAGCGACCGCTGCTCGAAGCTCATCGACATCCGCGAGACCATCACCCTCCCCTATGCGCCCTCGCAGTTCCACTATCCCATGGTCGACGGCATCGCCAACCCCGCCGCCAGCTTCGGATGCGGTTTCCAGATGGAAGGCAACAAGCTCTCCTTCGGCGAGCAGGCGGTCTTCGGCAAGCGCGTCTACGAAGCCAGCGACTGGCCCGCCTTCCGCGCCAGCGCCCAGGCCCAGCTCCAGGTCTCGCAGACCCCAGTGATTCTAACCAAATAAATAAGCGTTAATAGATAATAGTTATGAAAAAGACACTTTTTATAGCGGCAATATTTTCAATTTTCAACTTTCAGGCTTCAACTCTGAAAGCCCAGCAGCCCGACGCCCTCTTCAAACTCCTGCAGCATGAGTGGACCATCAACGCCGACGGCACCAGCGACTACCACTACCGCCACGAGGTACAGATCCTCTCCAACAGCGCGCTCACTGCCTATGCCGACAAGGGCGAGACCTTCGTCACCTACAACCCCGACCTCGAAACTCTCACCATCAACGAGGTATACACCATCCAGCATGACGGCACCCGCATCGACATGCCGCAGAATGCCTTCGTCTACCAGCTCCCCTCGGAGTGCGCCGACTGCGGACGCTTCAACCACATGCGCGAGCTCGCCATGGTGCACACAGGCATGGACCTCGGCTGCACCATCGTGGTCGACTACACCATCCACCGCCAGTACAGCCTCCTCAACGAGAGCATCCCCCTGGAGCGCGAGTGCCCTGTGAAGAAAATGGTAGTGAAGGTAAACTACAATCACAACGACACGGAAGTGAGATACAGCATCTCCGGTTCCCAGTACCTGCCCGAGAACAGCGTCACCCGAAGCGAAAGCATCGAAACCGGCGACATGAGCCAACAGCTCCTCTACACCTTCGTCAACATGCCCCAAGCACCCCGCGAGCCCTATATGCCCGCCGACATCATCCCCACCCTGCGCCTCTTCAACGGCGTCCCCCAGTTCACGCCCGAATTCAACCAGAACAAACTGCCCGAAGCCCACAATACCTCCGCCTACCTCCTCACTGGCGAAACCTTCAAGAGCATCACCGCCATCCGCGACTTCGTGGTCGACGACATCCACCTCAACGACATCCATCCCTCCCACCTCGGATACACCCACGCCACCGCCGCCGAGGTCTGGCGCAGCGGCTGCGGCACCGCCACCGACAAGGCCGTGCTCCTCGCCGCCATGCTCAACAACGAGAGCTACTCCGCACGCGTCATCGGCGACAATATGGACGAGGTCGGCGTCATCGTCGACACCCTCGAGTACCGCCTCGATGTCCGCCGCAAGAATGCCCCCGAACTCATAGGCAAGGCCATCGACGAGGTGCAGAAAATCGACCGCCGCCAGGAAGTCGCCGCCGTACTCGACACCCTCCCCGACGGCTTCTTCACCCTCCGCATCGCCCAGCCCTCTCCCGACGCGCTGCCCGACGCCCGCTATCTCACCTCCGTGCGCACCACACCCCTGCGCTCCGTCGCCTGCGACATCCAGAGCAACACCACCTACACCCTCCCCAAGGGCGTGAAACTTGTCGGTGGCAAAATCAGCCGCAAGCTCTCCTTCGACGGCATCGGCTCTGTGGAAATCAGCGTCAAGCAGAGCGGCAGCAAAATCAAGGTCGTCCAGAACCTCAAGCTCGACAAGAGCCTCATCCCCGTCAACGAATACGACAGCTTCCGCCAGTTGATGGTCACCTGGCAAAGCGTCGGCAGCCTCCTGCTGCGAAGCAAATAAAATAGAATAAGACAAAACGGAAGAGGTCTCCAATCGGAGACCTCTTCTTCTATTCACAAATGTATAACCCTTATTCTGCCCGTCTGTTGATGACGCCGCTGTAGACGATGGTCTTCTCGTCCATCGTGCAGGTGAAGCTCAGCACCGCCGACGTGACGGCACCGTTCAGCTTCCTCACCGTGTATTCGGGATACTTCTTCCCGTTGCCCAGCGGCACAATGTTGTGGCACTCCAGCAGGTTGCGCTGCTGCGTGGCAGTGATGCGTATGTCGGGAATCTGGAAGTTCACCTTCACAGGCATCATCTTGGCAAACTTCACACGGTACATGGTGATGGTGGCGGTATCGCCCTTCACGGTCATCTTCACCGTGACGTCCTTCCGTGTATAGTCACCCACTTTCATGGTCCCCACGAAGGTCTGTGCCGACACGGCGAGCCCCATAAGCATCAGGGCGACAGCAAACAATATGCGTTTCATCTCTTCTCTAGAATCTATAGTTCAGACCCAGACGCAGCTTCGGGCTCTCCCATTTCAGCGCGTCGATAAAGGTGTTGGCACCGGCATACAGCGTGTTCTGCGTGGTGGTGTAATCATTGCCAAGGTCGAAATGCGTCGTCGAGCTGATGTAACCCACCGACAGGAAGTCGAGGCTCAGCTCCACGCTCAGGTGCGTCGAGAACTCATACTCCAGCGTCGGGCGCACATTCACGCTCCACGTGAAATTGCTCACCGAATCCTTGTATGGGTCGTTCTCGATATATTCGCCGGGGTTCATGTAGGTCGTGTCCGACACAATGAAACCCTCGGTATGCTCAGTGTAGCCCATCGAAATGATGCTGCCCGACAGCATCACGTTGAAGTGCATGTTGCCGTAGCGGAACAGCTCGTAGCGCACCACCGGCGACACCTGCCAGCCGATACGCGATGTGCCCAACTCGTGGTCCGAAACGGTATAGTCGTGAGGGTCGCCGTCGGCATTCTTCAGCGTGGCAACGTCGCTGGCGATGAAGTTCATCGTGTTATCTCCCAGGACACCGCCCTGCACCCCAATATACAGCTTGGGAGTGACCATGTAACCCAGTTGCAGCCCGCCAAGCCAGCTGCTTGTCGACGTGTAGTCGTCAATCAGGCTCGTGGTGTTTTTCTGCATAGTGTAGCCGCCCTGGAGACCCAGCATAAACTGGGCATTCATGGCTGTGGCAAATGTCAATGCCGCGACGAATAGTAAAAGTTTCTTCATCTTTTTTCTTTATTTTTCGGGGTGCAAAATTACGAAGAAATTGTGAATTGGTGAAAAAAAAGTTTGCATCATACTTTTTTTTAGTATATTTGCACCGTTAAACCCATGTCTAATCCAAAAGCCTAACACCTGATGGAGAAGAGAATAGGAACTGTCACCATACTCATTCGCGACCGCGAAGCCGCGCCGCTAGTCAACAGGATTCTTTCCGAGCACTCCGACATCATCCTCTGTCGCCAGGGGCTCCCCTTCCACGACCGTCCTGTCGCCGTGATGTCGCTCATCGTCGAAGGCACCTCAAACGAAATCAACGCCCTCACCGGCCCCCTGGGCCGCCTGCCAGGCATCACCAGCAAAACAGCCCTAGCCAGCTAACTCTATCATATCTATCCCCTCTATCATATCTATCCCTTCTATCCAATCTATAATAGATCATTAATCCCAAAACAATACCACCATGAAACACCAGAATTTCATCGATCGCGACAAGCTCTACGGAATGCTCCAGGACAACGCGCCCTCCGAGAGCCAGCTCAACGACATCCTCAACAAGGCCCGCAAGCTCAAGGGCCTCAACCTCGACGATGTCGCCAAGCTCCTCAGCGTCGAAGACGAAACCGGCATCCAGAAAATCCTCGATACTGCCGAATACTGCAAAGACGAAATCTACGGCCGCCGCCTCGTCCTCTTCGCCCCCATCTACACCGGCAACGCCTGCGTCAACAACTGCGTCTACTGTGGCTTCCGCCGCGACAACAAGGCGCTGAAACGCAAAATCCTCACCCTCGACGAAATCGAGGCCGAGACCCTCCAGCTCCTCCGCATGGGCCACAAGCGCGCGCTCCTCATCTGCGGCGAAAGCCCTCGCAACGACGCCAACTACATGGTCGAGGCCATCCGCCGTACCTACGCCGCCAAGGACGAGAAAGGCTCCACCATCCGCCGCATCAACGTCGAGCTCGCCCCCATGTCCGTCGAAGACTACGCCAAACTCAAAGCCGAGAAAATAGGCACCTACGTCTGCTTCCAGGAGACCTACGACCCCGTCGAGTACGCCAAGTTCCATCCCGCAGGCACCCCCAAGGCCGACTACCTCTGGCGCCTCACCTGCATGGACCGCGCACAGGAAGGCGGCATCAACGACGTCGGAATCGGCGTCCTCTTCGGCCTCGTCGACTACCGCTTCGAGATCCTCGCACTCATGGAACATGCCCGCCACCTCGAGGAAGACTACGGCTGCGGCCCACACACCGTCTCCTTCCCCCGCATCGAGCCCGCCGAAGGCACACCCTTCTCGCTGCCCGAGAACATCCCGCACCCCGTCTCCGACAAGGACTTCATGAAAATCATCGCCATCATCCGCATCGCCATGCCCTACACGGGTATCATTATATCCACGCGCGAGCGCCCCGAGATGCGCGACAAACTCGTCCGCTACGGCGTCAGCCAAATCTCCGCAGCCTCCGAGACCAACCCCGGCGGCTATGAGGAGGACAACAAGAGCAACGAGGCCAAGCCCTACGAGAAAACCGGCAACACCGGCGCACAGTTCACCCTCGGCGACCACCGCTCCCTCGACGAAGTCATCTCCATGATGATCGACGGCGGCTACATCCCCTCCTTCTGCACCGGCTGCTACCGCAAGGGCCGCGTCGGCGCCGACTTCATGGACCTCGCCAAGCCCGGCCTCATCAAGGAATACTGCAAGCCCAACGCCATGTTCACCTTCCGCGAGTACCTCGAGGACTACGCAAGCCCCCAAACCAAGGAAAAAGGCCTCCGTCTACTCAAAGAATTGACCCAAACCTTCAGTAAAGAGGAACTTAAACGCCGCGTTGAAGGCAATCTCTGCAAAATTGGCGACGGCGAACGCGACCTCTACTTCTAGCAAATACCAACTCACACTATATCAACGCTTTAAGTTGGGCTCCACAATCTCCGTTGGTGCCCAACTTATTTATTTTCAGCACCTCAGCTCAAAAAAAATTATGTTAAAATTCAAAAAAAATTTGGTCAGTATTAAAAAAGGTTGTACTTTTGCGGCGTCAAATTAAGAAAAATTATTAAAAACAAATAACACATTGTTTAACAAAAAAATCAAAAAAATGAAAAAAATTCTTTTGACCCTTGCTCTCGCAGCATTCGCATTCACCGCCAACGCACAGTTCGTTATCGGTGGCAACATCGGTTTCAGCCACGATGCTGACTACGACGACAACTACACCGCCGCCTATGGTAGCCAGGCCAACACCGACATCACCATCCTGCCCAAAGTCGGCTATCAGCTGAACGACGACATGCAGATCGGTGCACAGCTCGGCTGGAACTACAACTACACCCGTAACTACATGGGTGCCAAAGACAGCTACACCTCCCGTCCCCAAAACTCCATCATGATCAACCCCTACTTCCGTTACAACCTCCTCAAATGGAAGAAATTCAACGTCTTCTGCGAGGCCGCCATCAGCTTCGAACTGGGTCTTGAAAGCAAAACCCATACCTTCGTGAATGGTAGCGAAGTGACCGGTTCCCCCGTCAAGAATGGTGACAACTACACCAGCTTCGGCATCGGCGTGGTTCCTGGTTTGAACTATGCTTTCAGCAACAGCTTCTCCATGGACATCTACGTCAACCTCGCCAGCATCTACTGGAACGCAACCAGCTACGACGGTCACGCTGACCACATGTGGGGCTTCGGCGCCAACATGAGCGAGCAGACCCTCAACGCTCACCTGAACAACTTCCTCATCGGCTTCAACTACCACTTCTAAACCTTAGTTGAAACCCAACACACCTCCAGGGTGCCCCGACCACGGGGCACCCTGGTTTCTTTATCCCCCCCACTTTCAATTCCCCAGCCCACCCGCTCCGCGTAATCCATAAATCTAAGGAACTCTTTTGCGACAGCTCAGTGCATGTTGCACTGAGCCCGTTGTCCGCGTTGTCTCTGTTGTCGTTAAAAAAACACATCCCGTTGTCTTCTCAATTTTCAATTCATGAACAATATTTCCCCGACCCTGCCGTTATCCATACACATAGAAGCGAGGTAAGGCTTCAGTAATACATCAGTAAGAGTTGATACCCGTAATTGAATAAAAATTAAACA
>ONGA01000001.1 GCA_900317285.1 uncultured Bacteroidales bacterium | reverse complement strand
TTGATACACGTAATTGAATAAAAATTAAACACATACCGTCATGGCAAAACTCCATCAAGGCATCCTCGGCGGCTTTTCCGGCACCGTCGGCACCGTCATTGGCTACCGCCGTAACAACCAGTGGTTTATGCGCGCCAAGCCGCGTTCCGTCGCCAACCCGCGCACCGAGGCCCAGCAGGCCCACCGCCGCCAGTTCGGCGACATGGTCTCTTTGGCGTCCAAATTGCTTCCGGCCCTAAAGGTAGGCATGCGCCACTACGCCCCCCAGCACGCCATGACCGCCGGCAACGCCTTCGTCCACCTCAATTGGACGAGGGAGGGTGCTATCTCGCTGAAAGACATGAAGCTGTCCGTGGGTCCCGTCCCCATGGTCACCTTCACCGAGATGACCGTCGAGGACGGCGTCCTGACCCTGCGTTGGGACAAGAACCTCCACCACCACGGAGCCAAAAACGAAGACACAATCAAGATCTACGCCTACAGCGAAGCCTTGGGCTTGACCCAGTGCGTGGCCACCGCCGAGCGCCGTTCCCGCCGCCTCAGCACCCTCCTCCCCGACGCCTTCCGCGAAGCCCACCTCTGGGCCCTCATCGAGGACCCCCAAGGCCGCACCTCCGAAAGCCAATACCTGGAGTTCCTCACCCCCTCTAGTTGCTCTAGCCCCTCTAGTTCCTCTAGTTCCATTTCCCCCTTCGCTGCCCCCGATTCACCCCTCGGAAACCCCTCTCCGGCAGACCCCCAAAATTGTGAAAAACCTGTTCATTTCGTCCCCGATTGACGACCGTTTTCTGTTGAAAACTTAAACTTTTTCGCACATTTTAAATGTTAAATTCAGATTGCAAGACGCTGTGAACCAGTGTCTCTGTGAGATTTTATGATTTTTTAACACTCTATCCGCTCCGCAATGCTTGGTGGGGTCGGAAAAAAGTAGTACTTTTGCAACTCCTTTTTGGGCGGATTATGCCCCTAAATGTGAACAGAAAACAATAATAATAAATAAAAACAACAAAAAGAAAATGCCAACAATTCAACAATTAGTTCGCAAAGGACGTCAGCAGATGGAGTACAAATCCAAGTCTCCCGCTCTCGACAGCTGCCCGCAGCGTCGTGGTGTCTGCACCCGCGTGTACACCACCACCCCCAAGAAACCTAACTCGGCCATGCGTAAGGTCGCTCGTGTTCGCTTGACCAACGGTAAGGAAGTCAACGCCTACATCCCGGGTGAGGGTCACAACCTGCAGGAGCACTCCATCGTGATGATCCGTGGCGGTCGTGTCAAGGACCTTCCCGGTGTTCGTTATCACATCATCCGCGGTGCCCTGGATACCAGCGGTGTCGACGGCCGTCGCCAGCGTCGTTCCAAATACGGTGCCAAACGTCCCAAACAGGCCGGTAAGTAAGTTTCAAAGTAGAGTTTAAAGTTTAAAGTTTTTTTAGCAATGAGAAAAGCTAAGCCCAAGAAAAGAATCATCCTCCCGGATCCCAAATACAATGACATCCTCGTCACCAAGTTCGTCAACAACCTGATGATGGGCGGCAAGAAGACCATCGCCTACAAGATCTTCTACGAAGCTATCGACGTCGTCGCCGACCGCACCAAAGAGGACGGCCTCGAGGTTTGGAAGAAAGCCCTCGCCAACGTCACCCCCAGCGTCGAGGTCCGCAGCCGCCGTATCGGTGGTGCCACCTTCCAGATTCCTACCGAGATCCGCGCCGAGCGCAAACAGAGCATCGGCATGAAGAACCTCATCGGCTTCTCCCGCAAACGCAGCGAGAAAACCATGGCCCTCAAGCTCGCAGCCGAAATCCAGGCCGCTTACAAGGAAGAAGGTGCCGCCTTCAAGCGCAAGGAGGATATCCACCGCATGGCCGACGCCAACAAGGCCTTCTCGCATTTCAGAGTGTGATTATATAATATATAGTATATAATACATTAATATAACACTTCAAGCAACAAACGACAATGTCAGACCTCAAGTACACGCGCAACATCGGTATCATGGCCCACATCGACGCCGGCAAAACGACGACGACAGAGCGCATCCTCTTCTACACCGGCAAAAACTACAAGCTCGGTGAAACCCACGAGGGCAGCGCCACTATGGACTGGATGGTGCAGGAACAAGAACGAGGCATCACCATCACCTCCGCCGCCACCACCGTGTACTGGGAATGGCATGCCAACCGCTACAAGTACAACATCATCGACACCCCGGGCCACGTGGACTTCACCGTCGAAGTGGAGCGCTCGCTCCGCGTCCTCGACGGCGCCATCGCCATCTTCTGCGCCGTCGGCGGTGTCGAACCCCAGAGTGAGACCGTCTGGCGTCAGGCCGACAAGTACGGCGTGCCCCGCATCGCCTTCATCAACAAGATGGACCGCGCAGGCGCCGACTTCTTCTCGGTGGTCAGCCAGATCAAGGAACGCCTCGGAGCCAACCCCATCCCGCTGGAAATCCCCATCGGACAGGAAGACCTCTTCAAAGGCGTCGTCAACCTCATCACCAACAAAGCCCTCATCTGGGACGAAAGCTCTAACGGCACCAAGTTCTACGAAGTGCCCATGCCCGACGACCTCAAGGAAATCGCCGCGGAATACCGCCAGAAACTTGTCGAAGGCGTCGCCGAGGAAAACGAGGAGCTTATGATGAAATTCTTCGACAATCCCGACTCCATCACCGAAGAGGAAATGATTGCCGAAATCCGCAAGGCCACCCTGGCCCAGAAAATTGTACCTGTCATGTGCGGCTCCGCCTTCAAGAACAAAGGCATCCAGTCGTTGCTTGACGCTGTCGCGGCCTTCCTCCCCAGCCCCCTCGACAAACCCGAGGTCGTGGGTGTCAACCCCAAGAACGACAAGGAAGAGTCCCGCAAGGTCGACGTCAAAGCCCCCTTCTCCGCACTCGCCTTCAAAATCGCCACCGACCCCTACGTCGGACGCCTCTGCTTCTTCCGCGTGTACAGCGGCTCCCTCGAGAGCGGCTCCTACGTCTACAACGCCAACACCGGCAAGAAAGAACGCATCTCCCGCATCATGCAGATGCACTCCAACAAGCAGAACCCCCTCGACCGCATCGAGGCTGGCGACATCGGCGCTGCCGTCGGATTCAAGGAAATCAAGACCGGCCACACCCTCTGCGATGAACAACACCCCATCGTCCTCGAATCGATGAAGTTCCCCGAGCCCGTCATCTCCATCGCCGTCGAGCCCCACACCCAGGCCGACATGGACAAAATGACCAACGCCCTCATGAAACTCGTCGAGGAAGACCCCACCTTCCGCGTCAAAACCGACGAGGTCAGCGGACAGACAGTCATCAGCGGCATGGGCGAACTCCACCTCGACATCATCATGGACCGCCTGCGCCGCGAATTCGGCGTCGACGTCAACCAGGGTCGTCCCGAGGTGGCCTACAAGGAAGCCATCACCACCACGGTGCAGCACCACGAAATCTACAAGAAGCAGACCGGCGGCAAGGGTAAGTTCGCCGATGTCCTCTTCGAGATCGGCCCCGCCGACGAAGGATTCGTGGGTCTCCAGTTCATCAACGAGGTCAAGGGCGGCAACATCCCCAAGGAATACATGCCTGCCCTCGAGAAAGGATTCAAGGAAGCCATGCAGAACGGCGTCCTCGCCGGATACCCCATCGACAGCATGAAGGTGCGCATCATCGACGGCTCCTTCCACCCTGTCGACTCCGACCAGCTCAGCTTCGAGCTCTGCGCCAAAATCGGCTTCAAGGCCGCCTGCCGCAAGGCCAATCCCGTCCTCCTCGAGCCCATCATGAAACTCGAAGTGCTGACCCCCGACGCCTACGTCGGCGATGTCACCGGCGACCTCAACCGCCGTCGCGGCATGCTGGAGAACATCACTGCCAAGGTCGGCGTCCAGGCCATCCACGCCAAAGTGCCCCTCGAGCAGATGTTCGGCTACGTCACCTCCCTCCGCACCATCACCTCCGGCCGCGCCAACTCCACCATGGAATTCTCGCACTACGCCGAGGTCTCCCGCGAACAGCAGGAAGCTATATTGAAGAATCAAAATAATTAAAAATAAATAACAATGAGTCAAAGAATCAGAATCAAACTCAAATCTTACGACCACAATCTCGTCGACAAATCCGCCGAGAAGATTGTGAAAACCGTTAAGATGACTGGCGCAGTGGTCAATGGCCCCATACCCCTGCCTACCAACAAAAAGATTTTCACGGTCAACCGCTCCACCTTCGTGAACAAGAAGTCTCGCGAGCAGTTCGAACTGAGCACCTACAAGCGCTTGATGGACATCGAGATCAACGATCGCACCAAAACCATCGACGCTCTCATGAAGCTCGAACTCCCCAGCGGTGTCGAAGTCGAAATCAAAGTGTGAATTTAATCAGCCAATGTCCAACAGATAAGCTGAATTGTCTAACAATTTAAAGAATCCAAACTAAAAAATGTCAGGATTAATCGGAAAGAAAATCGGAATGACCAGTCTTTTTGATGCCGACGGAAAACAGATTCCGTGCACAGTGATTGAAGCTGGTCCTTGTGTCGTCACACAAGTCAGAACTATCGAAAAAGATGGCTACGAAGCTATCCAGCTCGCTTTCGGCGAAAAGAAAGAGAGCCACACCACCAAGGCCATGAAAGGCCACTTCGCCAAAGCCAACACCACCCCCAAGCGCTACCTCGCCGAGTTCAGCCGCTTCGAGGAAGGTCATAAGAAAAAACACGGCGAAATCCTTACCGTCGAAGTCTTCCAGGAAGGCGAATTTGTCGACGTCGTCGGCACCTCCAAAGGTAAGGGCTTCCAGGGCGTTGTCACCCGCCACGGTTTCGGCGGCGTCGGCGACAAGACCCACGGTCAGCACGACCGTCTCCGCGCCCCCGGTTCGATTGGTGCATCGTCCTACCCCTCGCGTATCTTCAAAGGCATGCGCATGGCTGGTCAGACCGGTAACCACCGCGTCAAGGTCCAGAACCTCCAGGTGGTGAAGATCATCGCTGAAAAGAACCTCATGCTGGTCAAGGGTTCCGTCCCCGGTCCCAAGGGTTCTATTGTCAAACTTGAAAGATGGAGTTAATTAGACATGGAGATCAAAGTTTATAACATCAACGGTAGCGAAACCGGTAGAACCATCAACCTCGAGGATTCTATCTTCGCCATTCAGCCCAACGACCACGCCATCTACCTCGACGTCAAACAGTATCTGGCCGACAACCGTCAGGGCACCCATAAAGCCAAAGAACGCAGCGAGAACGCTCACAGCACCCGCAAACTCAAACGCCAGAAAGGCACCGGCGGCGCCCGCTCCGGCGATTTGAAGAGCCCCGTCTTCGTCGGCGGCGGTACCATCTTCGGACCCAAGCCCCGCGACTATCGCTTCAAACTCAATATCAAAGTCAAACGCCTCGCCCGCCGCAGCGCACTCAGCTACAAAGCCAGCGAGAACGCTATGACCGTTGTTGAGAACTTCACCTTCGAAGGCCCCAAGACCAAGAAAATGATCGAAGTCCTCAATAATCTGAAATTGAATGATAAAAAGTCACTTTTTGTGCTTGAGAATCAAAATAATTTCGTATCTTTGTCAGCTAGAAACCTCAAGAACGTGAAGGTGGTAAACGTGTCGCAATTAAACACTTACGACATTGTTAACGCCTCCAATATCATCGTTTGCGAGGGTTCTTTGACCGAAATTAACCGTGTTTTGGCAACAAAATAAGGCTTGTGAGTATAACGATTTAAGAAAGTTTAACAAATGATGAACATTATAGTAAAACCGCTGATTAGTGAAAAGATGACCCGCCTCACCGAGGCTGCGGCCAATCCTGTTCAGACCCGCATCCAGCGTAATAAGGGCATCGCCGTGGCTCCTGCTCACAACCGTTACGGTTTTGTTGTCGACAAACGCGCCAACAAAATTGAAATCAAGCAGGCCGTCGAGCAGTTCTACAACGTCAAGGTGATCGATGTGAACACCATGAACTACTCCGGCAAAGTCAAATCCCGCTATACCAAAGCCGGTTTCCTCACCGGTCGCACGAACGCCTTCAAAAAGGCCATCGTCACCCTCGCGGAAGGCGACGCCATCGATTTCTACGCTAACATTTAATCAGAAAATACAAATAATAGTCAAGTCCACTGATAAGAGACTAATAAGAATTTAAAAAAATGGCTTTAAAGAAAATTAAACCGACAACCCCCGGCCAGCGCCACAAACTGGTCGTCACCAACGACGACATCACCGCTACCAAGCCGGAGAAAAGCCTTGTCTACGGTATCCGCAAAAGCGGCGGCCGCAACAACCAGGGTAAAATGACCATGCGCTACATCGGCGGCGGCCACAAGAAACTCTACCGCTTCGTCGACTTCAAGCGCAACAAGGACGGCATCCCCGCCGTCGTCAAAACCATCGAGTACGACCCCAACCGCAGCTCCCGCATCGCCCTCGTCTGCTACGCCGACGGTGAAAAGAGCTACATCCTCTGCCCCCAGGGCCTGAAGGTCGGCCAGACCGTCATGTCCGGTGCCGGTGTCGCCCCCGAAATCGGTAACACCCTGCTCCTCGCCGAAATCCCCTTCGGTACCCTTATCCACAACATCGAGCTCCGTCCCGGTCAGGGTGCTAAAATGGTCCGCTCCGCCGGTGCCTACGCCCAGCTCATGTCCCGCGACGACAAGTACGCCATCATCAAAATGCCCAGCGGTGAAATGCGCATGATCCTCCAGGCTTGCCGCGCCACCGTCGGTATCGTCAGCAACCCCGAGCACAACCTCGAAGTTGGCGGTAAAGCTGGTCGCAGCCGTCACCTCGGCCGCCGTCCGCGCAACCGTGGCGTCGTCATGAATCCTGTCGACCACCCGATGGGCGGTGGTGAAGGCCGTCAGACTGGCGGACATCCCCGTTCGCGCAAGGGTATCCCGGCCAAGGGTTACAAGACTCGCGCTCCCAAGAAGCAGTCGAGCAAGTACATCGTCGAGAGAAGAAAGAAGTAAATCAGTAAAAAGAAGAAACAATGAGTCGTTCATTAAAGAAAGGTCCGTATATTTTCCACAAACTGGAAAAACGTGTAATCGAGGCCCAGCAGTCCAACAAGAAGGTTTCCATCAAGACTTGGTCAAGAGCTTCGATGATTTCGCCCGACTTTGTGGGTCAGACTATCGCCGTCCACAACGGAAACAAGTTCATCCCCGTGTACGTCACCGAAAACATGGTGGGTCACAAACTTGGCGAATTCGCTCCCACCCGCATCTTCCGCGGTCATGCAGGATCTAAAGATAAAGGTAAAAAGTAAACATTAAAAGAAAAATGGGACGTAGAAAACACAATAGTGCTGAAGCACGCAAAGAAGCCAACAAGAGCCTCTATGTGGCAAAGTTGATGAATAACCCCACTTCGCCTCGTAAGACCCGCCTCGTCGCCGACCTCGTTCGCGGCGTGGACGTGGAGAAAGCTCTCGGTATCCTGCAGTACAACCCCAGAGAGTCCGCCCCCAAAATGCGCAAACTCCTTCTCTCCGCCATCGCCAACTGGCAGGCTAAAAACGAAGGCGCCCGCATGGAGGATGCTCAGCTGTACGTGAAACAGATTATGGTTGACGAAGGTCGCACCATGAAACGCATGCGCACCGCCCCCCAGGGCCGTGGCTACCGCATCCGCAAACGCAGCAACCACATCACCATGATTCTCGGCAGCCGCCTCGAGGATGCCCCTGCAACCAAGGCTGAAAAAGAAGAAACAAAATAAGTAATTAAAAAGAAGAAACTCAACAATGGGACAAAAAACTAACCCAATTGGAAACAGATTAGGTATCATCCGCGGATGGGACTCTAACTGGTTTGGTGGAAGAAGATTCGAGCAGAAACTCGTTGAGGACGACAAGATCCGTAAATACCTCAACGTCCGCCTCGCCAAGGCCAGCATCTCGAAGATTTACATCGAGCGTACCCTCAAACTCCTCACCGTCACCATCAATTCCGCCCGTCCGGGTCTCATCATCGGTCGTGCCGGTTCCGAAGTTGACAAACTTCGTGAGGAACTCAAGAAACTCACCGGCAAGGATGTCCAGATCAACATCAGCGAGGTGAAGCGCCCCGAAATGGACGCCGTCCTCGTCGCCCAGAACATCGCCAAGCAGATCGAAGGCCGTATCCAGTACCGTCGCGCCATCAAGAACGCTGTCACCTCGACCATGCGTACCGGCGCCGAAGGCATCAAGGTCTCCATTAGCGGTCGTATTGGCGGCGCTGAAATCGCTCGTAGCGAGCACTTCAAAGAGGGTCGTACTCCTCTGCACACCCTCCGTGCCGACATCGACTATGCCAACGCTGAGGCTCACACCACCTATGGCCGTATTGGTATCAAGGTCTGGATTTGCCGCGGTGTCATCTATGGCAGACCCGAGCTCGTTTCCTCGACCGTTGGCGGTCAGCAGAAAGACCACCGCGCCGGCGCTATGGGCGGTCGTCGCCCCGAAGGTGCTCCCCGTCGTCGTCAGGGCAACAGAAATAACAACAGTAAATAATTTGTAGTTTAGCTTTTGCACTAAACACGAAACAATAAGAAGAAATGTTACAACCCAAGAAAACAAGATATAGAAAGCAGCAGAAAGGCAAAATCAAAGGTAATGCCTTCCGTGGCCACGAACTGGCATTCGGTACCTTCGGTATCAAATCGCTCGAGACCTGCTTCATCACTGGCCGTCAGATTGAGGCTGCTCGTCAAGCTGTAACACGTCACATGAAACGTGAAGGTCAGATCTGGATTCGCATTTTCCCGGACAAACCCATTACCAAGAAACCTAACGAGGTCCGTATGGGTAAGGGTAAGGGTGCTCCCGAGTACTTTGTCGCCCGCGTCATGCCCGGCACCATGCTCTTCGAGTGCGAAGGTGTCCCCATGGATGTCGCCAAAGAGGCTCTCCGCCTGGCCGCCCAGAAGCTCCCCATCTCGACCAAATTTGTGGTGAAAAGAGACTATATCGAAGAATAATTTGAAGCCCCTACAGTCATGAAGAATGAAATCGTTTTAAAAGAGCTCTCGACTGCTGAATTGAAGGAGAAACTCGATACCGAGCGCGCCAACTATCAGAAAATGATTCTGACCCACGCCGTCTCGCCTCTCGAGAACCCCAACAAAATTAAAGAAAGTAGAAAAAACATTGCCCGCTGCCTTACAGAGCTCCGTGCCCGCGAGATCGCCGGCAACAAGTAAGCATGGCAATTCGTAAAATCCAGTTCTAAAGATGGAAAGAAATTTAAGAAAAGAAAGAATCGGTGTTGTGGTCAGCAACAAAATGGACAAATCCATCGTGATTCTCGTCGAACGCAAGGTGAAACACCCCAAGTACGGCAAGTTCGTTAAGAAGTCCACTAAATTCATGGCCCACGACGAAAAGAACGAAGCCAATATCGGTGACACCGTCCGCATCATGGAGACTCGCCCCCTGAGCAAAAACAAATGCTGGCGTCTCGTCGAAATCGTTGAGAAGGCTAAATAGTACTACACTAACACCTATCAGAAAAACAAAAAGAAATGATACAGCAAGAAACCAGAATGACAGTTGCCGATAACAGCGGCGCCAAAAGCGCTCTGTGTATCCGCGTCCTGGGTGGCACCAAAAAACGCTATGCCTCTATCGGAGACACCATCGTGGTCGCCATTAAAGATGCCATTCCCTCCGGCAACGTAAAGAAGGGTAGCGTGTCCAAAGCAGTCGTGGTCCGCACCAAGAAAGAGATTCGTCGCAATGATGGTTCCTACATCCGCTTCGACGACAATGCTTGCGTCCTGCTCACCGCTGCCGATGAGCTCCGTGGCACCCGTATCTTCGGCCCCGTGGGTCGTGAACTGCGCGAGAAACAGTTTATGAAGATTGTCTCTCTCGCTCCCGAAGTATTGTAATAAATAAAAGAAAAGAGAACAATGAAACTGCACGTTAAGAAAGGGGACATGGTTCAGGTGATCGCTGGCGATGACAAAGGCAAAATCGCCAAAGTCCTGAAAGTCTATCCCGAAAAGAACCGCGCCATCGTCGAGGGTGTCAACGTGAATAAGAAACATACCAAACCCAACGCCAAGAACACCCAGGGAGGTATTGTCGAGCAGGAGGCTCCTATTCACATTTCCAACCTTATGGTTGTGGTTGACAAGACCCCTACCAAGATTGGTCGCCGTGTCGACGAAAAGACTGGCAAAATAGTCCGTTATTCTAAAAAAACTGGAGAGGAGATTAAATAATGGCATACATTCCCGCATTAAAAACCAAGTACAAAGAGGAGATAGTTGCCTCTCTGATGAAAGAGTACAACTACAAAACCGTTATGCAGTGTCCTCGCCTGCTTAAGATAACCCTCAACCAGGGTCTTGGCAAAGCAGCTATCGCCGATAAAAAAGTCATCGACAAAGGTATTGAGGAGATGACCGCTATCACCGGCCAGAAAGCTGTCGCTACCAAATCCCGCAAGGATATCTCGAACTTCAAACTGCGTCGCGGTATGCCCATCGGCGTCCGTGTGACCCTCCGTGGCGAGCGCATGTATGAGTTCCTCGAGCGTCTTGTGACCGCCTCTATCCCCCGTATCCGCGATTTCCGTGGCATCAACGATAAAGGCTTCGACGGCAAGGGTAACTATACTTTCGGCATCGCTGAGCAGATTATCTTCCCCGAGATTGATATCGATAAAATCGACCGCATCCAGGGTATGGACATCACCTTCGTCACCTCGGCCAAGACCGACAAAGAGGCTATGTCGCTGCTCAAGGAGTTCGGTTTACCGTTCAAGAATCAACAAAAATAAGCATAATGGCTAAAGAATCAATTAAAGCAAGAGAGCGCAAAAGAGCCAAAATGGTTGCTAAGTACGCTGCCAAGCGTAACGCTCTGAAAGAAATTGTCCGTACCGGCGAACCCGAGGACGTGGAGAAGGCCGTCATTGCCCTTCAGAAACTCCCCAAGAACGCTTGCCCCATCCGTCAGCACAACCGTTGCCAGCTCACCGGTCGTCCTAAAGGATACATGCGCCAGTTCGGTATCTCCCGTATCAATTTCCGCGAGATGGCTCTTGCCGGTCTTATCCCCGGTGTTAAAAAAGCAAGTTGGTAAAATAATTTATTGGTAGCTTTGCAAGTTGGCATAACACCAATACTACAAAACTTAAAATCAAAAAATTAATATGGTAACAGATCCTATTGCAGATTATCTGACCCGTATGCGCAACGCCATCGCCGCTAAGCATCGTGTGGTCGAAATCCCCGGTTCCAAACTCAAGAAGGAAATCACCAAGATTCTCTTCGAAAAAGGCTACATCCTGAACTATAAGTTCGAGAATGAAGGTTCCCACAACCAGAGCATTAAAATTGCTTTGAAGTATCACCCCCTGACCAAACAGCCCGCCATCGCCGAACTGAAGCGTGTCTCCAGCCCCGGTCTGCGCAAATACGTCTCCGTCGACGAAATGCCCCGCGTGCTCAATGGTCTCGGTATCGCCATCGTGTCCACCTCCAAAGGTCTGATGACCGACAAAGAGGCCCGTACCCTCAATGTGGGCGGTGAAGTTTTATGTTACATCAGCTAATCAAGAGAGGAGAAAAAGAAAATGTCAAGAATAGGTAAAATGCCCATCCACCTGCCCAAAGGTGTTGATGTGAAGATTTCTGATGACAATGTCCTGACCGTTAAGGGTCCCCTCGGAGAACTCAGCCAGAAAGTCAACCCCATAATTGAAATGAAAGTCGAAGACGGCGTTCTCCACCTCACCCGTCCCAACGACGAGCGTGAGACTAAAGCCCAGCACGGTCTCTATCGTGCCCTTGCCGCCAACATGGTGAAAGGCGTCAGCGAAGGTTTCAAGACCGTCCAGGAAGTCATCGGCGTGGGTTATAAAGTCCAGGCCACTGGCAACGTCATGGAAATGGACCTTGGCTACTCTCACAAGATTTTCTTCGAGCTTGCCCCCGAAATCAAGGTCGAGACTGTCACTGAGAAGGGTAAGAACCCCATCATCACCATGACCTGCTGCGACAAGCAGATTCTTGGTCAGGCTGCCGCTAAAATCCGCTCCCTGCGCAAACCTGAGCCTTACAAGGGCAAGGGTATCCGCTTCCAGGGTGAAGAGGTCCGCAAGAAAGCCGGTAAAGCTGCTGCTAAATAAATAATAAGGTAAAAGATTTACCGATAGCCAAAAAGAAAGAAAAGTTATGGCAACGAAAAAAGACATAAGAAGAACAAAAATTAAATTCCGCATCCGTCATAAAGTTAGCGGCACCGCTGAGATGCCCCGCCTGTCGGTTTTCAGAAGCAATAAGGAAATCTATGCCCAGGTGATTGACGATGTTAAAGGTGTGACACTGACCGCAGCCTCTTCCCTTGAGAAAGGCTTTGAAAAGAGTGGCACAAAAAGCGAAGTGGCTACCAAAGTCGGCAAGGCTGTTGCCGAACGCGCCATTGCCGCTGGTATTAATACCGTTGTTTTTGACCGTAATGGTTACCTCTACCACGGCCGCGTGAAGAGCTTGGCCGACGGTGCCAGAGAAGGTGGTTTAAAATTCTAATAAGTCATGGCAGAAGTAAACATTAAAAGAGTAAAATCAAGCGAGATCGAATTCAAAGATCGTCTTGTCGCAATCAACCGCGTCACTAAGGTTACCAAGGGTGGTAGAACTTTCACCTTTGCTGCCATCGTCGTTATTGGAAATGAGAACGGTGTTGTGGGCTATGGTCTTGGTAAAGCCAAGGAAGTCCAGGCCGCCGTCCAGAAAGGTATCGATGATGCCAAGAAGAATCTTATCCGTGTCCCAGTGTTGAAGGGTACCATCCCTCACGAGCAGTGCGGTAAATACAGTGGTGCCAAAGTCTTCCTGAAACCTGCAGCTCCTGGTACTGGTGTTATCGCCGGTGGTGCTATGCGTGCTGTGCTGGAAAGCGTGGGTGTCAAGGATGTGCTTGCTAAGTGCAAAGGTTCCTCGAATCCCCACAGCGTTGTGAAGGCTACCATCAATGCCCTCCTTCAGATGAAGGATCCCTACATGGTCGCTCAGCTTCGTGGCATTTCTCTCGACAAAGTGTTTAACGGTTAAATTTTGGAGGTCAATAAAATGGCAGAAAAACTCAGAATTAAACAGGTCAGAAGTATCATTGGCCGTCCCGCCCGTCAGAAACGCACTATGGAGGCCCTAGGCCTGCGTCGTATCAACCACACCCGCGAGGTGGTTGCCACCCCTCAGGTGCTCGGTATGATCGAGAAGGTAAAACACCTCATTAGTGTCGAAGAAATCTAACTAGTAAAAGTAAGAAAGGAAATAGATAATGAACTTAAGTAATCTTAAACCCGCTGAAGGTTCCATCAAACATTCTAAACGTATCGGTCGTGGTGCCGGTTCCGGTAAGGGTGGTACCGCTACACGTGGTAATAAAGGTGCCAAGGCTCGTTCTGGCTATCACCAGAAAGTTGGCTTTGAAGGCGGTCAGATGCCTCTCTATCGTCGTGTTCCCAAATTCGGCTTCAAGAACATCAACCGTATCGAGTATGTTGGTATCAACATTGACACTCTCAACGCTCTCGCCGAATCTAAAAACATCACCGACTTCAACATTGACGTCCTGAAGCAGAATGGTCTCATCTCCGGCAAAGATCGCATTAAGATTCTCGGTCGTGGCGAACTCTCCAAGGCTGTCAACGTTACTGCCCACGCTTTCTCTGCTACTGCCAAGAAGGCTATCGAGGATAAGGGCGGAGTTGCTACCGTTATTGAATAAAAACTATTAAAATGAAGCGATTAATACAGACACTTAAAAACATCTGGTCGATAGAAGACCTGCGGAAGAGAATCCTGTATACCATTGGTTTGGTACTTATCTATCGCATTGGTTCCTATGTCGTCTTGCCAGGTGTTGACCCCTCTCAGCTGGGACTTTTGAGAAAGCAAGGTTCCGAGGGTCTGATGGGACTCCTCAACATGTTCTCGGGCGGCGCATTCTCCAATGCCTCCGTTTTTGCACTGGGTATCATGCCCTACATCACGGCTTCGATTGTCATTCAGCTGCTGGTGATGGTGGTTCCCAAGTTCCAGAAAATGCAGCGAGAAGGTGAAAGTGGCCGTAGAAAAATGAATCAAATCACCCGCGGACTCACTGTTATCGTCACTGGTCTTCAGGCTCCTGCCTATATCCAGAATATGACCTATCAGCTTGAGGCCTCCTCGACCGCTTTTTATCCGTTCGACGGCACTGGCCCCAACACTTTCTTCTGGATTAGCAGTATCATCATCCTGATCAGTGGTACCCTCTTCGTTATGTGGCTCGGCGAGCGCATCACCGACAAGGGCGTGGGTAACGGTATTTCGCTTCTGATTATGATTGGTATCATCGCTCGTCTCCCCTTCGCTCTTTCGGCTGAGTTTGCTTCGCGTTTGAACGAGGGTGGCGGTTTGGTGATGTTCCTCTTTGAACTTGTCGTTTTGCTGGTGGTCATCCTGCTAGTTATCCTGTTGGTTCAGGGTACTCGCCGTATTCCTGTCCAGTATGCAAAGCGTATTGTTGGAAACAAACAATATGGTGGTGTCCGTCAGTATATCCCCATTAAGGTTAATGCTGCTGGCGTCATGCCCATCATCTTTGCCCAGGCTATCATGTTCCTGCCCATCACCTTCATGGGATTTTCTAACAAGACTGACAGCAAGTTCGCTATGGCTTTCGCCGACTACAATAGTTTTTGGTATAACTTGGTGTTCTTCATCCTTGTTGTAGTGTTCACCTATTTCTACACTGCCATCGCCATCAACCCCAACCAGATGGCTGACGACATGAAGAAAAACGGCGGCTTCATTCCCGGTGTGAAACCTGGCAAGAAGACGGCTGAATACCTCGAAGGCATACTCTCGAAGATAACTCTTCCGGGATCCATTTTCCTTGCTTTCGTTGCTATCATGCCTGCCATCATCCGCCTCTTTGGTGTCAACACCCAGTTCGCTCAGTTCTACGGCGGTACCTCGCTGCTCATTCTTGTCGGTGTCGTACTTGATACCCTCCAGCAGATTGAGAGCCACCTTCTGATGCGTCACTACGACGGTCTCACCAAGACAGGTCGTATCAAGGGTCGCACTTCTATGTCAATTCAGGCTTAAAGAAACCAACGGAAAGAATGATTCTCCTTAAGACCAAAGAAGAAATTGAGCTCATACGTGACGCTGCCCTCCTCCTCGGGAAAACTCTCGCGGAGGTGGGTCGTCATATCCGTCCAGGGGTCACAACTGCTTTCCTTGACCAGATTGGAGAGCAGTTCATCCGTGATAACGGAGCCAAGCCTCTGTGCAAAGGGTTCGAAGGATTCCCGTCGGCTTTCTGCATTTCGGTAAATGATGTTGTGGTTCATGGCATTCCCGGTGAGGTCTTTATCCAGGAAGGAGATAATGTCTCGCTGGATTGCGTCATTGAACTTAACGGCTATGTGGCCGACTCGGCCTACACATTTCCCGTGGGAGAAGTTTCTCCTGAGATGCAGCGCTTGATGAAGGTCACTAAGGAGGCTTTGTACATAGGATTGGATAAGTGCAAGGCTGGTAATAGAGTGGGGGACATCGGTCATGCTGTTCAGGTGCATTGTGAGAAGAATGGCTACTCCGTTGTCCGTGAACTATGTGGTCATGGCGTGGGATTCAAAATGCATGAGTCTCCCAATGTTCCTAACTATGGAGTCCCAGGTACTGGTCCCTTGCTTAAGGAAGGAATGGTTATCGCTGTTGAACCCATGGTGTGCATGGGCTCCAAGAATGTCAAATTCTCCAAGGAGGATGGATGGACCTGCCGTACACGTGACGGTAAACCTGCCGCCCACTTTGAACACACTGTGGCAATCACAGCCGATGGACCCGACATCCTCACCACCTTTGATTTCATCGAAAACAACAAGTAAACAAACACGGTAAGTAATAGAGAATGGCAAAACAAGCATCCATACAGCTAGACGGAACAGTTGTCGAATCCCTTGGCAATGCTATGTTCCGCGTCGAATTGGAAAACGGACACCAGATTATCGCCCATATCTCCGGGAAGATGCGTATGCACTACATCAAGATTCTCCCCGGTGACAAGGTTCAGATAGAGATGTCTCCTTATGACCTCTCAAAAGGTCGCATCACTTACCGTCACAAGTAGGCAATGCCTAACAAGAAGAGAAAGTATCAACAAGATTAATAATTACACAATATGAAAGTAAGAGTTTCAGTCAAGAAAAGATCACCCGAATGCAAAGTGGTTCGTCGCCACGGGGTTGTCTATGTCATCAACAAGAAAAATCCTAAATTCAAACAAAGACAAGGATAATTAAAAACAAACAGATAAAAAGAATTTATGGCACGTATTGCAGGTATTGACTTACCCAAGAACAAAAGAGGAGAGATAGGCTTGACCTATATCTACGGAATCGGACGTAGCACCGCCAAAGAGATTCTGGCAAAGGCTGGTATCGACGAAGGCAAGAAGGTGCAGGATTGGACCGATGACGAGCAGAATACCCTTCGTAACATCATTAATGATGAGTACAAAGTTGAAGGCGCCCTCCGCTCCGAGGTTCAGATGAATATCAAGCGACTGATGGATATCGGCTGCTACCGTGGCATCCGTCATCGTCTTGGTCTTCCCCTCCGTGGTCAGAGCACTAAGAACAACGCTCGTACTCGTAAGGGTAAGAAGAAAACAATCGCTAACAAGAAGAAAGCTACCAAGTAAGTAAAGGTTGTAGCGCCCCAATCGCGGATTAGAATTTGACTTAGGAGCGGTTGGTAGTAAGAAACAAAGTAAATCAAGCAAAAACAAAATGGCAAAAACTTCAAAACCGACTAAAAAGAGAGTTGTAAAAGTTGAACCTCAGGGAAGAGCATGCATCTTCGCATCCTTCAACAACGTCATCGTTTCGTTGACGAACAACGCCGGTCAAGTGATTTCTTGGTCGTCTGCTGGAAAAATGGGCTTCCGCGGATCGAAGAAAAACACTCCGTACGCCGCTCAGATGGCTGCGGAAGATTGCGGCAAAGTTGCTTA
Source organism: uncultured Bacteroidales bacterium (assembly GCA_900317285.1). Lineage (GTDB taxonomy): Bacteria > Bacteroidota > Bacteroidia > Bacteroidales > P3 > Colimorpha. Next base: position 177,757 of record ONGA01000001.1, on the reverse strand, counting down.
TGATTTGGGCCTAAGAAAAGTCAAGGTCTTCGTTAAAGGACCTGGTCAAGGACGTGAATCTGCAATCCGCGCAATCAACACCTGCGGTATCGAGGTTATGGAAATCACCGACATTACCCCGCTGCCCCACAATGGTTGCCGCCCCCCGAAACGTCGTCGTGTGTAATTATTAATCTTAAAAGAAAAAAAGTACAATGGCAAGATACACTGGTCCGAAGACCAAAATCGCTAGAAAATTCCACGAGCCTATCTATGGCCCGGACAAAAGTTACGAGAAGAAACCCTATGCCCCTGGCATGCACGGTCAGAACCGTCGTCGCGGCAAAACTTCCGAGTACGGTATTCAGCTCAACGAGAAACAGAAAGCCAAATATACCTATGGCATTCTCGAGCGTCAGTTCCGCAAACTCTATGCTGAGGCATCCCGTCGTGGTGGCGTCACTGGTGAGGAACTCATGAAACTTATCGAGGCTCGTCTTGATAATGTCGTCTACCGTCTCGGCATCGCCCGCACCCGTGCTCAGGCTCGCCAGTTGGTTTCCCATCGCCACATCGCCGTCAACGGCAATGTCGTCAATGTCCCTTCCTATTCTTTGCGCGAGGGCGATGTCATTTCCGTCCGCGAACGCAGCAAGTCCCTCGAGATTATTACCGATGCCCTTGCTTCGCGCGCCAACAACTATCCTTGGCTTGAGTGGGACGGCGCCAACATGAGTGGTAAGTTTGTCAACTATCCTCAGCGTGCTGATATCCCCGAGACCATCAACGAACAGCTCATCGTTGACCTCTACTCCAAGTAATAGTTAATAGGACGTCAGTCTGAGTCTTGACTTGGACATCGACAAATCAAAGAAAGAAAGGATAAATAATGGCAATATTATCATTCCAAAAACCCGATAAGGTGGTCATGCTTGAAGCTGACGACTTCCGCGGTACTTTCGAATTCCGCCCGCTGGAGCCTGGCTACGGCACAACCATCGGCAACGCTCTGCGTCGCGTCCTTCTCTCTTCACTCGAAGGCTATGCTATCACTTCTGTCCAGATTGATGGCGTCGACCATGAGTTCTCGTCTCTCCCTGGAGTCGTCGAGGACATGACCGACATTATCCTGCGCTTGAAGCAGATTCGCTTCCGCCGTCAGCTGGAGGATACCGACCATGAGAAAATCTCTTTCACGGTCAAAAATCAGACAGTCTTCAAAGCCGGTGACCTCAACAGCAATCTCAACAGTTTCCAGGTGCTCAACCCCGACCTCGAGATTTGCCACATGGAAGCACAGACCGAACTCCGTATCACCCTCTCTATTGACAAGGGTCGCGGTTATGTTCCGGCCGACGAGAACAAGCGTGCCACCGACCCCATCGGTGTCATCGCCATTGACTCCATCCATACCCCCATTAAAAAGGTTATGTACGCTGTCGACGACTATCGCGTCGAACAGCGCACCGACTATGAGAAGCTGACGTTCGATATCGAGACCGACGGTTCCATCCATCCCAAGGAGGCTCTTAAGGAAGCTGCCACCATCCTCATCCAGCACTTCATGCTCTTCTCCGACGAGCGTATCACGCTTGATGTGGAATCCAAACCCGTGCAAGAAGAGTTCGATGAGACCACTGCTCACACTCGCCAGCTCCTCAAGACCAAACTCATTGACCTTGACCTCTCTGTCCGTGCCCTCAACTGCCTCAAGGCTGCCGAGGTGGACACTCTGGGCGACCTCGTGTCGTTTAACAAGGCCGACCTCCTGAAGTTCCGCAACTTCGGTAAAAAATCCCTTACCGAGCTCGAGAACTTGGTTGCCTCCAAGAACCTCGAATTCGGTATGAATGTAGCAAAGTATAAACTTGATAAAGAATAATTAAAGATATGAGACACGGTTGCAAAGTAAATCATCTGTCAAGAACCCACGCCCACCGCGTTGCTATGCTCTCCAACATGGCCACCTCGCTCATCATGCACAAACGCATCGAGACCACTGTTGCCAAAGCTAAAGCTCTCCGCGTATATGTCGAGCCAATCATCAACCGCTCGAAAGAGGACACCACCCATAATCGCCGCATCGTCTTCAGCTACCTCCACAGCAAAGAGGCCGTCAACGAACTTTTCCGCGAGGTTTCCCAGAAGGTCGCTAACCGCCCCGGTGGTTACACCCGCATCCTGAAGACCGGTATCCGTCACGGTGACAACTCCGAGATGGCTATCATCGAGCTCGTCGACTACAACGAGAACATGCTCAAAGACACCACCAAGAAGGCTGCCAAGAGCACCCGTCGTAGCCGCACCAAGAAAGCCGAAGCTGCACCTGCAGTCGAGGCTCCCGTGGCTGAGGCTCCTGCCGCCGAGGAAACTCCCAAGGCTGAATAAGGCGTGCCAACAAGAGAATAATATCACTCTTGAAGATAGAAAGCCCTCACTGATGTGGGGGCTTTCCTTTTCTTTTTTCTTTTCTTTCCTTTTTTCCATTCAATCTATTTTTTTTTTGTATATTTGCACGTTTTTAAATATAGTATCATTCATAAAAATTAAAGTTAATTAACTATGAGTCAGATTATAGGAATCAAGGGCCGCCAGATTCTCGACAGCCGCGGAAACCCTACAGTTGAAGTCGATGTCTACACTGATGCTGGTGCCATGGGCCGTGCCGCCGTTCCGAGCGGTGCTTCCACGGGTGTGCACGAAGCTTGCGAGCTCCGCGATGGTGACAAGAGCCAGTTCCTTGGCAAAAGCGTCATGCAGGCCGTCAACAATGTCAACAACGTTCTTGCTGAAGAACTGCAGGGCATGTTTGTTAGCGAGCAGAAGGCTATCGACGAGAAAATGATTGAACTTGACGGTACCGAGAATAAAGGCCGTCTGGGTGCCAATGCTATCCTCGGTGTCAGCCTCGCCTGCGCAAAAGCAGCTGCACAGGAGACCAACCAGGAGCTTTTCCGCTATCTCGGCGGTGTTGGAGCCTACACTCTCCCTATCCCTATGATGAATATCCTCAACGGAGGTTCGCATGCCGACAACAGCATCGACTTCCAGGAGTTCATGATTATGCCCGTTGGAGCCCCTACTTTCAGCGAAGCTCTCCGCATGGGCGCCGAGGTCTTCCACAATCTCCGTTCCGTGCTTAAAGGCAAAGGTCTGAGCACCAACGTGGGTGACGAGGGTGGCTTCGCCCCCAATCTTGGCAGTAATGAGGAGGCTCTCACCTCTATTCTTCAGGCCATTGAGAAGGCAGGCTATCGTCCTGGTGAAGATGTCTTCATCGGTCTTGATGCTGCCGCTTCGGAATTCTACAATGCTGAAGAGAATATGTACGAACTCAAGTGGAGCACTGGCGACAAACTGACTCCCGCACAGATGGCCGACTTCTGGGCCGACTGGGTCAAGCGTTACCCCATCCTCTCCATTGAAGATGGTATGGCCGAGGACGACTGGGATGGCTGGAAGCTCCACACCGACTCCATCGGCGACCGCTGTCAGCTCGTCGGCGACGACCTCTTCGTCACCAACGTCAGCCGTCTCAAGATGGGTCTCGAGAAGAAAGTTGCCAACTCCATCCTCATCAAGCTTAATCAGATTGGCACCTTGACGGAGACCATCGACGCCGTCAACCTCGCCATGCGCAACCAGTACACCGCCATCATCTCCCACCGCTCTGGAGAGACCGAGGACACCACCATTGCCGACCTCGTCGTGGCTATGAATGCTGGTCTTATCAAGACTGGATCCGCTTCCCGTACCGACCGCATCTGTAAGTACAATCAGCTCATGCGTATCGAGGAAAGCCTTGGCGATCAAGCCTACTACCTTGGCAAGGACTTCAAGTTCCTCAAAAAATAAGAAACAACATGGGGGTGCCGCGAAAAAATGCGGCACCCTTCTTTTATTCTCATGTTGTATGATTGTGAGAAAAAGATGGGCTCTGCTTTTTCTGGCATGCCTGCTGCTGACGGGATGCTTCGGTGAGCGTTTTGTGGGGCTCTTCCAGGGCAAGCGCTCCCTCGTCAAAGTTTGCTATCCGAGCGAAAAACTGTTGCGGGAAGCGCAGACCAAGTATGCCGACCACACGCCACTCACCGCCGACGACTTGCGGCACCTGTTGCACGACGATACGACGCACTACAAAATCGCAATCGTCTACAGCTATTGCTGCAGTCCCTGCAAGGAAGCCATGCCGACGGTCTATGCACCACTGTACAAAACACTCGACACCTCGCGATGCCGCATGTATTTCATTCTTGAAGACTGCGGCTCGCTGCCGTGGAACAGTGACTATCTAACCCACTATGATATTCCGACACGATACTACCTGCGTGATGCCGACAGTCTTTTTCTCTGGCGCATGGATGACGGTAAACTCTCCAACAATCAGAACTGGACAAACATCGTCAACTATGCACTCCTGCCGAGTAGGGCCTTCACCGACTGCGACTACGCCCCTCTGACCCTTATTGTCAGCCCCGACGGACGCGTGAAGCAAGTGTTCGAACGATATAATGACTACGAACACATCGTCCCCTACGACCTGCGTGACATGGTACGCGACTCGCTGACAATATTTGACCTCGACTTCGACCGCATTGACACAGTGTCCTACAATGTTGACTATGGTCCCGACAGGGATGCTCCCGACACGGTTTCCTTCCGTTCCCATCGCCCCAATCGCTATTGCACCCCCGACGGGAAATGCTATTAGCATTCCTCATGCACAGGCAGCTGCGATTTATTGCTCGGTATCTTCCAGGATGTTGAGGTAATTATGATAGCGTTCTTCGCTGATAAGGCCGTCGTCGACGGCCTTTTTTATTGCACAGCCCGGCTCATGGCGGTGTGTGCAGTTGGCAAAGTGGCAGTCGTGCAGCCGCTCACGCATCTCTGGGAAGAAGTGCGACAGTTCCTGGCGGTTGAAGTCCACCATGCCGAACTCCTTGATGCCGGGAGTGTCAATCAAGAATGTTGATTGTTGGATGGGGAAAATTTCAGCGAAAGTGGTGGTGTGTTTGCCTTTGAGGCTCCAGTCGGATATCTGCCCCACTTTGAGCCCTAGGCCGGGGCTGATGGCGTTGAGTAGCGCACTCTTGCCCACGCCGCTGTGACCGCTGAATAGCACGGTCTTGTCGGCAATCATTTCTTTCACGGCATCGACGCCTGTGCCCTCCAAAGCCGATACCTCAAGTACGGGGTAGCCCACCTTCCGGTAGATGTCGCCCACCTCCTGTTGCAGGGCACGTAGTTCGTCGTCGACCATCAGGTCGCTCTTGTTGAACAGGATGGCTGCGGGGATATGGTAAGCCTCGGCGGTGACCAGCAGGCGGTCGATGAAGCCTGTGGAGGTGCGGGGCAACCCGAGGGTGGCAACGATGCACAGCAGGTCGATATTGGCGGCAATGACATGAGTCTGTTTTGAGAGCTTGGTGGCGCGGCGGACGATATAGTTCTTGCGGTCCTCCACCTCGTGGATGACGCCCGTCCCGTCCTCCTGCATTTCAAACAGCACATGATCGCCCACCGCCACGGGGTTCGTCTGTTTGTTGCCCCGCAGCCGGTAGTTGCCCCGCAGCCGACAGTCACGCTGCCCACCGTCGGCGAGCAACACGCGGTACCAGCTGCCGGTTGTCCTTATGACCAGTCCTTCGTTCATGGATTCGGATTGCAAAAGTACGAATATTTTTCCATTTGGCAAAAAATGTGTATCTTTGCACTTGTTTTATGAAACGTTTCTTGATATTCACGGCATTGGTGGCGACACTGTTAACAGTGTCGGCGCAGCCCTATTGGAACAACCTCGAGGTCTATCGCCTCAACAAGGTGCAGCCCCACGACCGCATCATCCCCGACGGTAACCAGTGGCGCATGAGTCTCAACGGCACCTGGTGCTTCGCCTACTTCGACAACCCCTCCAAAGCCACCCTCAATCCCTCCCGCTGGGATACCATCAAGGTGCCGGGCAATGTAGAGCTCCAAGGCTTCGGAGTTCCCGTGTATGTCAACATGAAGAACGAGTTCCCGTCGAACCCACCTTTCGCTCCCACCGACTACAACCCCACCTACATCTACGTCCGCACCTTCAACCTCCCCGAACATTGGCAAGGGCGGCGCACCATCATCAAGTTCGGCGCAGTCAAGTCCGCCATGTACCTCTATGTCAACGGCCGCGAGGTGGGCTATAGCGAGGACTCGAAGACCCCTGCCGAGTGGGACATTACCAAGTATCTACGTGAGGGGAAGAACGACCTCAAGGTGAAGGTGCTGCGGTGGTGCGACGGCAGCTACCTCGAATGTCAGGATATGTGGCGCATGAGCGGCATCACGCGCGACGTGGAACTCTACTCGGTCCCCAAAACCTATATCACCGACATCAAGGTCATCGCCGACATCGATACCAACGACTGGACAAAGGGATTGCTTGACATCACGGTCGATATCAACCGTGAGGTGAGCAGCGGTCATATCGAGGTATCCTGTGCTGGCTTGGAGATGTCGCAGCCTTTAACGAACAACGACTGGTTCGTGGGTCTACGGAAAGAAATCCACAGCATCCAACCCTGGAACGACAGCACCCCCAATCTCTACGACCTTATCGTGAGGCTCTACGACGGCGACGGTCGCGAGACCGAGCGCATCACCAAACGCATAGGCTTCCGCCACATCGACATCGTGGGCGGCCAGCTGCGCCTCAACGGCAAGCCCATGGAGATTCGCGGCGTGAACCGCCACGAGCATTCTATGTACGGCGGCCACTACGTCACACCCGACGAGATGCGGCAGGACATCACTCTCATGAAAGAGATGGGCATCAACGCTGTACGTACCAGCCATTACCCCAACGACGAACTCTGGTACGACCTCTGCGACTCCGCAGGCATCTATGTCTGGGACGAGGCGAATGTCGAGAGCCATGCCCAGGGCTATGGCGAAAATTCCCTCGCCAAGAAGAAGGAATGGCTCAACCCCATGCTCGACCGCATCTACAACATGTACCGCCGCGACCGCAACCACCCCTGTGTCATCGCCTGGAGCCTCGGCAACGAGTGCGGCAACGGTTACTGCATGGAGGAGGCCTACCGCTTCCTCAAGGGCAAGGACAACACGCGCCCCGTGGTCTACGAGCGCGCCGAGCTAGCCCGCAACACCGACATCGTCTCCATCATGTACCCCTCGGTGGACTTCCTCTCCGAATATGCCCGCAATCCCAGGAACAAGCGTCCCTACATCATGGCCGAATACTGCCACGCCATGGGCAACAGCATGGGCGGCCTCAAGGACTACTGGGACACCATCGACAAATACCCCACCCTCCAAGGCGGCTTCATCTGGGACTGGATCGACCAGGCCTTCTTAATTGAAAATGGAAAATTGAAAATTGAGAATTATCCGGATGCGGCAGCCAATTCTCAATTCTCAATTCTTAATTCTCAATTCAGTTGGGCTGCGGGAGGAGATCTGGGCGAGCTTCCCGGCATCAAGGACGACGACGCTTTCTGCGCCAACGGCATTCTCGCCGCCGACCGCACGCCGCACCCCCATGCCGCCGAGGTCGAGGCCGTCTACACCCGCGGACGCAACTGCGTGTATGCCGACCCCAACCGCAAATATGTGACTTGGATGACAGGTCCCGCGGAGCACTATAAGTTCCAGCGCGACAAGCACAGCATTACCCTCAGCGGCAACGATTTCAGTGTCACGTTCAGTACCGACGACGGCAGCATGACCTCCTACCGCTTTAATGGGCGCGAGCTCTTGGCTTGTCCGCTGCGGTGGAACTTCTGGCGCCCGCCGACGGAGAACGACTTGGCCGACCCTATGGGTGCACGTGCCTGGCAGGGACTCGACCAGTTGAAGGCCCGTGTGCTCAGTGTCACTACCGGTGAGGCTGAAATCCAGATGATGCTCTTCCTGACCAGCCCCGACGGTGCCACCATGCGCATGAAGCAGATAGTGGAGGCCGACGAGTACGGCAAGCTGCAGCTGAGTTACCTCGTGTCGCTCGACGGCAAGTTCCGCTCCTTGCCCAAGTTGGGCATCCAGTTCGGTCTCGACACCGCTTTCACCTCCTGCACCTTCTATGGCAACATCTTCGAGACCTATCCCGACCGTCACACGGCGCAACGTATCAGCCGCTGGTACAAAAGCATGGAGGACTTGGCTGCGCCGCAATATGTGGTGCCGCAGGAACAGGGCAACCGCGAGGCCGAGTGGGTGCACTTCAAGGGCGAAGGCATCGGCCTGAAAGTGATAGCCCCCGACGCAAAGGTTTCGCTCAACTTCAGCGTGCGGCGTTACAATGATACCGTTATGACCGCTGCACACCGCTGGAAGGACCTTACCCCCGACCCCTACTATACCGTCAGCATCGACCACCGCGTGGCACCCCTTGGCACCGCCACCTGCGGCCCGGGAGTAGCTGAGCGTTATACTCTTAGTGGCGACAGCGTTTACTGTTACCGTTTCAATATTTTGCCGGGTATGACCGACCGCATCTACAACTTCCCCACGCACCGCGATATGTATCAGGTGTTCACTTCTACGTTGCCCTGCAAGCGGTCGAAGGTGAGCCGTGTGGAGACCAATAAAATGCCCGACAGTCAGTATGACGATGGCTTCCCGCAGGTGCTTACCAACGAGCGCCACGGGGTGGCAGGTTTCTGGCACAAAGGCTGGATTGGCTGGAAAGCCCCTGATACCGTGGTGCTCACCTTCACTTTGGAGGACTACGAGACTCTCGACGAAATCAGAGTAGGCACTAGCCACAGCCCTGACGATTGGGTCATCAAACCCCTCGACGTACAGGCCTCGTGGAGCATCGACGGCCAGAAATGGAGCGATTGGCAAAGCCTTGAACTGCTGGCTCAACCCTCCGACCTCTACACCGACAGCCGCCGTCTCACCTACCTCCTCGAGCCCCGCAAGGCGCGTCAGGTCCACTACTTCCGCCTGCGCTTCATCTGTCGCCCGCAGCTGCCCATCTGGCACCCCTCCGCAGGCCATCCTGCCTGGCTGATGCTCGACGAAATCGAGGTCAAAAAGAAATAGTCTGTGCTATTTGAAAAAAAATTCGTATTTTTGCACCGATTTTTAGCAACAAAGAAATGACACTCCTGATTATATTTCTCTTAGGCGCGATGCTGATATCGTTCCTCTGTTCGATATTGGAATCCGTGCTGATGTCTACACCCCTCTCCTACATCACCATGCGCGAGGATGCCGGCGAGGGCGACGAGTCGGAAGGCGAGAAGCGCAGCAGCAAGGCTGCCTCCCTGTTCAAGAAATACAAACTCGACAACGCACGCGCCATCGCCGCCATCCTCTCCCTCAACACCATCGCCAACACCGTCGGCGCCGCTGGCGTCGGCAAGCAGGCCACCGAGGTCTTCGGCTCCGAATGGTTCGGTCTCGTCTCGGCCATCACCACCATCCTCATCCTCGTCTTCTCCGAAATCATCCCCAAGACCATCGGCACCAACCAATGGCGCCACCTCATGGCGTTCACGGCCTACACCATCCGCGCGCTCATTTTCATCCTCTATCCTGTGGTCATCCTCGTCCAGTGGCTCACCAAACTCGTCTCCCGCAAGGACGAGGAGGAAGCCTCCGTCAGCCGCGAGGAAGTCGCCGCCATGGCCGATATGGGTGAGGACGAGGGTGTCATCGACGAGGACGAGAACAAGATTATCCAGAACGTCATCAAGCTCAACGATATCAAGGCCTACGACGTCATGACGCCGCGCGTCGTCGCCGCCACCGCCCCCGAGAAGATGACCCTCAGGCAATTCTACCGCAACGACGAGTTCTCCCACTTCTCGCGCATCCCCGTCTATGCCGAGGAGGAGGACTTCATCACCGGCTATGTCCTCCGCAGCGAAGCCCTCGAGGAACTCGCCGAGGACCACTTCAGCAAGACCCTTGGCGACATCAAGCGCGCCATTCCCCTCTTCAACGAGGAAATGTCCGTCGCCGACATCTGGGACAGCCTCCTCAAGCACAAGGAGCAGATCGCCGGCATCATCGACGAGTTCGGCTCCTTCCAGGGCATCATCACCCTCGAGGACATCATCGAGACCATCTTCGGCCTCGAGATTATCGACGAGAGCGACGAGGTGGCCGACATGCAGCAGTATGCCCGCGAGCGTTGGCAGCAGCGCCAGCGCCGCTTCAAGGAAATCAAGCTGCCCGAAGAAAACAAGGAGTAGCCCCGCAAGGGCGGAAAGAACCCTGCCACCATGCAAAAAGACAATCACACTTACCGCCACCTCACTTCGGCCGAAATCACCCAGCTGGAGCGTCAAGGCAACTATTCCGCCGACTGGACGTCGGTCTCCGTCGCCGACGGCTTCGACCCCGACTGCCTGTGGCACAACATCTTCGAGGGCGTCGTGCGCATCGGTGCGCTCTCCCCCCGCAAGGTCTCCCATGGCAACATCACCCTCCCCGAGGGCATCTGCAACTCCCTCCTCTGCAACACCACCGTTGGCAACCACCCCGTCATCCACAACGTGCGCATGCTTAGCGGCTACACCCTCGGCGATAACTGCATGCTGGTGAACATCAGCGAGATGTCGTGCAGTGCAGAGCCGCAGTGCGAATGGCTCGAGCCCATGAATGAGAACGGCGGCCGCCGCATCATGCCCTTCCCCGGCATGACTGTCGGCGAAGCCTACCTCTGGGCCCGCTACCGCGGACGCAAAACCCTCATGGACAAGCTCGAGCAGTTTACCCGCGACTATCTCGCCACCGACGAGGGACGTCTCGGCAGGGTAGGGGACGCCTGCGTCATCCTGCATACCCAGGTCATCCGCAACGTCGCCATCCTCTCCTCCTCTTCCGACCCCACCACCATCGACACCTGCCTCTCCCTCTCCGACGGCGTCATAGGCTACGGCTGCACCCTCTCCGACGGCGTCATCGCCAAGCGGTTCCTCCTCGGCGAGCACGTGCACCTCGAATTCGGACTTCGCCTCAACGACACCGTTGTGGGCGACAACTCCACCCTCGCACGCTGCGAGGTGGGCAACAGCATCATCTTCCCCGCCCATGAGCAGCACCACAACAACTCCTTCCTCATCGCCGCCCTCGTCATGGGACAGAGCAACATCGCCGCAGGAGCCACCATAGGTTCCAACCACAACTCCCGCACCGCCGACAACGAACTCGCCGCCGGACGCGGATTCTGGCCCGGTCTCTGCTGCTCCTTCAAGCATTCCTCGCGCTTCGCCTCCTACTGCCTGCTGGCAAAAGGCGACTACCCCGCCGAACTCGACATCTCCCTGCCCTTCGCCCTGGTCAGCAACAACGTCGCCAAAGACCGGCTCGAAATCATGCCCGCCTACTGGTGGCTCTACAACATGTATGCCATGGACCGCAACAGCAGGAAATTCGCACAGCGTGACAAGCGGCTCTACAAGGCACAGCACATCGAGTTCGACAACCTCGCGCCCGACACCGCCGACGAAATCCTCCGCGCCATCAACCAGCTCCGCGCATGGCGGGCCGCCTCCACCGGCGACACCGTCTACGCACAGGGCCAGGAGAAAAGCCGCCGCCCCACCGTCATCCTCAAGGCCGACGAAGCCATCGACGCCTATCAGGACATGCTCATCTACTACGCCATGAAGACCCTCGGCGGCACCCCCGTCGCCCCGCAAGCCCCGTTCGGCGCCCAGCCCTGGCTCAACATCGGCGGCCAACTGGTGACCAAGTCCGACATGGAGCAGCTGATAGCCGACATCGAAAACGGCTCCCTGGGCGATTGGAAGGCCGTTAGGGCGCGTTTCGACAATCTCTGGGCACAATACCCCGCCCTCCGGCAGAAACACGCCTACGGGGTGCTTTCTGCGCTTTCCGGACACGGCGAGCTCTCACCCTCCGACTGGCAGCACTTCCAGCAGCGCTATGCCGCGATACAGCAGTACGTCGAGGAGCAGAAACTGGCCTCCCGCCGCAAGGACGAAACCAACCCCTTCCGCAACATGACCTACTGGGACGACGACGAGCGCGCCGCTGTCCTTTGACATAGGTAAAACCAAGGTACGACATAGGAGCGACATACTATCATCCATAGACCTACCATAGAGTTACCATAGAGGTACCATAGACCTAGTATAGACCTACCGCACGCAATTTTTTGTAAATAAAAGCAATGTATTGAATTGAAAATCAGTGCTGCAAATATTTATCTATCTGTAAATCAGCCTCTATTTTGATTTTCGGGGGTATAGTTCTTCCCTGATTGCACTTGCAAAGGTACAACTATTTTTTCAATCTCCAAGAAAAAAAATCATAAAATTATTCCTCCTCTGCCGGCAGGGTGGGGGAGTCGCCCGCGAGGTATTCCGACGGGATGATGCTGTCCACGCTCTTCTTTCCCTTGCTGGCCTTGAGGTTCGACAGCCCCAGCGCGAGGATTTTCCCCGCCGTGGTGCCTATGCTCATGCCGCCGGTCATCAGCTTCTTCTTGCTGGCGTCGTAGGCGTTGAAGGCCTCCTGCAGGTTGCGTCCCACGCTGTCGTACTCCTTCAGGAAGCGCCCCGTGCGGTCAATCATCTCCTGCGCCAGTTCGTACAGCTTCTGGTGGTTGCGCTCCTGGTCGATATGGGTCCACGTGATGCGTATGATGCGCAGCGCGGCGTAGAGGGTGTGCTCGTCGGCAATGAACACTTTCTTCTGCATGGCATCCTGCCATAGCGACGGCTCCTCGGCCGTGGCGGCCCACAGCGCCTGCACCTGCGGCACGAACATGATGACGAAGTCTATCCTCGACCGCGTCTGGTAGTGCGTGTAGTCCTTTGCGGCGAGTTCGTCGACGTGCTTCTTGATGCTGGCGATATGCTCCTTGAGGTACTGACGCTGCATGAGCTCGTCGGTGGCGTTGGCGTAGTTGATATAGGCGGTCATCGATACCTTTGAGTCGATGATGACGTCCCTGCCCTCGTCGAGGTGTAGCACCACGTCGGGAATCATCCTGTTGCCGTCATCCGACAGTATGACGCGCCCGTCGGCATCCTTCATGGTGGCCTGCGTCTCGAAGTCCTTGCCTTCGGTGAACCCCTGCGAGGAGAGCAGGTTGCTCAGTATCACCTCGCCCCAGTTGCCCTGGGTCTTCGTCTCGTGCTTGAAGGCGCGGGTCAGCTCCTCGGCGCTGCGCTGCGCCGCCTCGCTCTGCCGTATCATGTTCTCCAGGTTGCTCTTCACGCTCTCCTTCATGAGCTTCTGTTCCGTCGAGTTCTCGTCCATGGCTTTCTTCATCTTGTCGATGGTCTCCTTGAGGGGGTTCACGATGCCCTCGAAGTTGCTGCTGCTCGACTTGGTGAACTCCTCCTGCCGCCGCTTGAGCATCTCGCTCGTGGCGTTCTCCATCTGCTCTTTGACCATCTTGACGGTATTGTTGAAGCGCTGCTCCAGGGCTGCGGTGTCGGCAATATGCCGCCGCTCCTGCTCTTGCATCAGCTGCTCGTAGTGCTGACGGTTGTTCTCCACGGCGGTGTTGTACCGCTGCTCCACGTCGGCCTTGTACTCCTTCAGGTGGCTTTCGGCATCGGCTTTCTGCGCTTCAAGCTGCCGGTTCAGCAGGTTCACCTCGGTCTCGTGCTGCTGCATGTAGGCATGCAGGCGCGCCTCGGTGCCCGATTTCTCGTTCTGAAGGGTCTGTATCTCTTCCTGAAGCTTGCTCTTGCCCCGTCCGGCAAGCAGCAGACCGGCAAGCAGGCCGGCGACGGCGGCGGCGAAAGCCGCAATGAGGGTTGTTGCCATGGTGATATCGTTTTCCCCCTATAACGCGCGAGGTGCACTTTTATTATTCACCGACTAAAAGTTTGACAGCAAACAAAGTGGTGAATTCTGCCGTCCCATTGTTGATAACTATTCACCCTCTGTCCCGTTTTTCTGCCTAATTTAGCAACACAATTCCCTCCGCGGAATTTCAAAGAAAAAAATTGTAAAACAATAAGATAAACGATTATTATGGCTATGCAAGGCGACTTGTTTTCATCAGTTGAACCCCAAAAGAAACCGAAGGAGTACCATCAATACACCCCCGAAGAAATCATGCGTTCGTCGGTGGAATATTTCCATGGCGACGAGCTCGCCGCCAATGTGTGGATGAACAAATATGCCCTGCGCGAGGACAACCGCATCTATGAGCTCAACCCCGACATGATGCACCGCCGCCTCGCCGCCGAATATGCCCGCATCGAGGAGAAGTACCAGAACCCCCTCTCCGAGGAAGAAATCTACCAGCTCCTCAAGGACTTCCGCTACATTGTCCCCCAGGGTAGCCCCATGAGCGGCATCGGCAACAATTTCCAGGTGGTCTCCCTCTCCAACTGCTTCGTCATCGGAAACCAGGGCAACAGCGATTCCTATGGCGGCATCATGAAGATCGACCAGGAACAGGTGCAGCTGATGAAGCGTCGCGGCGGCGTGGGCCACGACCTCAGCCACATACGCCCCGGCGGCAGCCCCGTGAAGAATTCCGCCCTCACCTCCACCGGCATCGTCCCCTTCATGCAGCGCTACTCCAACACCACCCGCGAGGTGGCGCAGGGCGGTCGCCGCGGCGCCCTGATGCTCTCTATCAGCATCAAGCACCCCGACGCCGAACAGTTCATCGACGCCAAACTGGAACAGGGCAAGATTACCGGTGCCAATGTCAGCGTGAAGATTACCGACGAGTTCATGCACTGCGCCATGGAGGGCAAACCCTTCACGCAGCAGTACCCCATCGACTCCCCCAACCCCGTCTACACCAAGACCATCGACGCCCGCGCCCTCTGGAACAAGATTATCGCCAACGCATGGTCCAGTGCCGAACCCGGCGTGCTCTACTGGGACACCATCCTCCGCGAGAGCGTCCCCGACTGCTATGCCGACTTCGGCTACCGCACCGTCTCCACCAACCCCTGCGGCGAAATCCCCCTCTGCCCCTACGATAGCTGCCGCCTCCAGGCCATCAACCTCTACTCCTACGTCGACAACCCCTTCACCAAGGATGCCTCGTTCAACTTCGACCTCTTCCGCGACCATGTCATGAAGGGTCAGCGCCTGATGGACGACCTCATCGACCTTGAACTTGAAAAGGTCGACCAGATTCTGAAGAAGATCGAGTCCGACCCCGAGAGCGACGAAATCAAGCAGGTCGAGCACAACCTCTGGCTCAACATCAAGATGAAATGTCTCGAAGGCCGTCGTAGCGGTTTCGGCATCACCGCCGAGGGCGACATGCTGGCGGCTTTGGGCCTGCAGTACGGCTCCGAAGAGGCTACGGCCTTCTCCGTCAAGGTGCACCAGACTCTCTGCTGTGCCGCCTACGCCTCCAGCGTGCAGCTCGCCAAGGAACGCGGCTCGTTCCCCATCTACGACCCCAAGCGCGAGGAGAACAACCCCCTCATCCAGCGCATCCGCGAGGCCGACCCCCAGCTCTACGAGGAGATGGTCAAACACGGTCGCCGCAACATCGCACTCCTCACCATTGCTCCCACAGGCACCGTCTCCATCTGCACCCAGACCACTTCCGGCATCGAGCCCGTCTTCCTGGTCAGCTACAAGCGCCGCAAGAAGATTAACCGTCCTGAGGCTGGCAGTCAGCCGAGTGGCCACAACATCATCAAGGACGAGAATGGCGACTACTTCGAGGAGTACAATGTGTTCCACCCCAAGTTCCTCGACTGGGCACGCGTCAACGGCTATGATGTCGACGAGGTGATGCACATGGGCGATGCCGAACTCCAGAAGGTCATCGAGAAGAGCCCCTATTTCCATGCCACCAGCGCCGATATCGACTGGGTTGCCAAGGTGAAGATGCAGGGCGCCATCCAGAAGTGGGTCGACCACAGCATCTCCGTCACCGTCAACATCCCCAAGGAGACCACCAAGGAAGTCGTCAGCAAGATTTATGAGACCGCTTGGGAAAGCGGCTGCAAGGGCTGCACCATCTACCGCGACGGCTCGCGCACCGGCGTCCTCGTCAGCAACAACGAAGGCAAGAAGGAGGACAACAATGGCTTCAACGAGAGCAAGGCCCCCAAGCGTCCCAAGAAACTTGAGGCAGAAGTGGTCCGTTTCAAGAACGAGAAGGAAGACTGGATTGCCGTCGTCGGCATGTATGAAGGTCGCCCCTACGAGATATTCACCGGTCGCGCCGAGAACTTCCTCCTGCCCAAGTGGGTCGAGAAAGGCTGGGTCATCCGCGTCAAGGAGAAAGACCAGGAGCATGCCCGTTACGATTTCCAGTTCACCGACCAGGATGGCTACCACATCACCATGGAGGGTCTCTCGCGCATGTTCCGCAAGGAGTACTGGAACTACGCCAAGCTCATCTCGGGTATCCTGCGCCACGGTATGCCCATCCCCAACGTGGTGGAACTCATCGGCAAGCTTAACTTCGACACCGACTCGATTACCACCTGGAGTAATGGCGTGGCACGCGCCTTGAAGCGTTACATCAAGGATGGTACCGAGACGGGCGAGACCTGCCCCGACTGTGGCAGCAAGCTCATCTACACCGGCGGCTGCAAGAGCTGCCCGCAGTGTGGATGGAGCAAATGCAGTTGATAGAAAAAAGTAAGCAAGCATATCAGCCGGGCACCAGTCTCCATTTGGCAGCTGGTGCCCTTTTTAAACACAACATTATGGAAAAGAAAGTGGTTCTGATTACGGGAGCGAGCAGCGGCATCGGCTACGAGGCTGCACAGCGTCTCGCCCGTCGCGGGTGCAAGGTATATGCAGCCGCACGGCGGATGGAACTCATGGAGCCCCTCCGCAAGGAAGGTATAGTGCCTGTGCGGCTCGACGTCTGCGACCAGGAGTCGATGCAACAATGCGTCGACACTGTGCTGCAGGCCGAGGGACGCATCGACGTGCTCGTCAATAACGCCGGCTACGGCTATTTCGGCGCTGTGGAGAATGTCAGCGATGCCGAAGCCCGGCGGCAACTCGAGGTCAATGTCTTCGGTCTCGCCGCCATGTGCCGTTTGGTGATTCCCGTTATGCGCAAGCAAGGGTCGGGACGTATCGTCAACACGTCCTCTATCGCTGGCTTGGTGGTGCTACCCTTCGGTGGCTGGTACCATGTCTCCAAATACTCCGTCGAAGCCCTCAGCGATGCCCTGCGCATGGAACTGCGACCCTTCGGCATCGCTGTCTCGATGGTCGAGCCTGGCGGCATCAAGACTGACTGGGGCATCATCGCTGCCGACCACCTGAAGGCATCGTCCTCGGGCACTCCCTACGAGTCCTCCGCATTGGCGGAAGCCGACCTCATGAACAAGGCCTACAGCGGCAATTATCTGACAAAACCCACGGTCGTGGCTCACGCCATCGAGCGCGCCTCGCTGAACCGTCATCCCCGCGCTCGCTACCGCCTTGGACGCTTTTCTACCCTCGCCGTCTGGACACACCGTCTGCTGCCTGCCTCTTGGTGGGATGCGCTGTTGCTCAGGTTCATCAAAATTAAACTGAAATGAACGCCATCGCCATCGAACGGCACCCCCTGCAGCCTTTCCTGCCGCCGAACGCCCGCCTGCTGATGCTCGGCAGCTTCCCACCGCCGCGCAAACGTTGGTGCATGGATTTCTTCTATCCCAATCGCAGCAATATGATGTGGGAGATATTCGGGTCGGTATTCTACGGCGACTCGCAGAGGCTGGTGGATGCACCGAATAAGACCTTCCGCATGGAAGATATCAAAGCATTGCTCACCGAGCGCGGCATCGCCATCTACGACACCGCCTGCGCTGTGCGCCGCCTCAGCGGCAATGCCTCCGACAAAGACCTCGAAATCGTCGAGAAGACCGACATCCCTTTGCTGCTCTCGCAGATACCACACTGCCGCGACATCGTCTGTACCGGTCAAAAAAGCTTCTCCGTTTTGACAGAGGATTACGGTGTCCCCGTCCCCGCAATGGGCATCTACAACAACTTCACCCTCGCCGGTCGCCCCATGCGTCTCTGGCGCATGCCCTCCTCCTCCCGCGCCTACCCCATGAAACTGGAAGACAAAGCCACTCACTACCATAAAATGATGATTAAAATTGGAATATTATGACACTTCAGGAAGCCATCGTCGCACGGCATTCGGTGCGGCAGTATCAGGAAAAGCCCATCGAGGCAATCGTTGTTGAGCGCCTCAACGAGGAGATTGCACTCTGCAATCAGGAGGGCAATTTGCATATCCAATTGGTCGTCGAAGAGCCCAAGGCCTTTGCCGGCGGAATGGCGAAGTATGGCAAGTTCAGCGGCGTGAGCAACTACCTTGCAATGGTGGGTCCCAAAGGCGCTGACGAGGCTATCGGCTACTATGGCGAGCGCCTCGTGCTGCTGGCGCAGACGATGGGATTGAACAGTTGCTGGGTGGGTCTCTCGTTCAAAAAGCAACCTGACAAATACGTTGTCGCTGACGGCGAGAAGTTGCACTGCGTCATCGCCCTCGGCTATGGTGCCACCCAAGGCGTGCAACACCCCATGCGACCGATGGAAAAATTCCTGGGAACGCAGGCGTCCCGCCTGCAAATAAACAATCTTCCCGATTGGTTCCGTCGTGGTATGGAGGCCGTCTTATTGGCTCCCACAGCGGTAAATCAGCAGAAGTTCGAGTTCGACTTATTGGACAACCATACCGTCTCTGCACGCGCCTGTTTCACGCTGGTGGGTTATGGCAAGATGGATCTCGGCATCGTCAAGTATCACTTTGAACTCGCCGCCGGCAGGGAGAACTTTTCTTGGGCTTAGGTTCCGGCAGTTCAGCACAGGTGGCTTTCACCAGGGCCGAGAGGTAGTCGCGGTCGTCGACATCCTCGATGTAGAAGTAGGGCTTCGCACCGTCGTAGGGCGGTCGCATATCCTCGCCGCGGAGCAGTTTACGCCCCGCCTCGGTAGGCTTCAGGTAAAAACCGTTGTCACAGATGAGGCCAAAGATTTTGCCGTTGCAGTAGATGCCATAGTCGCCGAACATCTTCTTTGCCTCAATCTCCCCCGCCCCCGAACACTGGTCGGAGATATATTGTACAAAATCAGGATTACTGGCCATAATTATGAGTCTTTTGTTCTAACATTATCAACTGTCGTTTGCGTTCGAGGCCGTAGGCGTATCCCGTCAGTGAGCCGTTGGAGCCGACAACACGGTGACAGGGGATGATGATGGCGATGGGGTTCCTGCCCACAGCGCAGCCCACTGCTTGTGACGACTTGCAGTCAATACGCCGAGCGATGTCACCATACGTCACCGTCTGCCCATACGGAATGGACAATAGTTCTGTCCAGACACGCCTCTGGAACAGAGTGCCGAATGGAGCCACCTGTGGGGTAAAATCAGGTTTCTCACCCTTGAAATAGCTGTCGAGCCAACGGCGAGTCGCATCAAGCACGGGAACGATTGGAGTCAGCGTCGTCAGGGACTTTTCGGAGAAACGCAACTCCGTTAGCGACTCACCGTTGCTGGTCATCGTCAACATCCCGAGAGGCGAATCATATTGCTCCTGATAGGTCATCGGGATATTTGTTCCGGTACCACGGCGAAGAACAGCAGCGGCTCGGTGGTGCTGGCGTTGATAAGGGAGTGACTGTGACCCTTGGGGCAGTAGTGGCACTGGCCGGGGACGAGACGCTCCTCGCTGTCGTCATACAGGCATCGGGCCTCGCCGCCGAGGATGTAGATGATCTCGCTGTTGGTCTCGTGGCTGTGGTAGCCGATGGAACACCCAGGTTCCAGCCGTCCGCACATAATCTTGTTCTGTCCGTCGTTGTAGGTGCGGAACATCGTGTCGCCCTCCCCGCCCTTGAATTGCGGGTTGGCAACTTCTTGAATCTCGTTGAAATCTATTATCATGTTGGTAAATCTTTTTCTTTTCTTCTGCTCGCTTCGCTCGCGAGATCTTGTTGGTCTTGTAGATTTTCCGCTTCGCGGTGGGCAGCCGCAGGCCGTTCTGTATAGTCCGTGCTATTTGTGTGCCATATTGTTAATCTACCAGATCTACGGGATCTCTGCCCGTAGGGCAAGGAATTTATTGAATCTCTTTCAGGAGACCGGTTTCGCTGTCGATGATGAAGCCGCGCACTTCGATATCTTGGGGCACGAGGGGGTGGGTGCGGATAGTCTCGACGGTGCGGCGCACCGATTCGGGGGTGTCCTTGAAGCCTTCGAGCCAGTGGTTGAGGTCGATGCCGCACTTGCGGATGGTGTCGAGCGTCTCTTCCGTCACGCCACGGGCGAGCATCTCGTCGTGGAAGTGGTGGTAGCTCATGTGGCAGGCGCCGCAGTGCGAGTGCGCCACCACCATCACGTGCTTCACGCCCAGCTCATAGATGGCCACGATAAGGCTGCGCATGGCCGAGTCGAAGGCCGAGATGACCAGCCCTCCGGCGTTCTTGATGATTTTGGCATCGCCGTTCTTCAGCCCCAGCGCCGCAGGAAGCAGTTCCGTGAGGCGAGTGTCCATGCACGACAATACCGCAAGTTTCTTGTCGGGGTACTTGTCCGTACGGTACTGCTCATAGCCTTTGTTCGCCACGAACTCCCTGTTGTATTGTACGATTTGATCTATCATAGTGAGCCTGTTTTTCGGCTGCAAAGATACAAATTTTTGGTGATACAATAAACAAATAATCACAAGTCTCTCTTTTTTGACACAAAGTGGTGTCCCATAAAGAAAACCCCGGCTGAAACCAGTCAGTCAGGGCTCTTTCCCGCAATAGGGTGTGGCTGGGTGTCGAGTTCCAGGTCCACCCTTATAGTATGGCTAGATAGAAAAAGTTACAGAATATTTTGTCACTCCAAGTTATTTTCGTATCTTTGCATCATCAAACAAAAAAAATAATAGAAGCACAGATAAAGAATAAAGAGTGATAAATTGTTAATATAAAGCGTTTTTGCTTTTCAAGTGGACCGGAATCTCGACAATTGCGTAATCCCTAACGAGAAGACAGAAGTGCTTATGGAATATCCGTAAGCTTTCTCGTTTTGGGGATAGGTAGTCGAGAACCTCGGTCCAGACAAAAAGTTTACGGATTACTTTTTTGATGCTTGAAAAGACGGGGCGCAACGGTATCAGGCATCACGAAATGAAAGTGGCAGAAACCATAGGGAATCTAGAACTCTGGAAACGGAAGAAGACGCTGTTCCTTTGCTCGAAGCATGCACCGTTAGCCTGCTACGAAACGATATTCCAATGGGTGGAGAGTTTTGATAAATGGGGATGTGTAGTGTGCTTTAACACATCGGAACTGGAAGAGGAGGTATTGAAAACACTGCTGGTATGTCGTGTACCAACTGTGCTGGTGGTAACAAAGCGGTTTCATGATAACTATAATGTGCAGATAGCGCAGGCACTGACAGAGAAGCGTCTGCTTATCATGGTGCTGAAACTCGAAGAGAGTGACGGCAAGGGCTTTCCTGCCCGTCTGCGCAATCAGTATGTCATCGGTCAGGTACAGCATATCGTTTGTGGTCCTATTGACCCCAATGGAAGCATCTTCGGTTTGCTGGCAGGACATAATAACATCACTCATCTTGTCGACTGCAAGATATTGAAAGCAGCCGATGAGCAAACAAAGTCTTTCCGCTGGACTGTAGCCGAAGACAAACGCTTGTTGCGGATGTTCTATGAGGATATGGGCATCCACGCCATACATAAGGCCTTAGATCGTCCATACCGAGCTATCTACAATCGTATCAAGTCGTTGACCATGAATGACGAAGTGCTGAAAGGACGTGAATTTGAAGACTATGTGGTAGACCTATTCGACCTGCAACACAACAAGAATCTTACGCTAAAAGATTGGCGTGGAGACAAGACCCTGCCGGGCATCTACCCAGAAAACAATAGCGCCCCCGACCTTGTCTTCTCCTACGATGGACAACCTTTTGCCATCGAATGCAAGTGGAGAAGCAATCTGCCAAAAGATATTGAGAAAGAATTACTACCATCCGTAAGACAGACTTTCTTTCTACAGTATGCTAGGGAACATTCTTTTCCGGTTTATTTGCTTCTCGGCATTGGGGGCCTGCCTTCCGACCCCAACAGACTCTATTTTGCTCCTGTCGCAGAATCCACATCCATCACCACCCTTCTGCAAAACGAAATCAGCACCTCCTCCGATATCCTACAACGGATACAACCGGCTGCCAAACAGAAACAAATTCCCCAATACATATTAGAATTAAGGAAACTATACCCCAACGCCTACAAACCATGGAGCGAAAAGGAAGATAACCAGTTTAAGAAAATGTATTTTGCAGGCAAGACTATCGACGAATTAATGTTGACATTTCAGCGTAGTCGCAACGGCATAAAGGCGAGGTTGCGCTTTTTGGGGCTACAGCATAGCGATAAAGGTTTTTCATAAACCCTATTTTTTAATGTGAAGCGGGGCGGCCACGGGTTGGCTGCCCCATTTTTTTTGTATAAATTTTGCCGAATGAGAAAATGTGCGTATCTTTGCAGCCAGTTAAACACTAAAAAATAAGACTATGAAAGACCTGATGCCCATTAACGGATTGTTCGAGATGCCCGCATTGCCTTATGAAGCACTGGGCACCATTATCAGCAAGGAGACACTCTCGTTCCACCACGGAAAGCACTTGAAAGCCTATGTGGACAACCTTAACAAACTGTTGCCCGGCAGCGGACTTGAGAATCTGCCGTTGAGCGAGGTGGTTCGAAAGTCTGAAGGCGGTATGTTCAATAATGCTGGACAAGTCCTGAACCACGCGATGTATTTCGAGCAGTTTAGCAATACGCCTAAGGCCATGAGTCCGAAATTCGCAGTCCTTTTGGAGCGCGATTTCGGCTCGGTGGAGGCTTTCAAGAAGGAGTTCGAGCAGAAAGGCACCACGTTATTCGGTAGCGGCTGGGTATGGTTTTCCGCAGATGCCCAAGGCAAGTTGGTCATCACACAGCAGAAGAATGCAGAGAATCCCGTCACTATGGGTCTCACGCCCTTGCTGACCTTCGACGTGTGGGAGCATGCCTATTATCTCGACTACCAGAACCGTCGCGCCGACTACCTCGCCGCCTTGTGGCAGATTGTCGACTGGGCAATCGTTGAGAGCCGCCTATGCTAGTCAAGACTTACGGTAGCGCCATCCTTGGCGTGAACGCGCTGACGGTCACCGTGGAGGTGAATGTCGGCGACGGAGTGGGTTTCTTTATGGTGGGTCTGCCAGATAATGCCGTGAAGGAGAGCGCCCAGCGCATCTCGTCGGCCTTCGAGGAGAGCGGCTTCCGCATACCAGGCAAGCGTATCGTCGTAAACCTGGCTCCTGCAGATTTGAAAAAAGAAGGAACCGCTTACGACCTAACTATCGCTATTGGTGTGCTGGGCGCCCTCGGAATGGTGAAAGCCGATGAGATGGAACGCTATGTCATCATGGGCGAGCTCGGCTTGGACGGCACACTGCGCCCCATCAAGGGAGTGCTTCCTATCGCCATCGAGGCTCGCAAACAACAATACAAGGGCATCATCGTCCCCGTGGAGAACGCCCGCGAAGCTGCTATCGTCAACAATCTGGAGGTCTACGGCGCCACCAGCCTTAAAGAGGTGGCCGACTTCCTGAATGGCGAAGGCACCATCGAGCAGACGGTGATGGACACCCGCGCCGAGTTCGCCCGCTCGCTGAACAACTACGAATACGACTTTGCCGACGTCAAGGGACAGCTCACCGTGAAGCGTTGCCTCGAAATTGCTGCCGCCGGTGGCCACAACGCCATCATGATTGGCCCTCCAGGCAGCGGCAAAACCATGCTGGCCAAAAGAATGCCGGGCATCCTGCCGCCGCTGACGCTTAGCGAGTCTTTGGAGACCACCCAGATACACTCGGTGGCAGGCCTGATGCGCAAGGAGGATGCGCTGATAGCGGTACGTCCCTTCCGTGCCCCGCATCATACCATCTCGGACGTCGCCCTTGTGGGTGGAGGTACCAATCCGAAGCCTGGTGAGATTTCGCTGGCGCATAACGGAGTTTTGTTTCTGGATGAGCTGCCGGAGTTCAAGCGGACGGTATTGGAGGTGTTGCGGCAACCCATGGAGGAGCGCCGCGTGACCATCAGCCGCGCCAAAATGACCATCGACTACCCCGCCTCCTTTATGCTCATCGCCGCCATGAATCCCTGTCCATGCGGCTACTACAACCACCCCACCATCCCCTGCACTTGTCCTGCCGGTGCCGTGAAGCGCTATCTCAACAAGGTCAGCGGGCCCCTGATGGACCGCATCGACATACACATCGAAGTTACGCCGGTGCCCGTCAGTCAGCTGAACAAAGAGGAGAAGGCCGAAAGCAGCGCCGCAATAAGAGAGCGTGTCGTCGCTGCACGCACCATTCAGACGGTCCGTTTCGCCAACACTCCTGGGGTCCATTGCAACGCCCAAATGGGCAGCAAACTGACGCGCCAGTACTGTGTTCTCACCGACGAATGCCGCAATATCATGGAAATGGCGATGAACCGCTTGGGACTCAGCGCCCGTGCCTACGACCGCATCCTTCGTGTGGCCCGTACCATTGCCGACCTCGAAGCCGCACCCGACATCAACCCCGACCACCTCCGCGAAGCCATCACCTACCGTTCCCTCGACCGCGATAGCTGGGGAAGATAACAATGAAGTTCTGATTATTATAATTATGACTCTTAACAACGACACCATAACCATTGAAGTAAACGAACATGGAGCTGAACTGGCGAGCCTGAAGAAGGATGGCCGGGAATACCTTTGGGCAGGCGATGCACAATACTGGAACCGTCACGCACCGATACTCTTTCCCGCCGTAGGAAAGCCTTACAACAACGGGTTGCATATTGAAGGGAAGACTTACCCCATGAAGCAGCACGGCTTTGCCCGCGACAGCGAGTTTGAGAATCTAGGCAATGGTCGGATGAGGATGAAGGAGTGCGAGCTCAGCGCAAGTTATCCTTACCGCATGGGTTTGGAAGTGTGTTATCATCTTAAGGACAACCGGTTGGAGGTTTATTGGACGGTGGAGAATCGCGACGACAAGGATGCTTATTTCCAGATTGGTGCCCATCCCGGCTTCCTGCTGCCTAATTACAACGCTGCCGACGAAGTACATGGTTACATACAATATCGCGACCGCGAGGGACAGCCGTTGAATCCTGAGATTGTCTCTGCTCTCAAGGATGGCAACCGTGTGCCGTTAGACGCGCCACAGAACTGCAATTCAGTGATGCCCATCGAAGCCGACACCTTCGCCCACGATGCCTTGATGTTCGAAGGCGGGCAGGTGACAGAGGCCGTCCTATGCGACAAAGAGGGTGTCCCCGTGCTTGGAGTCAGTTGTCCGCAGGCGGAAGCCTACGGTATTTGGGCGCCGTACAAGGAAGGCTGCCCCTTTGTATGCCTCGAGCCCTGGTGCGGAATCTGTGACCCCTACGGTTTCACAGGTGACATCGGCACCCGCCAGTTTATCCACCGCCTTTTTCCACGTGAGAAGTACCACTTCAACTATACCATCGAGGTTTACAAGTAAAGATGGCCGTTAACCAAACAGATTCTCAATTTGTGGAAGTCGCTATCCCCGACTTTGTGGACATCATCCTCGAGGGTGGGGAGCGGGGCGATGAGGCGATGTACTATCTGCTGCATCAGCGGCTGGAGCGGCAGCTTAGGGGGCGGTTCGAAGTGTACCAACATCAACTGCTGGACGATTTCGAGGATGTGGTGGAGGATTTCTTCTTGTATCTAAGAGAGGGCAAGAGCGGATGGAGCAAAACGCCCTACCAGTCGCTACGGCGAATCCGGAAAAAGGAATCTTTTGAATCCTGGATGCTCAACACCTTCCGCAACTACCTCACCGTGCGGGCCGAGACGGAGAATCAACTGGCTTCTACGAGTCTCCAAGAAGAGAATGTTTCAGTTACAGATAAAACTTCGTCTCTGCTGACTGACGAACGAAAACTTATCATTGCCGCTAATCTTATTGCCTACGCCCATCAGATGCTCTATCCGCGCGACCGCTTTGTCTTCCTCCGTACACTGCTCACCATCCTCAACAAGCAGCAGGCGTTGCCGAACGGCGAGATGGCCAGCGCCCTCGGCATGAGCGCCCTCGCCTACCGCGTTTGTGTCCATCGTCTGAAAGGTAAGCTCTCGTATATCCGTACCTGCCTGTTACGAAACGACATGCTGCCACTCGACGACCTGCACCGCCAGATGGCACAGCATATCAACAGCGATTTTACCCACCTGTACCCTACCATCGGGAGATACTATGTCCTCTCCATTGACGACCTGAAGTGTGCCAATGCCGTCAAGCACCTCCGCCAAGAGTATTACGAGGCTACTGGACAGATGCTCCATGAATCTGAGAGTGTCTACTCTCTCGCCCCTAAAATCTCCGCCTTCTGGACGCGCCTGTCGAAGTTCTTAATGGTTTAGAAACTCATCACGTTGTAAGCGTTCTTGAGGTGTTTTATTTCAGCACCACCTTCTTTTGATACGACCGTAATGATGTCGAACCGCACGTTTTCTTTGCGGTTGTGGCTTTTGACGTACTCGTTGGCTAGCCGGATTAGTGCCTGCCGCTTCTTATGGTCCACAGCAGCCTCGGGCTGCAGGATGTTGTCGTAGGCGCGACTCTTCACCTCCACAATCACCAGCTCGTCGCCGTCCAGCGCAATGAGGTCGATCTCCAGATGTCCCCGACGGTAGTTGTGCTCCAGGATGATGTATCCTTTATCCGTCAGGTACCTCGCTGTCATCTGCTCACCCATCTTGCCAAACTCCAGCGCTTCGCGCTTTTCCTCCAGCGTGCGGTTATCAGTCCGTTGTGTGTGAAACTTCAGCAGTGCCATAATTGTTATTGTGTTAATCCGAGTTTGCGGAGCCGCGAGGTGATGCTACCGCGATTGCGTTGAAAGACAGACATAAGTTCTTCAACGCTTTTACCCTCGTGGAATAGTTGTTCCAGACGTTGGTCGTCTTCATTGCTCCAATGAGAATATGCATTGGGGTATATTGCCTTCTGCGCTTCCATGAGGCTTGTCGGTTCCGGTTGCGAGTTTGACTCTGTTTCAGATTCTAGCAATGTGATGTGGTATTTCCCGGTTGCGTTATCAAACCTAACGATACAACTCTTCAGCAAATCAAAGATGGCATCAAAAACGTCTTTCGTCAACGCCAATTCTTCCTGCCCCTGGAATGTTTTGGAGAGTGACAAAGCTAGCATCGGAATGTTTGTGTCCTCGTAGGTTTTATTAGTTCTCATCAACTTGCAGGGTATCCCTTTCAATGCCTCCCCAACGGGTAGTGCAACATGTTTGTCTACAGGGGAAGGGGCAATATTTGCTTCCGTAAGAGACATCTGAGTTTTCGGTTCTTCTTCAGTATGTCCTTCAATCAGGCACCCTGAAAGTTGCAGGTAGCAGCGTTCCTCGTCGTCGGAATCCTCTGGCTTCCACCAGTGGGCCAAAGAGAGGCGAATTAGGGAGCCTACCTCAATGTCAGCAGGCGGTTCTGCCGAGCCGACGTAGGAGATAGTGTATCCATAGCGGTTCGACATGTCGTTGTAGCGATACTGCCAGCGTCCGCGGTCATTGGTATAGCCAAGCAGCCGCTTATCGTTAATCCAGAAGCAGGTGCTGTAGGTCGGCACATCTTCTTTTGAGATGTATAATTTGTCCTTGTCGGTCAGCTTCAATTTGCCATCGAAAACCGTAAACAACGAGCCTCGGAAGAGCGGAATGCCAGATTTTTCAAGCACTCCAGCAAAGCGGTTGATTGACATATTGGGTACGTCAACAGTTTCTATCTTCTGTCGCCGAACCACATTCACGTCTTCGGTATGCGGACGGGGTCGCCTCTGATTTAGGTAATAGTCGATGTTCCATATATCCCATATCTGATAAGGACAATCAGTAGCGGCCTCATGATGTCCTCGTGCGTTGAGCAGTCTCACCGAACGGCAATTGTCAACGTCCACACCTCCGACGCACACACAGTCGCCAGCCATTCTCGTCCTTGAAACTATGATAACTTGAGCCATTACAGATGATTTACAGGGTAACCAAATAGTTTGTGCAATTTCTCCGCCACAATCGACCGGTGGCAGGCGTAGGGCGACTCTTCGACGCAGAAAAAGACCACCCTATTGGCATGCATACTTTTCAGCGTCTCCACCAACGCACCAAAAATATAGTCAGCGATATGCTCACGGTATCCGTTGATGAACACATCGCCCAATCGCGTGCGGTCTTTCTTCTGTATGCCGTTTCGCTTGTCGGACTCTTTCTGTGCTATGCGGATTTCCTTAGTAGGGGCCAGCTCCTTTAGGTAAATGTAGCTGATACCCATCTCGACCAGCTTGTGTTGCAAGCGTTTGCTGTTCACAAAGGCATATTGGCTTCCGCGAACCCCACGTCGTTGCCGGATATCACAGAAGGTGTCAATTCCGTTCTTGGCCAGTTTACCGAAAAACTGCTGTTCGGTGGAACCGTAAACCCCGATGGTAAAGATATCCATTACGAATACGATTTCCGTGAAACAAAGGTTTCCTCGCCGAACAGCGTCATCGTGCCGGCACCCTTGGTAAGGATGGCCATCACGGTCTCCTGCGACTGGCTTTTACCCACACCGACGATATGGTTCATCGAGATGCCATGCTTCAGTAGTTCCTGCCCGATGAGCTTGCTGCGGTGGCACTTCTCGGGTTCCGACTCACTGCACATCACAGCCACCTTCAGCTCTTTCTCCGCTGCCGTCAGCAGCCGTGCGAAACCCTCCTGGAAGAACGGTTTCTCGCGCACCTTGGCATAGTCGATATGTCCGTCGGTATAGCACGAGGGGTCAGTAGGCATACCACCGATAGTGTCGCCCATATACACATAGACGAAACCCCGTTTCTGCAGTAGCGCCCGCAGCGCCTCCTGGTTGAAGGTGGGGTTCCATTTGGAATACGGTTTGCTGCGCACGTCGATAAGGTATTGGATGCCAAACGACCGCAGTTCCTCTTCGAATTCCTCGAAGCTCTTGTTCCCGTGTCCTATGGAGAAAAGTGTCGACATGTCAATCTTTTGCGTTACTGTCCAGCAATAATTGTGCCCACTGCGGGATGTTGTCAGTGTAATGCTTGACAAGGGAACCTTCAGAGAAACGGAAGAGGATTCGTGCCTCGCGGCCGTCAACGGAGTTGTCATATAGATAGACACGGTCAGCAATGCTAGTGGCTACCTTACAGTTAATGATAGACTTCTGGTAGCGGGAGATAATCTTTGCAATGGGGACGTCGTGGCCACCCTTCATCACACGCCCGGCGATACGGGCTGCGTTTATCATAGGCGACTCAGTACAGACAAAGAACAGTCGGATGAAAAAGCCGGCCTGTTTGGCTCGGCGGATAAAATCCAGTTTGTCGTCGGCAGAGAAAACCGTCTCGAAAATCATGCTTTGCCTATCAGATAGACACCGTTCGCGCCAATCGGCACAGTATTCAGCTGCCTGTTTTACCGCCTCGGC
This sequence comes from uncultured Bacteroidales bacterium, assembly GCA_900317285.1. Classification (GTDB taxonomy): domain Bacteria; phylum Bacteroidota; class Bacteroidia; order Bacteroidales; family P3; genus Colimorpha. The sequence goes on along the minus strand of ONGA01000001.1, from coordinate 148,309 downwards.
CGAATTCCAGTCACCGAAACGTTCCAGTGCCACCTGGTCGGGATTGATATAGACTGAATTCTCTAGCCACTTGTGATGCAGAATCTGCGACGTAATGGTTGTCTTGCCCGAGCCATTGGGACCAGCAATGATTATCAGGACGGGACGATGGACCAAGTTGTTCATAGCACAGCACCCTTTTGTTGTATCATGGCGCTGATTTCTTTGAAGTAGTCAGCCAGCGCTTTATTTGTGGAAGCAGTAGCTTCCTTGGCCGCCTCCTTCATAATGGTGGAGAGCATCTCGTCGGTGGGTTCCTCCATCGAAGTAAGGCGGTAGGCGTTCAATTCTTGGTCAGACATATCGATTCAGTTTTTCTGTCGTATAACGGATTTTTTCAAAAAATATTGTGTTATTGTGTTTGTATCAGCATATTGCTGGAACGGACTATTACCGCTGATAAAGATTGTAAAGGTACAACTTTATTCTGGAGTTTGAACTATAATTCCTTCAGTTGTTCGAGTGCGTGGCAGAGCTGGTCGGGGCAGGAAGTGGGTTTGTCGCCGCAGCGGATGCCGCGCAGTTTGGCGATTACGTCGTCGATTTTCTGCCCTGTGACGAGGCGGCAGATGCCCTGCAGGTTGCCGTCGCAGCCACCGAGGAACGAGACCTGCTGGATGATGTCGTTGTCGTCGGCCGTCACGTCGATGAGCACCGAGCAGGTGCCTTGGGTGGGGTATTGTATGTGTTTCATAATATCTCTAACCGAATAATCCGAATAAATCCGAATTCCATTTTTCAATTTTCAATTCTCAATTTTCAATTTTTCAATTATCGACTCGTCTGCCGGTAGCCAGCGGACGGTGTCGAGGGCGGCGGGGGTGAGCCAGCGGGCGGCCTCGTGTTCATTCAAATGCAGCGCTTCTGTCAATAAAGAACAGAGGTAGCAATGCATCGTGAGGTGAAACTTCGGGTAGTCGTACTCCACGGTGCAGAAGTACTCGTCGACCGAAATCTCCGTCGACAGCTCCTCGCGGATTTCGCGGCGCAGCGCCTCCTCGGGCGTCTCGCCGGGCTCCATCTTGCCGCCCGGGAACTCCCACCAGTCTTTCCACTCGCCGTATCCCCGCTGCGTGGCGAAGATGCATCCCTCGCGGTGGATGATGGCTGCTACCACTTCAATCTTCTTCAATTCCACAACTTTCAATTTTCTTCACTGTATTATCTTTATTCTTCAAGGTGTTCAGTTCCCCTTCGGGGTGCAATTCTCAATTTTCAATTTGCCAACGGCACGTCCTTGCGGTAGCCCATGCCGGTCACATGGCAGATAAGGCGACCGTCTTGATTGGTGACACGTACCTCTACGGAGGGAATCCTGTGGTGGTCGTTGATGAGAGTGGCTTCCGCCCGCAGGCGGTCGCCCTCCACGGCGCTCGAGACGAACAACACGTTGCTGCTGATGCCGAAGGTGAGGTTGCCTTGATGATTCATCAGCGCCGCCATGGCGAGGTCAGCCAGCGTGAACAGCGCCCCACCCTGGCACACGCCCCCGGCGTTCAGGTGCTCCTTCGTCACTGTCATCTCCGCAACAGCATGTCGCCCGTCCACCACCGTCACCCGGCATCCGGCATTTGCCGCAAAGCGGTCGGTACGGTTCAGTATTTCTTGTATGTCATTAGGTTGTGCCATGTGATAATACCTGTTTTGAGTGCAAAGATATGCATTTTTTATGGAACAGCAAAAAATCGGCGGTGATCAAGCAATCTTCAGGTGGGCGGTGTTTGAGGTTTCGTGGGGCAGGAGCTGGCGGTCGCCGTCGTGGTAGCGCGCGGAAAGCCAGATGGGTTCGTTGAGGGTGTTGACCATCGCGGCATAGACGTGGATGTCGTGCCCGCGCCATGTCTCGCGGAGCGCCACCTCGGCGGTGAACTCTCCCGCCGCGAGGAAGCCGTTGACGTCCACCGCCTCGCGCAGGTCGGGGCACCACAGCGCGGCGACCAGCATGTCGGTGGGCCGGTTGCCCCCGGGCACCTCGGCCGAGAAACGCAGCCGGTAGCCGAAGCCCTCGTCAAGGGGTCCCTCGTTGGTGATGACGACACCCGCCAGCCGTCCCTGGGCGACAACGAGGCGGTCGTAGTCGAGCGCCACCTCGGGTTCGGTGACGAAGCTCTGCATGTTGAGCTTGATGAAAGCGTTGCGTGCTGTGGTATGGATTTCAATACCAGCGCCTTGCAGGCTGTATCCAAGCATGCGTTTGAGGTCTTTGGAGGCTTGCGATAGGGTCTTCAGCTTGAGGCGGTGCGCCTGCTGGGCGGGGGTTTGCGGGTTACTGATATTCCTTTGGTAGGCACGGTAAATCATCTTGCCGTTTGCCACATAACCGACCACGGGGCCAATCTTTCCCACTTGCGGTCCCATAATTCCATTGGTGTTCTTGCTCATATCTATAGATTTTATTTACGGTTTGTCTACTCTGATGTATCGAAAAGGTAGAGAAAAGGTAGAGAAGAGGTAGAGAGGATGTAGAGAGAATTGTACTGGAGTAAGTATTTTTTCTGTTTCGAATTGCAAAGATACGAACATTTTTTGGAACGGCAAAATTAAAATTCATGCGGAAAGTTTTTTTGTGATGTCGGGGATTTTTTGTATATTTGTACCCTCGCGCGCTATATAAATTATATCGCAGTGGCTTGATTGTCAGATAAAAGAAGCGTAACCGACAGGAATAAATGGGCAACGAAGTTGTCATAAGAGGGGTAAATGACATTGATGTCATCAAGAACCGAATCTATGAGGTTCGGGGGCAGCGCGTGATGCTTGACCGCGACCTGGCGGAGTTGTACAACGTGGAAACGAAGCGATTGAATGAGGCAGTCAAACGCAACATCGAACGGTTCCCAGAAGACTTTATGTTTAAGTTGAATAAAAGCGAGTGGGAATTTTTGAGGTCACAAATTGTGACCTTAAAGGAGGGTACTATAGATACTGATACTGAGGATGTTGATGTTATTGAGACCAGTTTAAGGTCGCAATTTGCGACCTTAAACGAAGGAAATGGTACTATGTCATCACAAATTGTGATGACCACTGGGCGCGGACAACATAGCAAATATCTTCCTTACGCCTTTACTGAGCTTGGTATTGCCATGTTGAGTTCGGTGTTGCGGTCGGAGACGGCCATACAGGTGAACATCAATATCATGCGGGCGTTTGTGGCCATTCGTCACGCAATAGGTGCCTGGCAGGGAGTCAACTTGAAGGTGGAACAACTGTCGCACAAAGTCGACAACCTCAACGCCCGTGTGGACGAGATTCTCCACGAACAAAATGAGAACAATATGGAGATGGCCGTCCAGATAAGCGCCCTCAACGACGCCCTCGACCAACTGCGCGAGAAACCATCAACTCCCCGGAAACGGATAGGGTATAAAACTGGTAAACGGACTGATTAATAGTATGTAGTCGAATTTTTCGACCGCAAAATAATAGATTTGGCATTCGCGAGTGCCAAAACATAGAAAGAAAAAATGGAAATATGTCAAAGATACAGGAAATAATGCTCAACAATCCAAATTTTAAAGGGGTCGAATTCGACCACTTTAGAAGACAAAACCCCTCGAAATCGATGGGTTACAAATAATACAACAAATATAACCGGAATATGAAAAGCGAGGACATAAAACAACTGTTCGTGCAATTTGAACAGGCTTCATGCGAGGTAAATTCAATCGAATGCTGGAGTGCTCGGGAGATTTGCCCTTTGCTTGGATACTCGCAGTGGCGCAATTTCCTGAATGTGATAGATAAGGCAAAGGCTTCGTGCCAAAATGCAGGGCAATCTCTGACGGATCATTTTGCTGACGTCAGCAAAACGATACCTATGCCAAAAGGAGCTGAGAAAGAGATAGATGACATTATGCTCACACGTTATGCCTGTTACCTTGTGGCTCAAAATGGTGACCCACGCAAGCCGCAGATTGCTTTTGCACAAACCTACTTTGCTGTGCAGACGCGTCGTGCGGAGATTGTGGAACAGCGACTGCTGGAGGTGGAGCGTGTCAAGGCCCGTACCAAGTTACAGGAGACGGAGAAGAAGTTGTCGGGTATTCTCTACGAGCGCGGTGTGAACGACAAAAGCTTTGCTATCATCCGCTCCAAAGGCGACCAGGCGTTGTTCCGACTGAATACGGCCATGCTCAAACGTAAGATGGGTGTTCCCGACAGCCGCCCGCTGGCCGACTTCCTGCCCACCATCAGCATCAAGGCCAAGGACTTCGCCGCCGAAATGACCAGCGTGAATGTGCAGAGCAAAGACCTGCAAGGCGAGCGCGATATTACTGCCGAGCACGAGGACAACAACCGTGCCGTCCGTCAGATGCTTATTCAACGTGGTATCGTTCCCGAAAACCTGCCACCCGCCGAAGACGTGAAGAAAGTGGAACGCCGCCTGGCATCCGATGAAAAGAAAGCATTAAAGAAAGGAACCAAGAAGAAATAATGACCGTGCTGGAAGAAGTGGAAAATAGAAAACTACTGAAATAGTAAAGCAATCATTATGAGAAATATAGCAGAAGAAATATTTCAAAAGATATATAAACAATACTCAGAAAAGAATCATAATTACGAGTATGGATACTATCTGGAATCTGTTTGGAGAGACGGCACCACTTTATTTGATGTGCCAAAAGTGTTTCTAACTAACGAAATGATAATGGCTGCCATTGAGACTCCAAATTCGCCTATATATCTCATATCAAGAATGGAGTTTGAGAAGAAATACATGAAAAAATACGAAACCTCGATTTTCAAAGATGATTTAAAGGATTTTATGTTGGAGAATCTTGAAGAGTTGATAGAGCTACATTACGATAAGTATTTTTCGTATAATCATGATTTTTCAAATAAAAAATATTACACATTCTTTGATTTTTTCAAATCTGTTGCAAAAAACTTTAGTGGAATGGATACTATCTGCTATGTTTTTTTATTTCGCGGTTTCCCCATACCTATTGGTATAAAAGCTAATGGAAGAAAGAGTTATTATATGTTGATATATGCGGATAGAAACAAAACATTGAATTTAGTTAAAATCACGTCTAATGCATATAAAAAATTATGGTTGAATCTTTCCGAAAAATTAGATAATTACTATACGAATACATATCATTTAGATGAATATTGCTGGGAAGAGAACCCCTCTGATTTGGCAGAAATACCCATCCTACAAGACGGATCATATTATGAATCCTTTAATACGATTGAAGACGATGGGGTTATTTATGATTTGCCACATAGTAATATTCTCTCTGTTCCAGATAATGTAGAATCTTTTGTTATCCCCGATGGGATTTGCACGATTGCTCCTAAATGTTTCAAAGGGAATCAGAATTTGAAAAAAATCACAATTCCTTTTTCATTGGAGCAAATACCGGAATCTGCATTTATGGATTGTGTCTCGCTTGAAGAGGTGGACTTGTCTGCAATTGAGGGTGGTTATAATAGGTTGGGTATTGCTTCAGCTGCATTTTGTAACTGCAAATCATTAAACCATATAGACATGTCTAAATTGGAGATTAGGGGAGGTGATATTGTGTTTGCATTTACCGGAATCGAGACTCTGGATGGCATCAAATGCTTTTTGGTAAAGGAACGGACTATGTCCTTTTTTCATTGTTGTAGTTTGAGAAAACTACCTGACGAAGAATACACATCAACTTCTGATTTTGGTGAATTTGGTCTTGCTTGTTGCACGTCTCTAACTTCCGTAAATCTGAGTTTTCGCGATGTTCCTCGCGGGTTGTTTTATGGGTGTTCTAATCTTGAAGAAGTTTGTATTAAAGATGAAAATTATTTTAAGATAATAATTAACCCATATGCATTTGAGGGATGTGGAAAAATAACAAAGATAGTTTTCCCTCAAGCAGCTGTAGATATTGCGGAGTATGCATTTAAGAATTGTCATTCTCTATCATTACTTAGTCTATCAAAAGAGGATCAATGGAATTCAGAAATAGCTGCCAATGCTTTTGAAGGATGTGATAATGTCAAAATAGACTGGATAAAAAAAGAAAGGTTCAAGTCGGCGTACCAATCTATGCTTGAGGATTTTAATAGAGAATATAATGATGAATACAATGGCTACGGACGATACGCAGGGACTTATGCACAGGACGAGGCTGGCTATTCAGATGATGAAATTGATGAAATTTTCGATGGCGACCCAAGTGCTTATTGGAATATTGACTAAAAGAAATGTTAAAAAATTCATAAATAATTGGAGGGTTATGGGGAATTGACTATTATTGCATTCACAATACCGAATATTGATGGTGACAGTATCAATAACTGTATTAAAGCAAATAATAGTCTAATTAAAATTACAAGTTATGTTTACAAATGAGGTTGTTCAAAAGGTATGGAACAAGGCAAAAGATGTTCTAAATGAAAATCCAAGTGAAGTTAGAATGGATGCATGCGGTGCTAGAATATGGCGTAAAGAGTATGGGAATCGAAAAAGTGACTATGGATGGGAAATAGATCATATCATTCCTGTTTCAAAAGGTGGTACTGATGATATTACAAATCTTCAAGCTTTACAGTGGGAAAACAATGAAGCTAAAGGAGATGGTCCTTTAAGATGTAAAAGAGCTTTTAAAGAAAAGCACAATGAAATAATACCCAATTGGGATATATTATTTGAATAAACAACAACAAATTTATAATTAATCCTTAAACGTTTAAGCAATTATGGCAAAAGAAAAAAAGTTTATGACTTGTGACGGTAACTGCGCTGCAGCGCATGTGGCCTACATGTTCAGCGAGGTAGCAGCTATCTACCCCATCACCCCCTCCAGCCCTATGGCCGAGTATATCGACGAGTGGGCCGCCGGCGGTCGTAAGAACCTCTTCGGCGAGACCGTGAAGGTCGTCGAGATGCAGAGCGAGGCCGGTGCCGCAGGTGCCGTGCACGGCTCGTTGCAGGCCGGTGCTCTGACCACCACCTACACCGCTTCGCAGGGTCTGCTGCTGATGATTCCGAATATGTACAAGATCGCTGGCGAACTGCTGCCCGGCGTGTTCCACGTGAGCGCCCGCGCCTTGGCCGCCCAGGCCCTCTCCATCTTCGGCGACCACGCCGACGTGATGAGCGCCCGCCAGACCGGCTTCGCCCTGCTGGCCGAGAGCTCGGTGCAGGAGGTGATGGACCTCGCCCCTGTGGCCCACCTCGCCGCCCTCAAGGGCCGCGTGCCGTTCCTCAACTTCTTCGACGGCTTCCGCACCAGCCACGAGATCCAGAAAATCGAGGCTTGGGATATGGAAGACCTGCGTCCGCTCGTCGACCAGAAGGCCCTGAAGGCTTTCCGCGAGAACGCCCTCAACCCCGAGCACAACGTGACCCGCGGTACCGCCCAGAATAGCGACGTCTATTTCCAGACCCGCGAGCTGCAGAACAAGTACTACGACGCTCTGCCCGACATCGTGGCCGAGTATATGGCTGAGATCAGCAAGCTGACCGGCCGCCAGTACGCCCCCTTCACCTACTACGGTGCCAAGGATGCCGAGAACGTCATCGTGGCTATGGGTTCGGTGACCGAGACCATCAAGACCGTTGTGGATTACCTCAACGCCCAGGGCAAGAAGACCGGCTGCGTGACCGTCCACCTCTATCGTCCCTTCAGCGTGAAGTACCTGATGCAGGCTATGCCCAAGAGCCTGATGGAGCACGTGAAGACCATCACCGTCCTCGACCGCACCAAGGAGCCCGGCGCCAACGGCGACCCGCTGTATCTCGACATCGTTGAGGCCTTCAAGGGCAATGCCAACGTCAACATCCTCGGCGGCCGCTACGGTCTCTCCAGCAAGGACACCACTCCCGCCCAGATTATCTCCGTGTTCAACAACATGGAAGGCGAGAAGAAGAACCAGTTCACCATCGGCATCGTCGACGACGTGACCTTCCGCTCGCTGCCCATCCTGCCCGAAATCTCCATCCTGCCCAAGGGCACCTTCGAGGCCCGCTTCTACGGCCTCGGTGCCGACGGCACTGTGGGTGCCAACAAGAACAGCATCAAGATTATCGGCGACAACACCAACAAGTACAGCCAGGCCTACTTCGACTACGACTCGAAGAAATCGGGCGGCTACACCTGCTCGCACCTGCGCTTCGGCGACAACCCCCTGCCCGCTCCCTACCTGGTCGGCACGCCCGACTTCGTGGCCGTCCACGTGCCCAGCTACCTGCGCAAGTATGACTGCCTGCGCGGCCTCAAGGACAACGGTACCTTCCTCTACAACAGCCCCTGGACCGTCGAGGAGACCAAGGCCCAGCTGCCCGACTTCGTGAAGAAGTACCTGGCGCTGCACCACATCACGATGTACATCATCGACGCCACCAAGATTGCCGCTGAAATCGGCCTCGGCAACCGCACCAACACCATCCTCCAGAGCGCCTTCTTCAAGATCAGCGAGGTGATTCCTTACGACCTCGCCGTCGAGCAGATGAAGAAATTCATCGTCAAGAGCTACGGCCGCAAGGGTGAGGACGTGGTCAACAAGAACTACGCAGCCGTCGACCGCGGAGGTGAGATCACCAAGATCGACATCCCCGCCGAGTGGGCCAACCTGCCTTGCAGCACCGACTTCGCCGTCGAGAAACACGAGGGCGACCCCGAGTTCATCGCCAAGGTGATGCGCCCGATGGTGGCACAGACCGGCAACGACCTGCCCGTCAGCGCATTCGTCGGCTATGAGGACGGCACCTTCCCCGCCGGTACCACCGCCTACGAGAAGCGCGGCGTGGCCACCGTCGTCCCCGAGTGGAACCCCGCCAACTGCATCCAGTGCAACCAGTGCTCGCTGGTGTGCCCCCACGCCGCCATCCGTCCCTGCGTGATGACCGACGAGGAGATGAAGAAGGCTCCCGAGTCGATGAAGGCCATCGACATGAAGATGCCCAAGGAACTGGCCGGTATGCACTTCCGTATGCAGGTCAGCGCTATGGACTGCACCGGCTGCGGCAACTGCGCCGATGTCTGCCCCGCCAAGGAGAAAGCCCTCGTGATGAAACCCTTCGAGAGCCAGCTCCACGAGGCCGCCAACTGGGATTTTTCTCAAAAGTGCGTTACCTATAAAGACAATTTGATCGATAAAAAAGCCAACGTCAAAAACAGCCAGTTCGCACAGCCCCTGTTCGAGTTCAGCGGTGCCTGCGCCGGCTGCGGCGAGACCCCGTACCTCAAGTGCATCACTCAGCTCTTCGGTGAGCAGATGATGGTGGCCAACGCCACGGGCTGCTCCTCCATCTACGGCGGCTCGGCTCCTGCCACTCCTTACTGCCGCAACTACCGCAGCGGCTTCGGTCCCGCTTGGGCCAACTCGCTCTTCGAGGACAACGCTGAGTTCGGCCTCGGTATGGCCACCGCCACCCGCCAGATGCGCGACCGCGTGGAGCGCATTATGAAGGAAGGCCTCGCCTGCGACTGCTGCAGCGCCGAAATCAAGGCCCTCTTCACCGAGTGGATCGAGAACCGCGAATGCACCCTCAAGACCAAGGAAATCGCCGACAAGCTCATCCCGCTGATGGAGAAGTGCGGCTGCGACATCTGCAAGCAGCTCCTCGAACTCCGCCACAGCCTCGTCAAGAAGAGCCAGTGGATCTTCGGCGGCGACGGTTGGGGCTATGACATCGGATTCGGCGGTCTGGACCACGTCCTGGCCAGCGGCGAGGATGTCAACGTCGTCGTCGTCGACACCGAGGTGTACTCCAACACCGGCGGACAGAGCTCGAAGGCCACCCCGGCCGGTGCTGTCGCCAAGTTCGCCACCAGCGGTAAGAAGATCCGCAAGAAAGACCTCGGCATGATTGCCAAGAGCTACGGCTACGTCTATGTCGCCCAGGTGGCTATGGGCGCCAGCCAGGCCCAGTACTTCAACGTCATCAAGGAGGCCGAGGCCTACCACGGCCCGTCGCTCATCATCTGCTACGCACCCTGCATCAACCACGGCATCAAGATCGGTATGGGCCGCACGCAGAACGAGGAGAAGAAGGCCGTCGAATGCGGCTACTGGCACCTGTGGCACTTCAACCCCGCCGAGGAAGACGCCGGTAAGAATGGCTTCCACCTCGACTCCAAGGAGCCCGACTGGAGCAAGTTCCGCGACTTCATCATGGGCGAGGTCCGCTACAACTCGCTGATGAAGACCTTCCCCCAGGAGGCCGAAGAACTCTTCGTCGCCACCGAGCGCAACGCCAAGATAAGGTATGAGGGCTATAAGAAGCTCTCGGAGATGTAGTATTGACACGCGGGTGCAAGTTGCTTCCATTCGGTAGCAACCCGTTACAGCCCCGCATCATCAACAGCAAAGGGTGTCCCCATCGGGCACCCTTTCTTTTTTGCCATTCAAGATAACGCCATTTTCCTTTTCAATAGGAATTATTGTTTTTATTATTATAACGCCATTTTTTCTTGTTCTGTGTGTTGCCATATCATGGCAATAAGATTATACCCATTCGCCCCATCCCGCCCATTAAACCCATTTTTCAATTCAAACGGTATCCCTTCTTTCTCCCTTCTACGTTCCTTCTATGTGCCTTCTTTGAAACGGCCCTAACACCCACAAAACCAGCCATTTGTCTATTTTACATCAAAACACCTGAAAATCAATCAAATAACCCATTCCGCCCAAATCGCCCATTCATCCCATAAAAAAGCCACCGTGCCCGGGGCGTCAGCCCCGTTTCTCCCCTTCGTCCATTGCCCGGGCATTTAATGCCCGCCATCCCCGCAGCTTCGTCCCGTTCCCAGCCGCTTGCCTCCGCCCCAACGGGTTGTCCCGTGTCAGTGGCTTCAGCCCCGCTCCCGTTCCAGTGTGTGTCGCGATTCAGTCGCGACAAATTTCATCCATTCCCATTGCTCCGAATGTCGCCATGTAACAGCGACCCCTGTTTCTCTTTTCCGTCTGGCCTGGGAGCCTCGATCCAAAAGGTATTGTCAAATTGCTGGTTTGAATCATATAAGATAATGGAGAAGTTTCTGATTAACATTTTTTTCGGGCATTAGAGGAAAATAATCTTGCGTTCGAAAATCTATTCGTATTTTTGCAGCTGAAAATTTCAGATGTCATCTTATGAAGAGAATACTCATTATCACCATATTACTATTAGGATGCCTCGCGCCGCTGGCAGCACAGACCGCATATATAGAATAGCAATGAAACGGATTCTTATTGCCGACGACGAGGCTTCTATCCGCGACTTCGTGTGTCGCGGACTTGCCGACTGCGGATATGACACCCTCCAAGTCTCCGACGGCAACGAGGCCTGGCAGCAGCTGCAAGACGGCACAATCGACCTCGCCATCCTCGACATCCGTATGCCTGGCCTTTCGGGAGTCGATCTCTGTCGCCGCCTTCGGCAAGAGTATGGATATGACTTGCCCATCATCATGCTGACCGCACTGGGTACCACCGACGACATTGTGATGGGTCTCCGTGCCGGTGCCGACGACTATATGGTTAAGCCGTTCAAATTCACCGAGCTACTGGCGCGTATCGAAGCACAGTTGCGGCGGAGCGATTTACACCCCACAGCATCCTCACGCACATACGGCGACCTGCATCTCGACCCCGTTTCCCATCGCGCCACGCGCGACGGAAAGCACATTTACCTCAGCATCAAAGAATATCGCCTGTTGGACTACCTGATGTTGCACCACGGCGAGGTGCTTTCGCGTGGCGACCTGCTGCGCGACGTATGGGACCGCGATTTCGACACATCGACTAACGTCGTGGATGTCTATGTCCGCTATCTCCGCAGCAAGATTGACGACCCATTCGACCAGAAACTCATTCACACCATTGTCGGGCAAGGCTACAAATTCGGTGACAGATGAAACCCGGACACAAAATATCACTCACCTACAGCACCATTACCATCCTGCTGGTTCTTGTGTCAAGCGCAGTGTTCTATTTTGGTACGCGGCATTACATCTCCTCACTGTATTACAACTACCTAGAGGAGAAAGCCCGTGTACTGGCCATGGAGCGTTATGGGCAAGATGACCTCGACCCCGTAAAGTATCGCAACGCCGTGCAGCGCAGCCAACATGCCATTCCTACCTCGCGAGAGCTATTCGTCCCCAAAGACAGTATCGAGACTGCACTTTCCTCGCTACTCACAGGTTCCCAGATCGCCTCGTTGCTTCGTGGCGAGGTTGTCCACTTCGACCACGAGGGCGAGGTGGGCACAGCCCTGCTCTACTACGACAACAGCGGCACGTTCGCCAGCGTGGTGCTGAGCCGCAACCCTTACGGCGACGAGATTGCCCACACCATGCGTCTGCTGCTGGTGGTGTTCGTCCTCGGTGCCTCGCTGCTGCTATGGCTCGTCAGCCGCCTCTGGGCATCGCGTATGGTGAACCGCATCGACCAGAATTATCAGACCGAGAAAATGTTTGTCAACAATGCACAGCACGAAATCAACAACCCGCTGGCCGTCATCAGTGGCGAATGCGACGTGACCCTGTTGCGCGACCGCAGTCCCGAAGAATACCGCTCGGCACTGATGCGCATCGCAAAACAGGTCGACCGCATCAACGGTATCATCATACAACTGCTGGCAATCGACGATGCACGCAACCGTCCGCAGAAAGCAGAGAGCATCGACCTTTCGGAATGGTTCTTCCAGAACGAGTTGCCTCCCCACAATCTTTATATCCACGGTTCCTTCCGCGTGAAGATGGACTCCGATGCGCTGTACATCGCCATAAGGAACCTTATCGGCAACGCCGTCAAATACGGCGACGGGAGCTCCGTGGTGGTCCATGCCGAATATCCCACCGTCTCCGTCACCAACCACGGCAGCCCCATCCCCGCCGAGGAGCTGGAACACATCTTCGACCCCTTCTACCGTGCCGCCAACGCCGACGGCATCCCCGGCCACGGCATCGGCCTCGCCTTGGCCCACACCCTGCTCCAGCGCAACGGTGCCCAGCTCACCGTCACCTCATCCTCAGAGAACACCATCTTCACCATCCGCTTTTCAAAATAGCAGGTCTCCCTTCCTTACAGTTTTCTAATCCTATCTGTGAGGTTTCTAATGTGCTGACACGTGGAGAGTCGGTATCTTTGCAGCATGTTTTATGGAAATGCAATTCTGACTATTTTTCTGGCTTTCAGTGGTGTAGGTGGGGCGGGCGACGGCGCAGACAGCGTCCACACGGAGATTATCGACACGCTCATGGTCCTTCAGGCCGAACAGCTCCTTGCCGAGCGCAATGCCGAGCTCCGCTTGTCACGCCTCGCCTGCACCGAGGCTGAAGCCAACGCCCGGCAGGCACGACGCTGGGAGAACCCCGAGGTGAGCGGTATCTACAATCTCTATAACCCCCTGAACAGCCGCTGGCTCGACCCCGGCAACGACGGCGAGGTGGACATCAGCGTCAGCCAGCCGCTGCCCATCGGTCGCAGCCACCGCATTGGCCGCTCCGATGCCGAACTACGGGCCTCGCAGGCCGACTACGACTGGACGGCTTTCAGCCTCTCTATGCAGATGAAACGGCAACTGTGCGAGCTGTGGGCGGTGCAGCGCAGGGCGGCATTGATAGGGGGCGAACTCGAGAGCGTGGAGCGCATCCTCGACGCCTACCGCCGCAACCCGCAGGCGGTATCACTGGTGGAGGTGCGACGGCTGGAAACCCTGCGCCTGGGTCTGCTCTCGGAACAGTTGGAACGCCAGGCTACGGTGGCCGAGTGCAAAACGGCATTGGCCGTAATGCTAGGACTGGAAGAGACGGGGTTCGGCATCGGGGAACTTGATCTGAACGACGAGCCGGCTCCCTCTGACAGCATCTTGGAACAGTCGGCACTGCTGCGCTACCATGCATCGCTCTGCGAAGCCGCCGATGCCGAAATTCGGCTACAGAAAGCGTTGGCTTGGCCACGGGTGAACGTGGGCGTGGAGTATGACAAGAACGGCAACATAGGTCACAACTTCTGGGCCGTGGGGGCCAGTATCACGCTGCCTCTCTTCGACCGCAATCGCGGCGCTATCCGCAGTGCTGAGGTGGAGCGCGACCGGCGGCAGACGATGCTTGCGGCGGCCGAGCGCGAGCAATGTCAGCAGCTGGCCCTTGCCGCAGAACGTCTGGCGCAATGCCGCCGTCTGGTGGCGGAATCCGATAGCCTCGCCGAGTGGGACATTGAGGGTGTGGAACGGCAATACCTTGCCCACAACCTCTCGTTGCTCGAACTGATAGATATCTACACCGCCTGGCGCGAAGCGCAGGAGATGACGGTGGCCGCGCGCGGAGCCCTCCTCACGGCAGCTCTCGACTACAACCTGGCCGCCGGAGCGGAAGTGTATAGAATAGTTGACAGACAATAAAAAAAGATAATGATGACGAAAACGACAACTTCACTTTCACTGGCCGTAGCCCTTTTGTTCGTTGCCTGCAATGGCGGGCAGGATGCCGAGATTACGGCACCGTCTGCCATCGAAGCGGTATTGCCATCTGCCAAACCGTCGGGGATGCCTGCCTCCGTTGCCACCCTCACGCTGACGGGCACCGTTGTCGCAGACCCTTCGCGCACCGAGAGGATTGTCGCGCCCGTTGACGGCAGGGTGGAAGGGCTTACCGTTGAGGTGGGCGACGACGTGAGTGCGGGCATGCTGATAGCCCGGCTGCTGGGACGCGAAACCGCCGAGCGCAACATCCAGCGGCGGCAGGTCGAATCAGAATACTACCTTGCCGACAGGGAAATGAAGCTGAAATCGTCGCTCTACAACGACGGCCTGGTATCGGAGCGCGAACTGACCGAGGCCATGGAACGCTGCGAAGTGGCAATGACAGCCCTCTCACAGCAGGCCGCGGTGGCCACGGGCGACATCCGTGCTTGGCGACGAGGCACCGTGCTGCGGCGCGAGGTGACAAACGGACAGTATGTGCAGGCCGGCGACCTCATGCTCGAGGTGGCCGACATCAGCAAGGTATGGGTGATGGGGGACGTCTACGAGAGCGACATCAGTCGTGTGCACGAAGGCGACACCGTTAGCGTCACCACCCTTGCCCATCCCGACGAGACCTGGCGTGGCACCGTCGACAAGGTCTATTCCGCTCTCGACCCCGACAGCAAAACCATGAAAGTCCGCATAGTCCTCTTAAATCGCGACCGCCACCTCCTGCCCGGCATGTTCGCCACAATAAATATTGAGCCATGAGTCTTATCGACCGCATTATCAGCACCTCGCTGTGCCAGCGGACATTGGTGCTGCTGCTCACGGCGGTAGCGGTGGTGGCTGGCGTGGTGTGCTTCCAGCAGACGCCTGTCGATGCCTTCCCCGACGTGACGCAAACCAAGGTGACCATCATCACGCAATGGCCCGGCCGCTCGGCCGAAGAAATTGAGAAATTTGTCAGCATCCCCATCGAGATAGCCATGAACTCGGTGCAGCAGAAGACCGACATCCGCAGCACCACGCTCTTCGGGCTCTCGGTGGTGACGGTGCTCTTCGACGACCACGCCGACGCCGACTTTGCACGGCAGCAGATATACAACCTACTCTCCAATGCCGACCTGCCCGACGGCGTGAGCCCCGAAGTGCAACCGCTCTACGGCCCCACGGGCGAGGTCTATCGCTACACCCTGCATAGCGACAGCCTCACGGTGAGCGAGCTGAAGACCCTCCAGGATTGGGTCATCGAGCGACGGCTGCGCAGCGTGTCCGGAGTAGCCGACGTGGTGAGCTTCGGCGGCAAGGTGCGCACCTTTGAGGTGAGTGCCGACCTGGGGAGGCTGACACAATATGGCATCTCGGCCATCGAGCTCTACGAGGCGTTGGCGGGCAGCAATGTCAACGTGGGCGGCGACGTGATAGAGCGCGGCGGCGAGGCCTACGTAGTGCGCGGCATCGGCCTGCTGAACAACACGGAGGAGATTGGCAACATCGTGGTGAAGAACCTCGGCGGTGTACCGGTACTGGTGCGCCACGTGGCCACAGTCAGCGAAAGCTACAAACCGCCGCTGGGACAGGTGGGACGAGGCGGAGCAGATGATGTGGTAGAGGGCATCGTGGTGATGCACAAGGGTGAGAACAGCGAGAAAGTCATCGCCGCACTGAAAGAGAAAATGGCCGAGATACAGCGCGAGTTGCCAGCCGATGTGACCATCGAACCTTTCTACGACCGCGAAGACCTTGTAAACCTAGCCATCAAGACGGTGCTGCACAATGTACTGGAAGGCATACTGCTGGTGACACTCGTGGTGTTGCTTTTCATGCGTGACTGGCGTACCACGGTCATCGTCTCTGTGGTTATCCCGCTGGCTCTTTTGTTTGCTTTTATCTGTCTGCGGCTATGCGGAATGAGTTCCAATCTGCTGTCGATGGGTGCCATCGATTTCGGAATCATCATCGATGGTGCCGTGGTGATGGTGGAGGGCATCTTCGTGATGCTCGACGACCGCCAGCGGCGAATGGGGCGCGAGGCTTTTGCACGATGGAGCAAGGGCGGTGCCATCCGGGCGACGGCCAACGAGAAAGCCCGTTCGGTAGCCTTCTCCAAACTCATCATCATCACCGCTCTAATGCCCATCTTCGCCTTCCAGAAAGTGGAGGGGAAGATGTTCTCGCCACTGGCTTTCACGCTCAGTTTTGCCCTTTTTGGAGCATTGGTTTTCACGCTGACGCTGGTCCCTGTGCTATCGTCGATGTTGCTGAAGAAAGATGTGCATGAGCACCGCAACCGTTTCCTAGAGGTGGTGAACCGTGTGTGCGACAGCGTCTTTGCCTGGCTGCACTGTCGCCGCAGGGTGGTGGTGCCAGTGGCGGTGGTACTGACGCTTGGCGGCCTGGGTGTTTTCTTCCTTCTGGGCACCGAGTTTTTACCGCAAATGGACGAGGGAAGCATCTACATCCGCGCCACCATGCCGCAGAGCATCTCGCTCGGCGAGAGCGTGAAGATGGCCAACCGGCTGCGGAACGAGGTGGTGCGGTTCGACGAGGTGAGCGAGGTGATGACCCAGACGGGTCGCCCCAACGACGGCACCGACGCCACGGGTTTCTACAACATCGAGCTCTTCGTCAAGCTGCACCCCAATCGACAATGGAAAGGGCACCGCAGCAAAGAGGCGCTGATTGCCGACATGCAGACGACGCTGGAACGTCACGCGGGCATCGATTTCAACTTCTCTCAACCCATAAGCGACAACGTCGAAGAGGCAGTCAGCGGTGTGAAAGGTGCCATTGTGGCCAAAGTTTTCGGACCCGACTTGTATGAGGCTGAGCGATTGGCATTGATGGTGGATAGCGTCATGCGTCCCATACGTGGTATTGCCGACCTCGGAGTGCTGCGCAATATTGGGCAGCCTGAATTGCGTATTGAAATCGACGAGAGCCGCTTGGCACGTTATGGCGTAGAGAAGGATGCCGTGCAGCGAACCATAGAGATGGCCATAGGTGGCAAAGCCGCCACACAGGTCTACGAGGACGAACGGAAGTTCGACCTGGTCGTGCGCTATGACAGCGCCTATCGCAACACCCCTGAACAAATCGGACGTATCCTGGTACCGGCACGCGATGCAAGCATGCTGCCCATCAGCGAGCTGGCTACCATCCGCACCATCGTCGGCCCACTCATAGTTTACCGCGAGAACCACGAGCGGTATTGTGCTGTCAAGTTCTCGGTGCGCGACCGCGACATGGGCAGCGCCGTCGACGAGGTGCGTGTCGCCGTTGGCAAGGCCGTACCCTTGCCGCAGGGCTACCGCATTGAATGGAGTGGCGATTTTGAGAATCAGAAACGTGCAAGTCGACGCCTTACGCAGGTAGTGCCTATAAGTCTGCTGCTCATCTTCCTCATCCTCTATCTCCTCTTCGGCAATGGACGTGATGCTGCCTTGGTGCTGACCGGGGTACCTGCCGCTGCCGTAGGAGGACTGCTCATCCTGTGGATAACAGGGTTCAATTTCAGCATTTCGGCAGGTATAGGATTCATCTGTCTTTTCGGCATATGTATTCAAAATGGGGTCATCATGCTCACCGACATACGGTCGCTATTGCGCACCCATCGTTCATTGGAACAGGCAGTAAAAGAGGCAATGCATGGCCGCATCCGAGCTATCCTTATGACCGCCATGATGGCCACCCTCGGTCTTCTACCTGCAGCCCTTTCCACTGGCATAGGCAGCGAAAGCCAACGCCCCCTTGCCATCGTCATCATCGGCGGCCTTATCACAGCCACATTTTTTGTCCTTTTTGTGTTTCCACTCCTTGTAGAATGTTTCTACCACCGTTTCCTGTACGATGAAAAAGGCCAGCTCCGTGTGCGAAAACTATGAATAATCGCTGCAATGCTACTTTCGTTCTCTTCATGTGAGAAGTTTGATGTACATTCATACGCCAGCCCCTTTCATATCCCCTCCCCAGATATGCCATAACAGAAACCATATATCACATATAACATTGAGGCCAAAGGGATTAATGTTAAATTCCGCATTGCCTACGGGCAATGTAATTATTAACTTAATCCTTTATTTTATGTCTCAATTTATGTTCAAGCAAGACCTTGCCATGGCCTACTTCCCCGACCGCAGCAAGGAGAGCGCAGGAAAACTCCTCGCCCACGAAATCCATTCCAACAAACCCCTCCTCGCCGCCCTCCAAGCCACCGGCTACTCCCGCCCCCGCAAAATCCTCTCCCCAAAACAAATCCAAATCATCTTCTCCTTCCTCGGCGAACCGTAATCATTTATCCGCAATTTAAATAATTCCGAAGGACGAGTTTTTTCCCCCTCGTCCTTTTTTACTTTCGAAAATTCTTTCTATTACCAAACAATAAATGCAATAATTACTCGTTATTAAAATGTAATGAATAATGCAAATACCATATTGCCAAACATGCTCGAATGGGCTGTTACTCGCGCAGGTCATGATTATCAAGCATACCTTGAAGAACATGATAATGTGAGGAAATGGGCTTTGGGTGAAAAAAAACCAACCTTGAAACAGTTGGAAGATTTTGCTCATACGCTCCATGTCCCCCTAGGGTATTTATTTCTTGCAGAACCACCTCGCGAAGAGATGCCCATTCCCATGTTCCGCCGTGTAAATGACAAATTGAATATCGATATTTACGACACAGTGAATATTATACGAGACCGTCAAGAATGGCTGCGACAGTATCTCATTCAAGAGAACGGCGAGGAGCTTTCTTTTGTCGCCATACATAATCAAAACGCCAATTCCACTGACGTATGCGCAACTATGCGTCAGGTTCTCAATCTTCCAATCGATTGGGCAACAAAACTTGCTTCCACCGAAGAGGCGCTGAACAAATTGGCGGGTGTCATGGAAGAGCGAGGTGTAATAGTGAACTTTAATAGTATTGTCGGAACCAATAGCCACCGCACACTTTCCGTAGAAGATTGCAGAGGTTTTGCATTGGCTGACAAATACGCTCCCTTTATCTTCATCAATAGCAAAGATGCCAAGGCTGCTCAACTTTTTACTTTGGCTCACGAATTTGCTCATTTATTGATTGGCTATAGTGCAGGACTTGGCGATTTGGAGATGGAACATACCCCTGCAACGGAGCGGTTATGTGATGCTGTCGCTGCTGAGTTCTTGATGCCTAAAGCTCTCTTTGATATTCTTTGGCGCACATACCATGGCGATTTTTCCGGTATTAGCCGTAAATCTAAAATAAGTAGATATGCAGTAGCCCGATGTGCCAAGGACTACGGATACATCAGTGCACAGGAATACTGGCAATATTACCACCAATGGCAACAGGAGCCACAGAAGCCAAAGAAAGGTACAGGTGGTGATTTCTATATCAATACAATTCGTCGTATGAGTAGAACATTCCTCCTGTATGTCAATTCTGCATTAAGTAGTAATCAGATTTTACACACAGAAGCATATCGTTTGACGGGATTGAAGGGAGATACCTACCGAAAAGTGTTTAACTCCCAGTATATTTATGGATGATAGGAAATGAAGTATATTTTAGACACCAATAGTTTCATTACACCTCATCGCGGAGGCTATAACCCTCTTGATGTAGCAATTAGTTTTTGGAATAAAATACAGGAGCTGTCAGATTCATCTGTCATTAGGAGCATTGACAAGGTGAAGGCAGAATTGTTCGTCCATGATGACGAACTCAAACGCTGGGTTAATAACACTCTGCCAAGAGACTTCTTTGAGAGATTTGAATCAGATGCAACAATGGCGAAATTTAGCGAAGTATCCAATTGGGCACAATCTCATGGAATCTATAATAACACCGCAAAAAGGAAGTTTCTCGACCCAACAAAAGCCGACATTTATTTAGTTGCGTTTTCGGCGGCGTATCCTGAAGAATACACTGTGGTTTCTTTTGAAAAGTCAAATCCTCATAATGCTGGTGAAATCAAATTGCCCGATGCTTGTAATGCCTTTGGAGCAAGATGTATTATGATGGCTGATATGTTCCGCGAATTGGAACAGACCTATTAGTCATTATTCATCAATCCATATAGCCACGGCAAGCCATCACGCTTGCCGTGGCTTTTTATGCCCTTTCTAACCCTCATTTTTTCGATTTTCCACTTCCTTTTCTCCTTTTTTACCCCTTCCACACATTCCAATTCCCACCCCATATCCCCCTTTATCCTCCCTTATCCCCTTTTATCGCCCCTTAACCCCGCAATCCCCGAATCCGTTTTTTGCCGCCCCTGTACTTTTGCCGCGTCTTTCGAAGCCAGCCGGTAGGTGCACATACCGAGCCACGCCCAAAAGACGAATCAACAGAATGTATAACCCTTTAACAAAGAAAGGAACAACACAATGGCAAAAGTATTCGGAATCAACACTAAGATTCGCGGCAAGGTAGGTGAGTATATCTACCGTCAGACCAAGGTGGGCACCGTCGTCAGCGAAGCCCCCGTCAAGCCCATCACTCCTCGTCGCAGTCAGCAGCAAATGAACATCCGCACCCAGTGGGCCAACCTCGGTGCCATCTACAAGCAGTTCGACTCTATGCTGCGCCGTGGCTTCGAGGAACTACCACAGCACATGTCGGTCTACAACGCCTTCATCCAGGCCAACCTCGGGGTCGTCAAGGTCTATATCACCAAGCGGATGAAACTCAACGGCGGGGCCATCCTTGCACCCTATCAAATTACGCGTGGTTCTTTGCCCAGCATCAGCATGGCCAGGAACAGCAACAACAAGCTGGTCAGCAGCGTGGCCCTCGGCTCTCTCTCCATCACTGCTACAACCACCGTAGCACAGTTCTCGCAGGCCGTCATCAACAACAACACTTCGTTTCTCGAGGGCGATCAGCTCACTTTCTTCCATGGTAAGCAGTCTGTCGATGCTGTGACCCGCACCCCTCGTGCCACTATCAAGGGCTACAAGGTGGTGCTCAACACTGCCGACGACACGCCTCTATGGAACATCGTGGAAAAGATTGGCTTCTCTGTCGCTGACAACTGCCTCGCCACCTCAGAGGAGATAACCAACGGTGCCGCTGTCTGGGTACACAGCCGTGAGGGTGTCGATGGCACGTTGAAAGTCAGCACGCAGTTCTTCTATGTCGAGAACTCCGCATTGGCCACTTACCAGAGCAACACCGCCATTATCGCTTCAGTCAACAGCTACGGCGGCATCAACTCCGCCGCTGTCTATCTACAGCCCGAACTCAACACCACCACACCCTGACTGCCCCGCCCAATCATCCGTCTGCTCCTCGGAGGGCGACCCCTTGCCCTCCACAGCCGACGGCTAACACTAACTATGCATCAATAATTTTCGATTTTCATATTTCAATTTTCAATTCGTAAAGTGGAAGATTTAGAAATCACAACCCTCCCGACCGCCGACCCCGCGTCCGTCCCCAAGCTCAACATCCTGGGCTACGACGCCGACGGCAATGCCGCGCAAGTCCGCCTTTCCGACTTGGTGCCGCGCATCATCAAGGCCGCGAGCATTGATTTCTTGTCAGGACTCTTCATCAGCCGACAGCCCTTTGTCTCTGGAACCTCGGAAGTCTATATCAACGGACTCCGCTACACCCTCGGCAAGGACTACAAGGAGTTGTCCGACGGCATCAAAGCCGACGGCCTCGAACTCCGTGGCATCGAGAGCGACGACGAAATCATCCTCAAAGCCATCCCAATCACCCATTAAAGAACAATCAAAAAACAAAGAATCATGCAGAAACTCAAAGTAAAACAAATCGATGGCGTAGTATCGCCCGCAGTCTCCGACGACTGGTCAACCCTGACCGACCAACTGGCCACCGCAGCCTCAACAAATGAGAAAATCAATAACGCCGTAAGCGACGCTATGGGCGGCGCACTCCAATCCGTCACCGGCGGCAGTGCCGAGAGTGGCAAGTATGTGTCTGCCGTCACCAAGGAAGGCACCGCTGTCAAGGTCGCCAAGACTGCCCTCCCTGTCACAGGTGTCAACACCACCAACACCGCCGGTACTGGCACCACCACCAAGGCCATTGTAAGCCTCGCCCTCTCCAGCGGCAAGGTCGTGGCCACGGAGAAAAACATTGCCTTCCCCAATCCTACTGTCCTCACCCTCGACAGCGTCGACTTCACCCCCGAAATCACCCTCACCAAGTCGCCCTATGCAGAAAGTGCCGTGGGTGTCTTCGTCAACGGCCTGATGCAGCCGCCCACCGACTACACCATCACCGACAACAAGCTCACCTTCAAAGACCCCAGCCACTACGCCAAAGGCGACACCGTCAACATTCTCTATCTCGCTGCCGCCTAAACCTAACTAATTCAGCAAGCCGACTGCCCGCGGTGCGGTCGGCTTGCTCCCCTTTTCTTTCGCCCATTAAGCCTATTAGTCCCACTAAACCCATCAAAAAATGCGAACCATCACTGAAATCATCATCCATTGCACCGCCACCCGCCCCGATGCCTACTGCACCGTGGAGAGCATTCGCCGCTACCATAAAAGCCTCGGCTGGCACGACATCGGCTATCACTATGTCATCTATCCCGACGGCAGCGTCCATTCAGGCCGTCCCATCGAGCAAGTCGGCGCCCATTGCCCCGGCCACAACGTCCAAAGCATCGGCATTGCCTATGTCGGCGGCCTTGATGCCGACGGCCACGCCGCCGACACCCGAACCGAGGCGCAGCGTCTTGTTCTACTCCAGCTCGTCCAAGACCTGATGGAAGAATACCCCATTACCGCCATCCACGGACACAACGAATACGCCAACCGCGCCTGCCCTTGCTTCGACGTCCAACAATGGTGCAAAGACAACAATCTCTAACCTCATTTTTCAGTTTATGAATAACCTTTGGAACATCATCCTGTCAACATTAACCCTCGTCGCCGGTGGCGGTTGGCTGTTCGACCGCCGCCGCCATCGTCAGGAAATTGAAAGCCTGAAGGCCGACAACCGTCAGAAGGACATGAACCTGTCGAAGATGTATGTCGACGAGTTCAAGGAAAACATCGCCGATCCCCTGCGGCGTGAAGTCAGGGAATTACGCAACGAGATAACCCATTTGAGAAATGCAATACAGAAAATTAACGACTGCCCTCATAGTGACGCTTGCCCTGTCTACAGTGAGTTGCAGAAGCAGCAAGACCGTGACGCAGCAGACCAGCACAATGGCCGCGACTGACACCCTCCGTCAGACCGTCACCCTCGCCGTCCACGACACCGTGCGCGAGACCACAACAATCACCATCCAAACCAACACCGACGGCGACACCACCAAACTCACCACCATCACCGACCGAGAGAGAATAACCAACCAAGACCGCACCGCCCTTCAATCCCACGCCACCACCCAAACCGCAACCCAATCCACCTCCAAAGAATCCACTTCTACCAACCCCATCTTGCCCATTCAACCCATTAACCCCAAATCCCCCATCAAACCCCTCCTAATCTCCTTCCTCCTCGGACTCCTTTTCATCCCCCTCATCAAACTCATCCGTCGCCTCAAGCATTAGTTTCCTCCTGTAAGGTGAATTGAATTTACCACAGAAAGAATAGCGGGTCGGAATTAATTCCGACCCGCTATAATATATGAACAATATTGTTTTCTCATTCTTTTACTTTTACCTTAAAGCCTATGATATCACATTCTGTTGCAGAAAAAGTATTTTCCGTAACATTGGCAACTCTAATAGTGTATTCTATTTTATCAGATCTATTCATATTTTTTATATATGCTACGGCAGTATTTTTCTCTGTTTTTGAGATATTTATCTTTTGTTTATCAAAGCCCTCTTTTGAATTACTATGACATTCTATAACAACTGCATCGTCATCAAATCTAAAAATAATATTTATCTTCTTAATATCTTTCCCTGATTTGTTTTTTACCAAAACTGTTTTCAAATATACATTTCGATAATTAGTATTATTAATTACAACAGGTATAGATGCTTGCAATTCATTTTTTGTAATTGAACAATTTATTAATCGTATCCTATTAATAAGAAAATATACCCCCAGGCTAATTGCACCACCCAAAACTGCGCCAATTATTGCAGCAAGAATAGAATCCATATATAGTCTATTTTATATCGTTCAATATATTTATTCTTGTCGTGATTTCGTTGATTTCATCTGACAAATCATTACACTCTTGTGTTAATCTAAAAATAGTATCATCGCTCAAATCATTAGCTGCATATTGCTTTCTTCTTTTTCTTGATATTATCGTCGAAAAAGTTCGGTGTAATGATATCCGTTTTTCGTAAATAATACCATATAATGTAGATAATACCGCAATCACGGCACCTACAATATAGGTGATTATTTCCATTTTCTCCCAACCAATAGATAAAACCACAACAATCCATACTATTAAAATAAGCAACACGATTGCAAAAGTAATCCATTTAATACGTCGCAGGTACTTGTTCAAGAAGGTGTCAATATTTTCCTTTCTTGTTTTCATGGAATTCAGTTTGATTGTTTGCTCTGCACATCTTTCTTTTAGATAACCTAGCCTCGTTTGTAGTAACTCGATTTGATGTTTTCTTTCAATCTCATCAAGATGCTGTTGGTATTCCAGGGATATCTCCTCAATTCGTTTGCTATGATTTTGTTGTGCCTCCTGAATGGCCGAAGACATTTCTTCACTTTGTTGCATTAGCTTTTGTTGATAGTATTCCTCTTGCTTGTCTTTTGCGAATTGTTTCGCTTCCTCTCTGAGAGAAACTCCATCACTACCTTTCCTTAAGTTACGCCATTCACTTTCGACAAATATATCTAGAATGTTTCCTTGTCTATTGATATCTTCAGTAATTTCGCTAATTCCGGATAATATTTCTTGTAATTGTTCCGACGTTACTTCTAGTTCAAACCGTGACATCTTTAGAAAGCTAACATAGCTTAGATAATCGTCATTACTTCTTGATGTAAATTTTAGAAGCAATGCAAGCCATTGACTTGGAGGAAGTGTTAATGGTTGATTTATAGAATGGTGATTGTCCCATAACTGTAGCTTTTGGTCAGGTGTAATAAAATAAAACTTAGTATCAACAATTCTACCATCACATCCATTGCGAATCTTCTCAATCCAATACATATTACGAGCATCTGTAACATGTGAATTTACATGCCCTCTTTTCTTTATTGCACCAATTTCTTCGGAATATTTTTCAATATCAGAAATAGTTTTGTTTGGATCAAATGGAATCTTAAAATCTTCAATTATTCCATATGTTTGAAGGAGATTATTATATTCTGATATTATGTAGTTCTTAAACATTTCAAAACCATAACCGATTCTGTTTGCCCTCCATTTGTGATAGAATTGATATATAGTATCCCCATTTGAATATCTTTGAAATAAGGATGGGTTTATTCTTCCAAAGGGAGTTGTCTTACTTATAAGTCTGATGTGGTATTCAATACTCTCAAAAAACTCTTCTCTGGAAAATTTCGTTATAACAAGGTTTTGCCCAGTTTCTCTACATTTTTGTATAAAAGTTATTGTTCTCTTCTTTCTAGTTTCCCCATTTATTCCAATTGCCCTGTAAATAAATGCATTATCAAGATATAATGTTTTATTGCGGAATGCCTGTATTATGTTTTTTTCGTTAGTATTGTTTACCGCCATTGCATATTCAATGCAACAACTAACTAACTTGTATAACTCTTTATCTTTAGCAGAATTGTTCCATGAGAGGAAATCATTGATTTCATCTATTTCCTCATCAGTAAAGTCCTCAGGATTAACTCGTCCATTTGTTTTTTCGATTCCATCGCAGCCAAGTACTTGTTGAAATGATTTAATATTTGAGTTCATCAAATAATATAGATATTTTTGTAATAATCCTTTCAACTTATCAGAACTATCTATGGATGGATTATCACATTTCTCAAGGTATTCTGTGAGGTACCTATCAATGTTATCATTTGATTTCTTTAGCAAAAAATCATAACGTTGTTTAACAAGACAATACTTGTCGTTATATTTATTGTTATCATACTGCTGCAATAAAAAAACATCTGGATCATGTAATGAGTTCTCAATCTCACTATCACTAAATGTGAGACCCATAGAAACTTGCAAATAATTCCCTATTTCTTGGATAGATAATGCGGAATTACCATTACTAACAAAAACAGACTCTACAAATTTCTTTCGAATTGTTTCGACCTTTCTACCCTTATCGGATTCCGCATAAATTACGGCGGCTGTCCGTGATATTGTTTGAGGATTCATTTTTCTTTGGTTTTTATAATTTACTCATGCCCTATACTGTCTGTATTTTTATCGACATTGAGATTTGTATAACACAAAATATTACAAATCCCAGCCCCCAATTCTATTTATTTTCAGTCATTTTCATCTCAGCAAGATAACGATATAAGTCTGATTTTATTGTAAACAAAGCATGTTTTTGTTTGTTAATTGATGACTACGTCTTTCAGCAAAAATAATAAGATCTCTACGGGCAATAATTTATAAAAAATGGCGTTATCAATAAGGAATTTATAAAATGATTTTATCAAAAAATGGCGTTATAGAAATCGGAATAATTGTTATTGAAATAATGGCGTTATCAAATAGGAATGGAATTAGTGGTTTATAATGAATGGCAAAAGAAAGGATACCCGCTGGGGTCGTCCTCTGCTGTCGCCGATGCAGGACTAAACCGTCGGCATAGCCGTCGGTGCACCTCGCATGTTGAGGATAGAAAGATGAAAGCTTTTTCTAGTCCCGATGCGCAGTTTGCCCACCCACACCTCGGCGCCGAAGAATGCTCCTGGGGAGAAGGTAGAGAAAAGACCTTCCTCACTGCATTTAATTTTGATAATAAGGTGTTCGGTTCCCCTTCGGGGTGCCCCCAGGAGGCCGAAGTGCCAAAGGCTGCGAATACCCGTAAAAATAGAGAAAATGTAAATGAGCAACTCTTCGTCGCCACCGAGCGCAACGCCAAGCTGCGCTACGAAGGCTACAAGAAACTCTCCGAAATGTAATATTCTTCAACCAAGTCTGGAAGGTCGAGAGGCCTTCCAGGCTTCTAAAAACAAATAGCCATTATATGAACAAAATCATCATAACCATAAACCGCGAATGCGGTACTGGCGGTAGGGAGATTGCCTATCTAATCGGAGAAAAACTCGGTCTTAAAGTATACGACCGCTCCATGCTAGAGGGTATCGCAAAGCAGTTTGACATGACTATCGAGAATATCGAGAAAGTCAAAGCGCAGAAGACCAACTGGTGGAGCGACTTCTGCCGTTTCTATCAGCAGTTTGGCGCTGCCAGCCATACCACACCGACCAAACCCGAGGCCACTCCGCTGAGCGTTTACTATGCAGAAGCCCGTGCTTTAAAAGAACTTGCGGCACAGGAGAGCTGCATCATCATTGGTCGTGCCGGATTCCACGTATTCCGTGACGATCCCGACGCATTGCACCTACTCATTATTGCAGACAGGGATGCTCGTATTGCACGCATGGCAGCCTCACGCAATCTCTCTCCAAAAGAAGCCGAAAAACTCATGGACAGTATCGACCGCGAACGTGACACATTCGTCAAGACCGTCGCCAACACTTCGCGATACGATGCTCGCAACTATAACTTCGTTTTTAACGTCACAGGAATGGAACCCGAGAAAGTAGCCTCTTTCCTCGCTGAAAATATCCGCCACAAACTTGAAATGAAGAAGTGACGTGTTTGCGTTGCCAAGCTGCGCTACGAAGGCTAAAAAACTCTCGGAGATGTAATCTCTAACCGAGATTGCAACCCAAGTTGTGGAGGTCGAGAGGCCTCCACAACTTCCAAGAAAAAATAAAGATTATGATGTTTTTATACTTTGTCACAGAAGTCGTATTGGCGGTCATTGCTCTTGTAAAAAATGACACTAGTGATGATTTGAAAAAATGTAAAGGCGATGCCAATTACCATGTAGTCAAACAAGAAATACAGAAAAAACATAAGATTTCTCTTATTCTTTTTTCGATATTATTTATAATGAGTTCATTCCAATTTATCGATTGGTTTAGAATGTGTTCACGAAAAACTGGTTTTCAAACATTGCTTGGGCAAGATGACATGTGGTGTGGCCTTTTGTGTTTTGCAAACATTGTTGTCGCAATAGCATGTCTTATTTTTATTGTGGGTCTGGTTCACGAGTTGGTATCAGATGGACTAGAGAAACAAATAAAAGAGAGGTTGTCAAAAATAGGTGCAGTCAACTCTGCAATTGCAAACTTGGAAAAGAAATATGGAAAGGTTAGCGATATAATACGAACAGCAGGTGATGATACTGTCCTAACAAATGCTATCATCCGTTTTGACTCATCACAAAACCTTTTTTGTCAGGGACGAATAATTCCATACAAAGATATCATCAAGTGTGAGAGTTACTCCATACCAATCCATAAGACAACAACAAAGACTGTGACAAAGACAAGTATCGGCAGTACGTTAGGGAGAGCAGCCGTTGGCGGAGTAGTTGCTGGTCCTGTTGGTGCAGTTATTGGTGGCGCAACAGGCAAGAAAAACTCAGAAACAGTAACGGAGGACGTGATTGAGCGGTGGGAACACAAGGCTGTTATTTCACTAAGTTCAAATCAAATTATTTCAATACCTATCACTTCTTTTGTAAACTATTATGACAACAATAATAAGCACATTGTTTTAACAGAACAAGAAGTCGTCATTCGTATTGCTTCAATGGTAAACAAAGCAGTTGACATAAAAAACGGGTTAACTACTGGAGCCGACAAAACAGTACTACTTGATGGACATAATGATACAACCTACGTCTGTACTCTATGTGGTAATAATGTCATGTCCGACCTTCAACCTGCACAATGCCCCACATGTGGTAATACGGAATTTAATATACGATATATTTGTTCTAAATGTGGATATGAGTATATGTCCCAAACTAAACCAGACAAATGTCCAATTTGTAATAGTAAAGATTTTCGTTCTTAGCATAAGTTTTATCTGTTTGGCTTTCATGCACTATACATATTTCCATTATCGCTTCCATATTGAATGACTTAACCTCTCCGACATAAATGTCGCCACGATAATTGAAACATTGAAATAGCATTATTTACCATGAGCAAAATACCCATATTTCCTCAAGCTGTCCTTGAAAACGTATGTCGTATAATTGCGGACACTAATACAGGGCTTACTGGAACACAAATAGGAACATACCTTGCACAGGAGCAAATAAACGATATAGATCCTTCTAATACCAAATGGAAGCGTTTATATAACGCTTTTGCCACTTTTCAAAATAGGAATCAATGCTCCAATAACATTCTGAACTTCATAAAACTGGCATTATCCCCAGCAAGGTATGTTGCTGATAAAGAGAGGTTCGACCTGTTACGTAATAGGGTAAATCAACAATTAGCATTTGTCGGGTTTCAAGTAAAAGAAGACGGAAATCTCCAAAAAACAGAAATAGCATCAACTATATCTGATGTCCAGATAAAGGCAGATAATCTTAAGCATGAGATAGAAAATAGGAAAGGACATCCAGCATTAATACAATATTGTAAGGCCGAGCTGTTGGCAAATAATTATTTTCATGCCGTATTTGAAGCCAACAAAGGCCTATTTGCTAGAATAAGAGAACTATCTGGACTTACAACTGATGGTAATGCCCTCATTGAAGAAGTTTTTAGTCAAGATCCAATTTTGATAATAAACAATTACCAGACCAAATCCGAAAAGGATGAACATAAGGGGTTCTGCAACATTCTCAAAGGTTTGTGTGGAATGTTTAGAAATACAGAATCGCATGAGCCAAAGGTTAGTTGGGAAGTTACGGAGCAGGATGCCTTGGAAATACTAGGTATCATATCATACTGCCATAGAAGGCTGGACAAAGCTCAAAAAATTAGGCAGAAATGAACGACAAAGACATATTCGAACTATTCCAGAACGGTTTCATCGCAGGAAACACATCTGACAGCTATTCTCGTTTGTGCAATTTCGTGAGTGCTATGCGTTGTGGCCAGTATTATCCGATTTCCGACGAAGACATTCACCGTGGAGTAGAATGTGAGAAAGCTCAGTCCAAAAACAAGGCAAAGATATTGTTTATGGGTTTCCCAGAAGACGCAAAAAAAGCAATAGAGGTTGCTATTGAACTAAAATATTCCCAGTGCCTCCAACAATTCCTAAATTACAAACACACATACGAAAAACAGAATAATCACGTTATCTGATTATAAAAGAGTTTATCTGTAAAAAGTAACTATGGCATCAGACAAGGCACAATATTTAGTAGCGCTTATTGCAGAGTTTGCTGAGCATTATGGGATGACGACGGCACAGGCTGCAAAGTACCTGAGCCAGTATAAGGCATTGGAACTGTATGATAGGCAGTATGGCTATCTGCATACGCAGTCGTTTGCATCCAACGTACGTGACCTCTCTGCCTATTGCCGCAGAATGGGTGGTACGCTATAAGTGCCATATAAAAACTACAGCCGTATGAATGTAAGTGAACAAGAATTCAAATTTATGGTTGAAGGTATCACCTCCGACCTCATTCAGCTATTGATAGACCGTGAACAATACACTCTGCCACACGCTGTTGATACTGTGTATGGGTCTAATATCTATGGTGCCCTATTGCGCCCCACATCTGGCTTATACACTCAAAGTTCCGGCTATGTTTTTCGCTGATAGAGAAAGAATTGCACAATAAACAAAATGAATAGAAGCAATACGATGTAATCCTGCACCGATACACTAAAACGACGAAAGCCGAGATCAGCTGATGGTCTCGGCTTTCGGTTTATTGTAGTATGAGAAACTATGCTTCGATGATAAAGCCGAGGCTGAAGGATGGACCGTTGTCGAAGTAGAAGGTGTTGGAGCGAGAGCCACCGGTGTTGGTCGGGAGGAGGCTGAAACAATCAACCTTCAGCTCGATGCCAAGCCTGAAATAGCGCGTGTCGAACTCGTAGCCCAGTCCGCAGATGTATCGAAGGTCGTGGGCATTCAGCCGTTGGATAATCCCTTCGTCGAGGTCTTTTTTCAACGAGGTGAAGTCGAAACTGTAGCTGAGCCCCGAGGTAAGATATAGCTGCCGGTCGCCCCATCGGAAAGGAATCCACTTGACCTCGATGGGCAGCTCGCCGCACACACTCATAACCTTGTAGTCGGTGGAGGACGAGACGGGGAAACTTAGGCCCGACGGTTCCCAGGTGCGTCCGAAAAGCGTCACGCCCGGCATGGCACGCAGCCGGAAGTGTTCTCCCAGCCGGAAGTCACCTATCGCGGAGACACGGGTGCCGGGTGCAAAGAACGAATGGTTGCCCTCTTTCAGGGCGTGCGCTTCGCCTCCTTGGGTGTGGTAGAGGTCGACCCGGTTCCCGGTGAATCCCCAATGGAGACCATAGAGCACCTTCTTGTTGCTAAAACCTTCTTGCGCGTGGGCAGGTACAAAGTGTAAAGAAAGAAGCGAGATGCAAAGCAGCAGCGCTGCCGGTTTGATGTGTTTTACCATGATGTGAAAGTTTTAAATTGAACATTAGTTATTATGCATTATTGCATCAATGGTATTCAATTTCTCATCATGGTGTCTGTTTGGTTGTACTGTTTTTTTGTCCTTAATAACGGCGTCCGATGGAAAATATTGCCCGCCATACAAAATTTCAGGTGGAGAAGGTGGCATTATACGACATAGAAGAGACATAGGAGAAGAGTAAGAGTTCAGTAAGAGTTGATACCCATAATGTATTAATAGACACTCATTTGCAAAGCCATAAAAATGGCATTTTTCCCGTCGGCATGCAGTTTTTTTTCAGTTTTATGTAATAATCTGTGTGAAAGCGCGTTAATGGGGGAAATACACACAACAGCCATGGAACTGAAAGAATCGCTTAAAAACCTTGTTTTCGACAAGAGTGAACTGAAACAAAATGTCTTCCGCTCGACCAAAGAGGCGTTCGAGCTCTTCCGCACCATCACCCGCGACCTGATACACCAGTTTCAGGATTCCTGCCTCAAGGAGGGCAAAAAGGTCGACTTCGAATTCACCGACCGCGGCGACTTCGAGTTCGAGGTGAAATTCGCCGGTGACATCCTGCTATTCATGATGCACACCAACGTCTTCGAATTCTCGCGCGACCACCAGGTCATGAAAACCCCCTACGTGCGCGACGACCCCAAGCGCAGCTACTGCGGCGTCATACACATCTACAATTTCCTCGCCGACTCCTTCGCCTACCAGCGCGACAACGACTTGGGATACATGATCGGGCGCGTCTTCGTCAACAACGAGCACCACTACTTCATCGAAGGCAAACGCGAACTCGGCATGCTCTACACCAACTTCAACACCTCCGTTGTCAGTGCCGAAACTGTCCAGGGAATTGTCGAATCCGCCATCGAATACACCACCAATTTTGATCTTTTGACCCCTCCGTACGACGAAGTTAAGCTCGTCTCCGTGGGTGAAATGAGAACAAATTTTGATAAAAAATCACTGGTCACTGGCAAGCGTTTAGGCTTTCGTTTTCAGGCAGATAGCGAATAAAATGGCAAAGATATCAACCGCGAGAGTTGAAAAAAATTTTGCCATGTCAGAAAATGTTCGTACTTTTGCACCCGCTTTTGAGAGTTTTTTACACCCTTAAAAGTGGCAGAAAGTGATGCCGCGTTCGTCTAGATGGCCCAGGACGTAAGATTTTCATTCTTAAAATCGCGGGTTCGAATCCCGCACGCGGTACTAAAAGAGAAAAAGTAAAAAAGAAAAGAACAAAAGAATTTATGGCACACCACAAGTCTGCAAAAAAGAGAATTCGCTCAAGCGAAAAGAGAAGAGTTGAGAACAGATACTACGCCAAGACCATGCGCAACGCCCTCCGTGACTTCCGTGCTCTGGAAGACAAGGCTACCGCTAGCGAGCGTCTGCCCAAGATGATCTCCATCATCGACAAGCTGGCTAAACGTTCCGTTATCCACAAGAACAAAGCCTCCAACCTGAAGTCGAAACTCATGCGCAAAGTTAGCGCCATGTAATTCGCACAACGAATCCTGAAAATTCAAAGCCGGTCATTCGACCGGCTTTTTCTTTTACTGTAGGTGGGTGAGGATGAACTCCGCTTTCCCGTCCAACGGCAGGGCGCCGTCGATCCATTGTATCCTCACGCCGTTGCGCTCCATGCGGCGGAACCATGTCATCTGGCGTTTGGCGAAGCGGCGTATATCGGTGAAAAGGTCGCGGAAAAGCTCCTCGCGGGTGCACTGGCCTAGAAGGAAGCGCGTCACATGCCGGTACTCCAGACCGAAGCGCATTAGGCGCTCGGGGCTGACGCCGCTGTCTATCAGGCGTTGCACCTCCTCAGTCATTCCCTCGTCGAGGCGTTGCTGCAGGCGGCTGCCGATGCGGTCGATAATCACCTGCCGCGGGAAGCTGATGCCGAAAACGCAGTGCTGCATCTCGGGCAGGTGGGTGTACGCCTCGGGATGGCGGTCGGCGAACTCCTGGATCTCGAGTGCGCGGACAAGACGCTCCCGCGTCTCGGTATCGGTGTGGTTGTGCAGCTTGACGTAGGATGCAAGGCGCGCTGTGAGTTCCTCGTCGGAGTAGGGCTCGAGGCTGCGGCGGTAGTCAGGGTCAATGGGGGCGTCGGCGAGGCGGTATCCGCGCACGACGGCGTCGACATACAGGCCTGTCCCGCCACACATGATGGGCTGCCGCCCGCGGGCGGTGATGCCCTCGTAGGCGGTCTTGAAATCATTCAGAAAGCGGTAGGCGTTGTACTCTTCCGCCGGGTCGCAGATGTCGATAAGGTGGTAGGGGATGTCGGTGCCGTGGAGGTGGTAGTCGGCGAGGTCCTTGCCCGTGCCGAGGTCCATGCCACGAAACACCTGCCGCGAATCGGCGCTGATAATCTCGCCGCCGATGCGGTAGGCGACCTCGGCCGCCAGGGCGGTCTTGCCTGTCGCCGTGGGACCGAGGATCGTGATGAGTTTATTCATCCAGGAAGATGAGGCGGGAGCGCTGCTTGTCGAACTCGTATTTGCCGAACTGCAGCAGTCCGGTGCGGTTGATGATGAACTTGTAGTCGATGCCTTTCACCACCACCACTTCGACGTTCTCGCGGCGTTGCTCACCGATTTGCATGTGCTTGAACACGATGGTGGTGCGGTCGACGATATTGCCTTCAGCGTCGAACGACTGGTCGCGCAGGGGGAAGTCCTCTTTGGTGATGCGCTGCTGGTAGAGCAGGTTCATCGCCTCCTCCCAGGAGATGGCGATAGGCTCGGCGTAGCGCTCGTCGATGAGCATGGGAATCTGGAATCCGTTGGCGATGCAGTTCATCTCGCCGCGGGTGGAGTTGAGCATGACCACGGGGATGGTGCTCTCATCGTGGATGATGGCGGGCTTGGTCTCTTTGATGTCATCGTTGACGTCACGGTTGACGAGGTTGATGACCTTGCCGTTCTCATCCACTTTCGCCACGGGAGTCTCCGAGGACATATTCTCCACCATGCGGCGCGGCACATAGTCCTCGCGGAGGACGAGGAACTCGATGCGGCGGTTGAGGGAGTGTGCCGCCTGCTGGCGGTCGCCGCTGAGGGTGGCGATATAGTCGCATTCCATGACGGAACCGGCGGAGAACTCGTATTTCTGACCGTTGTAGTTGACAATCATGTCCTTCTCAAGGACGCGCGGCACGCGCTCGGCGTAGCCTTTAGCCACCAGGCGTTCGCGTTCGATGCCGCGGCTCACCAGGTAGTCCACCACGCTTTGTGCACGGCGCTGCGAGAGGGTGTCGTTGGTCAAGCCCACATAGGGTTGGCAGTCGGTATGGGAACGGATCTCGACCACGATGTTGGGGTTGTTCTCCATGATGAGATAGAGGTCCATGAGGGAATCCATGAACTCCGACTTGAGGTCGGTCTTGGCGAGGTCGAAACGTATTTGCGGCAGCACGATGGGACGGCGCGGCACGGGCTCCATGCGGAAGTCGTGGACGAGGGTCTTGTTGGTGTTGTAGCCACGGGTGCTCTCGGAACCTTCGGTGCTGTAGTAGCCGGTCTTGGAGAGGTACATCTTGTAGACCACATCGCGGCGGATGATGGTGCTGTCGAACTTGTAGAATCCTTTCTTGTCGGTGCGTGTCTCAGCCTCGGTGCCGTCGGAGCCCACGAGTTTGAGGCGGGCGTCCTTGATGAGCTGCATGGACTTCTCGTCGCGCACGGTGCCCTGGATGGCGTAGTTCAGACCCTGGAGTTCGAAGTAGAAGAGGTTGTCGTTGATGGGGGGCGCCTGGGTGCTGCGGTTGTCGTTCTTGGCGGCGCGGCTATGTGGGTCATTGTAGGGGCGGTTGGAAGAGAAGAATCCGCGCTCGACGATGTTGTCTTTCCGGTCGTTCGGATAGAAGACGATGGACATCTCGTCGTAGGAGGAGTTGATGGGGATGCCGAGGTTCTGGGGGACGGACCATCTGCCGTTGGGGTTGAGTTTGGTGCTGAAGAGGTCCTGACCGCCGACGCCGGGATGACCGTCGGAGGAGAAGTAGAGGAGGGAGTCGTTGCGGAGCACAGGCATGACCTCCTTGCCGGGGGTATTGACGATGGAGGTGAGGTTGACGGGACGGCCGAAGTCGTCGGCAGTGGACTTGCGGGTGGCGCGCCAGATGTCGTATTCGCCGAATCCGCCGGGCATGTCGGAGGTGAAGTAGAGGGTCAGGCCGTCGGAGCTGATGGCAGGGTAGAGGTAGCTGTAGGCGGTGTCGCCGAGGTGCACATAGACGGGCTCGGACCACTCGCCGGGCTTGGCTTCCGTGGCGGGAGCCTCGGGCTCGTTATTCTGTTTGCCCTTGGCGTTTTTGGAACCCTTTTTGTTGGGGGTTTTCTTGGCACCCTTCTTGGGTCCGGATTTTGAAGCTTTTTTCTTGTCCAGTGACTCGGGAGCCTTGGTGGAGGAGTAGATGCGGCAGAGGAGCGACTCGTTTTCGCGGATGTCGCAGCGGGAGAAGTAGACGGTGTTGCCGTCGGGGGTGAAGGAGGGTTCGCCCTCGTTCACGGCGGAGTTGATTTTGCCGCTCTTGTCCCAGGGTTCGGGAGTGGAGTTCCACTGGCCGTTGCGGTCCTTGAAGACGTAGTAGATGTCGGAGAAGGCCTGGTCGGTCCAGGGGTCCTTATTCTGGGCCTCGCCTTCGGCGAAGCGCGAGGAGGTGAAGACTATTTTGGTGGTGTCGTCGCCGAGGAAGCGGGGTGCGAAGTCGTTGTAGTCGGTGCACCAGTCGCTGAGCTTGGTGATTTCGTGGCGTGTGCGGTTGTTGGCGAGCTGGTTGACGTAGACGAGGGAGGCTTTACGCTTGGCGGCGTAGGAGTCGTTGGGCTCCATGTCGAGGTATTTCTGGTAGTAGATGTCGGCTTCGTCGAACTTTTCCTCGAAGCGGCACATTTCGGCGAGGTTGAAGTAGAGCTTGCGCTCGCTGTTGTAGTATTCCTCGTCGGCGAGGCGCTTGTAGATGCGTTCGGCGCGGGGGTAGTTGTAGGTGAGGCGGTAGCACTCGGCAATCTGGAAGTAGATGCGGTTCTTCTCGGCCTTGTTGTCCTTGACTTTCTCGTAGGCAGCCTCGTATTCCTTGCAGGCTTCGATGTAGCGGTACTGGTCGAAAAGATTGTCGGCTTTCTTGGCGACCTGTGCGTAGGCGCCGGCGCCTGCAAACAGTGCGGCGAAGAGAATCAGCAGACCTTTTTTCAGCGTTTTCATATATAAATATTATTTTCTTTATTATCTGTTATATATATCACAATCAACTCATTAAAAGAACTTTAAGGTTCGTTTAATGCGTTAATTCAAATTGCTAAATTACAACTTTTTTTCGGAATGGCAAAATTAGTTCCGATTTTTTTGGAGGGTATGACTGCTGAAGGGGAGGATTTGTTTAGTGTTCAGGGGGTTCTGATGAGTTTCCTGGTGGTTGTGCCATCGCTGGTGATGATGCGCAAAACGTAGAGCCCCGCTGTCCAGCCGGTGACATCCAGCACCGCCGTGTTGCCGTTTGCAGAGAAAGAGCCAACGTGCTGACCATTTGCACGGTAGGCTTCGACGGAAAAGATGCGGGAGCCGAAAGAGAGTATTTTTGTCCGCGATGATGCCGGGTTCGGAGAGATGTCGATGTCTGGCTCTCGGGTCTTCTCAATGCCGACGCTGCCTTTAGGAGTAATAATGGGAAAGAGCATGAGGATTCCCCGTTCGTAGTCGTTGAGGGGCCCCCATCCGGAGCATTCTCTTTCTATTTGGTCGACGACAGTAGGGAAAAGGTCATGACTCTGTGGCCAGGATAAATAGCCGGGATAAGCGGTGTATAGCGTTGGGACAAGAAACGGATGGCTGGAAGACCTTGGTTGCGACACACCCAAATAGAAAGTGTCATTAACCACTATCGGCTCGTCGAAATAAACCTCCCACATCCTTGTGGATTTGACAATATAAAAATGGCTGAGATAGTCATCATTGTCACTGCTGTTATAGAGAAACAAAACGTAGGAAGGGCGCATATAGAAAATATTGCAAAGAGCAGATCTTTCGGGATAGATTACGTCAGCGACTCTTCGGTAGACATATAGATATCTTTCGCAATCACTGTAGGATGTGTCAATAATGTCCGTTACTGCTCCATAAGGCTCTGTGTACGGCACAAATCCTGCGGCGACACCATAGATGGTCAGTGCAGTGTCGGTATAGAAGCCTTTTGGCATGTCGCAATACGGTGCTGCACGCCACGCCAGGTGAAAAGCGGCATTGGGGTCTTCGCCCCTGGTCTCAAAAGGCCAGAAGTCGGTGTACCAGTACGATACGGGACGGTCGATAGTATCGAGCTGTGCCACAGCCGGATAAACCATAACAAAAAAGATTGCTAAAAAGAGCGTTTTTTTCATAATTCTCCGCATAAATATCGCTTCGTCCAGGAGTATTTTTTCCACTCAATCTCTTGAGGGTAGACTATATTTTCTCTTTGAGGAAGGTTATCCAAGGATAGCAAATTGGGCGCTTTGGAATAGTGTGAGGGGATGATTGGTTCAGAGCAATTGCCGTATATCATTGGCTCGTAGTGGTAAAGGCGCAGGACCTGCGATACTGTTGGGGTCTCAAACGGATGACCTGACGCGATTATACATCCCGGAGAAAGTTTGAGATAATCCATCGAGTTCAGTATGTCCGTTTTATACATTCTGCCAAAAACTGAAAGGCTTGAGGTTATTGTGTAAATATAACTGCATCCATACTCATTGCCAATCTCCGCAATAGAAGACGGTCTTGCCCATTTCTCCTTCCGGCACCTCTATTATCTCGAAATCATGTATGGCGTAAATCGGGTCATGATAGATTCCATCGATGATACTATTATTATTAACCTTTGCAAAAATGGAAGAGTTGCAATAATTGCTGTAGACCAACCAGTCGTTTGAGCAAATTTCACGGACTAAGGAGTAATGGTCTTTGATTGTCCAAGGTTCCAAGATGAACTCCTGTGCGGAAGCATCTGTAATACCAAAGCCAAGATATGTCAATACCTCCGCCAAAAAAACAGATAAAATTTTTAGATTTTTTTTCATAGTTTTTTTTGATAAACAATTAAGCATCAGTTGCCTGTATAAAATTCCTTTGCGATTTTGTATATGCAAATATATGTTTTTTCTCGAGGTTTTAATAATTTTTTTTGTTTGCGGATGGAATTTTATTTGTATCTTTGCAAGTGCAAAACGGGATGAAGAATCCTTTCGAAAATCAAAATAGAGTCTGATTATCAGATAGATGATTATTACAGGCATTGATTTTCAAAACAATACACTACTTTAATTCACAGGAAACTATGTTCAGTAGGTCTATGCTAGGTCTATGGTACCTCTATTGTAACTCTATGGTAGGTCTATGGATGATAGTATGTCGCTCCTATGTCGTACCTTAGTTTCACCTATGCAAAAGTGGACGCTATTTGTCGCGCGCGAAGTCGGGTGTGAGGGTGAAGGTGGAGCCTTTGGGCTGCTGGGGGAGGTCGAACATGATGTCGGTCATGATGCCTTCCATGATGGAGCGTAGGCCGCGGGCGCCGAGGTGGTATTTGACGGCACGGTCGACGATGAGGTCGAGTGTTTCGGGTGCTATCTCGAGGTTGACGTCGTCCATGCGGAAGAGTTCCTTGTATTGTTTGACGAGCGCGTTTTTGGGTTCGGTGAGGATGCGGCGGAGTGCGTCGCGGTCGAGGGGCTGGAGTGCCGTGAGGACGGGGAAGCGGCCGACGAGTTCGGGAATGAGGCCGAATTTCTTGATGTCCATGGGCTGGACGTACTGGAGCATGTTGTCGCGGTCGAGTTCGGCGCGTGTCTCGTCGCCTTTGAAACCTATGACGTTGGAGTTGAGGCGCGAGGCGATGGTGCGTTCGATGCCCTCGAAGGCGCCGCCGCAGATGAAGAGTATGTTGCGGGTGTTGATGGTGATGAGTTTTTGCTCGGGGTGTTTGCGGCCGCCCTCGGGGGGGACGGAGACGAGGGCTCCCTCGAGGAGTTTGAGGAGTGCCTGCTGTACGCCTTCGCCGCTGACGTCGCGCGTGATGGAGGTGTTTTCGCTTTTGCGTGCTATTTTGTCGATTTCGTCGATGAAGACGATGCCGCGCTCGCAGGCAGCGACGTCGTAGTCGGCAGCCTGGAGGAGGCGGACGAGGACGTTTTCGACGTCGTCGCCGACGTAGCCTGCTTCGGTGAGTGTGGTGGCATCGGCGATGCAGAAGGGCACTTTGAGGAGTCGGGCGATGGTGCGTGCGAGGAGGGTTTTGCCGGTGCCTGTCTCGCCGACGAGTATGATGTTGGATTTTTCGATTTCGACGTCGTTCTTATCGTCGTGATCCTGGTTGTATTTCAGTCGTTTGTAGTGGTTGTAGACGGCCACGGAGAGCACACGCTTGGCGGCATCCTGGCCGATGACGTATTGGTCGAGGAAGTCCTTGATTTCCTTGGGTGCGGGGATGTCGGCAGCCTGGATTTCGAATTTGGGGTTGCGGGTCTGCTGGCTTTGTTCTTTGAATATTTTCCCGGCCTGGTCGGCGCAGTCGCGGCAGATGTAGCCGTTGAGGCCGCTGAGGAGCATTCCGGTCTGCGAGGCGGGGCGTCCGCAGAAGGAGCAGTGTTCTTCGTTGGGTGTTTTCTTGGACATTTACAATAATTGGTTTTTTGAGGCGTCTTGCCTGATGAATATGAAGAGGAGGATGGTGAAGGCGAGGAGTGAGGAGCCGCCGTAGGAGAAGAAGGGCAGGGGGATGCCGATGACGGGCACGAGGCCCAGGACCATGCCGACGTTGACGAAGAGGTGGATGAAGAGTATGCTGGCGACGGAGTAGCCGTAGATGCGCGCGAAGGGTGACCGTTGTCGTTCGGCCATGTTGACGAGGTGGATGAGGAGCAGGACGTAGAGCGCCACGAGGATGGAGGAGCCGACGAAGCCCCATTCCTCGCCTACGGTGCAGAAGATGAAGTCGGTCTCCTGCTCGGGGACGAAGTCGGCCTTGGTGAGGGTGCCCTTGAGGAATCCCTTGCCGAAGAACGAGCCGGAACCGATGGCTATCTTGGACTGGTTGACGTTGTAGCCGGAGCCCTGGAGGTCTTCGGTTTTGCCGAGGAGGACGTCGATGCGGCCGCGCTGGTGGGGTTCGAGGACGTTGTTGAAGATGAAGTCGACGGAGAGGACGAACATGGCGCAACAGGCGACGACGGCGGCCATGCGCCAGTAGTCGCGCATGGAGCGTTTGTTGAGCCAGACGAAGAGGTAGAAGAGCGCCCCTGCTATGAGGATGCCGATGAGGATGTATTTGTTGATCAGGAGCGCGAGGACGAAGAGGACGATGGCGGCCACGCCGATGATGAGGAAGTTGCCCGAGAGGCCTTCGCGGTAGAGGGGGAGGATGAATCCGATGAAGACGAGGGCAGAGCCCGTGTCGTGCTGGAGGAAGATGAGCGCCGCCGGGACGGCGATGATTGCCGCCACCATTATCTTGGTGCGGAGGTCTTTCATGTCGATGTTGATGGCCGACAGGTATTTCGCCACGGCGAGTGCGGTGGCGAATTTGGCGAATTCCGAGGGCTGGAACTTGAAGGCTCCGAAGTCGATCCACGACTTGCCGCCCTTGGTGACTGTCGCCACGAAGAGTGTGACGACGAGCAGCGCCATGACGATGCCGTAGATGGGGTAGGCGGTGTTGGAGAAGACGCGCGGCTCGGTGAGGACGATGACGGCGGCCAGGAAGATGGCCATTGCCATCCAGATGAGCTGTTTGCCATGCTGCACGGAGAAGTCGAAGAGCATGGGGTGCTCGGCGCTGTAGCCCGCGGCATAGATGTTGAGCCAGCCGAAGAGCATGAGGGCGAACCACAGCCCGATGGCGAGCCAGTCGACTTTCAGTTTCTCTTGATACATACGCCTATCCTCTCTTTTTGACTTTTTTCACCCTGCGAGTGAGCGGGAGCTTCTGGCAGGGGTTGATTTCCTTGTACATTTTCTCGACGTCTTTGCGCTTGACCTCTCCGTTGAGGTATTTCTCGACGAGGAGACCTGCGATGGGCGCCGCCCAGGTGCCGCCGCCGCCCTGGGCGTTCTCGACATAGACGGCCATGGCGATTTTGGGGTTGTTCTTGGGAGCGAAGCAGATGAAGACGGAGTGGTCGTTGCCGTAGTTTTCGGCGGTGCCGGTCTTGCCGCAGATGTCGAGTCCGTCGACGCGTGCGCGACGTGCGGTGCCGCCCGCCACATGCACGACGTCGTACATGCCGTTGGCGGCGATTTCAAAGTATTCCTTCTTCACGCCCGTCTCGTGGCGTTTCATGTATTCCTCGTTGCGCACGGAGTCGTCGCCGTAGAAGCGGACCATGTGGGGTGTGATGTAGTAGCCGCGGTTGGCGACGATGGCGGCGAGGTTCGCCATCTGGATGGGGACAACGGTGACCTCGCCTTGGCCGATGGAGTTGGAGTAGATGGTGGAGAAGGCCCAGCGCTCTCGGCCGTACCAGCGGTTGTAGTAGGCGGTGTCGGGGATGTTGCCCGTGGAGATGCCGCTCTTGGGGAGGTCGATATCCAATTTCTGCCCGAAGCCGAAGCGCAGCATGTATTTGCGCCAGACGGTGAGGCCGTACTGGCTGTCCTTGTAGATGTTCTTGTATTTGCCCTGCTGGATGACGCGGCGGTAGACCTGGTAGTAGTAGGGGTTGCAACTCATCTTGATGGCTTCCTGGACGGTGCGTGCCGAGGGGTGGTTGTGGCAGCCCACGAGGCTCTTGTCGCAGGCGAAGCCTGTGCCCGGGGTGATGACACCGAGGTCGAGCGCCACCATGGACTGTGCGATTTTGAAGATGGATCCCGGGGGATACTGGCCGAGGAGAGCGCGGTTGAG
This sequence comes from uncultured Bacteroidales bacterium, assembly GCA_900317285.1. Classification (GTDB taxonomy): domain Bacteria; phylum Bacteroidota; class Bacteroidia; order Bacteroidales; family P3; genus Colimorpha. Next base: position 105,449 of record ONGA01000001.1, on the reverse strand, counting down.
CATAGGCTTGGCGATGTCGGAGTTGAGCATGTTGTAGTTCTTGCCGCGTATGCGTCCGACGAGGAGGTTGGGGTCGTAGGTGGGAGCGGAGACCATGGCCAGCACTTCGCCCGTGGAAGGCTCGATGGCGACGACGCATCCGCGTTTGTTAGCCATCAACTCCTCGGCATAGGTCTGGAGGTCGGCGTCGATGGTGGTGTAGAGGTTGCAACCTTCGACGGGCACGGAGTCGAAGCGGCCGTTCTGGTAGGGACCGATCTCGCGGTTGTGGACGTCGACATGCATGATTTTCTTGCCCTTGATGCCGCGGAGCACCTCCTCGTAGCTTTTCTCGAGGCCGCTCTTGCCGATGTAGTCGCCGCGCTTGTAGTAGGGGTCACGGTCGAGGTCGGCCTGGTTGACCTCGCCGACATAGCCGAGCACCTGTGCCGCTATGGGACGGTCGTAGATGCGAAGGGTACGCTGGGAGATGTAGAAGCCCTTGAAACGGAACATCTTGTTCTCGAACTTCGCGTAATCTTCTTTCGAGATTTGTTTTATGAAGATGGAGGCCGAATAGGGGGAGTACTTGCGGGCCTTGTTCATGCGCTCGTCGAAATCGCTCCGAGTGATTTCGAGGCACTGGCAGAAGTAGTTGGTGTCTAGGTTTTTCACCATGCGGGGGATGACCATGAGGTCGTACACCGCTTCGTTGTGCACCAGGAGCTTGCCGTGGCGGTCGTAGATGAATCCACGGGCGGGGTACTGCGTGATGTTACGCAGCGATTGCTGGGTGCCCTTTTCCCTGTATTCGGGGTTGAATATCTGTAATATCGCCAAACGCCCTATAAATAGGGCTCCGATGACGATGAAGATAATCTTCACCACATGACTTCTATCCGCATACTTGTTCGACATGATGTTTTTCCTAACGTTGCCTTGCGCGTATTATTGTATGATCCGGGAACAAAAATTTTATTTCCAGCGGAGGGTCTCGATGAGGTGGTCGATGTCGGTCTGGATGTATTCGAGGACTGGGGCGAGGGAGTCGTTGTTGGGCGGACAGTTGATGTAGAGGGCACCACGGAGGAAGTGGTGCAGCGAGTCGGTGGCGTAGAACTGGTAGGTGGAGGCGACGTTGCGGCCTTTGATGTGCCACTTGACGGCGTGGACGGTGTGGTCGTCGCTCTCGAAGGTCTGCTCGTCGATGCCAGAGGCAAACTGATAGTGCTTCTCCATCAGGCGTGAGGAGGTGTCGGTCTGGCCGCGCAGGTCGTCGGGGCCGTTGAGGCGCTTGTAGGTGAGGAATATCACGCCGTCCCATTGCGGGTAGTTGATGTCCACCCACTCCTCGCCCTTGGGGGCATCTTTCTCCTTGAGTTCAACGCACTGGTTGGCCTCGAAAGTGAAGGGGAAGGTCTTGCAGGAGCCGGTAATGGCGATCATGGTATCGTTACCAAGTATGAGCGTGTCACCGGGATGGGAGCAGAGACTGTCGACAAGCCAGTAGTTGTGCTCCGGCATATCGATGCGGAGGTAAGCCTGAGGCTTGGGCGAATAGTCGTTGCCGCCGCATGCCGCCAAGGTGAGAAGTGACGCTGTTGCCAGAAGTATATTCTTGATTCTCATGTATTTGTCAATTATCAATTTTCAATTATCAATTTTCTTCGTACTTTTGCAGCGTGAACCGGATTCAACATTTCCTGCATGCCAAGACGCAGTTCAACCTGCATTCCCCCTTCGTCTACGGACTCTATACGGAGGTGCTTTTCTCGCGTGCCCCTGGTGCGCCGCGCGGGCGTTACGAATCGACGGTGTGGCGTCTGGAGCAGCGCTATGGTATTCAAGCCCAACGACTTGATGGCAGTGCCACGTTGCATGCTCCCGAGGCCGACTTCCTCGTTGTCAACCATCCCCACCGCGACGAGGCTCGTTGGCAGGGCATTGTGGAGAATCCTCGTTATCAAGCCACTATCGACCTGTTTTCGGTGGGTATCGCGGTGACGAACCCCCACCTCAGCAAGCAGCACTTCATCCTTCGATAATGTCAGCCCATGTTGCGTCCGTCGAGCATGGGCACGAAGCTGTAGGCGCCGAATTTTTCTATCTGCCAGTCTTCGCGACGGTCTCCGTTTTTTGTGATGCGCAGCATCTCCTGCTCTTCCTCGCCAAGGGGGATGACCATGATGCCGCCGGTTTTGAGTTGCGACATGAGCGCGTCGGGAATCTCGCGGGCGCCGCAGGTGACGATGATGCGGTCGTAGGGGCCGTAGTTCACTTCCTGTAGGCCCTGATAGCCGTCGCCGAGGAAGCAGCGGGCGCGGTAGCCGAGGGCAGCCAGGAGGGGACGGGTCTTGTCGAAGAGCCCTTTCTGGCGCTCGACAGTGAAGACTTTGGCACCCATGCGGCAGAGGATGGCGGTCTGGTAGCCGCTGCCGGTGCCTATCTCCAGGACTTTCATGCCCGGGGTGACATTGAGCAACTGGCTCTGCATGGCGACGGTGGAGGGATGGGAGATGGTCTGCTCACAGCCTATCTTGAGAGCGCGGTCCTCGTAGGCGAGGGCGTCGAGGGCACTGTCGAGAAACCAATGGCGCTGCACCTCGCCCATGGCGCGGAGCACCGCTTCGTCGGTGATACCCTTTTTTCGCATCTGGGCGACAAGTCGCTCGCGCAACCCTTTGTGTTTGAATGTGTCTTGTCTGGTCATCAGTCTTTTGTGAAGCCTTGGGCGCGGAGTTCGATAGTGGTATTCTGGGGGGTGACCATGACCGAAGGCATTCCAGGCTCGGTGACATAACCGATGATGTGTATGCCTTCCATTTCTTTGACTTTCTCGTAGTCGGACTGACTGACGGTGAAGAGCAACTCATAGTCTTTGCCGCCGTTGAGGGCGCAGCTGACGGGCAGCATGTTCTTGCTCATCTCGGAGCAGACGCGCGAGGTCTGGTAGTCGATGGGGATGCGCTCCTCGTAAACCTCGCATCCGCATCCGGAGGCTTTTGCGAGATGGAGCAGGCTGTCGGCCAGTCCTTCGCTGATGTCGGTCATGGAAGTGGGCACTACGTTGCGTTCTGCCAGCGACTTGACAATATCCATACGGGGCTCGGGCTTGAGGAAACGCTCGAGGACATAGTCGAAACCATCGAGGTCGGGCTGGAAGTCGGGGTTTGCCTGATAGGTCACCTTCTCGCGTTCGAGGATGAGTAATCCGGCATAAGCACTGCCGAGGTCGCCGCTGACGCAGATGAGGTCGTTGTGACGGGCGCCGCTGCGATGGACAATCTTGCCCTCCTCGACATCGCCGATGAGGGTGACGGTGATGACCATACCGGCGCGTGTGCTGGCGGTGTCGCCACCCACGAGAGACACATCATAACGGTCGCAGCAGAGGCGGATGCCGGCATAGAGTTCGTCGAGAGCCTCCACAGAATAGCGGTTGCTGACAGCGATGGACACCAATGCCTGGCGCGGGGTGCCGTTCATGGCGGCGATATTGCTGATGGCGATGGATACTGCCTTGTATCCCAGATGCTTCAGCGGTGTGTACATCATGTCGAAATCAACGCCCTCGACCATGGTCTGTGTGGTGACGAGGGTGCGCTGCGGACCTTCGCCGAGCACAGCACAGTCGTCGCCTTTGCAGCCGGTGTCGGCGGTGAGGCGATCGATGAGTGCGACCTTGCCGAAGTGGCTAATTTCTGTTCTTCCTTCTTGATATTGTAGCTGTTCCATGTTTCTGTTTTTCTATGAGGCGAGCCAGTGCATTAAGATTCCGGCAGCGACGGCGGCGTTGAGGCTTTCGGCGGTGCCGCCGATGTTGGGAATGAGTACAGGATGTGTCACTTGGCTCATGGCTTCGGGACTGATGCCGCGGCTTTCGTTGCCAATGAGCAGCACGGCAGGAGTATGTGTCAGTGTGTTATTGAGTGGTTGGCCTTGGAGAGAGGCGCCATAGATGGGTATGCCGCAGGAGGCAAGCCACTGGGGAAGGTCTACATAATCCACCTGTGTGCGGAAGACGGCACCCATGGACGACTGCACCACCTTGGGATTGTAGCATGAGACGGTGTCGCTGCTGCACATCACATGGCGGATGCCGAACCAGTCGGCGGTACGCAGCATGGTGCCCAGGTTGCCGGGATCCTGTATCTTATCGAGAGCCAGGATGAGCTCCTTGGAGTTCCTGCAGTCTTTGGGTTGTTTCCGTTCCAGCAGCATCCATACTTGGTTGGGTGTCTTGAAGTTGGAGAGGCGCTCCAATTCCATGGGACTCACTTCGAAGGTCTCGGAAGCCACGATACTGTCGGCATGGACCGAGAGCCATTCGGCTGTGGCACAGACGGTGCGGATGACAAAAGCCGACGTCATTGCCTCGGCGGCCATCTTGGGTCCTTCGACAACAAAAACCGCCTCCTCGTCGCAACGTTTCTGCAGGCGGTAGGCGGCCAATTCCTTCAGTTTATTTTTACTTATCAAAGCTCTATATACATATTGTTTTCTTGTGCCAGCCGGCGCAGGTTGATGATGGCGTAGCGCATGCGACCGAGGGCGGTGTTGATGCTCACGCCTGTGCGTGCGGCAATGTCTTTGAAATCGCATTTGCCATAATGGCGCAGGATGACCACACGACGCTGCTCGGCGGGGAGCATTTTGACCAGCTTGCGTATATTCTGACTCGTCTGCTTCTTGATGATGGCGTTTTCAGCGTTTTCGTCTTGAAGCCTCAGATTGTCGATGACGTCACCTTCAGGTTTGTTGGGAATCATCGGCATCTTGTTGTTGCGACGGAAGTGATCTACTATTAAGTTGTGGGCAATGCGCATCACCCAATGGACAAATTTGTTCTCGTCCTTATAGAGACCAGAGTTGATGGTGACAATCACCTTGTAGAAGGTATCCTGAAAGATATCGTCGGCGGTTTCCTTGTCTTTCACCACCGAGAAAATGTATCCGTACACCTTGCTTTGGTATCTTTCGAGAAGCACCTTGAAGCACGACGCCTCACCATCCTGGTAGCGCTGAATCAGTTCATTGTCTGACAGTTGTCTGATTTTTAAATCCGTCATTTCCTCTAATATTTAGGGGGTTAAAACTGATAAGGTTGCTTCATCCGAAATGTTTTTGTTATACATCCAAATCGGCTGCAAAAATACACTTTTTTTTTAACATACAAATAAAAAAAGTAAAAATGTTAATAAAAAGTGTAGTCAGAGGCTGCCGGATAACGGATCAGTCTTCGGTGTGCTTGCGGCTATTGTCAATTGCTTCGGAGACGTTGATGACATAGTCACCAAGTTTCTCGTACAGAGCATATAAGCTGCTGTAAGCGTTACCGATAGCATAGTCGTAGACACCCAGTTTGAGAGCGTCGAGATGTTGTTTGCGCAGACGGTCGCGTTCGGCGTTGATGGTGTGTTCGGCAGCGTAGGCCGCGTCGAGGTCGACATGGTCATAGTCATGCAAGTTGCGGTCCATCACATCGAGAGCCTGTTGCACCAGCTGGCGCATCTGTTCGAGGTTGGCGTTAAGACCAGCGTCAAAGTGGACGGCGTCTTCGCGCTTGCTCTGGCGTGTCATAGCAATCTGGTAAATAATATCACCTATGGATTCGAGGTTGTCAATGATGCGGAGCATGGTGCTGATGCGTTCGGAGGCATGCACTGAAATGTCACCCGACCCTACCTTGGTGAGGAACTTGCTGATTTCCATCTCCATTCGGTCGGTAATCTCTTCATATTTGGCGATACGTGCCATGATGGCATCGAATTCCTCGTCGTTCTTGGCGGTACGCAGTCCCGGCAGGAAAGTGTACATCCGGAGCACACGTTTGGAGAACTCCTCAATTTCGCTCTTGGCGCTCTGCAAGTTAAGCTCGGCGGTGGAGAGCCAGTTGCCGGAGATGTAGGTGAGGCGGAACTCGTCCTCGCTCTCCTCCTCCTTGGACTTCACCATCCAGTTGACGATCTTGAGAATCTGCGGGATGAAGAAGGCGAGGATGATGGTGTTGCCCACGTTGAAGATGGTGTGGAACAGGGAGATGGCCAGGGGGACGGACTCGCGGTTGTAGAGCGGGTCGTCGATAGAGGCGTAGGGGCTGCTGCCGGTCATGTTCTCGGTGAGGTAGGCGATGAAGCGCATGAGGGGGGAGAAGACGATGAGGGTGATGATGACGCCCACGACGTTGAAGACAAGGTGGGCTCGGGCGGCCTTCTTGCCGGCGGCGTTGGCCACGAGGGCTGCCAGGTTGGCGGTGATGGTAGTGCCGATGTTCTGACCCATGACCAGGGCCACAGCGACATCGAAACCTATCCAGCCGTTGTAGCACATAACGAGGGTGATGGCCATCATGGCCGCCGAGGCCTGCACCACGCAGGTGAGGATGGCGCCGATGGCCACGAAGATGAGGATGGACCAGAAGCCGAAGTCGCTGAGGGTGGAGAGGGCATGGAGGAACTCGGGGTACTGGTCGAGGTTGGCCAGGGGTTTCTGCAGCAGCTCCATACCCACGAGGAGGAGTGCCAGGCCGATGACCGTCTGACCGATAGACTTCATGCGGTCGCGTCCGGAGAAGATGAAAAAGAGGCTGACGGCGGCCAGGAGCATGGGGAGGCTGAAGCCACCCGCGCCCTCGCCGAGGCCGAAGAGGGTGATGATCCAGGCCGTCACAGTGGTGCCGATGTTGGCGCCCATGATGACGGCCACAGCGCCCGCCAGCGACAGGAGGCCGGCGTTGACGAAGCTGACCACCATGACCGTTGTGGCCGACGAGCTTTGGATGGCGGCGGTGACCGCCGTACCGGTGAGGATGCCGCTCACGGGGTTCCCGGTGATGTGCTTGAGCACGGAGCGCATCTTGCTGCCGGCAATCTTCTGCAAGCCCTCGCTCATCAGTTTCATAGCGAAGAGGAAGATGGCCAAAGCACCAGCCAAGTTCAAGATTACCAGTATGATATTCTGCAATTCCATATGTTTCTTTCTTGTAGTTTGACGCTGCAAAAGTACAAAGAATACCATTACCGAATTGTTACGTTTTTGTTAAGTTTTTTTATTATCTTATACAACATTTTCTTTTTTCTTGCGTTAAGGGGTGAAGTATGAAACAATATCTCGAACTTCTCCAGCACGTCCTCGACCACGGCAGTCCCCGTGAAGACCGTACCGGCACTGGCACTGTCGGTGTCTTTGGCTACCAGATGCGTTTCGACCTTTCTGAAGGATTTCCCCTTCTCACAACCAAGAAATTGCACCTCCGTTCTATTATCCACGAGTTGCTGTGGTTTCTGCGAGGAGAAACCAATATAAAGTACCTGAAAGACAATGGTGTGAGTATCTGGGATGAATGGGCTGACGAGAACGGTGACCTGGGTCCCGTCTATGGGTCTCAATGGCGTTCGTGGCCCGACGGAAAGGGTGGCAGTATCGACCAAATCGCCAATGTGGTGCACGATATTAAAACCAATCCGTTCAGTCGGCGTCTTCTTGTTACTGCCTGGAACCCGGCCGAGATTCAAGATATGGCACTTCCGCCCTGCCATTGCCTATTCCAGTTTTACGTCAACGATGGCAAACTTTCGTGCCAGCTCTACCAGCGAAGTGCCGACATCTTCCTGGGCGTGCCGTTCAATATCGCCAGCTATGCGTTACTGACGATGATGATGGCGCAGGTGTGCGGATTGCAACCTGGCGACTTCGTCCACACTTTTGGTGACGCCCATATCTACAAGAACCACCTCGACCAAGTGCGTCTGCAACTTTCCCGAGAGCCCCGTCCACTGCCCACCATGCGCCTTAATCCCGAAGTGAAGGACATCTTCGGCTTCCGGTATGAGGATTTCACGTTGGAGAACTACAACCCACATCCACATATCAAAGGGGAGGTGAGCGTATGACACAGAACAAGCACCTTTGGTGCGTTATCATGGCTGGCGGCATCGGAAGCCGATTCTGGCCCGTGAGTAACCCCGACTGTCCCAAACAGTTTATCGATGTCATGGGTACAGGCAATACTATGCTCCAGATGACCGTTGAACGTTTCTCTAGAATTTGTCCCAAGGAGCGTATTGTTATTGTCACTGGCGATGCCTATGCCGACCGTGTCCGCGAGTTGCTTCCCGATCTCGAGTCGTGGCAGATTCTCGCCGAACCTTTGAGACGTAACACTGCTCCTTGCATTGCCTACGCAGCCTCTGTCATTGCCCATCGTGACCCCAATGCCACGATTGTCGTAACCCCTTCCGACCATGCCGTCTTCCGTCGTGAGCGTTTTCTCGCTGACATTCGGCAGGCTGTGGCCACTGTTGCCGACCATGACTGGATTATCACCCTTGGCGCTCTGCCCACACGCCCCGACACCAGTTATGGATACATACAATTCCGCGAGCCTTCAACCTCTCGGCAAAAGCATGCAGGCGCGGGAGAACAGCCCGACAACCTTTTTGAGGTCGTTACCTTTACCGAGAAACCACCACTTGAGATGGCACGCAATTTCATCGCCAGTGGCGAGTTTTTCTGGAATGCCGGTATCTTTGTCTGGACACTCCCTGTATTACGCAAGGCCTACGAGACCTACCTCCCTGCCATTGCCGACACTTTCTTTAACCTCTCCTCCGATACTTCCCGGGAAGAGCTTGAAAATGTATACTCCCACTGTGAGGCAATCTCTGTCGACAACGGCATCATGGAGCACGCCTCCAATGTCCATGTTCTTGCTGCTTCCTTCGGTTGGAGCGATGTCGAGACCTGGGATTCCCTCTATGAGGTCTCCCGCCACGACCGCAATGGAAATGCAGTCCTCTGTGGCAATGTCTTCACCTACGACACCAAGAATACCTTGGTTGTCATGCCCAACGACAGAACCAAGAATGTCGTCCTTGAAGGTCTCGACGGCTATATCGTCGCTGCCAGTCGTGACACCCTCCTTGTCTGCCGACGCAAGAATGAAGACCAACTCTTCCGCTTTGCCAGCGACGTGGAACTGAAGAAACTGATAGACAAAAAATAAAACACAATCATAATGAAACGCTACGAGATTAAGCAATTATTGAAAGAAGATGTGAGCGCCCTCATCGGCACCACGATATGTGTAAAAGGCTGGGTGCGCACCAAGCGCGGCAACAAGAACGTCGCTTTCCTGGCTGTGAACGACGGCTCGATTATCCATAATATCCAGGTCGTCGCCGACCCCGCCAAGTTCGAGGAAGAACTGAAGCGCATCACCACCGGCGCCTGCATCGGCGTGGAGGGCAAGCTCGTTGAGAGCCAGGGAAGCGGCCAGGCCGTCGAGGTGCAGGCCGAAAGCATTGTCGTCTATGGCGAGGCCGACCCCAACACCTACCCCCTCCAGAAGAAGGGCCACAGCATGGAGTTTCTCCGCGAAATCGGTCATCTGCGCCTGCGCACCAACACCTTCGGCGCCGTCATGCGTCTTCGCCACAACATGGCTATGGCCATCCACACTTTCTTCCATGAGCGCGGCTTCTTCTACTTCCACACGCCGCTCATCACCGCTAGCGACTGCGAGGGTGCTGGCGAGATGTTCCACGTGAGCACGTTAGACCCCGAGAACCCGCCACGCAAGGAGGACGGTACCATCGACTGGGAGCAGGACTTTTTCGGCAAGTTCACCGCCCTCACCGTCAGTGGCCAGCTGGAAGGCGAGCTCGGTGCTACCTCGCTGGGTAAGATCTATACATTTGGTCCTACCTTCCGCGCAGAAAACTCGAACACTCCGCGCCACCTGGCAGAGTTCTGGATGATTGAGCCCGAGATGGCCTTCTACCAGCTCGACGACCTCACCGCCCTCGAAGAGGAGTTCATCAAATACTGCGTCAAATGGGCCCTCGACCACTGCATGGATGACCTCGAGTTCCTCAACAAGATGATTGACAACGGTCTCATCGAGCGCCTGAAGAGCGTCATCGACACCGACTTCGTACGCCTGCCCTACACCGAGGGTATCAAGATATTGGAAGAAGCCGTCGCCAAGGGCCACAAGTTTGAGTTCCCCGTCAGCTGGGGTGTCGACCTGGCCTCCGAGCACGAGCGCTACCTCGTGGAACAGCACTTTAAGAAACCCGTCATCATGATTGACTACCCGAAGGAGATCAAGGCTTTCTACATGAAGCAGAACGACGACGGCAAGACTGTGCAGGGCACCGACGTGCTCTTCCCGCAGATTGGCGAGATTATCGGTGGTAGCGTCCGCGAGGAGAACTACGACAAACTGATGACCCGCATCAACGAGCTGAACATCCCGATGAAGGATATGTGGTGGTACCTCGACACACGCCGCTACGGCAGCTGCCCGCACGCTGGCTTTGGCCTCGGCTTCGAGCGACTGATGCTCTTCGTTACCGGCATGGCCAACATCCGTGACGTCATTCCCTTCCCGAGAACGCCGAAGACCGCCGAGTTCTAAAAAGGCAGTAGCGTGCCTCCGGCACGCGGGCTGACGCTCATACGAGTGATCACCATAGCGTGCCGGAGGCACGCCATCCCATTAACCCCATACGGCGTGCCGTATGGGGTTAGCATAACTCATGACTGCCTTGCGTGTCGAAGGCACGCTACAACGAAAACCCTCAGCTTCATCTCGCATCAATGCGGAGGCACTGTTTGGGCAGAAAATAGACCTCGCATCACTGCGAAACGCATTTACTGCACTGTAAAACGACCTCGCATTATTGCAAAAGGCATTTACCGCACTGTTTCATCATCCCGCATCAATGCGTGACCATTTTACAGCACCTACAATGCTCCCCGCATATATGCGGAAGGCATACAGGGGAACACCATCCGCATAAACACATTATTTCCCTTCTTGTATTTCTTTCCTAATCCGTTCTTCTTCTCTGATACGTTCAACACGTTTTTCATTAGAATCACCTAAAGCAATTAGCATTAATATTGCAAAAATTGGTGAGATTAGTAACGAATACAAAAACCATTCAGTTCCTTTCCTCCCTTTTTCTTTTGCGACCAAGTAATTACAATAGGACAAAATAGCATATGCACCTAAGATAATAAGCCAACTTGAATCTCCCTGTGGTGTTGCTTGTAATAAAATCATTCCAGCCATTTTTATGCTCATCCGCACCTATCTGAGCTGTTATAATAATACAAGAAGCGTGGTGCCGTATACCACGTCTTTTGATGGAGGTTGTAGGAAATACCTTTGCGGAAGATATAGATATAACAGCCCACGCTATATACGCGATGCCATTACACTGTCTTGCCGCTGTGAGTTTCCTACATTCCCATCAACAAGAGCGAGTATAACGCTTCGTTCGATTTCCTTATGAAATCGAGTGCAAAGATACACATAATTTGCGAACTGGCAAAATAAATCTTCTCCATGTGACGATTTTTTCGTATCTTTGCAATTTGGAAAAGCAGCGCATTATGACCAAGAAGCAAGCCATACAACTCTTTGAGGAAAAGAAGGTACGCACAGCATGGGACGACGAAACCGAGAAATGGTATTTCGCCATTTCGGATGTTGTCGCTGCCTTAACCGATAGTGTCAACCCAACGGATTATATAAAGAAGATGCGCAAACGCGACCCCGAACTCGCCAAAGGGTGGGGACAAATTGTCACCCCCCTTTCGGTAGTCACTCCTGGAGGTCAACAGCGCGTCAACTGTGCTGACGTAAAGGGTATCTTCCGCCTCATCCAGTCCATCCCGTCGCCCAAGGCAGAGCCGTTCAAGCAGTGGATGGCTCAGGTGGCGGCCAACCGTCTCGACCAGATGCAGGATCCAGAGTTGGGCATACAGCAGTCGCTGGCCGACTACAAGCGGCTGGGATACTCCGACAACTGGATTAACCAACGGCTCAAGAGCATTGAGATTCGCAAAGACCTCACCGACGAGTGGAAGCGTCATGGCTTGCAGGAGGGTGTGCAGTTCGCCACACTCACCGATATCATCTACAGCACCTGGTCGGGCATGACGGCCAAGGAATACAAGCAATTCAAAGGTCTCAAGAAGGAGAACCTGCGCGACAATATGACCAACCGCGAGCTGGTGCTCAACATGCTGGCAGAACTCTCCACAAAAGACATTAGCGAAGCCCGCAATCCCGAGACCTTCGGCGAACATGCCGAAGTGGCCCGCCAGGGCGGCGAGATTGCCCGTAATGCCCGCGCCGAACTGGAAGCCAAGACCGGAAAGCCCGTCGTTACCTCCCTTAATGCCAAAACAGCATTGCAGATAGAAGACAAGAAGAAATGTCTCAACAAGAAATAGACATCATGTACATGCGGCGGTGCCTGCAGCTGGCCGCCAACGGGCTGGGACGGGTACGTCCCAATCCCTTGGTGGGCTGCGTGGTCGTCAATGACGGCCGCATCACCAGCGAGGGCTACCACCAGGAATACGGGCAGAACCACGCGGAGCGCAATGCGCTGTTGCGCGACGGCAACTATCGCGGCGCTACGCTGTATGTCAATCTGGAGCCTTGCTCGCACTACGGAAAGACTCCGCCTTGCGCCGACCTTATCATCGAGAAAGGCATCAAACGGGTGGTCTGCTGCAACGACGACCCCAACCCGCTGGTGGCGGGCAACGGCTTCCGCAAACTCGAAGCCGCCGGCATCGAGGTGGTGCGCCATGTGCTGGAGGAGGAAGGACGCGAGTTGAACCGGAGGTTCTTTACCTTCATGGAGCAGCAGCGGCCGTATGTCATACTGAAATGGGCCGAAAGCAAAGACGGCTTCATGGCCCCCGCCACCACGGGTCCCTACTGGCTCAGCACACAGGAGCAGAACCGCCTGAACCACCGCTGGCGCACCGAAGAAGCTGCCATACTGGTAGGTTCGGAGACCTGTCTTCTGGACAAACCGAGCTTGACACCCAGACATTACCTCGGCCCCGCACCGCAGCCCGTGGTGCTCGACAGGCGCAACCGTTTGGCTTTTCTAACTCAATCAGAACTAAAAGAACAAAAAGAAAAATCTGATAGTTCTTTTCGTTCTGATTGCGATAAAAAGAAATGGCTCGTTCTACAGAACCAGACCATCCCCGAGGTTCTGAACGAACTCTACGAGCACAAACTACAGAGCGTCATCGTCGAGGGTGGCCGCAAAGTGCTGGACGCCTTCATCGAGAGTGGCCTCTACGACGAGGTACGCATCCTCCGCAGCCCCCAGCGTCTCGGCAGTGGCCTGAAGGCTCCTGCAATCCCGCCAATAGCGCATAACCGACTAATCATTATTGACTGATGTTCGACGATACCTACCGCACTTTGGCGGCTCCCGCAGAGGGCCTTTACAAGGAGAAAGGCAGCAAGTTCCTGGCTTTTGCCTACCCGGTGCGTACCATCGACGAAGTGAAAAGCCACCTGGAGCAGCTGCGCAAGGACTACTTCGACGCCCGTCACCACTGCTACGCCTATATCCTCGGCCCGCGCAAGGACGCCTTCCGTGCCAACGACGACGGCGAGCCCAGCGGCACCGGCGGCCGCCCCATCCACGGCCAGCTCCTCTCGGCCGACCTCACCGACACGTTGATAGTCGTCGTGCGCTATTTCGGCGGCATCCTCCTCGGTGCCAGCGGCCTGGCCAACGCCTACAAGACCGCCGCGCGCGACGCCATCGACCACGCACAGATTATCGAGAAAACCATCGATGCCCGCTACCGTTTCCTTTTCGCCTATGAGGCCATGAACGACGTGATGCGCATCCTCAAGGAGTTCGACCTCAAGCCCGAGAACCAGGATTTCAACCTCGACTGCAGTCTCGAAGTCAGCGTCCGCCAGTCGCAGAGCGTGCGCCTCTACGACCGCATCGCCGACCTGCGGACGGTGAAGATCGAGGTGCTGTAAGGTGTTCTCCCCTTGTTGAAAAGTAAATTTGTGCAGTCGTGGCTATTTGTGTATTTTTGCACTTCAATATTTGTATAGAGAAATGAGTGAACTGCTTGACCAACTGAATGAACCCCAGCGTGAGGCGGCGGAGTGTGTCGACGGCCCCGTGATGATTATCGCCGGTGCCGGCAGCGGAAAAACACGCACCCTCACCTACCGCATAGCCCATCTGATGGAGCTGGGTGTCGACCCGTTCCATATCCTGGCACTGACCTTCACCAACAAGGCCGCCAACGAGATGAAAGAGCGTATCATCAAACTGGTGGGCGGCGAAGGAAGGAATCTGTGGATGGGCACCTTCCACAGTATCTTCGCCCGCGTGCTGCGTGCCGAGGCCTCCAAGCTGGGCTATACCTCCAGCTTCACCATCTATGATACCGACGACTCCAAGGCAGCCATCAAGCAGATTGTCAAAAACCTCAACCTCGACCCCAAAACCTACAAGCCTACCTTCGTCCTCAACCGTATCTCCATGGCGAAGAGCAACCTCCTCGGACCCAAAGACTACCAGGAGAACCCCGAAATCTACCAGACCGACATCGACAGCAAGCGCCCCGCCATCGGCCAGATCTACCAGATGTACGACCAGCGCTTACACAACAGCAACGCGATGGACTTCGACGACTTGCTGTTCAACATGAATATTCTCCTCCGCGACTTCCCCGATGTGCTGCTCAAATACCAGCAGCGTTTCCAGTACATTATGGTCGACGAGTATCAGGATACCAACTTCGCGCAATACCTCATCGTCAAGAAACTGGCTGCACGCAACCAGAACATCTGTGTGGTGGGCGACGACGCCCAGAGCATCTACGCTTTCCGTGGCGCCAACATTCAGAATATTTTCAACTTCAAGCGCGACTATCCGACGATGCAGCTCTTCAAGCTTGAGCAGAACTACCGTTCGACGAAGAATATCGTCAATGCCGCCAATAGCATCATCAGCCGCAACCGCGACCAGATACAGAAGGAGCTGTGGAGCGACAACAGCGTGGGCAACCGCATCCGCCTTATCCGCGCCATGGACGAGAAAGACGAGGGCACCCGGGTGGCCGACTCCATCATGAACTACCATCTCGGCGAGGATGCCGACTATCGGTCCTTCGCCATCCTCTACCGGCAGAACTCCCTCTCGCGCTCCATCGAGGATGCGTTGCGCAAGATGAATATCCCCTACAAGATCTATCAGGGGCTTTCTTTCTATGGCCGCCGGGAGGTGAAGGACGCCTTGGCCTACCTGCGCCTGGCCATTAACCCCCACGATGACGAGTCGCTCGTGCGCGTCATCAACTATCCTGCCCGTGGCATCGGCCAGACCACCATGGACAAGATCCGCGTGGCGGCAGCCGACAACGACGTGAGCATCTGGACGGTGCTGGAGAACATACAGGACTTCGGGCTGCCTATCCAGAGCGGTGCCGTGCAGAAAATCACCGAGTTCGTCTACATGATGAAACGCTTTGGTGCCGAGGTGCCGACAAAAGACGCCTTCAGTCTGGCGAAGGAGATTATCCTTGCCAGCGGCATTATCAAGGCATTGCAGGAAGAGGACGACCCCGAGAGCGCCGAGCGCATCGACAACATCGACGAACTCCTCAATGGTGTGCAGGAGTTCTGCGAGGAAGAAAACCCCGAAGCCTCCGAAGCCACCGTGCCAGAGGCGTCAGCCTCTGCGCATATCCGCACCCTCGACGAGTTCCTCCAGCAGGTCCTCCTCTACACCTCTGAGGACAAGGACAAAGACAAGGATGCCGACAAAGTGTCCCTGATGACCATCCATGCCGCCAAGGGACTGGAATTCCCCTATGTCTATGTCATAGGCATGGAAGAGCAGATATTCCCCTCGTTCCTGGCATCCTCGAGGGCGGAACTGGAAGAGGAGCGCAGGCTGTTCTATGTGGCAGTGACGAGAGCGGAGAAACAGGTGACGCTCTCCTACGCGCAGACCCGCTTCAACAATGGGCAACGCATGGGAGGCGAGATCAGCCGCTTCGTCGAGGAGATAGACCCCGAATATCTTGAGATGCCCGCATCGCGCCGTGCGGCAAGCACTGCCACCACGCTGCCGCGCGCCTTCTTCAATGCCGGCAAGCCTAGCCAGGCTACCCCGAAACCGCAGGCCGCCCCCAAGCCCCGCGCCGCCGCCGTCCCCAACTCCCCGGCGCAGATAGGCGCCATCATGCCGGGCATGAAGGTGCGCCACGACAAGTTCGGCAGCGGCAAGGTGCTGCAGGTGGAGGGCAACGGCGACTCCCGCAAAGCCATCGTCTTCTTTGAAGGCATAGGCCAGAAACAGCTGATGCTCAAATTCGCCAAACTAACCATAATAGAACCTTGAACAGGGATGAACGTTAATGGCTCTTTTCATAACGTGAATTATTGTAAATTGGTTCGTTAATTATCGTAAATGTCATGGTCAACTTCACGCGATACGAGGATCTGGTATATGAAATCATCGGTGCTGCGATGGCTGTGCACCGCACACTTGGAAGTGGTTTATTGGAAGCTGTCTATGCCGAGTGCCTGCACCTGGAGCTTCTGGACAACGGGATTGACAATACATTGGAGAAAGAAGTGAATTGCTATTACAAGGAGCATTTATTGGAGAAGAAATACAGACTGGATATGGTAGTGGGTGATATATGTGTGGAACTAAAGTCTGTAGAAGAACTTGTGGCAGCACATCGAGCCCAACTCTTCAATTATCTGCGGCTTACCAGAATGCCTGTAGGATTATTGATTAACTTCGGCGGAGAGAGCCTTGAAGGGGAACGCTATGCCTATATAGAGGAGAAGAACCTTTGCTGCCGCCTGGACAAAAACATGCAACTTGTACCATATCTGTAATAAAGAAAAAAATTCACGGCAATTTGTAGATAAGAAATTCACGCCAATTAACGGAATAATTTACGGCAATTAACGTTATCCTAAAAAGAATCAATTAACGTAGAGCCATGAGACTAGTAATTCAACGTGTAAAGGAGGCCTCCGTTACCATCGGCGGGACATTGAAGTCGAGCATCGGCCAGGGCATGATGATTCTCGTCGGCATCTGCGACGAGGACACCGACGAGGACATCGAATACCTCTGCCAGAAAGTCATCAAACTGCGCATCTTCGACGATGCCGAGGGAGTGATGAACCTGCCGATAACCGACGTTGAGGGCGGCGGCATCCTTGTGGTGAGCCAGTTCACCCTCATGGCGTCAACCAGGAAAGGCAACCGCCCTAGCTACATCCATGCCTCGCGGCCCGACTTTGCCGTACCGATGTACGAGAAATTCATCGCAAGGCTGCAGACCCTCTTCGGCAAGGAAATCCAGACCGGCACCTTCGGCGCCAACATGCAAGTCGCCCTCGTCAACGACGGCCCCGTAACCATCATCATGGACTCCCACCTCAGAGAATCCTTCTGAAAAGACCTATCCTGTCGGTAATCCCCTTTTCAAACTCTTGACATAGGAGAAACATATACGCATCATATACGCATCATAGTAGAATGGTAGGAGAACCGATATAGAAAGGTAGTAAAATGGTAGTACAACCATAGTACATTTTTTTTCTTGACATAGGAGAAATCTCTCCCTCGGCCTCCCCGACATAGGACATTTTTTCTCTCCTACATAGGAGAAACGCCCCCTCCTATATAGGACACTTCCGCCACAAAAAATAGGGGAAAGACTATCCGCGGCGGGCCGTCACCCAGCGGCACTTCCCACGGAAATCCAGATGGACTTCCGTACGGAATCCCTCCTCACGGAACACCCCACAGGTCTCCTCGGCCAGCGCCTCGTTGATTTCCACCGCCAGCAGGCCGTCTTCTGCCAGATGCTCTTTGGCGATATGGGCTATTGCCTTATAGAACCGTAGCGGGTCGTCGTCGGGCACAAAGAGTGCCAGCGCAGGGTCGTAGTCGAGCACGTTGCGCTGCATCTGCGTCCGCTCACAGTCTCTGACATACGGCGGATTGCTCACAATCAGCCCATAAGACCCACTCAACCCATCAACCCCATTAAGAACATCGGCTTGGAGGAACCGCACCTCCACACCGTTGCTTCCCGCATTCTCCCGCGCCATCTCCAGTGCCGCTGGCGAGACGTCCACTGCCGTCACCTCGGCCCCTGGGAATGCTCTCTTCAGCGCGATGGCGATACACCCGCTCCCCGTACACAAGTCGAGCATCCTACTCCCCTCTCCCCTCGGAGAGGGGCCGGGGGTGAGGCTGTTGGATGTGAGGCTGTTGACTATCTCCTCAGTCTCCGGTCGAGGTATCAGCACATCGGGGCTCACCTTTATCCTGCATCCGCAAAAGTCGGTGTAGCCGATGATATGTTGAATGGGGCGGTATTGTTTAAGGTCTTCGAGCGCCCAGTGGAATCGCAGCAAGTCGCTCTGGTCGATGGTCTGCTCCCGCGAGGTCAGCAGCCGCACCTTGTCCCATCCGAGGAAGGCCTCGAAAAGCATGTCGAGAAACACCCCCACCTCGCCGCTGCCGTACATGCCGTCCAGCTCCTCGTGGAAGAGGCTGACGATATCGCGCACGCGATTACTGCGGAAGCGAAGGTTTCGAGTATTCATGCCCATTCTGCCCATTAAACCCATTAGCCCTATTTTCTCCCGAAATCTGCGGGGATTTCTCCCCAACGGTCGGTGTCCCACTTGCGTATCTCGGTGGTGTAGCTGTTGGTGCGCAGCCAGTTCTCGGCGCGGTGGATATAGTCCCACAGCTCGGCGGTGCTGGCATCTTCTGCCAGCTTGCTCTTGCACACCTTCTGCCGCACCCAGCTGATGGCGTTGACGGAGTCGCTGTAGATAATCTGATTGAGGCGGTGTTTCTTGAGGTAGCTCAGGCCATGCACTATGGCGAGGAACTCACCGATATTGTTGGTGCCCTTCTCGGCGCGGTAATGGAAGACGCGCGTGCGCGTGGGGATGTAGATGCCCTGGTACTCCATCACGCCGGGGTTGCCGCTGCAGGCAGCGTCCACGGCCAGCGCGTCGAGCACGGGCGCATTCACCGTACCGGGCTTAATGGCTGTCATGCCGTTCTCGTCGATGACGAGACACCCACTCTGCCCATTAGACCCATTAGACCCATTAACCCCATTCGCCCCACTCGACTGCACCACACTGCTATATGGCAGCTTAATCGCCGCCTCGGCCTCGGCCATGCTGTCGAAGCCCTTATACTGCGCCCCCTGCACGCCTGCGACCTGCTCCTTGCACGCGTCCCAGTCGCTGTAGATGCCGGGCTTCTTGCCCTGCCATACAACGTAGTATTTCTGTTTCTTCGCCATTTAGAATATCTCCTCCGACCATCCGTGGCCGAGATCCCAGTGGTGGTCGATGACCAACTCGAAGTCCTCGGGCAGGTTGAACTCATCCTCCAGCACCTCGCGGAAGTGCTCTTGGTCGATGTCGTTGAGCCAATGGCCGACACAGACATAGAATCTGTCGGTCGCTTCGTCGAGGAAGATGCGGCCGCGTGGTATCATGGTGTAGCTGTGTTCCGAATAAAAGATAGACGAGGTGTCGCCCTTGGACTCTGCGCGGTGGTGCTGCTTCTGCCAGTAGGTCTTGTGCAGCTTGCCGATAGTGGCCTTGCCGTTGACGAACACCGCCTGCTCGGCATCGATTTTTTCCACTCCGAAGAGCGAGCCGTTGACCATGTCGTACCAGAAGATACCGACCTTCGGCTTCCCGTTGTCCATAAAGCACGCCATGGCGTTCACCAGACCTTGGTGCTCGTCGTTCGTCGTGTGGTTAATTCCATCGTTGTCTTTAGTCATAATCTTGTCTTTTCCGGCTGCAAAAGTACGACTTTTTTCCCGATTGGCAAAAAGTTCGTATCTTTGCACTCCGAAATGGAAGCAGTACCGTTCATAGGCATCGACCGGCACCGGCTGGGCGTCGACGGCGTGGGAGTGACCACGTTGGCGGCCTTCCACGGCTGTCCGCTGCAGTGCAAATACTGTCTCAACCACCGCTGCCTCGAGACCCCCGAGGACTTGCCAAGATACACTCCACAGCAACTCTACGACTGTGTGGCCATTGACAACCTTTATTTCATCGCCACGGGTGGTGGCGTCTGCTTCGGCGGCGGCGAGCCACTGCTGCGGGTCGACTTCATCGCGGAGTTCAAGCAGTTGTGCGGCAAGAGTTGGAACCTCACGGCCGAGACATCCCTGCAGGTGCCGCACGAAGCCGTCAAGGCTATATCCACTGTGGTCGGCGATTTTATTGTCGACATAAAAGAGAGCAATCCCGACACCTACCGCGCCTACACGGGTGGCGACAGCACCCGCGCATGGGACAACCTTAAGCTGTTGCTCTCCCTCGTCGGTCCCGAGCATATCACCGTCCGCGTACCCCTCATCCCCGACTACAACACCGAGGCCGATACCGACCGCACCGCCCAGCGCCTCACCGCCATGGGCATCACCCGCATCGACCGCTTCACCTACAGGACAAACAACAACAAATAACAATGACACACGGGAAAAATATTTTCATGCTGACAGCGATGTTCACTGCCGTTTTATATCTCACCATGCCTGTCATTGCGATGGGACAGAACGACAGTATTGGAAGAACGCAAACAGATACCATTTCGAAGTTGAAATCGGCACCCACCATCGAAAAACGAATTGTTTTTGTCCATGACGATTGTGGAGGCCTATTGCTGTACTATCCAGATGTCGAATATGTATGGTTGCCACAACCGTACGTGAAGACTCCCCAATTACCATGGTCCGTTCTACAGCAATACACCCACGACATGGCGGCAGATGAAATATGGAGATGGCCTTGCGTTATTGAGATAGAGGAAGTAGATGGAGTGAAGATCGTCAAGAAAGAAAACGATTATGAATAGAGGCAAGTCAATCTGCAAGCAGCTTAGGGATGTCCGCAAAAAGATTGCGGAAGAAAACGAAATCCCCCTTGAAATAGAGGAGTGCACTTTTAAAGGCGAGTGCCGTGGCACCTGTCCGCGATGCGAAGCCGAGGTGCGCTATCTGGAGAACGTCCTCGCCGACCGCCTGCGGCTGGGCAAGGTGGCCACCGTCGCTGGACTCGCCCTGGGCCTCGCCGCCACCACAGCGCAGGCCACAGAAGTATTGCCCAGCGTGTTGCCAGATGTACCGTCTGTTATCAGTAGCAATAAAACGCATACGTCCAACAGCATTATCACCTTACGTGGCACCGTAGTTGATGCCAAAACAGATGAGCCTCTGCCTTTTGTAAGTATCAGGGTACTTAAGGACAGGAAACCTTTAGTAGGCATGAAAACTGTTGAGGTGTGTGAGTCGAACTTTGACGGTGAGTTCATTGTCAACGTACCGAAAGGTAGCTATACCATTGTAGTCTCGTACTTTGGATATTTGAGCGATACAATTGCAGAAACTCACTACGATGCCGACACTATCCTCGCTCCCATCCGACTTGTTGTTAATCCCGATATTAAAATGGAAACAATAGAGATTGAAGAGCCGACGATGACAGGTATCATCGATGAAGAATATTTTCAGGCCAACCCTGCATGGCAAAGATTCGAGAAAGACGGTATCAAAGTAAAAGTCCGCTGACACAATATTTTCCAACCGTTTACGTTATCCAGGAAAACAACATTAAGATGAAAGAATACAGCACAAACGACACTCCGCTGCCATCGGCCAACGAACCCGAGGCTGCGTATGCGCGTCTGTCGCCGGAGCATTGTCCGATGGCTTGTTCGCAGACCGAAGAGTTTCACAAAGGCAGTATGTCTGTGGACGAGTTCTGCAATATCCTACACCGAATGGTAGACGAGTACTATGACAATATACAGGGTTAGGGTTGAACATTCGGCTTTGACGGACATTCGGGAATTACAACAGTTTCTGCTATCTGTCATGTCGCGCGAAGGAGCTCACCGCTACCTTGACGCAATGAACGGCGAGATGATGTCTCTCTCCGTTTTCGCCGATTGTTTCGGAGAAAGCCGGTCCCAAATCATCCGTACTATTCATCCTCACGCCCGTCGTATGGTGTCGCGCAACCATAAGTTCGTCTACGTATTCCACCTTGAGGGCGATATTGTTTACATCGACCGCATCCTCAATGCCAAAATGATAACACGATGACACACGGGAAAAACATCTGCAAGCAGCTCAAAGAGGTCCGCAAGCGCATCGCCGAGGAGAATGATATCCCCTTGGAGATAGAGGAGTGCACCTACAAGGGCGAGTGTCGCGGGACGTGTCCGCGCTGCGAGGCCGAGGTGCGGTACTTGGAGAACGCGCTGGCCGACTGCCTGCGGCTCGGCAAGGTGGCCACCGTCGCTGGACTCGCCCTAGGGCTGGCCTCGACAGCTCACGCGCAGGCTCCCGAGACCCACGCCGCGCCCACACAGGACACCACGAAAGCCCACAAGGCCGAATGCTGTGGAACAATGAAAGGCACGGTGTTCAACATCAAGACCAACGAACCTCTGCCCTTCTGCAAAGTCACCCTGCTGCAGGATGGCAAGCCTGTGCTCAGCGGAGCCACCGATTTCGACGGTCTCTATACCCTCAAGCCTATACCTTTCGGCGACTATACGCTGCACATCACCTCCCCGGAGAGCAACCGCCCCTTCGAGCACGTGGTCTCTGTCAACAAGACGGGCTTCACCGTCATGGATGTCGGCATGTCGGCCGACAGCGCCGTCACCATCAGTGCGGACAAAAAACCTGTGATTGAAATCGGTCTGCCGACCTCTGTGGACGAGATCGTCAAGTGCATCGGACAAGATGGCAAGGTGAACGCGCCGAGAGAGGCCTGCGGCGAGATTATGGTGAAGCTCCCCGGCACCCCCGCCAACCAGGCCACCCCCACCGAAAAACCACTCCTCTACGAGGAAAAAGAGCCCAAAGTACAGGTCATCGTCCGTTAAGACAAACAATCTCTGTTTTACATAAAGACAGCAGCGGAACCATTCGGTTCCGCTGCTGTTGTGCTTTGATAAAAAGGCTTTTAGGCACCGAGTTCGAGGCGCTTGAAGCCGGTGCACTTCAGATCCTTGTCGGCCTTGGCGATGAAGTCTTTGACTTTCACCTTGGACTCCATGATGTACTCCTGCTCCATGAGGGTGTTCTCCTGGAAGTACTTGTTGAGACGGCCGTTGGCAATCTGGTTGATCTGCTGCTCGCTGAGCTGGGCGGCCTTCTCGGCAGCGACCTGCTCTTTGATCTGGCGGGCCTGGTTGACCTGCTCCTCGGTGATCCAGCCTTTGCCCATGTTGGAGGCCATGTGCTCCTCGCTGTCGACGTGGGCGGGGTTGATGCCGGCTTTCTTGAGGGCGGCGTCGACGGCCTTGCCGATGAGCTCCTCTTTGGTCTTCTCGACGGCCACGCGGAACTCCTGGTCCTTAATCTCCTGGGGCACGCTCTCGGCGTCGAGGGCGACGGGACGCATGGCGACGACCTGCATGGCGATGTCGTGACCGACCTGGTCGTAACCGGCCTTGTTCAGTCCGACGATGGAAGCCATACGGTTGCCCGGATGGACATAAGCATA
Source organism: uncultured Bacteroidales bacterium (assembly GCA_900317285.1). Taxonomy (GTDB): domain Bacteria; phylum Bacteroidota; class Bacteroidia; order Bacteroidales; family P3; genus Colimorpha. The sequence continues at coordinate 82,066 of ONGA01000001.1, read as the reverse complement.
GACCTTCTCGGCCTCGATGACCTCGTAGTGAGCCAGCTCGATCTTCTCGCCGATCTTGGCGATCTGGTCGGTGATGGCGTCAGCGACCTTGGCACCGTTGAGGTCCATGTTGAGCACCTCTTCCTTGGTGGTGATGTGCTGGGCCATGGCGGTGTCGATGATGCTGTTGGTGAAGTCGACGAAGCCGGCGTTGGTGGCGACGAAGTCGGTCTCGCAGCTGACCATGATGATGGCACCGAAGTTGCCGGTGGTCTTGGCGAGGACGCAGCCTTCGTTGGCGTCGCGGTCGGCGCGCTTGGCGGCCATCTTCTGGCCTTTCTGGCGAAGCAGCTCGATAGCTTTCTGCATGTCGCCGTCGGTCTCGACGAGGGCTTTCTTGCAGTCCATCATGCCGACGCCGGTGAGTTTGCGGAGCTCGTTAACCTGTGAAGCGGTAATTGCCATATTGTGTTTCCTTTCTTTTCGTTTAAGGGTTTAAAGGGTTTAAAAGTTTAAGGGTTTAAAAGGTGACGGGTTGTTTGCCTCGAACCTTTTTATCCTTTTAACCTTTCCAACCTTTTTAACTTTGTTTTTTACTCAGCTTTGGGAGCTTCTTCGGTCTCGGCCTTGGGAGCCTCTTCGCTCTTGCGGGGACGGCGGGCGCGGGTCTTCTTCTCGACGGGAGCCTCGGCGGCCTCGGCCACGGGAGCCTCTTCCTCGGTCTGGGCGTCCTTGTCGAGGGCGCGCTCGTTCAGACCTTCCTGGATGGCCTCGCACATGTGCTTGAGGATGGCGGCAATCGACTTCGACGCATCATCGTTAGCGGGAATCGGGAAGTCGATAAGGTCGGGGTTGGTGTTGGTGTCCACGAGGGCGAAGGTGGGGATGTTCAGGCGGCGGGCCTCGGCGACGGCAATGTGCTCCTTGTTGATGTCGATGACGAACAGGGCGCTGGGCAGACGGGTGAGGTCGGCGATAGAGCCAAGGTTCTTGTCGAGTTTGGCACGCTCACGCTGCACCTGGAGGCGCTCACGCTTGCTGATATTGTTGAAATCCTTGTCGTGCATCAGCTGGTCGAGGCTGTTCATCTTCTTGACAGCCTTGCGGATGGTCTGGAAGTTGGTGAGCATACCGCCGGGCCAGCGCTCGGTCACGAAGGGCATATCCACGCTCTTAGCCATCTCGGCGACCACTTCCTTGGCCTGCTTTTTGGTGGCGACGAAGAGGACCTTCTTGCCGCTCTTAGCCATCTGCCTCAGGGCAGCGGCAGCCTCGTCGGCTTTGGCGATGGTCTTCTGGAGGTCGATGACGTGAATGCCGTTGTGCTCCTTGAAGATATAAGGAGCCATTTTGGGATTCCATTTACGCTTGAGGTGACCAAAGTGGCAACCAGCATCAAGCAGTTCTTCGAATTTGAGTTCGTTCATGTTTGTTTACTTTCCTTTTGTTGTTAAACTTTACCAACTGTCCGTGAGTCCATCAGGCTGCATTTAGTGGCCTTACTATGCGGCTCGCTGTGTCAATGCAGCGGAGCATTCGGGCAGTTTGGATACTAAACTTTGTCCAGCTTTTATTATATTGGTATTAACGCTTGCTGAACTGGAAGCGCTTACGGGCCTTGGGCTGACCGGGTTTCTTACGCTCGACCATACGCGGGTCGCGCATCAGGAAGCCTTCCTTCTTGAGGGCGGAGCGATCCTCGATGTTGTTCTCGCAGAGGGCGCGGGCGATAGCCATACGCAGGGCCTGGGCCTGGCCGGTGATGCCGCCACCGTCGAGGTTGGCTTTGACATCCCATTTGCCTTCGGCGTTAGCCACGGCGAAAGCCTGGTTGACGATGTACTGCAGCGGACCGGTGGGGAAATATTCCTTGTAGTCGCGGCCGTTGACCTTGATTTCGCCATTGCCGAGGGTCATGTAGACGCGGGCGACGGCGGTCTTTCTTCTACCAATGGTGTTGATAACTTCTGCCATATCTTATACTTATCTTACTTCGTTAATATTGATGGCTTTGGGGTTCTGGCCCTGGTGGGGATGCTCGCTGCCGGCATAGATGTGGAGGTTGCGGTAGAGAGCGTCGCCGAGGCGGGTCTTCGGAAGCATGCCGCGGATGGCGTGCTCGAGGATACGCTCAGGGTGGGTGGCGCGCACCTTGGCAGGGGTGGTCTCACGCTGACCGCCGGGGTAACCGGTGTAGCGCTGATAGATTTTGTCAGTCTCTTTCTTGCCGCTGAAGACAACCTTCTCGGCGTTGATGATGATGACATTGTCGCCGCAGTCGACGTGCGGGGTGTAGCAAGGCTTGGTCTTGCCGCGCAGGATGTTGGCAACGCGGGTAGCCAGGCGACCTACGGTCTGTCCCTCAGCGTCAACGAGGACCCATTCCTTCTGGACGGTCTGCTTGTTGGCTGAGATGGTTTTGTAACTTAACGTACTCATTTTTTTATTTTACTAACGATGATGTTTTAACTTTCAAAATTGTTAATTTCTCCTCTGACTGCATCGCATTTTGACCGCTGACGGATAATTAGTCTCCATGCTTATCAACCTGAGAAAGAGTGTCTTGAACGGGTAGACAAGACGCAACTTCCCCATTTTTGGAGAGTGCAAAGTTACGAACAATTTTTCAACTGGCAAAATTTTTTTCAAATTCTTTTGCAGAGAAATCCGCTGAGACGGGTGCCAACGGTGGTGGCGACGACGAAGAGCTCGCCGCCTTCCTTGAGGCCCAGTTGGCGTTGCAGCGCCGCAGCTTCCACGGGATAGTTGCGTGTCACCACGTGGGCTTTGCCGTCGGGGATGGCGGTCTTCACTTCCTTGCGGTTGAGCTGGATCTCCTGCAGCACCTCGAACACCCGGCCGGGGAAGTCGTCGATGCGACGGTCGGCGGTGTAGAGGTGGGTGTTGCGTCCCAACAGCTCCAGACCGTAGCGTTGGGCGATGAGTTTGAAGGGGCCGCCTTTCATCAGCGTGGTGTCGGGTTCGTAGAGGTGGCGTCCCACGGCTTGGCAGTAGCGTCCCTCGGCCGCGGTCTCGTCGGCTCTGGTGAAAGAGAATTGGTTCTGAATATTCTGAGTATTCGGATTATTCAGATTTACACATTTTATCCGCGGCTCGCCTGACGGCTCGCCGCACACAAACAGCACCTCCTTGCATTCGCCTCTTGCGCCCACGACATGCACCTCGCCCACGTCGCCCAGTTGGTGGCAGGCCAGGTCGATGTCAATCATGGGGCTGGCCTTGACCATTAGCTTTTGGCAGTGGGCACGCAGGGTCGCCGCATGGTCGAGAATGTTGGGGGTGCAGTCTTCGAATCCAGCCACCTTGCGGCCGTGGCTGTCGCGTCGCGCCGGGTCGATGAAGATGAGGTCGAAGGGGCCTGCTGTAGCCAGCCATTCCATGCTGTCGGCACAGTGGACGGTGACGTTAGTGATTCCAAGGGCCTTGAGGTTGTGCTCCATCAGGGCACAGAGGTTGGCGTCGCGTTCCACGTAGTCCACATGCTCTGCCACCTTGGCGAACGCCAGCGTGTCGATGCCCATGCCGCCGGTGAGGTCGGCGATTCTCACTCCCGCCTTCGGCGTAATCCATAAATTTATATTTGGATTTATAGATTTCGCGAACGGAGTGAGCAGGAGATTGACTTTGTAGCGAGCTGTGGTCTCGGACGAGGCCTGTTCGCGGTTGAGGCGGGGAGGGTAGAGGTAGTCGTCGCAGTCTAGGAGCGAGGGCCATTTCTCGCGAGCCGTGCGCAGGCCTTCGATTTGTTGCACTGCCGCGGGCATATCGATAGAAGGATACCGCGCGGCACTCAGCAGCAGCCTCGCGGTATCCTCGTCCTGATGCTCTCTGGCGAAAGCTAATATCTCCCGCTTCGCGAGATCCTGGAAATCTTGGAAATTATTTATTTTCTCTCCTTTGGGCATGGCAAATCTTGGAAATCTGCAAGAATCTTTCTTTCCCGCTTCGCGGTCTAGGGGACAAAGTATCGGTTGGGCACCTTTATCATGCCACGGGCGAAATCGTTCTCGTTGAAGTTGATGATCCAACCCAAAGGTTTGTTGGCAATCTTCAGATAACTCCTCAGCTGTTTGTAGTGTAACGGGGTTATCTCGGAAACCGATTTGAGTTCTATGATGATCAAGTCGTCAACCAGAAGGTCGAGCCTGTAGTCTGCATCAATAATCTGACCTTTGTAGGATACTTTCAATGGGACTTGCGACAATACGGGAATCTCCCTGTTCTGCAGCTCCACAATCATGGCTTTCTCGTATAATGATTCGAGCAGCCCGGGACCGAAATAATTGTACACATCCATGGCAGCACCACGGATTTCGTACGATAGTGATTGTAAACTGTCTTCCATAATGGTCGGATTAATCCGGATTTCCAAGATTTGACAGGCCTCTGCGTGATAGGCGAAAACCCCAACAGAAATTTCCAGGATTTCCAGGATTTCCGCCGGAGGCGGGGGGCTTAAAAATATATCCGCCGGGGGCGGGGAGGATTAGTACACGCCTTGGTCGTGGAGTTTGGCGAGGCGGGCGACGACCATGGGGCGGTCTTCCTTGTAGGTGACGCCGAACCACTGGGCGGTGGTCTTGAGGACGGTCATCGTGGCGCTGCCGTTGTGGATGAAGGTGTTGACGGCGAAGGGGATGTAGTACTCGCTCTTGAGCTCCTGGCCGTGCTCCTTCAGGAAGTCGACGAAGAGTTTCTCGCTCTTGGCGAAATAGTCGGGCGTGAAGCCGAAGAGGTTCATGCTGACGGTGGCGTCGGCGGCGAGGGGGTGCATGCTGCCGTCGGCGTCCTTGTATTCGATGCCGTTGGGTGTGCGGCCGATGGAGGTGCGCTCGGTCATGCCGATGAGCAGTCCTTCCTTGGAGGTCTCGCAGACGCCGCGGCTGACGGTGCCGTTTTCGGAGAGGGTGTTCTCGAGGCGGTAGCCCACCATGCAGTAGCGTCCTTCGGTGCCGTCGAGGGTCATGAGGTGGCGGGCCATCACTTCGAAGGCGTCGCGGCCGTAGAAATCGTCGGCGTTGATGATGGCGAAGGGCTCGTGGATGGCGTCTTTAGCCATGAGGATGGCGTGGTTGGTGCCCCAGGGTTTCTCCCTGCCTTCGGGGACGGAGAAGCCTGCGGGCAGCTTGTCGAGTTCCTGGAAGACGTATTCCACCTGGATGCGGCCGCCGAAGTGGTCGGCGTTGATGTGGCGCTTGAATTCCTCCTCGAAGGAGTGGCGGATGACGAAGACCACTTTGCCGAAGCCTGCGCGGATGGCGTCTTCGATGCTGTAGTCCATGATGATTTCGCCGTGGGGGCCTACGCCGTCCATCTGTTTGAGTCCGCCGTAGCGGCTGCCCATGCCGGCAGCGAGAACTAGTAATGTTGGTTTCATGTTTTGTTTTTTCGTTATTACGTTATTTCGTTAGCGCGATGCTATCGTTTCTGTTTGAAGAAGTCTTTGACGAGGGCGAGGCATTCGTCGGCGAGGACACCGGCGACGACCTCGGTCTTGGGGTGGAGCATGCCGCGCCCGAGGCGTTCGAAGCCGCGTTTGGGGTCGGCGGCGCCGTAGACGATGCGCTCCACCTGTGTCCATCCTGCGGCGCCGGCGCACATGACGCAGGGCTCGAGGGTGACGTAGAGGGTGCAGCCCGTGAGGTATTTGCCCCCGAGGGCTTCGGCGGCGGCGGTGAATGCCAGCATCTCGGCATGTGCGGTGACGTCGTGCAGCAGCTCGGTCTGGTTGTGGGCGCGGGCGATGACGGTGTCGCCAGCCACGACGACGGCGCCCACGGGTATCTCGCCTTCGGCTGCCGCGGCGCGAGCCTCGCGGAGGGCTTCGCGCATGTAGAATTCGTCGGGGTTGTCGAAGATGCTCATTGTTCTTTTTTGAAGGGGAAGGTGAGGGATGAGGGGTTCTCGCGGCGGGTGATTTTCACCGTGGCGTCGTATCCCATGCGCTTGGCGAGGGCGGCGATGCGCCGTTCGGCGTCGTCGGCGAGGAGTATGGCCTGGAGGTCGTCGAAGGAGAGGTCGAGTTTGGTCTTGCGCTTGAGGTCGCGGTAGTCGCCCGCCATGGGTTGGGGCAGGAGCATGGACCTGACCCATATCGAGTCGGTGGTGGCGAGGGCGCGGCCTACCTCGATGAATTTGTTGACGCTGACCCAGATGACGCTGTCGCGGGCCATGCGCACCTGCCCGTTGACGCTGATGCCGTCGGCGGTGGCCGAGAAGGTCATCACGGTGTATTCGCGGCGTTGCCCGGGGGCGCTGCCTGTGCTGGCGGCTTGTCGCGAGGAGCGGCATCCGGCGAGGGTGAGGAGCAGGAGCGCCAGTGCGGCGAGTGCGAGGGGGCGTTTCATTTCAGGCTTTCTTTGATGATGTCGAGGTGGCGGCGGAGGGTGTCGCTTTTGGGGTCGAGCTTGACGGCTTTCTGCATGTGGGGCAGGGCTTCGGCGTCGCGACCCATGAGGTGGAGTATCCAGGCGTAGGTGTCGAGGCTGTTGGCGTTGTCGGGTTCGGCGTCGATGGTGCGGCGGCTCATGGCGAGTGCTTTCTCGAGCTCGAGGTGCTGCTCGGCGAGGTAGTAGGCGTAGTTGTTGAGGGTCGACATGTCGTCGGGGCGCAGCTTGAGGCATTCCTCGAAGGCTTTCCAGGCGCGGTCGTAGCGGCCGGTGCGGTAGCAGGCTTCGGCCATGAGGGCGTGGCATTCGGCTTCGAGGTATCCTTTGGTGAAGCCCCATTTCATGGCCTGCTCGAGGGGTTCGATGGCTTCCTCGTAGCGGCTGGCGATGACGGCGTTGCGGGCGAGGAGGAAGTGGGGGAGGGTGTGCATGGGGAAGAGGGCTTCGGCGCGGCGGGCGTAGCCGTCGAGGCGTGCCGTGGTGTCGCCGCTGCCGTCGAGGCTGACGAGCAGGAGCTCCCACACGTCGTAGACGCTGCTGTCGCGTGCCAGCGCCACCTCGAACCAGTGGGCGGCGTCGGCGTATTTCTCCTGCATGAAGAGCACGTGGCCGTAGAAGGCGGCGAACTCGGCGCTGTCGCTGCACTGTGCCATGGCGAGGTCCATCAGGCGGAAGGTGGTCTCCTTGCGCGAGGTGTAGAACTCCTCGGAGGTGTAGAACTGGCCGAGGATTTGGAGTTTTGTCTTGCTGTCGAGGGCGGGGTTGCGGAAGGCGGCAATCATCTCGGTGTCGGCGTCGGCGGGGCGGTTGAGGGCTTTGTAGTATTCGGCGAGCTGGATGTGGATGTAGGGGTCGTCGGGGTCTTCGGCGAGGATGCGGTCGTAGTAGCGCTTGGCTTTGGAGTAGCGCTGCTGCTGCATGTTCATCTCGGCGAGGATGGCGTTGTAGCGCTTCGCCGCGGGCAGTGCGTCGGCGAGGCTCTCGACCTCTTTCATGGCCTTGTCCATCTTGCCTGCGGCGACCCACAGGCGCTGTTTCTGGAGCGACACGGGTTCGGTGACGCCGATGCGCTTCTCGAGGCGGTTGAGGGCGTCGACGGCGCCGTTGATGTCCTTGTCGGCGACGTAAGCGTTGGAGAGCTCGTAGTAGTATTCCGGCACTTCGGGTTTGAGGTCGACCACGCGCTGCCAGGTGGCGATGAGGCCCTTGGCGTCGGCGCGGGCCTGCTGCACCTGCGCCAGGGAGAGGAGGTACCAGAGGTTGGAGGCGTTGAGGTCGACGGCGCGCTGTGCGCACACCTGTGCGCTGTCGGTCCAGCCGCGCTGGAGGAGGAGCTGCCCCATGCCGTACCAGGCGGCGGCGCAGGCGGGGTCGGTGGCGGTGAGGCGGCCGTAGAGGTCGAGGGCTTCCTGGGTGTGGCCGCTCTCCACGAGGGCGACGGCGTCGATGAGCATGGCGTCGCTCTTGAGCTGTTCCTCGGTGACCTCGCGGATGGGCTGGCGGCGGTAGCGGCTGTCGGGCGCGGCGCTGTGGCGGGGACTGCTGCAGGCGGCCGCCAGGGCGCTTATTATAATAATAATTGTACCTATTTTCTTATACATATCAACTGTAATAACTGCATGGGGTGGATTTTATTGTCCTGCAAGGGATTTTTTTTGGCGGGTGGGACGAAGGATAGGAGAAAGTGGGACGAAATCCGTAAAAAACGCCTCCTATGCTTGTACTACCATTTTCCTATACTTCTCCTTGGGTTCTCCTATGATGCGTATATGATGCGTATATGATGCTCCTATGTTCACGGTTTAAGGTTTACGGTTTAGGGTTTACGGTTTACGGTTTAGGTTTTTTGGGTTTTGGTGTTGGTTTTTGGGGGTGGGTTGGGGGTGGGTTGGGGGTGGTGGGGATTCATAAAAAAACAAAAAAATAGCGCTGTATCAAAAAAAATGTCTATATTTGCAATTTGAAAAGTTGGCGGGAGTTGTGTCCCGACGGCTTTGAAATAACTGAGTATGAAAAGATTATAAATAGACAGGAAAACAAAAATTCAAACATTTAAAATTAAACACAATGAAAAAAGTATTTATGTTTTTGGGTTTGGCTCTGTGCGCCACTGTCGCCTTCGCCCAGACCTCGAAGATTATGAAGCCCGTGAACAGCCCCGCTGCTCAGGACTTCAAGGAGATGATGAAGAGCCGGTCGCAGGAGCAGCCTGTGGACTACAAGGCTTCCATCTTCACCAAGGATGCCGTCTACGACACCCTGCGCTGCTTCGACTTTGCCACCGCCAACATGACCGGCATCAACTACGGCAGCACCTGCAAGCTCGACTCCATCGACCAGATTAACGGTCAGACTGTTGGAAGTATGGCTCACGGCTCCACTTCAAGCAAGAGTTATTGGAACCGCGCCACTGACAGTGCCAATTTCGAGACTCAGCTTAGAACCGATTTCCCTGTTTTGTCATACTTAACCACGCCCCAGACAGGATCTAATATTATGATTCGTCGTCTGCAGAGTTATGCTCAAGGCGACAATGGTCTCATGTTCATCAGTTTGACAGACTATCCCATTCAGACCGGTACTGAGAACATCAATGCCTACGTTGAGTTCCCCGCCGTCGCCCGTCCTTCTGCCAGCGACGACCGTCCCATCGTGGTGCGTTGGGTTCAGGCTTATATTAAATTCCATGACAAGGAGTATATCGACTATAAGATTGGCTCTGCTTGGAATACTGTTGAGATTAACGTTGCTGGTGTTGATGTTGAAGTCAACGAGTTTGGTTATTTCCGCCTTTCGCAGACCATGCCGTTCTCTCTCCGCAACGAGAGCAGCATCCAAATCCGTTTCCGTGCCTACAGTCCTGCCATGAACGGCGACCACCTCGGTGAAGGCGACTTTGGCTGGCTGATTGACGATGTCACCATCTGCGCCCTTAACAGAACTGTCGCTGCCGATGTCATCAACCCCTATTATATCGATGGTTTCTATGGCCAGATTCCCCAGGGCATGAATATTCCCCTCACCTTCGGTTGCCAGGTTCAGAACACGGGTATTGTTGACATGAACGTCAACGCCGTTGTCAGAGCCGGTGCCATTGGTGATGCCTTTGAGACTGTTGCCGCTGGCGAGACCACTGCTGTTCCCCAGGGCAATCCTACCGATGTGTTCGACATTGTGATTGATGAGCGTGGCTTCTATGACCACGACTCCACCGTCGACAACCTCTTCCAGGGCGACTTCTACAACAGAGCTACCTATGGCGCCACCGAGCTCGGTGACGAGTACGGCAAGGGTGGTCTCTCCACCGAGACTGCCGGTATGAATGGCTACATGATTTACATCGTCAATGCCGACAGCAGCACTGTCCTCGGTGTCTATGACACCGTGTGCTACAATGTCACCACTCCCGCCACCACTGGTCACAGCAACCTGAGCGTTCCCGGTGCCCGCTGGTCTCGCGACAATGGTATTATCCCCTCCGGCTCCAGTTTCATGCCCCAGTGGCGCAACGTGGGTACTACTCGGCAGCCCCGTTGGGTGTGGACCAATGAGGGCGAACCCGGTGACTATCACCACCGCATGGCCGGTTATCAGGTTTACATTAGCTATGTGACTGGTGACGTTGTCCCCGAGAACTTCCGCTTCCGCGGCCTTGAGTATGTGGTTGCCACCGACTCCAACTTCTCCATCACCGGTTCGAAGATTCAGCCCTTCGCTTTCCGCGTTGCCCGCGGCAGCGATGGTAACTGGGCTTGGTACGATATGGGTACCGGTGCCGATACCATGTACACTCTGAATGACAACGACCGTAACGCCACCCTCGCCACCGAGTACACCTACATGCTCCCCGACGAGAACTACAAGGCCGTCAACATCGAGTTCCCCGCCCAGCCCGCCCTGCAGCCCAACACCATGTACCTCTTCGGTTACGAGCTGCTGAACAACGGTAACTTTGCCGTTGCCAAGACCCAGACCTTTTACCGTGGAGCCAACTATGCCACCGACAGCACCAATGTTTCCTACTACAGCAATCCCGAGACCAGACCCTACTATCGTCAGCGCGACTGCCAGGAGCCCTATGATGCTTTCACCTACGATCCCCAGCGCCCGTCTACTGATGGGAGTGGCTTGCGTTTTGGTCACACCTTCTCCTACCTCCCCATGATTCGCCCCATCGTTGGTGAGCTCAACGCCGCCACCACTCCTGTGGCCCTCTCCTGCGAACTGACCGACGAAGGTCACGAAGGCGACATCTTCGTCAGCCTGCAGACCCGTAACGAAGATTCCATCGTTTGCGATGAGGTTGTCGACCTCGTCTCCGCTGCCGACCAGACCATCTTCTTCTTCCCCGAAGGCAACCACTGCGTGATTGACTCCGTCCTTGCCAACGGCCAGAAACTTGAGGTCTACAACCAGGCTACTGGTCAAGGCGTTCTCGTTGCCCAGAACTACGATGTTGAGGATCCCGAGACTGGTGATATCCTGCTCGCCCGCAACTACTACGGTATGGTTCTCAACGCCGAGACCATGCAGCAGCTCTCCTCTGGTATCGAGTTCACCGTCTACGCCCACTATGTGGACTATCTGAGCATCGACCCCGTTGCTGCCAACGTCAGCATGCGTCTCGCCCCCAACCCCGCCACCAACGCTGTGAAGATGAACCTCAGCGGTGTCGAGGGTAAGGTCAACTGCAGCATCATCGACATGAGCGGCCGCGTTATCTACAACGCCAACGTCAATGCCGAAGTCGAGCAGACCATCGACCTCAGCGGTGTTCCCGCCGGTGCCTACTTCGTGCGCGTCACCAACGACAGCTTCAGCAAAGTCGAGAAGCTGATCATCAAATAATCGCCCAACAAGCGAGAATGAAAAAGGCTCCCGATTGGGAGCCTTTTTTGTTTTTGTAATGTTTCGTTATTACGTTATGACGTTATAACGTTATTGTTTTTTTTAAAGCACGTTGCCGAGCTGTTCCTTGATCTTCTCGAGCTCGTCCTTCATCTCGACAACGAGTTTCTGGATGGCGACATGGTTCGCCTTGGAACCTGTGGTGTTGATTTCGCGTCCCATTTCCTGTGCTACGAAGCCGAGTTTCTTGCCGCAGACGGGCTCGTCGGCCATGGTCTGGCGGAAATAGTCGATGTGCTTCTGCAGGCGCACCTTCTCCTCGGTGATGTCAAGCTTTTCGAAGTAGTAGATGAGCTCCTGCTCGAAGCGGTTCTCGTCGACCTCCTTGACGTCGGCGTCCGCCATGTAGCGGCGTATGCGCTCTTTGGCGGTGGCTATGCGCTCGGCCTCGAAGGCGGGAATCTGCTGGAGCTTCTGCTCGATAAGGTCGACATGGCGGTGGAAGTCTTTTTCGAGGACGTCGCCCTCGTGCTGGCGGAACTGGTCGGTGAGGTCGATGGCGCGCTGGAGGTCGAGCTCGGTCTGGTGCCACTCGTCGTCGCTGACGTCGCCGTCGGAGGCGGAGGTCCAGATGTCGCTCATGGCGGCGAGGGTGTTGAAGAGCGCTTGCTTGTCGGCGGCGCCGAGGGAGGCTGCCAGCGACTGGAGGGCGTCGAAACGTGCCGCCAGAAGGTCGCCGTTGAAGGCTGCCGCCGAGGCTGCCGAGGTCTCCTCGCTGATGACGCATTCCACCTTGCCGCGCTCGAGGCGTCCGAGGAGTGCACGGATGTCGAGCTCACGGCTGCGGTAGGAGGCGGGGAGCTTGACGATGAGGTCGAGCTGCTTGCTGTTGAGGGTCTTGATTTCGATGTTCAGTTTCTTGTCGCCAAAGGCGGACTGCACTTTGGCGTAGCCGGTCATTGATTTCATATCGTGATTCTCTTTATTTTATTATCAGTTGGTCGAAGGCGGGGGTGGCATGGGTTTTCATGGTGCCGCAGGAGTCGTAGATGAAGTAGACGGCGTCGGTGCCGGGCTGTCCGGGATGGGCGGCGATGAAGCGGCAGGCGCTGTCGAGCCCCATGACCATGTAGGCTGTCGCCATGGCGTCGGCAAGCCAGCACTCTTTCTCGACGACGGAGACGCTGAGGAGGGAGTGGGTGACGGGGCGCGCGGTGGAGGGGTCGATGGTGTGGGAATACTTGACGCCGTCGCGCTCGTAGTATTTGCGGTAGCTGCCGGAGGTGACCACGGCCTGGTCGGTCAGGGGGATGGCGGTGTGGACGACGGGGGCACTGAGACTGTCGGCGGCGGGTTGCTCGATGCCCACCTTCCAGGGGGTGCCGTCGGGCTTGGTGCCACGGCTGACGACCTCGCCGCCGATGTCGACGAGGTAGCTGTGGATGCCCTGCCGTTCGAGGTACTGCGCCACGAGGTCGGAGGCATAGCCCTGGGCGATGGCGTTGAAGTCGAGCTCGGTGGCAGGGTCCTTGACGATGCGGCGGCCGTCGATGGCGATGGGGGCGTGGGCTGCCGCAAGCATGGCCGTCAGGGCTGTGCTGTCGGGCTCGCTGCGTTGCTTGAAGCTGAAGCCCCAGGTTTGGACGATGCGTCCCACGCGGCAGTTGAAGGCGCCCTGGGTGTAGCGCTCGACGTCGAGGGAGTTGCGGAGGAGGGTGAGGAGGATGTCGTCGAGGGTGTCGACGAGGTTGGCGTTGACGCGCCGCAGGAGGGAGCTGTCGACCCAGAGGGACGCCGAGCGGTCGAAGGCGAGGAGGAGCGAGTCGACCTGCGGCTGGAGGTTGCGCTGCTGCGGGTCGAAGTAGAGGATGCTGTAGTAGGTGCCCTGCGCCTCTCCGAGGAGTTTGACGGGCTCGCTGCGGCGGCAGGCGGGGAGGAGTGTCGCCAGGATGGCGGCGGTGACAAAAAAGCGTCCGGCAGAGAGATGCCGAACGCTTGTGCTGTTAGATAGCAGTTTCATTATTTGTTGACAATGAATTTGCGTGTGGTCTGGTCGCCGTTTTGGGAGACGATGCGGAGGGAGTAGCTGCCGGGGACGAGGTTGCCGAGGTCGAGGACGGCGCTGTTGCCGTTGACGCTCTGGCGGAGGACCTGCTGGCCGACGGTGTTGTAGACCACGGCTTCCTTCATCTCTTCAGTGCTGGAGAGGTTGATGTAGCGGGTGGCGGGGTTGGGGTAGATGTTGACGTTGAGGTTGCCGACTTCGTCGATGCCGACGTTGTAGGCGAGGGTGATCCAGGTGGTGGTGTTGCAGCCGTTGTTGGAGGTGGCGATGAGCTCGACCTCACGGTTGTAGTCGCCAGAGTAGGCGGGGATGTCGAGGGTGGCATCGGTGCCTTCGCTGACGCCGTCGATGAACCACTGGTAGGAAGCCACGGGCACGTCACCGTCGTTGACGGCAGTGAGGGTGGTAGCCTCGCCGGGACGGAGGTTCCAGTTGCCCTCGATGTGCACCTCGGGCGAGTAGTTGATGGTGACAATCAGCTTGGCGATGGAGTCGCAACCCTTGGCGTTGGTACCAATCTTCTTGGTGTATTCGCCGGTGCGGGTGTAGTTCTGGTTGGTGACATCCCAATAGTAGTAGTTGCACTGGGGTTCGGGAGTGACGGGGACGTAGGTGCGAGAGTTGATGGTGACGTTGAGGAGGCGCACCTCTTCGCGGCAGTTGCCCTCGGTGTAGAGACCGTCGGTGAAGACGGCGTCGGTGGTGCCGATGGTGGTGAAGGTGGAGTCGTTGTAGGAGTAGACATAGCGGTCGCAACGGACGACGGTGTCGTTCTTGACGGTGTCGCGGGTGGGCTGGTTGATGGTGAGGTTAAGGGCGTGGAAGGTCTTGCACTGGTTGCTGCGCTTGGTGGAGTAGAGGGGGACGTTGTTCTCGTCGACGGTGTGCAGGCCGGAGGCGGTGAAGTGGGCGGTGTCCTTGGAGAAGGCGTTTACCGGCTGACGGGCGTCGAAGATGTAGGTGTAGTTGAGGCAGGAGGTGCGGACGACGGTGTCGTAGTTGTCGATGAAGGAGAGGTTGAGGTGGTATTTCTTGGCGCAGGAGCCGGAGGTCTCAGTGGCTACAGTGTCCATGGGGAGGGAGTAGTCGGTGGGACGGTTGAAGGTGAGGGAGTGCCAACGGCCGCTGGCGGGGTATTTGTTGCCGCAGATGGAGGCGGTGTCATAGTAGTGCTCGATGCCGGTGAGGGTGACAACGGTCATAGCGGTGAGGCTGTCGCACTGGAAGACGGATTTGTCCTTGAAGTAGGCGGTATCGTGCTCGTTGGTGTAGTTGTGGTTGTGCCAGTTGATTTTGCATTCGCCAGTGAGCTGCTCGTAGACGATGCCCACGGTGTCCATGAAGTAGGAGGGGTGGATGCGAATGTCCTTGCGGTGGTTGTAGGTGCAGTTGCCCTCGGTGACGACGTCGACGCGGAAGCCGTCGGCGTAGAGGGTGTCGCCAGGAGCGAAGACATATCTGTCGCAAGCGTTGACGATGGCGGTGTCCTCCTGGATGCCGTTATAGCTGACGACCTTGACAGCCGCGAGGGAGTCGCAACCGTGGATGGAGGAGAGCATCTTGTAGTGGGCGACGTTGGTGTCGGTGATGGTGATGCCTTCCCAGGTGTACTGGCAGCCGGCGGTGACCTCACTGACGTTGTTGGAGTCGGTGTAGGCGGGGAAGATGGTGATGTTGAGGATGCGGTGGAGCTCGCAGGCGCCAATCATGACGTTGCTCTCGCCGACGGTGGTGGCGCGGACGGTGTCCTTCCAGTTGCCGAAGGAGAGGGGATACTCGCTGCAGGCCTCGCCGGTGACGGAGATGGTGTCGTGGTTGGTGAAGGAGAGGTCGATTTTGACGACGCTGTCGCAGCCGTTGGCGGCGGACATGGTGACGAGCTGGATACCGGGAGTGTCGTAGATTTCGTTATTGAAGGTCACGAAGCAGCGGCCCTCGATGGGTTTTGCCACGAGGGTGTCGTAGGTGGGCTCGAGTTTGGTGATGTGGAGGACGTAGACGATGCTGTCCTTTACACAAGAAGCTGTGGTGGTGGTGGAGTACTCATGACCGTCGATCCAAGTGAAACTGCTGCAGATGGTAGTGTCCTTGGTTACCATGGAGTACTCTTTGGCATTGCCGGCAGACTGACCGAAGGTCACAGGGATGAATGCGAATGCCAGTAACAGACTGAATAAAACTTTTTTCATCTTGTTAGTTTGTATTTTTTATTATTATTATTCTAAGTATTATAATTTATTCAATTATTTGTAACACAATTTCTTGTGCCGATGCTCCGCCTGTCTTCGCAGGCATGAACAACATGCAAAGATAATATTTTTTTTTGAAATGAGCGTAAAAAACTTATTTTTTTAGTATCAGCTCGGCGATATTTTCCACGTGCTGGGTGTGCGGGAACATGTCGACGGGCTGGATGCGGCGCACCTCGTAGCGGGCGGCGAGCATCTGGAGGTCGCGTGCCTGAGTGGCGGGGTTGCAGCTGACATACACTATCTTGCGCGGTGCTGTGGCGAGGAGCTGTGCCACCACTTTCTCGTGCATGCCGGCGCGCGGCGGGTCGGTGACGACGACGTCGGGGGTGCCGTTGGCGGCGATGAATTCGGGAGTGAGGACCTGCGCCATGTCGCCGGCGAAGAAGGCGGTGTTGTCGAAACCGTTGAGGCGCGCGTTGACTTTGGCGTCGGCGATGGCCTCCTCGACATACTCGATGCCAACCACGCGGCGGCATTTGTCGGCGAGGAAGAGGGCGATGGTGCCGGTGCCGGTGTAGAGGTCGTAGAGGGTGTCGGAGGGCTGAAGTTCAGCGAGTTCCGCCACGAAACTGTAGAGGCGTTGCGCCTGTGCCGAGTTGGTCTGGTAGAACGACTTCGGGTTGATGATATAGTGCAGCGGACGACCTCCGTTGTAACCGGCCATCTCCTCTTCGATGTGGTCGTCGCCGCGGTAGGTGACGACGTCGAGGTCGCCGTAGGAGTCGTTCATCTTGCTGTTGATAATGTACTGGAGTGAAGTGATTTGCGGGAAGCGGTCGTGCAGCATGTCGAGCAGCGGGAAGAGGCGCTCGTTGTCCTCGTGGGCGACGATGACGATGACCATCCAGTGGCCAAGGCTGCTGTTGCGGATGACGAGGTTGCGAAGGAATCCCGTATGGTTGCGGATGTCGTAGTATTCGAGCTGGTGTTCCTGGGCGTAGCTGCTGACGGCGAGGCGGATGTCGTTGCTGGGGTCGCTTTGCAGGGCGCAGTGGCTGATGTCGAGCACCTTGTCGAAGAGTTGGGGGATATGGAACCCGAGGGCCCCGGCACTGGGTTCTGGCTCGGCGTTTTTGTCGGGCTTGGTGGTGCGCCAGGCTTTGGTGGAGAAGGTGAATTCCAGCTTGTTGCGGTAGTAATAGATATTGTCGGATCCGCAGATGGGGCGCATGCCGGAGCAGTCGACGTTGCCGAGCCGCTCGAGGTTGTCGCGCACCTGGCGTTGCTTGGCGTCGAGTTGCGCTGAGTAAGCCATTGTCTGCCACTTGCATCCACCGCAAACCCCGAAGTGAGGGCAGCGGGGCTCGACGCGGAGGTCGGAGTATTTGTGGAATGCCGTAGCACGCCCTTCGGCATAGTTCTTTTTCTTTCTATATAGCTGGATGTCAACCACGTCGCCGGGAACGACGAAGGGTACAAACACCACGAGACCGTCGACCTTCGCCACTGCCATTCCTTCGGCACCGGCGTCGGTGATGGTGACCTGCTCAAGAAGCGGTAAATCTTTGTTTCTTCTTCCCATTATTTTTGTGGTTAAGTGGGTGGTAGTCAGATGATAGACTGTGGGAGACAAAAAAAAGAAGTATCCTCAATACTTCTTTTCTCTTTGCAATGCCGTTCAAGACTCCTGGGGAGGAGTGACTTGTTATCTTTCGTCGGAAACGGTCAGTCTTTTTCTGCCTTTTCTGCGGCGTGCGGCCAGCACTTTTCTACCGTTGGCGGTAGACATTCTCTTGCGGAAACCGTGCTTGTTTGCTCTTTTTCTCAGTGAAGGTTGGAATGTTCTTTTCATCTTTCTTACTCAATTTTGGAGCCGTTTTTTACTCAATTTTGGAGTTGCAAAAGTACATAAAAATTTCAATATGGCAATAAAAAAATCATTCCGATGAAAAAGATTTGATTATAAATGGCTGTTTTGTAGTTTGTTATGATGTAAAAATAAATTCTTTTTCTTCCATTTCAAAAAATATTTGTACATTTGCAAATCATTTTTTCGATGTGAAAAGATGTTAAATGAGCATTAAGGAAGTAAGCTTAAAAGGAGAAAAAACTGCTGTTGCCGATATGGACAAAAAGCAATTTATTGACTCGGTGAACAAACCCGGGAAATACAGCTCGCAGGACCGTGGATGGTTGAAGGCCATGCTTTCCAAGTATCCATTTTCATCGGTCTTGAGTTTGCAGGCGCTGCTTGCCGACCGTGCCTTTGGTTTCGACACCCCCGAGGAACGCCGCGCTGTGGCGCTGTCGGTGTGCAATCCCGCCATACTTGACGAAATGCTTTCCAAGGCGTCGCAGGCTTCTGCCGCCCCGGAGGAGCAGTCGTTTGATATCTTGAACGAAATCAATACGTTCCAAGAGACTTCGTTCAAAACAGCTCCCAAGAGTGTTATTTTGTCGAAATTCCTGCAAGTGGGACCTTCCCAGACCTCGGAAACGAGTGCCCAAGAGGCAGTTGCGCATGATATCACCGACAAAAAAAGTCTTCAGGCGAATGAATCATTAGGCACTGAAACTCTTGCTGTTATACTGGAGAAGCAGGGCAATTATTCTCGTGCGCTGGCAATTTATAGGAATTTATTGGCGCGTAATCCCGAAAAAAGTAGTATTTTTGCACCCCGAATTGAGAAGTTGGAATCATTGTTAAACAGAAAATAAATAAAAAGTTATATGGTTTATACAATTATTGTTATCCTGATTATCATTGTCTGCGTTCTGCTCGGACTTGTTGTGCTTGTACAGAACTCGAAGGGTGGCGGACTTGCCGCCAATTTCTCTGCTCCCACCCAGGTGATGGGTGTGCGCCAGACCGCCGATTTCCTTGAGAAAGCTACCTGGTGGCTCGCCGGAATCCTTGTGGCGCTGAGCCTTGCCGCTACCGTTTCCATCCATCGCGGTCACGCCGAGAATCCTCTCCAGACCGAGGTGCAGGTGGGTGACCTGAGCCCTGTGCAGCAGGCTCCCGCCGCCGCTGCCACTGCTACCCCCGCTGAGGCTCCTGCTCCGGAGGCTGACCAGCAGTAAGTCGTGGACGGCTTAGAACGTAAAGTACAGAACCTTATCATATCCCGCTTTCCGCACGAACCAACCGTCGGACAGCGGGATGCTTGTGCCTCCATGGCACATTTTCTTTATGATGCCGACCCGCGGTCGCTGTTCCTGATGAAGGGCTATGCGGGCACGGGTAAGACGTCGCTTGTTTCGGCTTTGATACAGGTGTTGCCGCAGTTGCGTGTCAATACGGTGCTGCTGGCGCCCACGGGGCGTGCCGCCAAGGTGATTGCGGGCTATTCGGGGCGTCAGGCGTATACCATCCACAAGAAGATTTACATCACCGTTACCGATGCCGGCGGAGCGATCCGCACGGTGCGGGCCATCAATAAGCATGCCTATACGCTTTTCATCGTTGACGAGGCGTCGATGATTGGGGTGGAGCCCACTTCGACGAGACAGAGCCTGCTGGAGGACTTGGTGGATTATGTGTACGACGGTAACCATTGCCGCCTGATGCTCATCGGCGACACGGCGCAGCTGCCGCCGGTGGGGCAGAGCGAGAGTCCTGCCCTGGATGAGCGCTTCCTTGCCGCTTCTTTCAGTCTGAACCTTATCAGTTGCGAGCTTACCGAGGTGGTGCGTCAGCAGCAGCTCTCGGGCATCCTGGGCAACGCCACAGCCTTGCGCTCACAGATAGCGCTGCTGTCGCCCGGCGAGGCGGCGCAACTGCCGCTGTTCGATGTGGGTGGGGCGACGGATGTGGTGCCTCTGTCGGGCGAGGACCTGATGGAGACGCTCTTCCGCGAGTATGGGTCGTATGCGCTGGAGGATGTCGTGGTGGTGACGCGGTCGAACAAGCGCGCCAACCTGTTCAACCAGGGTATCCGCAACAGCGTGCTCTTCCGTGAGGAGGAGGTGAACGCCGGAGACTACCTGATGGTGGTGAAGAACAACTATTTCTGGCTGGACGAGGAATCCACCATCGGCTTCATCGCCAACGGCGACATCGTGGAGGTGCTGAGCGTGCGCAACGTGCAGGAACTGTATGGCTTCCGCTTCGCCGATGCCACGGTGCGCTTTGTGGACTATCCCGACGAGGAGCCGCGCGACTGCAAGCTGATGCTCTCCACGCTTTATTCCGAGTCGCCGTCGCTGACGCACGAGGAGTCGGAGCGGCTGTTCAACACTGTCATGGAGGATTATGCCGAGCTGCCGCACAAGGCCGACAGGCTGCGTGAGCTGCGGCAGAACCCCTACTACAATGCGCTGCAGGTGAAGTTCGCCTATGCGCTGACCTGCCACAAGACGCAGGGCGGGCAGTGGCGCACGGTGATTGTGGACCAAGGCTTTCTGGGGGAGAATCCTGTCGACCGCGACTACTTGCGGTGGCTGTACACCGCTTTCACGCGTGCGACGGAGAAAGTGTATCTGCTGAATTTCGACGCTACATTTTTCAAGCCTTCGAAGTGACGACCGGATTGGCGTACATTTCGAGCATTACCTTCTGACGCTCGCTGTCGAGGTGGTTCATGCGCTGGAGGAAGGCGTTCTTGACGTCGGCGCTGTAGTGTTGGCGGTAGCGTGAGCCTCCGGTGAGCATGTCGTAGGCGAGGTAGTTGGTGGGCATGAGGCGATAGAGCTTCTGGATGCGGTTGTCGAGCACCGAAGCCACATGCTCGGCGAGGTCGCGGCTGTCGTCGACGGTGAGCTCGGCGGCGGTGAGGGGCTTGCCGAGGGCGAGGTGGATCTGTCCCTTTTCGCCGATGATGCCGGTGACGACGCTGTTGGTGTCTTCGCCTTCGGCTTTCTGGTATCCGCCATGGGCCTTGAGGTAGAGCTCGTTGGCTTTCATGGTGTCGCAGGGGTCCCATTCGTAGGAGATGGCCATGGGCACGATGTGGAGGTCGGCGAGGGCTTCGGCGGGGGCTTTGTCGCTGCCGAGGGTGAGCATCTTGACGATGGCGGGGGCGGTGGAGTCGATGCCGTCTTTGCTGCGGCCGTTTTTCTGTGCAATCCAGACGGACTGGTGCTCTTCGGTGATGATCTTGTGGAGGTATTGCGAGAGGTGCTGCAGGCTGCGGTAGAATGCCATGGGGTTGCCGCCGCGTTCCATCTGGATGAGTTTGTTGCTCAGGAAGAGGTCCTTCATGAGGGGGGTGTCGATGAGGTTGTTGCCGAAGACGATATAGGAGGTGTCGCTGAGGCGGTCGATGAAGACTTTCTGGAGCAGGAAGGCGTCGAGGGTGATGTCGCGGTGGTTGGAGACGTAGAGGTAGGGGTGGCCGCGCTTGATGTGTTCGAAGCCCGAGGCGGTGAAGCCTGTGGAGGTGGTTTCGAGGATGCGCTCGATGGCGTCGCGCATGAAGGTGGTCTGGAGTTCACGCACGGTGTTGACCTGACGGAGGCGCTGGAGGCTGTCCTCGACTTTGGTCTGCGGATAGATGAAGCGCAGCACCTGCGGGATGAGCTCGGACTGGGCGATGCGTGCCAGTGCGGCGGGTATTTCGGCGTCCACGTAGGGACGGATGTCGTCAAAGTTGGGTGTTTCCATTAGAAGACGTTGTCGATGAGGTAGTCGATTTCTGTTTTCGGGTCGGCATCTTCGTAGAGGATGCGGTAGACGGCTTCGGCGATGGGCATCTCGTCGGTTTTGCCTGTCATGAGGCCGAGTTCATGGAAGTTCTTGGCGGAGTAGTAGCCTTCCGCCACCATGCCCATCTCGTCGAAGATTTCCTGGAGGGGCTTGCCTTTGGCGATGGCTTCGCCGAGGCGGCGGTTGCGGCTGTGGTGCGACCAGCAGGTGACCATGATGTCGCCGAGGTGGCAGTTTTCGAAGAAGTTGATAGTGGAGGGGCCGAAGCTGCGTGTGAGTTTGTTGAGTTCGCGGACGGCGGAGCTGACCATGACGGCGTTGAGGTTGTCGCCGTAGCCAAGGCCCTGGCAGATGCCGGCGCAGATGGCGTAGATGTTTTTTAGCAGGCCGACGCGCTCGAGGAACCAGATCTCGGTGGTGTGGGTGGTGTGGAGGTAGGGGCACTGCATCATCTGCTCGACTTCGATGGCGAGGGAAGGGCTGCTGGAGGCCATGGTGAGGAAGGTGGGCATGCCGTGCGAGGCTTCTTCGGCGTGGGTGGGGCCGGAGATGACGCAGATGTTGCTGCGCTTGATCTTGAGCATGTTCTGGAGGTAGACGGAGACGGAGACGCGCTTGTCGGGGATGACGCCCTTGATGGCGGAGACGAATTTCTTGCCTTTGTAGGCAGCTTTGGGAAGTTGTTCGAGTACGCTGGCGATGTAGGCTGAGGGGGTGACGAGGAAGAGGTATTCGCTGTCGCCGACGACGGTGGCGAGGTCGCCGCTGAGGTTGAGGCGGCTGGCGTCGAGTTGCACGTCGGGCAGGTATTTGGGGTTGCGCCCGTTTTGCTGGATGCCGTTGCGGACTTCTTCGCTGCGGACCCACCAGTTGACCTTGCGGTCTTGCTGTTCAAGCAGTATTTTTACAATTGCGGTGGCCCAAGTGCCACTCCCAATTACTCCTATCATATTGTATATATACTTTATTATAAATGGATTGTGCCAATACAGGAAGGCATAATCATTTTGCAAAATTACGAATTGTTTTTAGAATTGATAACATTCTTTTGTTAAAATTCGTTAACACAATTTAGGGGTGGGACGAAGGATAGGAGAAAGTGGGACGAAATCCGGAAAAAACGCCTCCTATGCTTGTACTACCATTTTCCTATACTTCTCCTTGGGTTCTCCTATGATGCGTATATGATGCTTCTTAGTTGCTCCTATGTCGGGGGGTACGGTTTAAGGTTTAAAGTTTAAGGTTTATGGTTTAAGTAGACATCAAGACTTCAGGACATCGAGACTTCGAGAAGTTTTGATAGTTCTTTTAGTTTTGATTGAGAAAAAAAAGATTTATGGATTTCGTGAGCGAAGCGAGCAGGAGAATTGAGGCGAGCGGGAGAACAGAAAAGAAGCAGGGGCGGCGCCACAGGCGCCGCCCCTGCGGGGGGGGTATTACGGATTGTCGGTAGGGTTTATTTGACAATGAGTTTGCGGATGGTGTTGGTGCCGCCGTCGGTGATGCGGACGAAGTAGGCACCCTGGGCGAGGTCGCTGATGTCGATGCGGACGTTGTCGGTGGCGGCTTCGAAGTCGCGGACGGTGCGGCCGTTCATGTCGACCACGGAGACCTGGCTACCGGAGCGGACCCCTTGGAGGGTGACGTTGCCGCTGGCGGGGTTGGGGAAGAGGACGATGTCGACGCTTTCCGCCTCGTCGATGCCCACGCTGCTGTTGAAGTTGGCGGTGGCATGGATGGTGGCGCCAGCGAGGGCGGCGTTGAGGGTTCCGTAGGCGTTGTTGCCGATAAGGTCGAAGTTGGCACCCTGGATGCTCCAGTTGACGAAGGTGCTGCCGTCGTAGGGTGTGGCGGTGAGCACCACTTCGTCGCCCACATGGTAGACGTGTGTGCCGGGTTCAGGGCTGGTGGTGCCCCAGGCGCTGTTGTTGACGTCGACGATGAGGAGGATGCTGTCGTACTCGAAGGTGGCGGTGAGGACAACGTCGCTCATGACGGTGATGGAGCGCGGGTTGACGGTGCTGCCGTCGTTCCAGCGTACGAAGTGGAAGCGGTTGTGCCCCGTGGCGGTGAGTGTGGCGGTCTCGCCCTTGGCATAGAGGCCTGTGCCGGTGACCTTGCCGCGCGAGGCGTTGTAGTTGACGCTGACGTAGAAGCTGTCGATGGTGAAGAGTGCGGTGAGTGTGGTGTTGCTCTCCACGGTGAAGGCGCGCGGGTTGTCGCTGTTGCCGTCGCTCCAGCCCTGGAAGGTGTGGTAGCCCTTGGGCGTTGCCACGAGGCTGAGCGAGGTGCCATAGGGGTAGGTGCCGCTGCCGCCGACGGTGCCCGCCGTGGTGTCGCAGAGGAGGGTGACGGTGAAGCTGTCGATGGCGAAGAGCGCGGAGAGGGTGATGTCGCTATGGAGGGTGACGCTACGCGGGTTGACGGTGTTGCCGTCGCTCCAGCTGACGAAGTGGTAGTGGGGCGCGGGCGTGGCGGCGAGGGTGACGGTGCTGCCATAGGGGTAGGTGCCGCTGCCGTTGACGGAGCCTGTGGAGGCGTCGGTGGAGAGGGCTACGGTGAAGCTGTCGATGGCGAAGAAGGCGGTGAGGTTGACATCGTTCTCGACAGTGAACTCACGCGGGTTGACGGTGCTGCCGTCGCTCCAGCGGAGGAAGTGGTAGTGGGTCTTGGGGAGGGCGGTGAGGGTGGCGCGAGCGCCATAGGCATAGGAGCCGACACCGGAGACAGTGCCCATGGTGGTGTCGCAGGAGGCTGCCACGGTGTAGTGCTCGGCACTGAAGATGGCCGTGAGGCTGATGTTGGAGGTGACGATGAGTGTGCGCGGGTTGTCGGTGATGTTGTCGGACCACTGGAGGAAGGAGAAGTGCTCGGCGGGAGTGGCGGAGATGATGACGGAGGAGCCATAGGGGTAGGTGCCGCTGCCGCTGACGGTGCCGTTGGAGGAGCTGACGGAGAGCGCCACGGTGCAGCTGTCGACGTCGAGGATGGCGGTGAGGGTGGTGTCGGCGGTGACGACATAGGTGCGCGGGTTGTCGGTGACGCCGTCGCTCCAACGGAGGAAGTGGTGGTGGGCGGCGGGGGTGACGGCGAGGGTTACGGTGGTGCCGTAGGTGTAGGTGCCGCTGCCGCTGACGGTGCCGAGGTCGGTATTGCAGAGGAGGACAACATGGTGGGTGTCGATGGCGAAGAAGGCGGTGCGCGTCTTGTTGCTGTCGGCGATGACGGTGAGGGACTCGGCGGTGCTGCCGTCGCTCCACTTCACGAGGTGGTGACCCTCGGCGGGGTGCGCCACGAGGGTGACGGGAGTGAGGTAGCTGACGCTGGCGGTACCGGTGACGGTGCCGAGGCCGGTGTTGTCGCTGCGACCGGTGACGGTGTAGGTGTTGGGTGCGAAGGAGGCTATGAGCGTGGTGTCGCTTTCAACCTCCACGAGCAGGCTCTCGCTGCCGAGACCGTTGTTCCAGCGGTCGAGGTGGTAGCCGTAGTGGGGTGTGGCGGTGACGGTGACCGAGGAGCGGAAGTCGGCGCTGTCGGGACCGGCGACGGTGCCCATGAGGGTGTCGTTGCAGCTGAGGTTGACGGCGTAGCGGTTGGGGGCGAAGAGCGCGGTGAAGGCGGTGTCGCTGACGGGGAAGACCACGAGGGTGCTCTCGGTGGAGAGAATGGTGCCGCCGGTGGTGGCCCAGCCGGTGAAGTGGTAGCCTGTGTTGGCGGTGGCCTCAAGGGTGGTGGACTGGAAGTGGGCGATGCTGCCGGAACCGGCGACATGGCCCATGGTGGCGTCGGCGTGTGCGCTGACGGTATAGACTCTCGCGGCGAAGGTGGCACTGAGATGGATGTTGCCGTTGACGACGATGTCGAGGGTGTCGGTCTCCTCACCGGTGCTCCAGTCGACGAAGCGGTAGCCGGTGTTGGGCATGGCGCGGAGGGTGACGGTGGAGAGGTAGTCGTAGGTGCCGACACCGAGGACGGAGCCCATGGCGGTGTCGTGGTCGATGCTGACGGTGAACGCCTGATGGCTGAAGAAGGCGGTGAGGGTGCTGTCGCGCAGCACTTCAATATATATGAGGCTGTCGGTGCTGCCGTTGCTCCAGTGGTCGAAGCGGTAGCCGTAGTTGGGCGTGGCGACGAGGGTGACGGTGGAGAGGTAATCGGCCGAGGTGCTTCCGGCGACGGTACCCATGAGGGTGTTGTCGCTGACGGCGGTGACGCTGTAGCTGTCGGGTGCGAAGAGGGCTGTGAGGTTGATGTCGCCGTCCACGGTGAGGGTGAGCGTGCTGTCGGTGCTGTTGTTGCTCCAGCGGAGGAAGTGGTAGCCGTGGTTGGGAGTGGCGTGGAGGGTGACGGAGGTGCCGTAGTCGGCCGAGTCGACCGCTGTGGCGGAACCCATGAGCGTGTCGTTGGCGGCGACGTTGACAGCGTGGCGGTCGATGGCGAAGAGCGCGGAGAAGGAGAGGCTGCGGTTCACCGTGACGCTACGGGGATTGTCGGCATTGCCGTCGTTCCAATGGGTGAAGTGGTGGTGGTTGATGCCCGCAGCGCTGATGGTGGCTGAGGAGCCGTAGGGATAGAGACCGCTGCCGCTGACAGAGCCCATGGTCGGGTCGGCGGCAAGGGTCACGCTGTGGGTGTCGATGGCGAAGACGGCCTGGAAGGTGATGTCGTCGGCAAGGACGAAGCGGTGGTCGGCAGAGTCGACGGTGCCCTCGTTGCCGTTGACGAGCCAGTGGAGGAAGTGGTAGTTGGCATTGGGAATGGCCAAGATGTGCACCTCGTTGTCGCGGTGGTAGGCGCCGCTGCCGATGACGACACCCATGGCGGGATCGTTGGCGGTGACGGATACCACGGCGCTGCCGGCATCGGTGAAGATGGCGTTGAGGGTGGCATTGCGGAGGGCCACGTAGCGGAGGGTGTCGCTACCGGCGAAGGTGTGGATGCCGTCGCTCCAGCCGCCAGTGCGGTAGCTGGTGGCGGGGGTGGCGACGAAGACCAGGGTGTCGCCGTGGAGGACGGGGAAGGAGGTCTCGTCGGCGACGGGCATGCCGGTGCTGTCGGCTATGGAACCCTGGGCGCTGTTGTAGCGCACGACGACGGTGTAGCTGTTGATGGCGAAGGAGGCTGTGAGCAGCGAGTCGGCGATGGCGGTGACGACGCGCGGGTTGTCGCTATTGTCGTCATTCCAGGCGGTGAAGTGGTAGCCTGTGGCGGGGACGGCGGTGAGGGTGACGGAGGTGGCGTAGTCGGCCGTGTCGGAGCCCGCGACGGAACCCATGGCGGGGTTGTCGCTGATGCCGCGGATGGCATAGCGGTTGGGGGCGAAGAAGGCGGTGACGACAGTGTCGCGCAGGGCAGTGACGTTGATGGTGACGGTGGTGTCGCCCGTGCTCCAATGCGAGAGGTGGTAGCCCGGATTGGCATTGGCGGTGAGGGTGACGGCGGAGAGGTAGTTGGTGCGGCCGCTGCCGCTGACGGAGCCCATGGCGGGATTGTTGGCGCTGCCGTTGACAGTGTACTGGTTATAGTCGAAGTAGGCCGTCACGTTGACGTTCTCCTTGACGCTGAAGGTCGCGGAGGCGCTGGTGATGCCGTTGCTCCAGCGGAGGAAGTGGTAGCCATAGTAGGGGATGGCGGTGGCGGTGGCGGAAGCGCCGTAGGGGTAGTGGCCGGAACCTGTGACATAGCCCATGGTGGTGTCGGCACTGGTGAGCTGGATGGTGTAGTCCATCTTGTCGAAGATGGCGGTGAGATTGCTGTCGCATGTGGCTATGATGGTCACGGGGTTGTCGGTGCTGCCGTTGCTCCAGTGGCTGAAGGTATAGCCCGGATTGGCGGAGGCGGTGAGGATGACGGGGAAGAGGTAGGAGACCGTCGAGGTGCCGCGCACGCTGCCACGCGTGGGATTGCTGGTATGGCCGGCGACGGTGAAGCGCAGGGGCGTGAAGTTGGCGGTGACATGGATGGCTCCCATCACTGAGTCGACCTCATAGAGACGGTCGGTGCCGACCACGCGGCCCGAGTTGTCGGTCCAGTTGACGAAGGAGTAGCCGTACTTCTCTTCGGCGAGGATGGCGACGGAGGTGAAGTGGCGTGCCGAGTCAACACTGTGGACGATGCCCATGGCGGTGTCGCGGGGATGTGCGGACACTACATATATATTGGTGTCGAAGATGGCCGTGAGCGTGAGGTTGGCAGTGGCGTTGACCGAGATGGTGCGCGAGGTCTCGCCGTTGCTCCAACGCACCAGGTGGAAGCCCGGGTTGGGGTTGGCGGTGAGGGTGACGGGGGTGAGGTAGTTGACGCTGCGGGAGCCGAAGGCGGCGCCCCAGGCGTTGTTGTTGCTGACGGCGTTGACGGTGTACTGGTTGTAGTCGTAGTTGGCATAGGCGATGATGGGGCCTATAACGGGGTTGACGGTGAAGAAGGTGTCGGTGCTGACGGCGTCTTCGTTGACATTGCTCCAGTGGGTGAAGTGGTAGCCGTAGTTGGTGAGCGCACGGAGGGTGACCGAGGTGAAGTGCTTGACAATGGCGGGAGCCACGACGGAGCCCATCTCGGGTTCGCGTGCGGCGGTGGTGACGGGGTAGACGGCGGTGTCAAGCGTGGCCATGAACATGGCGTCGCCGGTGACCACCACGCTACGCGGATTGTTGGTGTCGCCATCGTTCCAACGGAGGAACTGGAAGCCTGTGGCGGGAGTGACGGCGATGACGGCGGTGTCGAGGTAGTTGTAGCTACCGCCGCCCGAGCGGGTGCCGCGGCTGTCCTGACGGGGCGGCAGCATGACGCTGATGGTGTAGACGTTGGGGGCGAAGTGCGCAAAGAGGTCGCGGTTGCTAAGCACGGTGAAGACATAGGGATTGTCGGTGCTGACGATGTTGCCGCTGGCATCGGCCCAGTGGTCGAAGTGGTAGCCTTCGTTTTCAATGGCTGTCAGGGTGTCGACGGAGAGCTCCCGCAGAGTTCCCGTCTGACCGTCGACAGAGCCCATGCTGGTATTGGCACTTTCCGCATTGACAGTGTAGTCGTGAATGATGTCGACAAACACGGAATCGATGTAGGCATAGTAGGCGTAATCGCCATAGTAGTGGATGGCAATGCGCTTGGCATCGGCGGGCAATACGGTATGGTAGAATGTCTCGCTGGAAGAGGTGTAGTATTTGTCGGTCCAAATAAAGTCGTCGGGGTTGGTGGTCCATCCGGTGGAATAACCGAACCACAGATGGTCGCTGCTTCTCTCGGTGTAGTACTTGATGGAGGCTCTCATCTCCGCCTCGCCGGAGAACAGGGGAGAGAAGGCATACTGGTTGTAGTCGGGGGAGGAATTGTAGGAGGAGAAACGCAGGTATTTCCTTCCTTCAATGTAATCCTCGTAAATCTCTATTGGGTTCTTTTCGTCAGGATCCATCGAGACGGTACGCCAGCAGGGGAGGACGGCATCGTCGTCCTCGAAACTGGAGACGAGAGGAAGAGCGGCCGGGGTGCACGGGGTGAGGAAAGATAATGGGGCGGTGCGGCGGCTCGAGTCGCCGATGCCGCAAATGGCCTGCACGTCGTAGAAGTAGACGGTGTTGGGAAGCAGACCAGTGATCTCTGCATCTTCGCTGGAGGAAGGCTGGACCAACTCTGGACCACCCTCGGTCCAATAGCGGAAGAGGTACCCTTCAGGGCTGCCAATCTCCGAGGGTTCGGCATGCAGGGCGGCGCTTGTGTCGGTGATGTTGTCGGCTTCCAGCAGCGTAGGCAGCCCGCAGGTGGGTAGAGTGGCGAAACGGATGCTTTGCCAGGGGGTATAGCTGGCATCGTTGCACTGGTGGCGCACATAGAAGTAGTAGTCCTTGTCGCCAAGCAGACCGGTGAGCCTGACAGAAGTGACGGTGGTGGAAAGGCTGTTGGCCTCGAGGGTGGCGTCGTCCATTTCCTCGGTGCCGTAGGCATATTGCCAGGAGGTTTCCTGGTTGCCGGGCATCCAAAAAACGGTGGCGCTGTTGTTTTCAATGTCGTCGGCTGTCAGATTGGCTTCCTGGTAGCAGCTCTCTTCAGAGCCTGCATAGCATGCCTGGAAGATGGGGAGGAAGTCGTCGACAATCTCTTCTGATTCAGTGCCGTAGTAAGAATCGTATTCGTACTGCAGAAGGCTGGCACCAGTCATTTCGATGCCTTGGAATGCCATGCTGGTGTAGGCGCCTCCTTCATAATCTTTTTTGAATTCAATCACCAGGTTGCCGCCTGTGTATGTGAAGGGGGTGTCGAAAAGGACTAACATGCCGTCCTCTTCGCTAGCCGGCAGGGTTCCCGTATAGACCTGAGTGAGGTTGTCGTCGATGAATTCCATGTTCTCTTCATCAAAGCTATCGATGTCGGTGGTGGTCATCCAGACGGTGAAGGTGTTGTCAGGCAAGCCCTCGATTCCGTAATAGTCATATTCGTCGATGGGGTAGTAGCGGAGGGAGGTGATTGTTTTGCCGACAAGGTTGGAGAGCATAGAGGCGGGATAGATGGACTGGGTGCGTTGGCGGGTGTCGGCCCAGTAGCCGTAGATGGGAGTGTAGTAGCTGGTGGAGAAATTGAAACCTCCAGAATGGTCGAATCCCTGGTCGATACACGTAGAGGGCAAAAGGTGGGTGGTTATGGTTTCCACTGTGGAGCTGCCGTGTTGGAGGGTGAGGATGTTGTAGGGGCGCACATGGATGTCGTAGGCTGTGGCGCTGGAGAGGCCGATAAAGGTGTGGTTGCGTTCGGTGACAACAATCCAGTCGCCTTCAGCCGGAGTACCACCGGGGGTGGTGATGGCTACCTGCCAGGCGGTCTCGTCGGCGAAACGGGCGGTGTCGGTCTCCCAGAC
Organism: uncultured Bacteroidales bacterium; assembly: GCA_900317285.1. Taxonomy (GTDB): domain Bacteria; phylum Bacteroidota; class Bacteroidia; order Bacteroidales; family P3; genus Colimorpha. The sequence continues at coordinate 52,080 of ONGA01000001.1, read as the reverse complement.
AGCGCGGATGGAGGTGTGGGCGACGGGGTCGCCGTGGAGGTTGACGACGGCGGGCATGGAGTCGTACATGGAGAAGACCAGGGAGGTCCAGGGCGAGTGGGTGCCGATGTCGGTGCAGTGGTTGTGGATGTAGAAGTAGTAGGTGTGGCCGGGCAGAAGGTTGTCGAGATTAAGGCTGTCGACGGAGGAGTGGTAGTGAGGGACATCGCTATCGAGTGTGCTTTCGTCGAGCGGGGTGTCGGAGAAGAAGCATCCGAAGTGGTCGGTCTGGCCAAGGCTGGCGCCGGTGTTGACCCATTTGATGGTTGCTGTGGTGCGGCTGGTGATGACGGGGGTGATGGAGTCGGCGATACGGCATTCGGAAGCCGTATGCACCTGGCGGTAGACCCACTGGCTGGTGCCGTCGTCGTGACCGAGCCCGTCGTTGCAGTTGGTGCGGATGTAGACATGGTAGAGCGTATAGTCGAGGAGGCCGGTGGCCGTGAAGGTGGTGTCGGAGCCAGAGTAGGCAATCTCGCCGGAGTAGTTGTCGAGGTCGTCGATTTCGGTGGTGGACATGATGACGTCGCAACCGATGGCATAGTCGCCGTCGGAGGCGGTCCAGCTGATGGTGACGTCATGCTCGTCGATGTCGCTGAAAGTGACGTTCCTCACAGTGGGGCAGGCGGTGTCGTTGACACACAGGGCGGTCATGAACTTGGGAAGGAAGTCCTCGTCGATGCCGGCGCCGGTCAGGTAGCTGTTGCCGTATTCATGACGGCTGGCACCAGTGCGTGCGGTGCCGTAGAAGGGACACTCGGAGTACTGCTTGGCATGCTCACTCAGGAGTTCCACCACGAGGTTGCCGCCGGTGTAGGTGAAGGGGGTGTTGAAGGTGAACGTCATGCCTCCCTCGGGGGTGACGGTGGCGATGGTGCCGTGGAAGACGGTGACGGCATCGCCGTTGACCCAGTTGCGGGAGACATCGTTCTGGGTGGTTGTAGCCAGTTTGACAGTGAAGACATTGCCAAGGGGGCCTGCCCAGTCGCCCTCTTCACCCACGGAGGTGCCCACCGGGAAGAAGGTGAGGTTGCGCAGTTCTTCGCCCTTGAGGTCTTTCAGCATGGATGCCGGGTAGACGGCCTGCATGCGATAGTGGTTGTCCTGCGCGTCGCTGTACATGGGGACGTGGCTGTTCTGCAGGGTGTCGTTGGCGATGACCACGGTGTCGCAGAAAACCAGGCCCACGGTGCGGATATCGGCGTTAACCCAGCTGGAGTTGTCGGTGGCGCACAGCGAGCGGAGGTAGATATGGTAGAGGGTTTCGCGTTCGAGACCTGTGAAGGTGTACTCGTCGGCATTGACCTCAATGTATTCGGCGTTGGCGAGGGCTGCGGAGTCGAGCGGCACGGGGCTGCAGATGGCGGCATAGCCTAGCACGGAGGGGTCGAGGTTGGTCCAGAAGGCGTGCAGGAAGGTGCGTCCGGGCTCCACCTCAAGATTGCGGGGCGAGGAGCATGCTTCGGTCTCGAAGATAATCTCCCAGTCGGTGTAGTTCTCGCCGTCCTCGGCCATGACGCGGACATATAGCGATACATTCGGCTCTGCATATTCAAGGAGGTTGTAGAAACTGTAGATGTCGATGAGTTCGTCGCCATCGAAGAGGAACATCTCGGCATAGTCGGAGAGCGTGAAGTTGCCCCAGGAATCCTCGAGACTTTCGGTGTAGTAGATGGGGACGGTGACGCGGTGCTCGACAGAGTCGATGATGGCATCGCCACGGCGAATTTCGTCATCATAAAGCTCGAATGCGAGAATGTCGCTCTCGGTGTTGCTGGTTCTCACTCGCAGGGGATTCTGCGCCCAACCGGTGGTATCGTTGCCGCTGATGCAGCGGAGGCGGATGTTGTAGGTGGTGTTGTGGGTGAGACCCTCGAGGGTATAGCGCACCAAAGCACCCATGCGGGGGTTGGCATAGGAGGAGTCGACGATGGTGTACGATACCTCGTTGTCGTCCAACACTAGAGTGGAGGTGTCACCGTTGTGGCTTATTTCGAGCAGCCATTGCGTGGGATTGATGCAGGTGTTGAACCAATCCAGGTCGATGGAGTTGGAGGTGCGGCCGGTGCTGCGGAAGGCGGAGGGATAGTCGCAGTCGGGAGCCACGCGCACCGTCACATCGTCGATATACATCGAGATGCTGCCGGAGGTGGGCTTCAGCATCATGATGGCGGGGAAGGCGTTAGAGGTCTCGCGCTGGGGGGAGAGGGGGGCTTTCAGTTCGGTGTATTCGTCGGAGGCAAAGGTAATCTCACGCCCCGGGACGAAGGAGTGTATGTCGCTGGGGTTGCTCATGGTACCCACGATGAGTTTCACCAGGTTGCCATAGTAGGAGGAGGTCTGACCCCAGAAGACAATCTGGTTGTTTATCATCGGGAATTCTTCGACGTTGACCTGTGGCAACACCATCAGAACAGTGTCGGCATAGTAGTTGGAACTATAGGCGTAGTAGTAGAGCGCATTCTCTCCGGAATAGCTGTACTGGGAATAATCTTCGTAGACATAGGGATAGTGGTCGTAGTAGGGATTGCCGACAACCAGTCTGTTCCAGCAGTAGGGTAGCGTGTAGGTTTCGTCGTTCAGGTCGCTTTCGAAGTCGACGGTGTAAGGAAGATCCCTTGCGGCGCAGGCTGTGTGTACATCTATTGCGGCGGAGAGAGAACGGGATTCGGACGAGCACTGTGCCAACACTTCAAAGGAGTATTGTGTGTTGGGATCGAGATCTCCGATAACGATGCTTGTATCGGTGGTTTCGGCGTAGCCGCTGTTGGAATAGTTGATGATATAGCGTTCGGGGTTGCTGGGAGAGGCGTTCCACGACAAGGTGACCGATTCCGCTCCGACAGCCGCGATGCGGAGGTTGGTGACGCTGCGGCAGGGAATTGCCCTGATTTTTACCTGGTCGATGGCTGCAGGGGGATTGCTGCCCAGAGAGGCATCGTTCGCCCACATCAGGACCAATTTATAGTAGCCGCTGGTGGCGACACTAACATGTGACTCAAGGTGTCTCCATACGCTGCTCTGGTTAATCTTTCCGTTGGCGAGGTCGATGGCTGTGGGAGGATTGTAGGTGGCGTTTGTCGACAGCTGTGAGGATGAGGTCACCGAGCCGCCGTTGGGGAGCACATTGGCGGATAGCAGGTATTCTTCGGGTACTATCCATGCCCGCATGTAGTCGTAGTTGCTCTCGCCGTAGCCTTGCCAATCGAAACTGATCTCATAGTCGGAGGTGGATTCCATGTACAGCGTCAAGTAGGCATACGATGCCGATGCCGCTATGTTGGTGTAGGCGTTGTTCTCGCCAGCATCATCGGAGATGTAGAGGCTCCGTTGGCCGGCATGCTGTGTGGCTGTGCCTATCACCCAGGCGTTGTTATTGGAGTTCACCAACTGCCATTGGCTGGCTTCTGCTTCAGTCTCGAAACCACAAGTATAAGGATAGCTGTTCACTACGCTCTGCCCCCATAAGCCTGTCGGGGTTGAGAGCAGGGTTGCCATTATCAATCGTCTAAACATTTTTTTCATAGCGTGGATATGTTTAGATATTTTTATTATAAGATTCAGTTTATAAAATGTCCTTTTTGTCCTAATCTTTTGGGTATAAGCACTTCTGGTGAAAAGAAGGCTTCCCCATCAAATGCAAGTATATGAAATAAAAATATCTTTTGCAACTTTTTTTGAAAAAGTGTTGCAATAAAAGTATGGTTCCCTATGTAAGATGCTTGTAGTGAGTGTCTAATGGAATAAAAGAAGAGGGCAGGTCTCAGACCTGTCCTCTAAATGCTTGGCGCTACTGCTGTACTATTTGAGCAGGTTGCTGCCGGCTTTGAATTTGGCGACCTTCTTGGCGGGCACTTTGACGGCTTTGCCGGTGCGGGGGTTCTTGGCGGTGCGGGCTTTACGCTTCACAACGCTGAAGGTGCCGAAGCCGATAAGGGTCACTTTCTCGCCTTTCTTGAGCTGCTCCTGAATGCTGTCGAAGCAAGCGGTCATTGCCTGTTTGGCGGCGACTTTGGTCATGCCGGTCTTTTCGGCCATTGCGTTAACAAGTTCGGTTTTGTTCATGCTGATAATGTTTAAAGGTTAATAATCATTTGATTTTGACGATGCAAATATATGAATAATTTTTTATCCACACCAAATTTTTTTTTGATTTTTTTAACCTTTTCTTACGGGCAATATTCTATTCTGCTAATTTCCAATCACTTATATTATTTCCTAAAAGAAACTCTTTTGTGCTATTTTTTCGTTTCCCGCTCATTTGCAGGCACAAAATGTTGATAAATCCGTCAGCTGTTCCTATTTTTATGACCCTCTTTCCGTCGCTGAAAAGGGCTCCCGGGATGCTCCCTGAAGAGGTTTCGGCGTTGGCTTCGAATATTTTGAAGGGAATGATCTCGCCCTTGGGGTTCTGGAGCGACAGGGTGGCGGCAGGGTAGGGTGAGAGACCGCGGATGAAGTCGACGACCTGCTGTGCGGGACGGTGGAAATCGATGCGGGTATCTTCCTTGAAAATCTTGGGTGCTGCGGTGGCGGTGCCTGTTTGCTCATGCGGCGTCAGGGTGCCTTGCTCGATGCCGTCGAGGGTGCGTACCACGAGGGTTCGTCCCATGGCAGCGAGTCGGTCGTGCAGGGTGCCGGCATTGTCGTTAGGCGTGATGGCGGTGCGCTCCTGGAGGAGAATCTTCCCTTCGTCGATTTGATGGTTTAGGAGGAAGGTGGTGACACCAGTTTCCGAGTCTCCGTTGATGATGGCCCAGTTGATGGGCGCTGCGCCGCGGTAGCGGGGGAGGAGAGAGGCATGGAGATTGAATGTGCCGTGGGGCGGCATGTTCCATACCGCTTCGGGAAGCATGCGGAAAGCCACCACGACGAACATGTCGGCGGCAAAGGAACGCAGTTTTTCCAGAAAATTGGGTTCGCGCAGTTTCTCGGGCTGCAGCAGGGGCAGGTTGTGGTCAAGGGCATACTGCTTGACGGCGCTGTAGATGATTTTCTGCCCACGTCCGGCTTGCCGGTCGGGGACGGTGACCACCGCCGCCACCTTGTGGCTGGATTGCATGATGGCGTCGAGGCTTTCGACGGCAAATTCCGGGGTTCCGAAATAGACTATTCGCATGGTTTAGAAAGCATTTGCTAGAGGAGTGATTGTCGGTAGGCAATCATTTTGAGGGCGGTGACGGCACCCTCGATGCCTTTGTTGCCGTGTTTTCCGCCAGCACGGTCGAGGGCCTGCTGCATGGTGTCGGTGGTCAGGACACTGAAGATGACGGGACGTTCGTGTTTGAGAGCCACGTTGGTGATGCCCTGCGACACAGCCTGGCAGATGAACTCGAAGTGGCGTGTTTCGCCTTGGATAACGCATCCGATGCAGATGACGGCGTCGGGATTCTGGTGGCGGAGCATCATGTCGGCTGCCGAGGAGAGCTCGAATGTGCCGGGCACATGGCGTACCAGGATGTTTTCTTCTTTTACGCCGTGTTCACGTAGGGTGTCGACGGCGCCTTTCAGGAGGGCACCGGTCACTTCCGGGTTCCATTCGGCGGCGATGACGCCGATGCGGTAGCCGTTGCCGTCGGGCACTGCCGTGGAATCGTATTCAGAGAGATTGGTCTTTTTCATTGTCTTAAAAGTCGTTGATATTGTATGCGGGGGGATTGCTGTTGCGCTTCTTCCCTTTCTTGGTTTCTTTGATGATGCTTTGGTCGGCTTTGTAGTCAAGGGTTTGCCCTTTTCGGGGCTGATGGATTCCGAAGTAGCTTTTGTCGAGGTGTAGCCGACGGGTGCGGAGAGTGTAATTGGTGAAATCGAGAATCCATTCCGGGTCGAATGTCTGGTAGAGGAATCGACATTCGAAGTGGAGGTGCGGTCCGGTGGAGTTTCCGGTGTTGCCACCGAGTCCTATGATGTCGCCGGCAGCAATCTCCTGGTTGGGTTTGACGTTGATTTTGGAGAGGTGTCCGTAGAGCGTTTCGAGCCCGTTGGGATGGCGTATGACGATGCAGTTGCCGTAGCCTCCCATGCGTGTCGCTACGCGCACTACACCGCTGAAAGCGGCGCGGATGGGATCCCCGGTATTCAGACCAATGTCGACGCCGTGATGTCCGCGTTGCCATCGCCAACCGTAGTTGGAAGTTTTAGGCTTTTTGATGGGGAAACAGAAGTCGGAGGAGTCGGACACCAGCTTGATGTTGATTTCGTCTGGCAGATTGTCGAGACGGGTGCGTCCGAGGGGGTTGACACGGTACGAAGGGAAGGCGTCGTACCAAAGAGGAACCATGTAAGCCTCCAAAGAAGAGGTCGGTGCGACGGCGGTCTCGACGCTTTTATTGGATGTGTTGTCTGTTGGGGAGGCGGCTTTCTTGCCCACTGCCGCTTTGGGAGTTTCGGGCTTCTTCGCCTCAGTCTTCGGGGTGCTTTGGCGTTTGGCCTTTTCCAGACGTACGGCGATGAGCGAGTCGTAGTAGGACACCTGACCTTGTCCGGTGACGATGCCAGAAAGAAGCAGGATTGCCAGCATCAGCGTCCTGCGCAGCCGTGCCACGGGGATCCCGAGTTGTTCACGGTATTTCGCCACGGTGCGTCGGGCCAGAGGAATTCCTTGTGCATTAAGCATTTGTGCCAATGCGTCGTCGGAGAGGGGCGCCTGCTTGTCCTCGGCCTGTATGGCGTCGGAGAGGCGCTGCTTGATGCTTTCTGTCGACACTTCCTCACCCTCGTCGTTGGCGATGCCGAGAGAAAAGCACTCTTTCAGCGGGATGGTGCCGAAATCGGTCTGCAGGTATTTGCTGTTCGCCATGCGCGACACCGTGGAAATGTCGAGTCCTGTGGCTTCTGCCACTTCGCGCTGGCGCAACGGCATGAGGAGGGTGGGATTGCCAGTGAGAAGGAACAGCTTTTGGTGGTGGAGGATGTATTTCATCACCCGTGTGATGGTGTCGTGCCGCTGCTGCAGAAGGTCGATGAATCCTTGCGCATCGCTCTGTTTGGTGCGTAGGAAGGCGAGGGTTTCCTTCTCTCCGCGCGAGGCATGGGCGGCGTTCTTCTCCATTTCCGCCAGCATGTCGGTATAGTAGCTGTTGAGGCTGAGCTGCGGCAGGTGACCGTCGTTGATGTAGAACTGCAGTTCTCCGTCGTGCTGGTGAAGGACGATGTCGGGTGTCAAAGCCGTGGCGGCGATGTCGCTTTCGGCTTCCGATCCGCCGGGTTTGGGGTTGAGGTGGCGGATAAAGGTGGCGGCATCGTTGAGACGCTGCTCGTCGATGCCGAGTGCATCACGGATGCGCTCGTAGCGATGGTTGGCGAAGTCGTCGAAATGGTCGCGTATGATGGCAGTGGCGGTGGAAAGAATGTCTGAGTAATCGGAATGTTCTGAATTTCCTGATGTCATTCTTTCCAGTTGCAGTAGCAGGCATTCCTGCAGGCTGCGTGCACCGATGCCCGCAGGGTCTAGACTCTGGATGATGCGGAGCACGGCGAGGACCTCTTCCTGTGAGGTGTCGATACCTTGGCGGAATGCCATGTCGTTGGCAATGAGGGCAAGGTCGCGACCGAGATAGCCTGCCTCGTCGAGCGAGCCGATAAGTTCGTCGGCAATGAGACGTTGCCGTTCGTCGAGGTTTCTGGTGACGAGCTGCGCTGCAAGCCGGTCGGCAAAGGTCTGGCTGTCGGCGACGATGAATTCGCGTCGCGGTGTATTGGGGTCGTGCTCCTCGTGTTCGCGGTAGTCGTAGTCGAAATCCTCCTCGTCGGTATCCCAGTCCGAGCGGTTGTTGTCGGCAGAGACGATGCGGTCGATGTCTTCGTCGGCAGGCGCTTCGGCCTCGAGGAGGGGATTTTTCTCGATTTCCTCCTTGATGGCTTGTTCGAGTTCAGTGACTGGCAACTGCAGCAGCCGCATCAGTTGTAGCTGTTGCGGTGATAGCTTCTGCTGCAGTTGCTGTCGCTGAATCTGTTTCACTGAATTAACTGTTTTATCTCACGATATCCATTTCCTCAATCAGGTTTTTGGCACCGGCGAAGACGTCGATGACCCACAGCATGTAGCGGCTGTCGAGGCAGATGCAGCGCTGCAGGTTCTCTTCAAAGTCGATGTCGCCGCTCATGGCCTCGCTGTTGCCGTCGAAGGCCAGTCCGATGAGGCGTCCGCGGCCGTCGATGACGGGAGAGCCGCTGTTGCCGCCGGTGATATCGTTATTGGTGATGAAGCAAGTGGGAAGTTCGCCTTTGGCGTTGGTGTATTTGCCGAACTCTTTCTTGTTGTAGAGCTCTTTGAGACGTGCGGGCACGTTGAACTCGGCATTGTCGGGGTCCTCTTTCTCGATGACACCCTTCATGGTGGTGTAGTAGTGGTAGTCCACACCGTCGCGCGGCTGGTACGACATTACATTGCCGTAGGTCAGGCGGATGGTCGAGTTGGCGTCGGGCGACATGAGTTTCTTGCCGTTGTTGATTTGGAGGATACCGTCGGTGAAATCGCGGATGCCGCGCTGCAAGCCTTCTTCAACTTCGGCGGGAAGCATCTGGTTGACCTCCATGTATTTGTCGTAGGCGCTCTGTCCGGCCAGGTACAGGGGGTCTTTGGCGAGTTTCTTTACGCTGGGTTTCTCCATGAATTTGTTGAAGCTCTCCTCGCTGGCAAAGATGGACTTCTTGAACATGTCCTCGACATATTTCTCGAAGTTGCCTTTATATTTCTTGCCGGCATTGACGAGGAATTCCGGCATGTTCTTCGCGTCCATGTGTTTGTAGACGTGGGCAAAGAGGGCGGCCATAACGCGCTTCTCGGTCTGCTGGTTGTAGTCTTTGTAGAAGTTGGCACCGCGGGTCTTCAGACCGTCGATAATCTGGTCGCGGTAGGCGGCATAATCGGGGTTGTCGGAGGCTTCGAGGCTGTTGTATACGCGCACGGCCTGCAGCAACAGTTCCGGACCGGTCAGCAGTCCTTCGACGATGTACTGGTTGGCGGCTTCGATTTCCTTGCGCTGGTCGTAACCGCGTTGTATCAGGTCGAGGGCACGACGGTACTTGGGATTGTTCTGCTTGCGGGCCCAATCCATGTATTCCTTCTCCACCTCTTTCTTCACGCCCATGGTGTTCAGTGCCTTGAGGGCCTTGTTCTGCTCGTAGCTGTATTTCCAGTAGTTCGAGCACGAGGCATACTTCGAAGCGTATTTGATGCGCGTGGCCTGGTCGGCGGCCATTTCCTCGCGGAGGATGTTGATTTTCACGGTGCGGATCTCATAGCGCAGCTTGTTGGTGATGTTCAATGTCTCCTCGAGGCCATAGCTCGTCAGGAAGTGGTCGGTGGTGCCGGGGAAGCCCATCACCATTGCAAAGTCGCCGTCGTTGATTTCGCCAGCGTTCACGGGCAGGTGGTGTTTCGGCTCCAGGGGCACGTTGTCCTTGCTGTAGTCGGCGGGGCTGCCGTCGGGGGCGGTGTAGATGCGGAACATCGAGAAGTCGCAGGTGTGGCGCGGCCAGACCCAGTTGTCAGTGTCGCCACCGAACTTGCCCATCGACGACGGGGGAGCACCCACAAGGCGCACGTCGCGGTAGATGATGTGCACAAACAGGAAGAACTGGTTGCCGTTGAACATGGGTTTCACTTTGGCACTGTACTGCGTGCCGTCGACAGCCTTCTCCTCAATCTCGGTGCACACTTTCTCGATGGCAGCCTGGCGGTCCGTCTCGCTCATCTCGTCGCTGAGAACCTCCTTCACTCTGTCCGTCACATCCTCCATGCGTACAAGAATCGATGCCGTCAGACCCGGGTTGGGAAGTTCCTGGTCCATCGAGTAGGCCCAGAAACCGTCGCGCAGATAGTCGTGTTCTACGGTCGAGTGCTCCTGCAGCTTGCCGTAGCCGCAGTGGTGGTTGGTGCTCATCAGGCCCTTGCTGCTGATAATCTCACCCGTGCAGAAGTGCCAGAAGGGCTGGCCTGCGTTGCCCAGACCCACAATGGCGTCTTTCAGGCACGACTGGTTGATGTTGTAGATGTCCTCGGGGGTGAGTTTGAAACCGGCTTTCTGCATGTCCTGGTAGTTCTTGCCAATCAGGCTCAGAAGCCACATGCCTTCGTCGGCGCGCACCGTGTTGGGAAGCATCACGGAAAGCGCCAAGGCGATAACTAAGGTGCGAATTTTCATTGTTTTAAGTGTTTTTATTTATAATAAATTAATTGTATCGAAACTGCAAAAATACAAAAAAAACTCCACACTGGTAAAAATAATTTTCCTGTTTGGAGTATAAAAAGGGGAGAGAGAGTTTACCGGATAAGAGTGACAGTGCCTGTACCGGCTTTGCGGTCGCCGTAGATGTCCTCGAGGAACCACCTGTAGACGTATGCACCTTGAGTCACGGGCGTCCCATCGTGGGTACCGTCCCATGGGGTGGCGATGTCGGTGGTTCGCCACACAAGGAGACCCCAGCGGTTGTATATCTCCAACTCAAAGTCTACCACCTGATGGCTGGTGTAGCAGCCGAAGCGGTTGTTGCTCTCCTGGTCGGGGAAGAAGATGTTGGGGAACCACACGGAGCGAATCTTCGGGGCGAACCCGAAGGTGGTGTCGCCGCAGCAGCCGTCATTGTCGCAGGTGGTCATGGTGGCGATGACGGTGTCGGGCAGCGGATACTGGAACTGACGTCGTACGCGTTCGCCATTGGAGCGGTATCCGTCGCTGAATTCCCATCGTGTGGTGTGCCGGTCGGGGGAACAGTCGCGCAGTGTGACGACGGGGTAGTCGAAGTCGATGAAGGTGCGTCCCGTGAATTCAACGCAGAGAGTAACAACGCACGCATGCACATGGAGCGTCACCGTTGAATCGCATCCGTTGGTGGCGGTCAGGTGGAAAACATAGGTGCCGGTGTCGCCGATGACGGTGTCAGCGAAGGCAATGCTGTCGTCCGGTGGGAGGGTGACATAGACTTCTTCGCTGAATGATGGAAGTATGGTGAGTATTAGGTGGATATGGTGTACTAGGGTGTCGCCCTCCACCCAGTTGGACCAGTGCTCCAGAGTGCCTGCCTCCGCAGTCTCTGAGGGACGCACATAGATGAGTCCCGAAGGTGGAGTGTAGGTGATTCCGTCGCAGAAGAATTCCTCTGGCAACAAGTAGGGCTGGCCCATGCAGATGCTGTCGGAGTATGTGATGGTGTCGTGTTGGAGAGGCTGCGGTTGCGGCTCAACTGGGATGGTGTCGACAGCGAAGCCTAGGGGGTAGGCGTAACTTTCCCACAAGCCGAGGCCGTAGGCATAGGCGATGAAGGGGCCGAGGTTGTTGTGGAGACGGTGTTCGCCAGGGGTGAGGCGGACTTGGTGGCAACGGTAGTCGCCGAGGGTGGCGACGATTTCGCTTGTGGGGAGGGGACTGTCGTCGAGTTGAAGACCAACGTCGAGGTCTTGATGGCAGATGATGTTGATGTAGTGGTTGCTGGAAGGTATTTCGGGAGTGCCTATGCTGATGAACCTGGCATCACAGATGCCGTGGTTGAGGGGCGGAATGGTGACGGCCGAGGGATCGCCGATGTTGCCGACTGTCTGGTAGGAACCGAAGTAGAGGATTACTTGTATGGGTGAGGAGGCGGTGAGATGCCACTGGGTGGAGGTAGGCATGACACCTTCCCAAGTTTGACCAGCGGCGAGTGGTCCGGCGAGGGGAGTGCCGTCCTTCATTATTATACATCCGTCGGCGGAGGCTGTAATCAGAAGGCGGTTGTAGTTCTGCTGTATGGTGCTGGAGACGATGAATTCGGTGCCCCAAAGGTTGACAGGCAGCGCCTGCTCGTATGTATAGTCGCGGCCGATGCCGTCGAGAGGAACGGCGGTGTTTTGGCCAGCCACGAAGAGCGCAAAGGGTTTTCCATTAGAGGATACTTCCATGCCGCTGAAACTTCCGCCAGCCGAAGCCATAAGCATGTAGGTCTGTCCGCTGTTGAGGGTGATTGTGAGCGGGGTGCCGGCGGTGATGGAGGTACCGAGGACGTCGCAGGGGACGGTAAAAGAGAGTGTGGTGCCGTCCTGTGTGGCTAGAAATCCCACCTCAGCTCCATAGTCGTTGGTAGAAGGGTAGCTCTGGACAATGTAGTGGGTGCCGAGAGCTTCGGTGGGGAGGATGGTAGCGACATCCTGGTTGCAATCGATAAAATCGTCTGCATAGACCCAGATATCCTCCGAGGAGGTGATGTGGTAGCCGCCTTCATAGACGGTGCCGACTATCTGTTGATTGGTGCCACAGAGTTGTGTGGCAGAAAAGGAGGGGGAAGAAAGGGTTGCGGAGGTACTTCCGGAGTTGTTGTTGCTGATGGTGACAGAGGAGGCCTGGTCGCCAAGGAAGTAGAGACGCTGCTCCTCAGTAAGAAATCCTGTACCATAGTTGTGATTGTAGAGGAACATCACCCAGAAGTCGCGGCCCGCAGAGGTGTTGTTCGGGCAGGTGCCATCGTGGGCATACACATGGAGGGTCAGTGTTGAATCGCAGCCGTTGGCGGCGGTGAGGTGGAAAACATAGGTGCCGGTATCGGTGATGGTCGTGCCGGCAAAGTTAAGACTTCCGTTTGGGGGAAGCGTTTGGTGAATCTCCACGTTGGGCGTGGGCAACACAGTGAGCGTGAGGCTGCGGTAGTGGATGACGGTGTCGTCCACCACGGTGGAATCCATCCGCGAGAGGGTTGCGGCGACCTGCGTCACGTCCGCACCGATACTGAAGCCGTTGCTGTTGTAGGCATGCCCCTGGCAGACGCTATCGTAGTAGGCGACAGTGTCGCGGTGAATCCTGGCAATGACGGGATTGAATGAAAAGCCGAGTGGGAAAGCGTAACTCTCCCATTCGTAGCCCATGCCATAGGCATATGCTATAAAGGGTCCATGGCTGTTTTCCACATGATGAATCCCATTGTTGGCTGATGAATAGGGTAATGTGATTTGATACATCTTGTACCCGTCAATGAGTGAATTTGTGCTCGGCAAGGGATCCCCGTCGAGCAGCATGAAGTCGCTCCACACCGTATCGCAGATAATGGTGACCTTGTGTCTGTTGTTTTCTACTTTTGGAGAATTATGGGTTTGGAAACGGCTGCTGCACACTCCCTTGTTCACTGGGGGTATGGTGATGGTGGAGGGGTCGCCTTCATAACCAGCCTGAGTGTTGCTGGCCAAGTAGAGAATGACACAGCAGGGCTTGGAGGTCACAATGTGTTTTCCCGTTGTGGAAGTTATGGTTGTCTCGTATGTTTGTCTTGCATTGAGGTTGGTGACCGTTGCCCCGTTGATGGAGACAGAACAATTGTTTTCTGCGGAGGTGATACGGATATAGCATTTGCCCGACTGCCCAGTGACGCCGGCAACGATGAATTCATTTCCCCACTGGCTGGGTGGAAGCGCCTGCTCGAAAAGAAGGTCGCTGTTTGACCCGTTGGTGGGCACTTTGACGCGGCGGCCGCCTTGAAACATTGCAAAGGGCTTCCCGTTGGAAGAGACTTCCATTCCAGAGAAGGAAGAGTTGTTGCCGTTGCTAATTAAGAGATACGACTGTCCCTGCATCAGTGTGGGAGTCAGTGTTGTGCCAGCGGTGATGGTGGTGCCTTGGATGTTGCACGGCACCGTCATTGTCAGCACGGTATTGTCCTCCGTGGCCACAAAAGCCACCTGTGCTCCAAATTGCCACGCAGGATAATCCTGCACAATGTAGTGGGTGTCAAGCACCGAGGTGGGGATGACGGTTGCCACGTCTTGTGTCTCTTGCACATAATTGGTGGCATACAGCCAGATGTCTTCTGTCGATGTGATGTGATAGCCCCCGTCGTACACCGTTGCCACGGGCAGTGAAGCGTTGGTGCCCACCACTCTTCTTGTATAGTGATTGTTGGAAGCGTTCAGTTGTGTGGTGTAATGTCCGTTTAGGTTGTCGTAGATATCCAGTTCGCAGTCTTGTGTGCTCAGGGCGGTGAGCCGCAATTCTCCTGGATTGAGATAGTTGTAGGTTTCGTGGGTGTTGTATATGAATGTTGCCCAGAAGTCGCGACTTGCAGAAGTGATTTCCGGGCAGGTGGAGGTATTGCCTTTTGGTATCCAGGCACGGATTTCGTCGAGGTAGATTTTCTGGTCGTAGCTGTTAATCAAGCGTATGGCGAGGCGATGGGTGGTGCCGTGGATGGCGTAGTAGGGGCGCATGTCGCGTGTGGTGCGTTGCCATTGGTTGGAGACAGAGAGGTTGACGGTGTCGTAGGGGATGAAACAGGTGCAGATGTCGGAGGGGTCAGAGATGGTGGCATTGTCGGGGATGAAGCCGAACTCCACTTGTGCGGTGTGCCCATTGAGGGTGGAACCATAGATGTAGAAGGAAAAGGTGTCGGCTATCTGGTCCAGCCAGGGGGTAGCGATGGTGGTGCCGCTGCCTGCGGAGGAACCAGTGCTAAGGAATGCATGGAGGTTGCCGCGCTGGACGATGGATGGGTCGTTGATGCCGCTTTTGCAGAAGTCCCAGCCGTTGACGTGGCGGTTGCTGGTTTGGCTATAGGAGTCCCATTCCTCGTTGAGCAGCATGAGGCGGTTGTTTTGAGCCGAAAGAGGGGAAATCCACGGGAATAAAAACCCGAATATCAATAAGAGTTTGTGCAAACCTTTGTGTGACATGTAGTTGTGTGAGTTAAATGATTTTTAATTCGTGCACAAATATACAAATTATTATAAAAATATCAAATGGAGAAAAGAGAAAAAAAATTAACAACGCCCCGTCCCACCGCATTTTTCCCCCTGACATAGACGCATCATAGACGCATCATATACGCATCATAGGAGAACCCAAGGAGAAGTATAGGAGAATGGTAGTACAACCATAGGAGGGAATTTTTTCGACATAGGAGAAATTTCTCCTTTGGTCTCCCCGACATAGGACATTTTTTTTCTCCTACATAGGACACCCCTCCACCGAAAAAAAGTTTTCAACAGCACCCCGCCGCCCTCCCCCCGCCCGACGTCACCCCCGCCCCGCACCCCGCATCCCGTCTGTTTTCGGGCAAAAGAAAAAATATTTCCACCGAAGTGAAACTTTTTTCAAAAACCTCCGTTTTAAGTTATGAACAACAAAAATTGGTTAAAAAAAACAAAAAAAGGATTTTTTTGGCAGAAATTGGAAATTTCTTCGTAATTTTACAACCTGAAAAATAGTAGGTAAAAATGGCGTTAATACTTGGTAAAGAGTACTGTAAGGTGGACTCGAACGGTCGGTTCAAGTTCCCAATTGCCCTCAAGAGGCAGTTGGAGACCGAGGACGGCCGTTTCGTCATCCGCGAAAGTGTCTATGCCGAGTGTTTGGAGCTGTGGACCTATGCCAGTTTCAGGGAGGAAGTCGAGAAACTCCAAGGCATGCTCAACCCTTATCGCCGTGAGGAACGCGACATCCTGCGCAAGCTGACCGAGGGCAACGTCGTCGAGCTCGACTCGAACGACCGCCTCCTTGTCCCCGCAGAACAGAAGCACCTCATTGCTTCGGCGAAAGAGATTGTTCTTCAATCGACTGGCAAGTTCATCGAGCTCTGGGACCGTGCCGCCTACGACCGTATGAACAGCACCGGAGGTGACTACGCCGCCAAGGCCGAGTCTCTCCTGGGCATAAGCCGAGTCGACAACCATGGAGAGCACTAGCCAGTCACCATCCACCACCTCCCGGTACCACGTGCCGGTGATGCTCGCCGAATCCCTCCAGGGCTTGGCGATACGCCCCGACGGCGTCTATGTCGACGTGACCTTCGGCGGTGGCGGCCATTCCCGTGCCATCATCGACCGCCTCGGTCCCGAGGGGCGCCTCCTGGCGTTCGACCAGGACGAGGACGCCCGCGCCAACGCCATCGACGACCCCCGCTTCACACTCATCGGTGAGAACTTCCGCTACCTCAGAAACTTCCTCCGTCTCCACGGCGTCAGGCAGGTCGACGGCATCCTCGCCGATCTCGGTGTCAGCAGCCACCAGTTCGACGTCGCCGAACGGGGATTCTCCACACGCTTCAACGGCGAACTCGACCTCCGCATGGACCGCCGTGCCGACGTCACCGCACGCGACCTCGTCAACACCCTCGACGAGGACGCCCTGACACGCATATTCAAGCTCTACGGCGAACTGCCCAACGCACGCCAGATGGCCCGCGCCATCGTCAAGTCCCGCGGCCAGAAGGAAATCGTCACCACCTTCGACCTCCGCGAGGCCGTCGCCCACCACCTGCCCCGCGGCATGGAGAACAAATACCTGGCAATGCTCTTTCAGGCCTTGCGCATCGAGGTGAACGGCGAGTTGGACGCCCTGCGCGAAATGCTTGTCCAGGCCTCCGAGGTCCTTGTGCCCTCCGGGCGCCTTGTGGTCATCAGCTACCATTCGCTTGAGGACCGTCTGGTGAAAAATTTCATGCGCAGCGGCAACTTCGACGGCGAGGTGGAGAAGGACTTCTACGGCAACGTGCTGTCGCCCATGAAGCCCGTCAGCCGCGGTGCCCTCCAGGCCTCCGACGCCGAAACGGCCTCCAACAGCCGTGCACGCAGCGCCCGCCTGAGGGTCGCAGAGAAAGTGGACATAAAAAAACAGACATTATAATATAGTATATGGGAAACAGGTTCAGAGAGAAGGTCGTCGAGGAAGGTCTCGAGAGCGAGGAACAGCGTCAGGAGAGCGTCGCTTCCGAAACGGAAGCCAGTGCCGCTGCTGATGCTGCCCTCTTCGCCAACGACGAGGTCGAGCGCGACGACATGCCCAAGGAAAGCAAGGGTAGGGGAGGACGCGCGGCACGCGGCGTCGCCAAAGTACTGGGCGGCGACATCCTGGCCGACAAGATGGTGCTCCGCCAGATCCCTCTGCTGCTCCTCTGCCTGTTCTTCCTCCTCCTCCTAGTGGCAAACCGCTACCGTGTGGAAAGCCTCAGCCGCGAGAAAATCGCAACGATGGAACGCATCAACGACCTCCGCGAACACCGCATCCAGATGCAGAAACAGTATCAGGAGAGCGTCAAGATCTCCCACATCGCCGACGACCTCTCCGAGACCGGTGTGGGTATCACCAGCGGTCCGCCCTACGAGATTGAAAAGTAAACAGTGAACAGTGAAAAAAGAAGAACATAAGAGGAATATGAGGATGACCAAGGGCATGACCGCCCTTTACCTGCTGCTGACTCTCGGCGGCGGGATCGCCGTCTTCGCCGCTATGGCCAGCATCCAGTGGGTGCATGGCGACGAGTGGCGCGCCCGCGGCGGAAAGCGCGAGGCAGGTCTCCGTACTGACCCCGCACGTCGCGGCAACATCTATTCCAGCGACGGCAAAATCCTCGCCACCACGGTCACCGAGTGCGACCTCTACCTCGACCTCCGCAATGGCGTCGAGCTGGATGCCAAGGGCGAGCCCGTCCTCGACAAGCGCACTCATGCCGCCAAGGAGACTGGCTCCATCGTCGACTCCTGCTTCAAGCGCTATGTCGACACCGTGAGCCTGATGCTCCACAAGGCAGTGCCCTCCAAATCCAAACAATACTTCTACGACCGCATGGTCAATGAGCGCTCCAAGGCAAAGGCAAGCCGCTGCTACCTCATCCAGCGCGGCGTGCCCTATTCCACATGGCTCGAGATCTCCCGCCTGCCCGGATGGAAAGCCGGTGTGGTGAAGCAGGTCGACGGCCGCAGCGTCATCCGTCAGGTCCGTGCACACATCTACGGCAACATGGCCGGCAACACCATAGGCTTTCGCAATCAATGGGAGAGCAAATCCTATACCGGTCTTGAAGGCTACTACGACTCTATCCTTTGCGGCCAGGACGGCATCTTCAACTGCCGCCGCCTCACCAAGGGTATCTGGCTGCCCGACGAACCGCGCGGACGCAAGGAAGTCCCGCAGCGCACCGACAACGAGACGGTCGACACCGTGGTGGTGCAGAATAAGATTGACGGGTTGAGCATAGTCTCCACCATCGACACCCGCTACCAGGACATTGCCGAGAGTTCGCTGCGCAAAGCCCTGCGCCAGTACGGCGGCACGGCAGGTTGCGCCATCCTGATGGAAATGGAGACTGGCTATGTGCTGGCATGCGCCAATCTGGCCGTCGACACTTTCGCTCATGACTACCTCGAGGTGCGCGACCGCAATGTGGCAGTCAGCGACGTCTACGAGCCGGGCTCCACCTTCAAGACAGTCATTCTTACCGCCATGCTCAACGACCCCGCCATCCATATCGACACCTCCTTGAAGGTCCAGGCCTACTACAAGAACTTCGGCGGCAAGTACGGTGAAATCAAGGACTCCCACAAGAAGCGCGACTCTCTGAGTGTCAAGGAGGTGATGGAAGAGTCGTCGAATGTCGGCATGTGCGAACTGGGTTGGATGTACTACAACACCCGTCGCGACACCCTGCGCCACACCGTGGAGCGCATGTTCCCCTATGGCAAGCTGCATCCCGACGTCAAGGCACAGGAGTACAAGACCTATGTGAACGACCTCCATGCCTCCAACCGCGACTTCCTCAACTTCTGCTACGGCTATTCCACCCGTATCTCGGCCCTCCAGCTCATCACTTTCTACAATGCCCTAGGCGCTGGCGGCCGCATGGTGAAACCCCAGTTCTGCAAGGGGGTGCTGCGTGGCGAGAAACTGTTGGAGAACAAGCCGATAGTGCTCAACGAGCGCATCTGCAGCCGCGAGAGCGCCCTGCTGATGCGCGAGATACTGGAAAGTGTGGTGGAACGCGGCACGGGCAACAATATCAGGAACAGCACCTACGGCATTGCTGGCAAGACGGGTACCGCCGTCCACAGTTATGCCAACAAGCACAGCTACAATGCCTCGTTCTGCGGCTTCTTCCCCTCGGAGAATCCCCGCTACACCTGTCTTGTGGTGCTTGAGAACATACCTTATTATGGACGCCAGGCGGCATTGGTCTTCAAGTCCATTTCCGACTGTGTGGTGGCTGTCGACAAGCGCCTTAGCGAAGGCGGTGTGAAGTCGGTATGGCCCCGTTTGGAGGACGACAGTGCCAAAGCGCAGCAGCGCCCCATACTGGAGAAGGGCAGTCAGAAGGAGCTGATGGAGGTCTACAAGCTGGTGAAGCAGCCTTATGTCACCTCCAACCCTGAAAGCCAGTGGGTCTGCTACCATGCCGCCACCGATTCCACGCAGGCAACCTATCAGCCTTACGCACCCGTCAAAGGGCGTGTGCCCAATTGCTACGGCATGACGGCAAAGGATGCTGTCGAGTTGCTGCATTCGGTTGGCTATCGCGTCAGCGTGAACGGCTACGGCAAGGTGCGGTCGCAGTTGCCCAAGGGTGGTGCAACAGCAAAGAGAGGCTCGCGTGTGGTGTTGAATTTAAAGTAAGAGAAAGATTGAAAGAGGAAAAGATTGAAAGAGGAAAAGATTGAAAGAGGAAAAGATTAAAAGAGGAAAAGTATGAAACTGAAAGATATATTAAAAGGAATAGAATGCCGTCTGCAGGGCCCGGCAGAGGTCGAAGTGAAGGACCTTCAGTTCGACTCCCGCAAAGTCACCGCCGGAACCCTCTTCGTGGCGCAGGTGGGAACGAAGGTCGACGGTCACGACTTCATCGCGAGGGCGGTGGCGTCGGGGGCTGTCGCCGTTCTCTGCCAGCGCATCCCCGAGGGAGCTCCCGATGGTGTCACCTATGTCGTTGTGGACAACAGCGACCGTGCCCTCGGTGAAGCGGCGGCAAACTACTACGGTCATCCCTCGCGGCAGCTGAAGCTGGTAGGCATCACGGGCACCAACGGCAAGACCACCACGGTCACCCTGCTGCATCGCATGTTCCGCCTGGCGGGCAATCATGTGGGCCTGATTTCCACTATCGTCAACAAAATCGACGAAGAGGAGATCCCCACGGGTCACACCACTCCCGACGCCCTCGAGCTCAACGGGCTGTTGGGCCGCATGGTGCAGGCGGGATGTGGGTTCTGTTTCATGGAGGTGAGCTCGCATTCCGTGGTGCAGCAGCGCATAGCGGGATTGGAATTCTCCGGTGCCATTTTCAGCAACATCACCCACGACCACCTCGACTTCCACAAGACGATGGCCAACTACATCGCCGCCAAGAAGGGCTTCTTCGACGCCCTCCCCCCGTCGGCATGGGCTCTCACCAACGTCGACGACAGGAACGGCAGGGTGATGGTGCAGAACACCCGCGCCGAGGTGCACACCTACGGCCTGAACCACCTGGGCGATTTCCATTGCAGGGTGTTGGAGGAAGGCTTCGAAGGGATGCATCTGAATGTCAACGGCAACGAATTGTGGAGCCGCCTGGTGGGGCGCTTCAACGCCTACAACCTCCTGGCCATCTACGGTGCCGCCGTGTTGTCGGGTATCGAGCCCGCGGAAGCGGTGCGTTTGCTGACGCTCCTCGAGCCCGCTCCCGGCCGTTTCCAGTATGTCAGCGGCAAGGGCATCACCGCCATCGTCGACTATGCCCACACTCCCGACGCCCTCGAGAACGTGATAGGCACCATCAACGATATCCGCCGAAAGAACCAGCAGCTCATCACCGTGGTGGGATGCGGCGGCGACCGCGACAAGACCAAACGCCCCGAGATGGCACAGATAGCCTCGAAGGGCAGCGACAAGCTGGTGCTCACATCCGACAACCCCCGCAGCGAGAATCCCGAAAGCATCCTCGACGACATGGAGGCGGGTCTCTCCCCGGAACAGCTTTGTCACACTGTCCGCATCACCGACCGCCGTCAGGCTATCCGCACAGCCTGCATGATGGCCCGGGAAGGCGACATTATCCTCATTGCCGGCAAAGGGCACGAGAAGTATCAGGAAGTGAACGGGGTGCGAAGCCATTTCGACGATGTCGAGGAGGTGGAGAGAGAGTTGAGAGTTAAGAGTTAAGAGTTATGAGTTAAGAGTTATGAGTTAAGAAATTCGTCTTTTAATCTTATAATAAGAATTATGTTATACTATCTTTTCGATTGGTTGGATAAGGCGATGGATGTGCCGGGAGCGGGTGCTTTCCAGTATATCTCTGTCCGCGCGGCGGCGAGCATGGTGACTTCGCTGCTGATTATGCTGCTTCTCGGCAAGCGCTTCATCCGCTGGATGAAGAACCGTCTCGGCATGATGGATGAGGTCCGCACCGAATTAGGGCTCGAGGGCGCCAGCCGTAAGAGCCAGACTCCCACCATGGGCGGCTTGCTCATCCTGTCGGCAATCATCATTCCCACGCTCCTTTTCGCCAAGCTCGACAACATCTATGTGCTCATCATGCTCGGCACCACGGTGTGGATGGGTATGGTGGGATTCCTCGACGATTACTTGAAGAAAACCCGCGGCAAAGCGGGTCTTCCCGGCAAATACAAGGTGCTGGGGCAGGTGCTCCTGGGCCTTGTGGTGGGTTTGCTCATCATCCATCATCCCGACATCAGCGGCTCCACCACCACTACCATTCCCTTTGTGAAAAACAACGAGTTCGATTATGCCTGGCTGGTCACATGGCTGGGCTCCTGGTCGCACGATTTGATATGGGTGGTCTATGTGCTCATCATCATTTTCATCGTCACCGCCATCAGCAATGCCTCGAATCTCACCGACGGCATCGACGGCATCGCCACGGGTGTGGCAGCGGTCAACGGTGGCGCACTGGCACTGCTGGCATGGGTGAGCGGCAACGTTGTGATGGCGACTTACCTCAACATCATGTATCTTCCCAATATCGGCGAGCTTGCTGTGTTCAGCACCGCCTTTGTGGGAGCCACCCTGGGCTTCCTGTGGTTCAATGCACATCCCGCCGAGATTTTCATGGGCGACACTGGCTCGCTCGCCATCGGAAGCATCATCGCCGTTTTCGCAGTGCTTATCAAGAAGGAGCTCCTCTTGCCGGTGCTGTGCGGCATCTATGTGGTCGAGAATCTCTCGGTCATCATCCAGACCTCCTACTGCAAGTTCTACCGACGCAAGCACAAGTTGCCCCCCGACCAGATGGTGCCGGTCGAGAAGCGTCCATTCCTCATGACTCCCCTCCATCACCACTACCAGAAGAAGGGTGTGGCAGAGGAGAAGGTGGTGCTGCGTTTCATCATTATTGCCATTCTGCTGGCAATTTTCACCCTCTCGACACTGAAACTGAGATAAAAGGCGAAAAGATTGAAAGAGGGAAAGATTAAAAGAGGAAAAGATTAAGGGAGGAAAAGATTAAAAGAGGAATTTCTTAACTTTTTAACACATTTAAGCAATAACACGATATGACTATTGAAACTTTGGCAAAGCAGGGGCGTGACAGAGTGCACACCGGGTTGGCGGGTATTGATACCCAACGCCTGAAGGCTATGCGCAACGCATCTCTCCGAGCCTGTTTCCAGCGGCTCGAGGAAACGAGTTACCGTATGGAATTTGTGGCTCGTGTCTACGGACGTGAGTATATCAACGACGCTGCTTCCCGCTCCATCAATTCCACTTGGTACGCCCTCGAGAGTATCCAGGGTGGTCTGATATGGATTGCCGATGCTCCAGTGGAGGATGCCGACTACAGCCGTCTGGTACCCCCGGCGTTGCGCAAGGTGCGCATGCTCCTTATCCTGGGTGGCGACAGCGAGCGGCTCCGAAAGGCCTTCGGTGGCGTTATCCCTGTCATCGAGGCGTGTCCTACCATGGCGGCGGCATTGCAGAAAGCTTGTCTTTATGAGGCCGACGACGTGAAAGTACTCTATTCCCCTGCTTGCGACAATGGTGTCCCCGTCAGCGACGAGGGCGAATTGTTCCGTCATGAAGTAAACGAATTATAAATTATGAAGATATCCAAGGTGTTCCGTGGCGACCGTACAATCTGGGTGGTGTTTATGCTGCTCAGCATTGTGTCGTTGGTGGAAGTGTACAGTTCCATCGGACTCTTCGCCTATTCCATGGCGGGGGGCGGATCGCCCGCAGGGTTCTTTCTCAAGCATCTTCTCATCGTGGTCGCCACCTGGGGTGTGGTTATTGCCGCTTCTCATGTGAACTATCGCTATTTCTCCCGTTTTGCATTGCTGGGATTCTGGATTTCGGTGGTGATGCTGGCGGTGGTGCTGATGATGGGAGGACGATGGGTGAGGATGCCTGTCGTTGGACAGTTCCAGCCCTCAGAAGTCGCCAAGGTGATGCTTGTCCTTTTTGTGGCACGTGTCATTGCACTCAAGAAAGAACAGGTGGCAGACCTTGGGTCATTTCTCTCGTTGCTCATCTATATCCTTTTGGTGGTTGTCCTTGTGTTGCCCGAGAATTTTTCCACGGCTGCCCTGATATTCCTCTCCTGCTACCTGATGATGCTCTTCGGAGGTGTCAACCGCCGTTGGTGGTGGCGTCTCATGTTGGGCGGATTGCTGCTGGTGGGCATTGGACTGGGGATTACTTATATGAAGTATGAGAAAAGCCAGTATGCAGGACAAGACGAACCTCGTCAGGAACAGCTTCTCGAACGTTCCTCCACGTGGGGCCACCGCATCTATTCCTGGATAAATCCCGATCCCGATGAACTCTCACAGGAGAATATGGCCCGAATGGCTATCGCCCGTGGCGGTCTTGTGGGAAAGGGCCCCGGCAACACTGTTCATGCCCGCCTCATGACACAGGCACACAACGACTTCATCTATGCCATCATTATCGAGGAGACAGGCATGATCGGCGGTTTGCTGGTATTTGTACTCTATAGCGTGTTCTATTTCCGGTGTATACGCCTCTCGTGGAAGTGTAAGGGCCGTTTCGGAGCCCTCACCGTAGCGGGTTTCGGTACCATGATTTATCTCCAGGCACTGGCAAACATGTGTGTGGCGGTGGGTGTGCTGCCTGTCACTGGACAGACGTTGCCATTCATAAGCTATGGTGGTACCGCCTATCTCTTCCTTGGCTGCGGTCTGGGGGTTATCCAGTCGGTGGCCGCCGATGTCTATAAAGAAGAGGATGCTCCCGTTCCCGAGGCAGAGGCAACTGAAGAGCCTGCCAATCCGGCTTTGGAACCTTTAAACAGTTAAGCAATCAAAATTGTCAAGCAATATGAAAATAATCATCAGTGGTGGAGGCAGCGGCGGACACATATTCCCCGCAGTGGCAATTGCCAATGCCGTCAAGGCTCGTTGGAGCGACGTTGAGATTCTCTTTGTAGGTGCCGAAGGACGCATGGAGATGGAGAAAGTGCCTGCGGCAGGCTACAAGATTGTAGGTTTGCCCATCGCAGGTCTGCAACGCAAGCTCACCCCGGCCAATATCGTCAAGAATCTCCAGCTTCCCTTCCGCATCCTCAAGAGCCGCCAGATGGTGAAGGCTGTTATCAGGGATTTCGCTCCCGACATTGTTGTGGGTGTGGGCGGTTTCGCCAGCGAGCCTACTCTCAAGGCCGCTGCCGCCATGGGCTACAAGACTCTTTTGCAGGAGCAGAACTCCTATGCTGGTCTTACCAACAAAATTCTCGCCCGTAAAGCCTGCAAGATATGTGTCGCCTACGAGGGAATGGACCGCTTCTTCCCGCGCGAGAAGATTGTCTTTACAGGCAATCCTGTGCGTGCCGATATTGAGCAGATGAACGTCAGCACGGCCGAAGGTCGCGAGCATTTTGGCCTGCGTCCCGATGGTCGGGTGTTGCTCTCTGTGGGAGGCAGTCTCGGCGCACGCAGCATCAACGAGATGGTGCTCAATCACCTCCATTTCTTCCGCGAGAACCGTATCCAGATTCTCTGGCAGACGGGTCGTTGGATGTATGACGAAGCTGTGGCTGCCGTAGAACGTGCCCAGGCTTCCGAGTGGGTCAAGGTGCACCAGTTCATCAGCCGTATGGATATGGCGTATGCCGCCGCCGATATCGTGGTGTCGCGTGCTGGCGCTATTGCCATCAGCGAGCTCTGTCTTGTGGGCAAGCCGGTAGTGCTGATTCCTTCTCCCAATGTCGCTGAGGATCATCAGACCAAGAATGCACTCGCCCTTGTCGATCGCGGTGCTGCCGTGATGGTCAAGGATGCCGACTGCAACAGCCAGGGTCTGTCCACGGTCAAGGAGCTTTTCGACTCTCCCGAGCGTCGGCAGAAGATGAGCGTCGCTATCAGCCGCATGGCGGTGCGTCATGCAGCCGACAAGATTGTCGACCAGATAGCCTCGCTTGTTGTCAAACCCAAGGCTGCCTCCACCCCAAAAGAATTGAGCGACCTCGAAAAGCTTGACCTGATTGGCAAAAACTAGAGATATAGGAAACCCAAGAAAAGAAATGAACTACTACTTTTTAGGCATAGGAGGTATTGGCATGAGCGCCTTGGCGCGCTTCTTCCACCGTCGTGGCGACCGTGTGGCAGGTTACGACCGCACTCCTAGTCCTTTGACGGCTGAACTTGAGGCAGAGGGCATCGCCATCCATTACGAGGACAACCCCGACCTCATTCCTGCCGATGTTGACCTGGTGGTTTACACACCCGCTGTCCCTGCCGATACGCGCGAGTTCCAGGCGTGTGTCGCTCGCGGTCTCCGTATGGAGAAGCGTTCGCAAATGCTTGGTGAACTGACACACGGCAAGAAATGTATTGCAGTCGCCGGTAGCCACGGCAAGACGACCACCACCACCCTCATCGCGCACCTCCTCAACGGCGCCCCTTGCGGGTGCAGCGCCTTCCTTGGCGGTATCAGCAAGAATTTTAACAGCAACCTCCTTGTCAATCCCGACAGTGAATACGTCGTTGTCGAAGCCGACGAGTACGACCGCTCCTTCCTCCAACTCCATCCCCATATTGCCGTCATCACCGCCACCGACCCCGACCACCTCGACATCTATGGCACTCATGAGCACATGCTTGAGGCTTACCTCCAGTTTGCCAACCAGGTTGACTCCGACGGTGCTCTCATCCTCAAGGAGAATATCTTCCGCACCCTCGACGGCGAGCCTTTTGTCGAATATGGTCATGAACATCATCACGACCATCACGACGATGATGCCCATTCGGCTCATTCGGCCCATTTAACCAATCCCAATATCCATACCTATACCGCCCGTGGCATCGAGGCCGACTATTATGCCATCAATGTCCGCAACTATAACGGCAACATCTTCTTCGACCTCCGCACTCCCGACGGCGTCCTCTTCGACCTCGAGCTCGACGGTGCTCCGCTGGTCAATGTCGAGAATGCCGTCGCCGCTTCGGCTGTCGCCTTGGGCTGCGGTCTCGACCAGTTCCAACTGCGTCATGGACTGAAGACCTTCTCAGGTGTGCGTCGCCGCTTCGACTACCGCATCCGTGAGAAGAATCTCGTCTATATCGATGATTATGCCCACCATCCCGAGGAGATCGGTCGCACCATCGAGTCTGTGCGCTACCTCTATCCCGGCAAGCGCGTCGTGGGCATCTTCCAGCCTCATCTCTACACCCGCACGCGCGACCTCGCCGACGATTTCGCCCGTGTGCTCGGCACGCTCGACGAGATTGTCATGCTCCCCATCTATCCTGCCCGCGAGAAACCCATCCTCGGCGTCACCTCCTCCATGGTCCTCCGCAAAATCGACTCCATGTCGAAGTATCTCTGCACCCCCGACCAGGTTCTCGAGCTGGTTCCCGCCCTATGTCCGGATGTGGTGCTGACTCTCGGAGCCGGAGATATTGACCGCCTTGTGCCACGTTTGGAAAACACCCTTAGAGAACAAATGTTATGAAACCCCTCAAGCGTTCAGTCAAGATACTGTTCATCCTCGCCGGAGCCGTCCTGCTTGCCCTGCTGGTCATTGTCGCCAACATCTCGCGCTCGCGGTCCCAGGTGCAGGGGGTCGAAGTCTCCATACGCTACGGGCATACCCCTGAGTTGGTGGGCAGCCAGGTGGTGGTTGACAGCATCCTGGCTGGCTATCCCAACCTCCTCCAGCGCCTTGTCAAGTCGGTCGACTGCGACCGTGTGGCAGCGGCAGCGGCGCATGTGCCTTATCTTGACAATGTCTCCGCTTCGCTTTCTGTCAGCGGCAAAGTCGTGGTACGCGCTGAGCAGCGCCGTCCCATAGCGCGTCTCTTCTATGGCCCCCGCGAGTACTATTTCGACGCTGCAGGGGCGGTGTTCCCGGTCTCTCCGCGCGGCGACTGCAATGTTCTCGTCGCAGGTGGTGATTTCACCGAGCCTCTTCGCGTCGACAGCCTCAACTCGCAGATGCAGTCGCTGGTCACCCTCGCCGCATGGCTCGACAGCCACGACGAGTTCCTCGCCCTCATCGACCAGATTTATGTTCTCCGCAACGGCGACCTCATGATGGTTCCCAAAATCGGCGACCATGTCATCGAACTCGGTTCGCCCGACGACCTCGACAGCAAGTTCGACAACCTCCTTGCCTTCTACCGCAAGGGCATGCCGCGCGCCGGATGGGACACCTATTCCAAGATAAGCCTCAAATTCAAAGACCAGGTGGTCTGCACAAAGAAATAATAATCAATAAAACATAACAGTCATGGAAAATGAAATTATCGTAGGTCTCGACATTGGTACCACCAAAATCGCCTGCTTCGTCGGTATCCGCACCGACAACGACAAGGTCAAGATTCTCGGTTTCGGCAAGACCGACTCCAAGGGTGTCGAGCATGGCGTCGTGAAGAATATCTCCGACACCGCCGAATCCATCCGTCGCGCTGTGGGCGAAGCCGCCGACCAGGCCGATGTCGACATCGACGAGGTATGGGTAGGCATCGCCGGTCAGCACATCAAGTCGCGCCCCTCCCACGGCAGCGTCATGATTCCCACCGACCACCGCCTCATCGCCCAGGAGGATGTCGACCGCCTCGTGGCCGAGCAATACAACACCATGCTCGAGCCCGGTGAGGAAATTATCCACATCTTCCCCCAGCAGTTCATTGTCGACCGCGAAGCCCTCAGCCGTGAGGTGTCGCCCGTCGGCGTCGCCGGCAAGACTCTCGAGGCCGATTTCCACATGGTCACTGCCAACGTCCAGAATCTCCAGTATATCAAGTACGCCGTCCAGGATGCAGGTCTCCACATCAAGGGCGTGGTCCTCGAACCTGTGGCTTCCGCCAAAGCTGTCCTCGACGACAGCGACCGTGATGCTGGAGTCGCCATGGTCGACATCGGCGGCGGCACCACCGATATCGCCATCTTCCACGACGGCATCATCCGCCACACCTCCGTCCTCCCGCTCGCCGGCAACGCCATCACCAACGACATCCGCGAGGGCTGCAACATCCTCAAGCGCCAGGCCGAGAGCCTCAAGGTCAAGTTCGGCTCCTGCCTCGTCTCCGCAGTCTCCGAGAACGATGTCATCTCCATCCCCGGCATCCGCAGTCAGGCGGCACGCGAAATCTATGTCAAGACGCTTGCAGGCATCATCAACGCCCGCACCAAGATGATTCTCGAGCAGGTGGCCTACGAGATAAGCCTCTCGGGCTATAACAAGAAGCTTATCGCCGGCATCACCCTCACCGGCGGCGGCGCACAGCTCAAGAATATCAAGGAACTCTGCGAGCTCATCACCGCCACCGACACCCGCATCGGCGTGCCCAACGAGCATCTCTCGCCCGACAGTGTCTCCTTCCCCGAACTGGCGCACCCCATGTACGCCACCGGTATCGGCCTCGTGCTCTACGGCATCGAGCAGTCCGAACTCGAACAGCGCGGCGAACAGGAGCCCGAGGAGAAAATGAACGACGGCAAAATCGATATCTTCGCCAACATGGGCAGCGAGCCCGAACCCGTTGCCGAACCCGTCGAGCAGCCCGAACCCGAAAAGAAGAAAAAGAAAGACAAGGAAAAGAAAAAATCCGGCGGCGACAACTTCCAGTCTGTCATCGGACGCTTCTTCGGCCAGGTCTTTGACGAAGGCATCGACGACTGATCCCCTGCGCATAGAAAATCTCCTGCCGCTCCCTCCCTCGGGGGCGGCTTCTTTTTCCTGACTATCCGCCACCTGTTGATAACAGAGTTGATAACTATTCGCGTACATGCAATCGTATCTCAATGATTATTAGTAATTTTACACTGCAAAACAAATATAGTAAGATTTTGTATTTGTACTCATAATCAATAAGATAGAAAAATACAAGCACATGGAAGATAACACAAATTCTTTTAATCAGTCCGCCCAGCCGGCCACTTTCTTCGCTTTCGACTCCCCCAAGGGGCAGTCTTCCTACATCAAGGTGATTGGTGTCGGTGGCGGTGGCGGCAATGCTGTCAACCACATGTTCCGTGAAGGTATCAACGGTGTCGACTTCATCGTCTGCAACACCGACATGAAGGCGCTCAACTCCTCGCCCGTCCCCAACAAGATTTCCTTGGGCGACCTCGGCGCAGGCAACAAGCCCGAAAAGGCTCGCAAAGCCGCTCTGGACAAGGCTGACGACATCCGCGACGCTATCTCCCATAACACACAGATGCTCTTCATCACCGCCGGTATGGGCGGCGGCACCGGCACCGGTGCGGCTCCCGTCATCGCCGAAATCGCCAAGAGCATCGAGCTCGACGACGAGGACACCAAGAACATCCTGGTTGTCGCCATCGTCACCCTGCCCTTCTCCTTCGAAGGCGCCAAACGCCGTGAGCAGGCCCTCGCAGGCATCAAGGAGCTCAGCCAGCATGTCGACTCCATCATCGTCATCAACAATGACAAGCTCCGTTCCTTCGGCAACCTCACCATGTCGCAGGCCTTCGGCATGGCCGACGACGTCCTCCTTACCGCCGCCAAGGGTATCGCCGAAATCATCACCAACAACGCCTACGTCAACATCGACTTCCAGGATGTCAACACCGTCATGGAGCACTCCGGTACCGCCCTCATGGGTGCTGGCTCCGGCAAGGGCGAGAACCGTGCCCTCGAGGCTATCACCGCCGCCACCACCAGTGTCCTCCTCGACGACAACGACATCACCGGCGCCAAGAACGTCCTCCTCTACTTCTCCTACTCCAAGGAGCACGAGATGACCATGGACGAGCAGGCCGAAATCACCGACTACATCCTCGAGAAGACCAACGGAAGCGCCGACTTCATCTGGGGCGCCGGCACCGACGACAGCCTCGACGACGAGCTCAAGGTCATTCTCATCGCCACTGGCTTCGAGAAGTCCGCCTCCACCGACAACACTCCCAAGGTCATCCGTCTCCCCGAAGACACCGTGAAGCCCGAACCCAAGCCCGCTCCCGCCGAGACCAAGGCCGCGGATGAACCCTTCATCATCACCAAGCCCGAGGTCGCCGAAGCTCCCAAGGCCGAAGTGAAAATCGAAGCCCCCATCTTCGTCCCCGAGGCTCCCAAGGCTGAAAGCACTCCCGTGAAGAACATCTTCGTTCTCGAAGACGAGGAAGCCGACGAGCCTGCCCCCCAGATGCCCGAACCTGCCATGCAGAACGATGACCTCGTCTCTGGCATCAGCCTGGTGGCTCCCGAAGCCGAAGCCGCTGTGCTCGAGGCTCCTGTGGCCGTCATGCCCGAACCCAAGGTGGAACCCAAACCCGTGGCTCCCGTGCAGGAATCTCCCGCTCGCAGCGCTTTCGAGAACAACAACGACGTCCAGACCGTGGCCGACCGCATCCGCCACATCCACGACCTCCTGCGCAACAACCCCAACGGCGCCGACCTTGTCCAGAAAATGTCTGCCGTCGCCACCGACGAACTCTTCGAAGGCCGCCATTCCAGCAGCCGTGAGGCTTCGACCTACACCATGCGCGCCGACGGCACCATGGCGAAGAACGCTTGGCTCGGCGATCAACCCGATTGATTGTGAACAAGAAACTCATAGGCACAGCCTGTGCCATCGGAGCCGCCGTCTGCTACGGTACCAACCCGCTGGGGGCGCTCAACCTATACGCCGAGGGGATGAACACCCCCTCGGTGCTTTTTTACCGCTTCGGCCTGGCATGGCTCATCATCGCCGCCGTCATGCTCTTCCGTAGGGAAAGCCTCCGCGTCGACCGCCGCGAGTTCCTCACCCTCTCCGCCCTCGGCCTCCTCTTCATCGGCTCCTCTCTCACCCTCTACCTCAGCTTCCGCCTCATGCCCGCTGGCGTCGCCTCCACCATCCTCTTCACCTACCCCGTCATGACGGCTGCCATCATGGCACTCTTCTTCCGCGAGAAAATCACCCTCTCCACCGTCAGTTCCATCGTCCTGGCAATGGCGGGAGTGCTCCTCCTCTATTGGGGCGACGGCACCGGCGCACTCCACCTCGGAGGCGTGATTCTCGTCCTCGTGTCGGCACTCACCTATGCCCTCTACATTATCGTCGTCGACAAGAGTCCCCTCCAGATGTCGTCGTTCAAAATCAACTTCTACGTCCTCCTCTACTGTGCCGTCGGCATGGCGCTCTTTGCCCTCCTCAGCGGTCAGCCGCTCATGCTGCCGCCCACGCCCACGGCGTGGCTCTGGGTCTCCTGGCTCGCCATAGTCCCGGCCATCATGGCACTCGTTATGATGGTCTATGCCGCCAAATACATCGGCTCCACGCCCACCGCCATCCTAGGTGCCCTCGAGCCCACCACCGCCGTCCTCATCGGCGTCCTCGTCTTTGCCGAACCCTTCACCCTGCGCCTACTCCTCGGCATTCTCCTCGTCCTGGCGTCCGTCTCCATCGTCGTTCTCGCCAAGTCCCGTCGACCCTCCGCTAGTTGACTTTTTGCAAGGTAGAAACTAGGTAGCGACATAGGAGCGACATACTATCATCCATAGACCTACCATAGAGTTACAATAGAGGTACCATAGACCTAGCATAGACCTACCGTACATAGTTTTCTGTGAATTAAAGCGATGTATTGTTTTGAAAATCAATGCTGTTCATAATTATCTATCTGATAATCAGCCTCTATTTTGATTTTCGCATGGATTTTCCTTACGTTTTGCACCGGCAAAGGTACGAAGATTTTTTTGATTCATTTGCCCTTTAACTTCTTTTAACTACCCTTAACTACTTTAACCACCTTTATCTCTGGAAAAAGTTGTATTTTTGCAGCCCGAAATAACTAACAACAATGAACATCGCAGCACTGGTCTCGGGAGGCGTCGACAGCTCCGTCGTGGTGCACCTGCTTAAGGAACAGGGCTTCACGCCTGACATCTTCTACATCCGCATCGGTATGGAAGATGAGGAAGGCTATATCGACTGCCCCGCCGAGGAGGACATCGAGATTACCCAATGGATAGCCCGTCACTATGGCTGCCGCTTCGAGGAAGTCAACCTCCACAAGGAATACTGGGACAACGTCGTCTCCTACACCATCGAGACCGTCCGCCGCGGCCTCACCCCCAACCCCGACGTGATGTGCAACAAACTCATCAAGTTCGGTGCCTTCGAGGACAGGCGCGGCCACGACTACGACCGCATCGCCACCGGCCACTATGCCCGCACTGCCGACATCGACGGTACGGCGTTCCTATCAACCGCCGTTGATCCCATCAAAGACCAGACCGACTTTCTTTCGCAGCTGGAATACAGACAGATACGCAAGCTGATGTTCCCCATTGGCGGCATGATGAAGAGTGAGGTGCGCGAAGTGGCGCATGCCGCCCATCTGCCCAGTGCTGACCGCAAGGACTCGCAGGGCATCTGCTTTCTCGGCAAAATCAACTACAACGACTTCATCCGCCGCTACCTCGGCGAGCGCGAGGGAAAGATTGTGGAACTTGAATCCGGCAAGGTGCTCGGCACACACAAGGGCTACTGGTTCCACACCATCGGCCAGCGCAAAGGGCTCTTCCTCAGCGGCGGTCCATGGTTCGTCGTCCGCAAGGACATCGACGAGAATGTGCTCTACGTCTCCCAGGGCTACGACCCCGACGCCGCCCACGGCCACAAGGTAACCCTCATGGGCTTCCGCTACCTCAGCACCGATATATGGGGAGATTTCGCAGAGCAGGAGATAAAATTTAAGATCCGCCACACGCCGGAGTTCCACCCCGGTGTGCTTCGCCCCCTGCCCAACGGGCTGGTGGAGATAGAGAGCGCCGACCGCATCCAGGGCATCGCCGCCGGCCAGTACGCCACCATCTACGACCGCGACGCCCACCTCGTCGTCGCCAGCGGGATGATTATTTAACGAATACGATACTATTGGCTTAACTACTTAACTACTGTCTACTTAACTACTAATAATTATGCAGCTATTCTATTGTAAAGATATAACCCCCAATGCCTTCTGCACCCTCGATGCCGAGGAGAGCCGCCATGCCGTGCGTGTCCTCCGCCTCCGCGAGGGCGATGAGCTGAACGTCACCGACGGCCGCGGCAACCTCTACCGCTGCCGCATCGTTACCTCCGACGACCGCGCCTGCGTCATAGAGGCGGCAGAGCAAGAATTCTCAGCTCTCCATTCTCCATTCTCCATTCATCTCGCTGTCGCCCCCACCAAGAATCCCTCCCGCATGGAGTGGCTCGTGGAGAAGGCCGTCGAGATTGGGGTGGGGGAGATAACCCTCCTCAACTGCGACCACTCCGAGCGCACTTTCCTCAAGACCGACCGTCTCGAGAAGCTGGCCGTCAGCGCCATGAAGCAGAGCCTCCACACCCTCCTCCCCGAGATCCACCCCGCCGTTTCCCTCCGCGATTGGCTCAATTCTCAATTGTCAATTGTCAATTCTCAATTAAAATTCATCGCCCACTGCGAATCCGACAAGCCCCGTACCCCCTTGGCGACAGCCTTGACGCCCGGCAAAGATGCTGTGGTGCTGATTGGCCCCGAAGGCGATTTCTCCCCCGAGGAGATAGCCCTCGCCCTCGAATGCGGCTTCCAGCCCGTGAGCCTCGGCCCCAGCCGCCTCCGCACCGAGACCGCCGCCCTCTACGCCGTCACAGCTTTTAACCTAATCAACGACCGATGAAAAAACTCAGAATATTCGGATTACTCGGATTACTCGGATTATTCGGACAAATAAATGCCCAGCCCCAAATCGCCCTACTCAAATACGGCGGTGGCGGCGATTGGTACGCCAACCCCACCTCACTCACCAACCTCATCGCTTTCTGCAACCAGGACCAGCAGATGGGTCTCAATCCGCAGTACGCCACCGTCGACGTCGGCAGCACTGAACTCTTCAACTATCCCCTTCTCCACATGACCGGTCACGGCAACGTGGTCTTCTCCGACCGTGAGGCCCAGAACCTCCGCAACTACCTCATCGGCGGCGGATTCCTCCACATCGACGACAACTACGGCCTGAAGGACTTTGTCATGCCTCAGATGAAGCGTGTCTTCCCCGAACTCGAATGGGTCGAGCTCCCCTTCAGCCACCCCATCTATCATCAGAAATACGACTTCCCCAACGGATTGCCCAAAATCCACGAGCACGACAACAAGCCCCCCAAAGGCTACGGCCTCATCTGGGAGGGTCGTCTCGTCTGCTTCTTCACGTGGGAGTGCGACCTCGGCGACGGCTGGGAGGACCCCGACGTGCACAACGACTCCCAGGCCACGCGCCAGAAAGCCCTCCGCATGGGCTCGAACATTGTGCGCTATGTCTTTATGCAGTAAAACATCACCTTCATGAATAACAAGAACGAAATACCCGTACTGTTGCTCACCGGCTACCTCGGTAGCGGCAAAACCACCCTCCTCAACCGCATCCTCTCCAACAACCGCGGCATACGCTTCGCCGTCATCGTCAACGACATCGGCGAGGTGAACATCGACGCCACCCTCATCCAGCAGGGCGGCATCGTCAACCAGACCGACGACAGTCTCGTGGCTCTCCAGAACGGATGCATCTGCTGCACCCTCAAGAACGACCTTATCGACCAGCTGCGCGACATCGCGAACACCGAGCGCTTCGACTATATCGTCATCGAGGCCAGCGGCATCTGCGAGCCCGAGCCCATCGCACAGACCCTGGTCTCCATCCCGCGGGTCGCCACAGGCTTCCATGTGATGCCGCGTCTCGACTGCATCATCACCGTTGTCGACGCACTCCGCATGCGCGACGAGTTCGAGGGAGGTCTGCAGCTCACTCGGCCTAATCTCGACGAGGATGACATCGAGAACCTCGTGGTGCAGCAGATTGAGTTCTGCAACATCGTGCTCCTCAACAAGGCCGCCGAGGTGTCACCCGAGGAACTGGGACGCACGCGCCAGATTGTTCGCACCCTCCAGCCCAAGGCCGAGATTGTCGAATGCAACTACGGCGATGTGGACTTCGACAGCATCCTCGACACGCACCTCTTCGACTTCGACGCCACAGCTACTTCTGCCACATGGATTCAGGAGGTGGAGAGCGGCGCCGACGTCCATCACCACCACGACCACGACGAGCATGAGCACCACCACCATCACGATCACGACGAGGGCGAGGCCGAGGAGTATGGCATCGGCACCTATGTCTACTACCGCCGCCGCGCTTTCGACATTCGCGCTTTCGACAACTGGGTGGCAAACCGTTGGCCCAAGGGCATCATCCGCGCCAAGGGCATCTGCTACTTCGACGACGAGCGGGACAAGTGCTATCTCTTCGAGCAGGCTGGCAAGCAGGTGAGCCTGCGCGACGTGGGACAGTGGTTCGCCACCATGCCCCCCACCGAACTCCGCGAGGCATTGGAACGCGACAAGCAGCTGCAGCGCGACTGGGACGACTTCTACGGCGACCGCATGCAGAAGCTCGTCTTCATCGGCCAGCACCTCGACCGCGAGTACATCGAGCGCACCCTCGACGAGTGCCTGGTGTGACCGGCAACAGAAGCTACGGCACTATCCCCTGAAGTTTAATAACACAACAATATGAAATACGGGTTTGACAACGAGAAGTATCTGCGGATACAGTCCGAACACATCAAGGAGCGCATCTCCAAGTTCGGCAATAAGCTTTATCTTGAATTTGGCGGTAAACTGTTCGACGACTACCACGCCAGTCGTGTGCTGCCCGGCTTCCAGCCCGACAGTAAGTTGAAGATGCTCACCCAGCTGAAAGACGATGCCGAAATCGTCATCGTCATCAGCGCCGTCGACATCGAGAAGAACAAGAAACGCGGCGACCTCGGCATCACCTACGACGAGGACGTGCTGCGTCTGCGCGAGGTCTTCATGGAGCGCGGCTTCCTGGTCTCCGGCGTCGTCATTACCCACTACAGCGGCCAGCCCTCCGCCACTGCCTACCGCGAGCGTCTCGAACGCATGGGCATCAAGGCCTACTATCATTATATTATCGAGGGCTACCCCACCAATGTCGAACTCATCGACTCCGACGACGGCTTCGGCAAGAACGACTACGTCGAGACCACACGCCCGCTGGTGGTCATCACCGCCCCAGGTCCCGGCAGCGGCAAGATGGCCGTATGCCTCAGCCAGCTCTACAACGAGAACCGTCGCGGCATCAAGGCCGGCTACGCCAAGTTCGAGACCTTCCCCATCTGGAGCATTCCTCTGAAGCATCCCGTCAACATCGCCTACGAGGCTGCCACCGCCGACCTCAACGACGTCAACATGATCGACCCCTTCCACCTCGAAGCCTACGGCAAGACCGCCGTCAACTACAACCGCGACATCGAGATATTCCCCGTGCTCAACGCCATCTTCGACGGTATCTACGGTGAGAACCCCTACAAGTCGCCTACCGACATGGGTGTCAACATGGCTGGCTTTTGCATCTGCGACGACGACGTCTGCTGCAAGGCCTCCAAGGACGAGATTATCCGCCGCTACTACACCACCCTCTGCGACTACGCCAACGGCAAAGCCACCGACAGCGAAATCAACAAGATAGCCCTGCTTATGAAGCAGGCCAAGATCAGTACCGATGACCGCCGCACCACCGTGGCCGCCAAGGAGCGCCGCGATAAGGAAAATGCTCCTTCTGCCGCCATCGAGCTGGCCGACGGCACCATCATCACAGCCACCACCAGCGACCTGCTCGGCGCTTGCGCCGCCCTGCTGCTCAACGCCCTCAAGCACCTTGCAGGCATCAACCACAGCGTCAAGCTCATCTCGCAGAAGATGATAGAGCCTATCCAGCACACCAAAGTCAACATGCTGCACGGCAGCAATCCGCGCCTCCACACCGACGAGGTGCTGGTGACGCTCTCCATCCTTAGCCTCCTCGACGACAACTGCCGCCGCGCCCTCGACTGCCTGCCGCTCCTCGACGGTTGCCAGATGCACACCACTGTGATGACCAGCGAAGTCGACCGCAAAATCTTCAAGAAACTCGGCGTCGGATTGACGTCGGAGCCTATCCGCAAGGACTGATCCCAAAAGAAGTATGTCCTTTAGACGGTTGATACTCATAATGCTTGCGGCTGCAGCGCGACTGGGATGAATACTACGGCGACCGCATGCAGAATCTCGTCTTCATCGGCCAGCACATCGACCGCGAGTACATCGAGCGCACCCTCGACGAGAGCATGATTTAATACTTAAAATATTGTAACAATAAAGCCCCGCCAAATGGTGGGGCTTTTTCTTGCATCTTCGTTGAAATTCTCTAAGTTTGATTTGATTCAGCAGCCATTGGCAGAGGCGTCTCCTCCTCGTCGTTGCTGTATGGGATGGGTGCGTGGTGGCGGTACAGCGACAGCATGTTCTCGTTCAGCAGCAGCTCCACCTCGCGCATGGTGTGGTCGATGAGGGCGGGCTTCAGTTGGCATTCCCAGATAACGATGACCTGCCATCCGTTCTCCTGCAGCACTCGGTAGTTCTCCTGGTCGCGCTTTTGGTTCCTCCGAATCTTCTCCACCCAGAACTCCCGGTTCGTCGTCGGAATCTTGCAGCAACACGAGCCGATAATTTTCAATTCTCCATTTTCAATTTTCAATTCGGTTTTGTGTCCATGCCAGAAGCATCCGTTCACGAATATCGCCGTGCGGTAGGGCCGCATCACGATATCCGGCTTCCCCGGCACACTCTTTACGTTGAGCCGATAGCGGTACCCGTGACTCCACAGCCACCGCCGCACCTTCAGCTCAGGCTTCGTGTCCTTGCTGCGGATGTGCGACATGCATCGGTGCCGCTGCTCAGGTGTCATCGTGTCGGTCATATTGACAATAATCGTCGTGAGTATACGTTTTACAATTCGTTATATTCACTCTGTTTGAATTTTTCTCCCTTCATTAGAGATTCAATAACATCTTTTATTTCTTGAGGTATTTCATTCTCCGAGAAGTATGGAACAATCTTTCTGGCGCTAATTCGTACGCCAAATTCTTTATATGTCCATGTCGAAAGAGTTTTAAAAAAGGCTTTTCCTGAAATAATATTCAATGGTTCATCAAGACGGAAATAAACCTCGTTATCTTTTGTCTTTCCATCTTCGCCGCATACTGCTTTCTCTATCTTTTTATAGTAGGAAGAAAGAATCTCTTTGATTTTCTCAATAATCGTTATTTTATTAACTTCACCCGTTCGGCTCACGGCTTCCAGATATCTACAAATGACATTTATATTGATGGCATAATTGTCGATCTCATTTTTTGTCCACACATGAAGATTTATGCCGCGAGACGAAGCATCTTCCTCTCGTTCCTGAATTTCTTTTATTGTATGAAATCCAGAATTGGATATACAAAATAATTCTACAGGTATTTTATTTAGAGAAAAAATACTTGCAATAGTAATGCTCTTTTCCCAGTCGTTCCAACCTCCCACATATGCTTTAGGATATGTTATTAATGGATGTAAGTCTTGGGGGTAAAGAACAGATTGAAAGGCTGATAATATTGCCCTGTCAGAATCACCCCCATCCCAAATAATAAAGCGATTCGATATAAAAATACGAGCGAGGTCAATATTTAGGGGGCAACCGAGTTCCTCTGAAATGGTATAGAGAGCCGTTTCGTCACCAATCGAATTTATTTTACGTTTAAGAGAATCGATGGGAATAATACAATCGGACGGAACTTCTTCGATGATTTCTAGCGAGTGGGTGGCAATAATGATTTGCGGAAACATGGGGGTTATCAACCGAACCAAACGTCTTTGAAGATCGGCATGCATATAGACATCCGGTTCATCAAGTACTACTATCGAATTACTTGGACATTGGGAAATGAACCACATTGTTTGAATCCACATTTGCAACCCATGCCCCATCCAGCCCAATTCTGCTTCAAATGCACGTACACGAACAAAAAACTGAAGCAACTGTCCATCATTTACAAAAACGGATTCTACGGGTTTGACCTGCAGTTCCTCCCAAGTGGATTCTACTAAATTTTTAAATGCCGGGAATGCTTCTTTGTAATAAAACAGTTGATTCCTAAAATTGCGGGAAGCGAGACGAGTTGACCTGTTACCATCAACAGTTGCTTTCTTTATGACCTTTTCGGAATCAAGAACTGCTGATATTTGCGGGAGTACTTCAACAATCGGGATGTCTACACATTTTGCCTCTTTACTATTGTGTATTGGTATTCCATTTTCGTCAAACAATAAGGCAAAAATTGCTAATCCTTCACCAACATATGCTTTAACTGAAGTACCATTAGAAAACTGAGCCTCAATAATAGCAGGAGGATTTCCATACAAATAAAAAATACCACGATCCGAAATGTTCATATTTTCGACGTTAGGAGACACCCCATACGTATCAACATTTGAAACCCAATAGGGAGGTGTAACAAAACGCAAAGCACGGTACTTCCTTGTTATTGAAGAAATGATTTTCAACGCCTCAATCAATGTTGACTTCCCTGCATTGTTTTTTCCAACTAGAATGGAAGTGTCGTTGAAATATATCGTGCTTTTCTCGTAACAACGAAAATTCTTTATGACCAGTTTTTGAATCATGGTTATTGCGACTATGTTAAGGTTGCTTTTTTTATTTGAGAAACGCTTATTAATAATGTTCTTTCTATAATTCATCAAAACCATGCAAGAGCAAAGTCTTAAGATTAAATCTGAATCCCCATTTCAACTTTTCATTCAAAGGCTTTAGGCCAATTGCGACATCCTGCATGACTTTAAACTTCCAACTCTCCAAAACACGATGGTGCCTGTCCCATTCAACCATTCGTTTTACTAACTCAATGTCAATATCAACCTCATTGATATTAATATTCTTGACAGTATTGCGTTCTTTTGCTTTCAGATCCTTCTCTTCCTGCTCTTCATCACGTAATCTGTCGATTTCTTCAAGTAGTTCATAATTCTCTTCACATACCTTGTCAAATATAGCCATTCCACGAGCGACATTAGCTGAAGATAATTTGTGATTATACTTTAGATCATTAGCAATCTCTCTTGCCTTGGATTGCAAGTTTAGACTCAATTCTCCAGACTCTGCACCCCAATCCGCAATTATTAGCCAAAGCTTGTATGGTATTGATTTGACTATCTTCAAATCATGCTCAGACTTATCATTTACAGATGTATTTACTGTAACTTTTCTAACCACCGGATGATTTGGGTCTATTAAAT
Source organism: uncultured Bacteroidales bacterium (assembly GCA_900317285.1). Taxonomy (GTDB): domain Bacteria; phylum Bacteroidota; class Bacteroidia; order Bacteroidales; family P3; genus Colimorpha. Next base: position 11,752 of record ONGA01000001.1, on the reverse strand, counting down.
CATCTTCAATAGAATCCAAATCATACTCCCAATCTTTATTATCTCGTACAGCAAGCCAGCACTCTTCTTTCTTTGCCCATTCTAAATAGTTATTTGATGGTGACATCTTCATAATGAACGGGTTAACTTGCAGCATCAGCGAATAGATTAATTTAGACAGAGCATCTGAAACCTTCTGATTCTTCCATATCCTATACAAATCAATTCGACCACTTGTCAAATGACTAATCAAACCTATGGTATAGGGAACTACAACGGATTTCAATTCACCTATATTGTTGCCTGTTCGTTTAGTTCCATACAACTGGTCTGCGGCTTTGAAAAGAATAGCTTTGGCTATAGTATCCTCAAAATACACATTAGTAACTTTCTTCGCACTAGAAGGCAGATTCTTGGCAATGAACTGCGCATAATTCTTCTCGGAACCTCTAACAACTATATGGGGTGCTATTACCAATTTGCTTCCTTCATACACTTCCTCATAACAGTTGATGTATTTTGCCAATTCCACTTTTGTGAACATTTGATTTTTTGGATATTTCAAGTCAAATGCTTTTTGCCTTGACTTGGTAAATCCTTCCTTCTGACGGATGTTTTTGTACTGCGACCTAGCACGTTCAAAGAACCAATATGTTTGCATAGACCTTTCTGGTGTAATAGGTGTCATAACATATCGAGACACTTTCTCCAGTTCAACCAAGATGGAATTGTTTGCAGAGAAATCAGCGTTATTTACTTTATTCTGAGTATTTGCATACTTCGATATATCTGAGACAATATTTGCATAATCGTCTTTCTTTTTAACGATGGAGAATTTTACTTGAACAAAAATCTCAGAAATGTCCGCTTTATCTTTCTTTTCTGTATGGTATATGGATGCTGTTGTTTGTCCACCGTTTACAATCTGGAGATTAGATATACTTTTTATACAACCTTTTTCATCTAAATCCATGGCATCTGCTGTGGCTGCGATTCCATTGTTATACGCTAAGAACATGTGTGGCTTTTCTTTTATAGTCTCTCGAATTTTTTTATTTATCTTTCCAGTAAACTGAAGGAAAGACCTGACATTTTGTTCTAGCAAACGTCCTCCATATCGTTCATATAAACTTGACAAGCATTTACCTGGGAGGATAGCAACATACGCTTCATAATCTGGATTGCTTGATGTAGCGTGAAGACATGGCACTTCCCATCCTTCTTCCTTGAAATCAATAAATATTGGAGCATGCGACTGCTCTGATATTTGATATAGATAATTGATGTCAACGATTCGGAAATAGATTTTATAACCACAAATCTCTTTGCTTGCAGGAATCTCTCCCTTATAAGTTCCATTCGTAAGAATAAAAGCATTTACTCTAACTAACGATTCTCGTAACTCTTTATAGTTTCCTAATGTGTTTACAAATTCGAATATTGAAGAAGATTCTTCAATCTCATTACCAAAGTCCGAATAGATGGCATTTCTAAAGAAATTAGTCAAACGTTTTGCTGCATTATCTATATCTCTTTTAAGTATTGTTACAGACTCTTCAGTACCTTCATATATAGACAGGAACAAATCAACAGTTTCATAATTGTCGGCAATTGCATAACCGTTTATTTTTTGCTGATTAGGTGTACCTAAGTCTCTCTCATAGAATGCCACATCAGAGTTTTCGGTTTCACCAGCTTCACTCAATAGTTCCAAGCACAAACGGGTAAAGGTTTGTTCTTGGTTGTCTCCCTCTTCATTTGCTATTTGTCGAGTAACAACTTCTTGGACCAAGGATTTATAGAATTTACTAATTTCTTTCATAAGACAGAATGGTGTTTAAGACACTACTTTCTTCAACTATATTCTCTATTGGTACGGCAAGATTTATTGAATACCTCACATCACTTACGCCTAACAATAAATCATCTTTCTTAATTCTTGGGAATTCACCTTGAACTAAATAATAATTTTCTTTGCGAATTTGATACCGACGCTCCTGGTAATCGTTAACATCTATATCGAAATAGCCATAATATATTAATTTGTTTTCAAACAGGTTCAATGCGTTGGTGTCTCGACTTAGACTGTTCCGCAATTCACCAACAAGTTCTGGCAAATTCTTACCTTCAACAGGAACAATATCAACCACAAGATTATATAAATATAGTTTTTCTATAGGAGTCTCGTCTAATTGCAGTTCGCCATTTATGGACACACTGGGAAACTTATTAGCTGCTATTGCTTTTACCTCAACAGACCATAACTCACCTTGGAAATCTTGTGGAGACATGTTTGGCCCAACCCACGAGCGAACTGCACATACTGTGCTCATTGAAGAACAGACCATTTTCTGAAGAAATGACAGTTCCCCAAACAATCCTTGCTGTTCTTGAACAGATAAAGTATTCTTCACCTTCTTAGAAAACAAATCTTGCCATTTACGCATCTGGCTTATAACAAGTTTAACAGCTTCTTTTTCAGATGCTGCAGATTGTATCGCATTAGCAATGTTCTCACATATAGCTGCAAAAATGTCCCGTACACGACTTTCTCTATTTACTAACTGAATCAACAAGAACTTTGAGTCGGGAAAAGAATTGTCCTTAAATAAGGAAACCTCTATTTCGGACAAGCTATGAAACGGGGAGATATCAAGATTTATTTCTTGACTAAAGGAAAAAGCTATTCCGCAAAAGCCATCTGGACTTTTAAAAGTACAGAACATTTTAATACCTGACGGTATGTCAAGGGCTCTTTTAATTACCCCTGAGACAGAAGCATCTGCAAGCTCATGCCATATATCTTTTATCATGTTAACCTTGTTCATACACATTGTCGTTTTCTGATTCAAAAATATCTTCAGTATCTGCAAAATCATTTACTTGATTGACAGAATATGATACCGCAACACCAGTATTAGTGTGAGGGAACGAGATTGCGAAACTCATAAATGGTTCATTCCCATCACTGTTACTCGTGACATAATCAGGTGAAGGCTTAATTGGATAGACGATTAATAACGGATGCTTAACGTCACGATATTTCTCTCTTACTAATTTAGGACTAGGATAGGTTTGATTCCTGTCTTTCAATTTCTGATTAGTTTCTTCCAAAGCCTTTAGAAGCGTTTCTTCACTCAAATCAACAAATTCATCACGAGGATTACCCAAAATATGGTTTTTCCTTAACAAGTAGTGATCTGTTGAATCGTTAGACGGAACACGAAGAAAAAAATTGAAGCCAAGTCCATTTGACAAATATCCGTCGTATTCTTGCTCCCTCTCACCTGTAGGCTTATTCATAAGAACGATATTCCAGTTAGATAATTCGCCAGAATTATTAACTTGTTTCACATAATCTGTTATTGCCCTTAAATTGACCTTGACCATTGAAGCAGGAAGACGATAATCTTCAAAGAAGGTTATCACATTGCCAACAGCCACATTACGCCATAAATAGTTATTTCCTTTCAACTCATACTCACCAAGCTTACACAATAGATTGTCTGCATCAACAAAATTAGCATGTCTATTTTCTCTATCTTTCAGTAATTGATATGTTTCAACTAAACGTCCGGCCCATGACACTTCAACGGTATTTGCATATCTCATTTTGGCCAAAGAGGTAATTTGCAGAACACCTGGGTGATTCCTTACTCGTAATGCATAATCTTCTGGAGTTCCACCAACTTCATAGAGATAACTAAATTCTTCACGAAGTTCCTCACTGGCTAATGTGATATGACGATACCATTCATTAAGTTCACTACTAGTAAAGAGTCTACACAGGTCAACATATCCAGACCTATAACCAAACCATCTTCCCATCTGCATCAATGTGTCATACATCTTTGAAGCTCTTAGGAAATAACTAATTGACAACCCTTCCAAAGTGAGACCTCTGGATAGCTTATCGCCCCCAATAGCAATTACAGAAATGCCGTCTTCTTTATTGTCATAATATGTCAAGGCATCATTTGAAGAGCCATTAATAGATTTGACTGTTATTTTCTGTACCGCTTTAAACAACTGGCCTTTAACGTCTTCCCAACTATGAACAATAAGTGAATCATCTATATCCTTATATTTTGATTCTAGAATAGATTGCGTTGTTGTCTTATATGATTTATAAACGTCTCTATCTACCTCAAATACCAGACGCAGTTCTTCAAGAACCATTTTATCGCCAACCTCAATTTCTTGCTTATAGTAATTGAAAATTCTGACAACCAAATCTTTGATGTGGTTTTGCCATGATTGGAATCTGCTAACGTGAATCAACATCGAGTTATGTTTGTGCTCTTGCCCACGAAGATTCCTAATTGCACATGTCACGATAAAACACTTTATAGCCAGCCGTAAAGATTCGGGCACCTCATTTAACGACGGCTTTGCATCATCCTTTTTATGCTTATTGGGAACAAAATCTTGGAAATCGTTTATAGGGGTAACAATTGGCAATAATTCATCATTAGAATCATCTGGTATTAATGAAGTACCAAAAACCTTATCAGGTCCTATATATGTTGATGGGGCAGGAAGATTTATAATGAAATCTCGTGGGAATAAATTTGAATCATCCAACGGAATAAAAATATTAGCAAATGGAGTAGCCGTATATCCAACGTATGCAGAACGATTAAACTTGGCTAATATTGAACAGATATGCTTATTGATTGTTGTTGGATCATCACCAGAGGCATTTGTATTAATAGAGGCGTTATCAGCTTCGTCATCTATCATCAAAAGTGATTTGTTGTTTATTTTTCCGTTTTCAGCATGGGTATTTAGCCAAGTGTTCAAGCGCTTTAATACCGAAGCATTCTTCTTCACGACGAGCAAAGCTGGTTGAGGAGCATTAAAGTTAAAGCCTGCTGTATTTGCAGAGCGACTAGTAAAATCCCCCTTTTCAGCGTTTGTTGTATATGAGTTGGCTATCGCATCATCAAAACTAGGAATTAAGCCTACACCAATTTTGGTTGTCTCCTTTGTACTGGCTCTTTCAAATTGAGTATCAAAACCTAAGAATCCTTCATCAAGCCTTAATTGTGTCTGACTACGTAGGTTGTTATGGATTCCTGCTAACACAATGATTAAGTTGAAACCTGTGTCAGCGGCCTTACATACCAATCCTGTGTAGTTCGCTGTTTTTCCTGATTGAACCTGTCCGACAACAAGTCCCTTCTTACTAACAATCACGTCCGTTTTTCGAGGATTAAAAAACCTGTCCAAAATCTTATCTGTCATATCATCAACGCCTTGGATTGTAGCCGGTTCGAAGCCTTTTTGATGCTCAAGATAATACTTATATCTATTCCAAAATGACCACTTGCTCGTTTCTGCTGCTTTAAAAGCCATCAACCATGGTTTGCGCCTATCTCGGCCTTCCAATATCTGCATAGGTTCCACTCGAACATTATATATCGACATTAGTTTGGCCTTGAGAATTTCCTTACTAAGATTAGGAAACATCATTACAACACTGTTGACAGCGTTATCTATGTCTTCATCAACCACAGAAGACTTAATTCCAATAAGTGTTCTGCAGACTTCGATTGCTTTCTGATATGATTCCATATTCATAGTTCTTCGATTAGTTCTTCGTAATTGTTAAATGGCTCAATAGTCTTAAGAATGGCTTTCGCCTGTTCTGATGTAAGGCCGGATAATGTTTGTTTTTCATACATCTGGCATAACATTTCTTTAATGAGAGATATATCCATATCCGAGAATGGTTCTTTCTGCAATTCTTCTTCACTGGATTGCTTTACGTAAATAGTCGGTGTAGGTATGGACTCTTCTATAATTCGGAGCAACTTGTTAATTGCAGGAACTGGATTCGTTTTTGCATCTTCTTGGAGATTCTTTATTAACTGGTTATCTCTATTAACAATAAAAGACCATTTGTTTCCCTTTTTCTTTTCAAGCCATAGTGGCTGAAAATTTTCGCCAGCTTTTTTCTTCAATATCTTACCTCGATGCCTATAAACTTCCATTCCTTTATTTCGAACATCAAGAGCATAGGAGCGAAGTTGCTCGCGACAAGAAAGAGGAGGTGTCGCTGTAGATTTCTTGATATCAATCTGCCATTCAGAGTCTAATGTGTTAGGCAAATCAATACTGATACGAACAAGTTTATAATGGTCTTCTTTCCTAAACAAATTAAGCCAACTACCAGCTAGCAACAGTCTCTTACCGCGATAAATATAGAAACCTTGGGCCGCTGGATAACCGTTCATCCCTTCTGCTTTTCTATAGTTCTCCTCTGAACTAAAATTATTCTTGTGTGGTAGAACATAACCTTTTACCTCAGCCTTTTGAAAACCAAAATACAAAGATTCTGTGGGAAAAATCTGAGTCTTCTTTTCAGTTAGACAAAATGGATTCCATGCGTCAATTTTGTTTTCGCCCCAATATATTGTGATCTCACCACTTTCAATAAAGCGATGGAATGTCATCGCTATATGCGACTTAACTCTTGCCCATGCATCAGAGAACTTTTGTTTTGCTCCAATATCATTTGCCGAAGTTGAAATTGGAATAATCCTGTCTAAGTCCGTCCAAACAATCATTGTTCCTGAGCATTGATTGTTAACAGCATCAACATAGGCTTCTGGCGACCATCTTATTAATTCCCATTTATGTGTCATTGCCACATAGTCTAAATCCCAAGTCCAATAAGCAGAATGATAACCAGTCTTCTTACTGATAACGGTCAACTTTCGACATTGAGAAAAAGATGCTGTTTTCATCCCTAATCCAAATCTTCCCAAGTCACTTGTTGCGCGTGTCTCTAATGGATTCTGTGAACCAGGGCGCATAGCCTCAACGATTTCATCGCTGTTCATTCCGCACCCATCATCCTTAATAGTGATGACAGTATTACTTCCATCCCAAATCCTGTCAATATAGACATTCTTCGCTCCTGCAGATATTGAATTGTCTATTATATCTGCTACTGCTGTTTCAAGGTTATAGCCTATTGCTCTGAAGGTTTCTATCATTGATGAAGCTTCAGGAACAGCTTCTGTCTTAGGGAGTCGTGAGTAATCCATAGGCCTATAATTGCTTCTTTAATTCTTTTGCTATTTTATATGCTAACACCACGGGGACCGCATTTCCAATTTGCTTAAAAGCAGCACCTCTACTCCCCTCAAAAAAGTAATCATCGGGGAAAGATTGTAGTCTTGCAGCTTCTCTCACTGTTATTGATCGAGCTGTTTCCACAGTAGGATTAGGAGTGGGATAAATATAGTAATGACCGTCTTTTGAGAGATGTGCCACAACTGTATGACTGCAACCATCAGGATTAACCACGGAGTATCGGTCTAAGAATGATTTTTTATTGTTGTGGGTCTGTAAATGTGACGGTATTTTGGAATAATCTAATTGTTTGTTTTTATCATACCATTGCCGTATAGCTAAGCAATATATCTCCCTGTCGTTCACATTGTGAGGTCGCGCTACATGTTGCGTCGTGAACTCAAAAAGATCATTTCGGATGCCCGATTCTTTAAGATAACGCATTTCCGTCAGTGGCATCGTATAAGAAACTATTTCCGTCAGTTTCCCTTCACCTGCTTTACGTTGGGGAAGATCAGAAAAAAGGTCTTTCAATACTGCATAGCCTTTTTTTTCTTTTTCTAATTGCGGATAGCAATATTTTTCCCCCTTTGCATTTACGTCATCTCTTTTCCAACCAACAATAATCAGCCTCTGACGTCTCTGTAAAACACCAAGTTCCGAAGCATTCTGTATTTGCATTTGCATGTCATAACCAATGCTATGAACCAATTGTTCCAAATCTTTTAGCGGTTCTCCATTTTTGGCCGTCTTTAATCCCAAAACATTTTCGAAAACAAACATCTTCGGAGTGTATCTCTCAAGGAATTTTACATAGAACTTGTATAACTCATTCCTTGGATCTTCTTCTACGGATTTTCCCATTCTTGAACGACCTACAATAGAATAAGCCTGACAAGGAGGCCCCCCAATGATTAAGTCAATAGAATCTTTTCCTTTCAAAGAATCAATCTTCTGGAAAATGCGCTCAATAGTCGATGAACTTATTGTTTCGTGGATAACACTGTCCGTAACGGTAGCGGGGACTTTATTCCATAACTTTTCACCATTTTCACCTTCTTTTTTCTCTGAGAGATATTTCTTATAAATACCCAGCTCTTTCTTCTCCAAAAGATAGTGATATGCAGCTCGTGTCCTTAATGTGTCACAAGCATATTTATCCATTTCAATATGAGCGATTGGTGTAAATCCCGCTCTAACAAAACCTTCAGAAAGGCCACCAGCTCCAGCAAATAAATCTATGAATGTATATTTCTTCTTTTTCCCCATTATCTATTATTCAAAATAAGGCAACACATGCAGCGTCCAAAGGTAGACCAATACCTATCGCTGCATTTTCGCGTTGCCTATGTGTCTGTTGTCTCCGCATAACGTTTTCTGGTCTTTTATGGATTGTCAAATATTGGTACCCTATTATGCTACTCCCTTCCATCTAACAGACCTCTCACCTCTTTGTCAAAGTCGGAGTCGATCTGCTGAGTGGGGTTGAAGAGTTTGTACTCTTCCTCGGCCTTCTTGTCGGCCATCTCGCGAGTAATCTTACCCTTGTCGGGCAACAGGGCATAGCGACGGAAGGTCAGAAATTCGTTGACAGAGGCTGCGAACTGCTCCATATTGAAGGCATTCTCACGCTCTATCAGGTCCTCGATATAATCAAAATAGCCGGATACGGCACGCTCCAAGTGGCGTATCTCGACTTCGGGCAGGTAGTTTTTGGCCACCTTGGTGTCGCTGAGCAGCACACGGCCATCGGGCGCATTCTTCCACGTCTGCAAGCCCATGTGGTCTTTGGTGTGGTCGGCACGGGTATAGATAATCTCAGGAGCAGTCTGACCTGTGATGGCGTAGTGGAAACGGTTCTGCACCATCTGGTAGAACTCGCGTGTGGTGGGCGAATTGCGGTCGTAGTCGAACGAACACTCCGCATAGATGTCGGTGATCTGTTGCCAGATGCGGCGCTCGCTGGCACGGATGCTGCGCACCTTCTCCAATAGCTCACGGAAATAGTCCTTGCCAAATACCTCATTGCCCTGTTTCAGACGTTCCTCGTCCAGCACAAAACCTTTCTTGATGAACTCCTTGAGTACAGATGTCGCCCATTGACGGAACTTGGTGGCACGAGCAGAAGAAACACGATAGCCTACGGCGATGATAGCATCGAGAGAATAGAAACTTGTTCCTCTTTCCACCTCCCTCTCTCCCTCCATCTGAACTATTTCCATTTTGGAAACAGTTGCATCAGGCTTTAGTTCTCCTTCATCAAAGATGTTTTTTAGGTGCTTACTAATGGCAGGAATGTTCACATCAAACAGCTGCGCCATCGCTTTCTGTGTGGCCCAGATGGTTTCGTCTTTGATAACCACCTGCACCTTGCCCTCCTCGTCGGGCAGCTGGTAGAGTATGAATTGTATCTCGTTGCTCATGGCTGTCTATCTGCGTTTTTATTAGTTGTTCGTGCCAGTATTACTTGCTAATTTTGCGTTGCAAAATTACGCTTTTTCCACGACATAAACAAATTAATTTTTGTCGACATGACAAGTATAGCGTGATGATCCACCCAGAATCATTCAGTTTACCTATGATAAGGACACCCAAGGAGGACCAAAGGAGGGCCAAAGGAACACCAAAGGAAGAGTCGTGGTGGAATAAGGGAAATACCCAGCACGAGAAGGTGGGTATAGGAAGGGGGCACATATACCGCGGGCTGACACCCACGGCTAAGGTTTGGCGCCCTGATAGGGCTGGGGATTGCCCTACCCTTCTGCCGCACTTGTGCCCAATTTCGCATACCATTGGCAAGGTGTAGGCAAGGATATGGCAAGCTCACGGGCTTGCGAAATGCTTGCGAAATGCTTGCGAGATGCTTGCCTGGTACTTGCCAAATGCTTGCCATCTCCGATGCAAGGGTATGCCGCCCCCCTAAGCGGGATTACTGCTGGCTTACTCCAGGATTACGGCAGAGCCTCAAGTTCACAACCATTTATGTTGCCGTAATGGCGGTCGTGCATATTTTTGAGAGGAGGAAAGAACGACGTATGGCACCAATCTTACTGGAGGTTCTCGATGATGTTCAAACCGTTGACGACTGCAGAGAGGTGTATAAAGTCCGCTGGCACGTGATGGCGACAGACAGGGTGTACCCTTCGGTGTTCCCGATGATGGCAACTGATGGCGGCTTTGATGGGTTCGTGCCGATACCCCGAAAGGTATATCTTCAAGCCACCATGATACTGAAAGAGGCCGCCTCGTATCAACGTGCGAGACGGAGGATATTGACTTTGATGAAAAATACGGTTGGAGATATAAAGAAATGACCATTTTCGTGAATTCACGAAAATGGTCAGATGTGTGATTACATAACCTGTATACTACTCAAACGGCTACCTTTTCCGGCATCTGCTGGATGACTTCGCCAAAGAGGAGTTTGCCATTAGCGTGTTTGTTGCGCTTTACGCCATCGCTGCCCCAAGTGCCCCATTGCTTAAAGAAGAAAGCGGCACCTTGTTGCTCGACCTGGCGCTTGATGTTGATGACCCATTCCGGCATCATGGTACGCGCCTGAGGGCCGCTCTCGCCTCCGACGATGACCCAGTCGATACCGTCGAGGTTCATATCGCCCAAGTCCTCTATCAGCGGCTCGCACGAGAGGAATTTGATGCCGGCATTCAGCTTTCTGAGATAGTCAATTCGCGTCTTGGAAACTTCGCATTCAACCGTTACGCCCAACCAAACATTGCGAGGAATCAGCCTTGTGGAGAAATACTCTGCCATTCGTTCGGCACGTTTGGTGAGTATCTGGTAGCGGTGCTGGGGGGTCAGGGTGATGGTGCGCATGATACGGTCAACGAACTCAAAGGGGACTTCCTCGTGGAAGATGTCGCTCATTGAGCAGGCAAAGATGTTATGTGGCTTGCGCCATTGCATAGGTTCCTCCAAGTCATCCTCATGCAGCGTCAGACCGAAACCGTTGCGGTATTTCTCTAACCCCATGGCTTTCAGCCGTCGCGCCATTACCTCGGCATAGCAATGCGCACAACCGGCAGATTTCTTGGTGCAACCCGTGATGGGGTTCCACGTCTTGTCAGTCCATTCTATTTTGGTGGTCTTGGTTGCCATAACAACTCATAATCATTTGGTTAACGGATTACTGCCGGTTTTATTGCCCGAACATTCTCTTTCCTCATATGTTTATAGTATGGGATTATTGGAAAATGTTACAAATATGTGGTTATGTCCACTTTAGAAACAACCATTATTATGAAGGGAAGACAGGCAGGGAGAGGTGGATGGTGTCGGAGGTGCGGCCACGGGTGGAGCGGAGGAAGGCGTAGAGGTGGAGTGATTGATTGTCCGATTGTGGGAATGCTTGGGTGGGTTCTGCAGGGTGGAGCCATTCTGGAGGGAGGACGGCGGTGACGAGGCCGGAGGAGCGTGGGACGGGGGTGGCGAGGCGACCGGTGCAAAGGGCGGGACTGTAGACGAAGAGGAAGAACTCGTCAGAGCCTTTGCCGCCATAAATATGGTTGTCGAAGGTGACGGTGAGGATGCCTTTGTCGATGCCGGCCGAAGTGATTTCCACCAGCTCCACCGAACCGCGACTGACGATGACACGCGGGAGGTTAATCTCGCCGTCGGGGGTGAAGCAGTCTTTGTTGAGCTGGCGGAAGATGGCATAGGTGCTGTTGTGCTC